>CBFDBU010000054.1:0-2138 GCA_965603125.1 uncultured bacterium | reverse complement strand
CGAACGGACGGCTACCCTAACTTAACTGGGTGTCCACTTTTTCGGGGGAAGTCCAGACGGGAATTGGCTCAAGTTGGGGGGCGAGGGGTTCTAAGCTTGCTGCACATCCGGACAGAAGCACAATGAGAGCAAAGGCCACCAACAATAAACCGGGAGGCTGCGTTGGGCACAAACGCATTGTTTTCCCCTTCCCATTTGGGTTGTCACATCAACTCTGTCAGACTATACTAAGTCGTCCCTGATTGTCAAGCGTCTTAATACAGTCTCCTTGCCTGTTCATGTTCCCAAGATACGGTGGCTCACTGACAAGGCGTGTCAGTTTGTTTTAGGAACGCCGCTGTCGAAACCCAGGGGTTTCGACCTTCAACTTCCTACGCGGTGCACCAGGCGGCGTACCGCCACGCTCACAAATCAGCGTCGAACTTCTTCAGGATATCCGATACCGCGTCCTTGTGAACGGTGAAGGTCAGCGTCTTGAGCCGGATGTAGTCGTCGCGATAGAAGTAGTATCCCTTGAACTCGCCCCAATGTCCGCTTCTTCCCGAATCCTTGATGAGATACCAGTCCCGACCGTTCAGCTCCAGGTAGCCTACCAGATGCAGGCCGTGATCATCGCCGGTTGACTCGTTGTAGAACCGGTACTCACGGGAGTGCTGGTTGATATATGACTGCGGGATGTCGAAATCCGGTACGATGGCGGCGTCTTCGAACCCGTGGTGACCCGGTTCCGAGACGTCGCCGCCGATCGTCAGCGTATAACCTGCCCTGATGGCATCCCTGATCACCTGATACCACTCATCCAGCGGGAGGTTGTAATAGCTGCTGTCGTGCCACCAGTTGTCGTGGACCTCGAAGGGACCCTGCGTATAGAACGGAAACGCGAGGGTGGACATGAAACAGAGATAATCATCCGGATTGAGCTTGAGGATGTTCTCCGTGAACTCTATCGGCGTTATCGTGGCGCCTTCGAATTCAAAGGTCTCCGGCGGCTGACCGAGATACGTGTTGAGAATCACCATCACCTGGCGCAGGGCCTGCTCCTCGTCCCAGTAATCGTCTTCTTTCACAAAGCCGAGGTAATTCCTGATCTCGCGTGACATGGTGGAATGATCATATCGCTGCTGATCGCCCACCAGACCCGGATATAGGTCATACGGCACCATCCCGTACCATTTCATCATGCGCATGACGGCGTTTGTTTCGGAACCCTGCGTCAATGAGGAATTGCCGCGTTCCCGGATATAGTACCGAGCCTTTTCGACCCACTCATAGTAAACCGTGTGCATCTCCGAGAGCTTGATCCTTCGGCCCGTCAACCGGGCGACTTCCGACTCGAAAAACGAAGTGGCGGAGAAACTCCAACAGGTGCCGGTTCGATACTGGGCCACTGGGGGGAAGTGAAACTCCGACGCGAAGGACTCCGGTGATTCCGGTTTGGCGATATGGCCGAAATCAAACCGGAGCGACCTTTTGTTCTCCTTGTCGATTTCCTCCTGATCTTCCTGCCGGTCCTGGATTTCTTCGGTAATGCTGTCCCGTACTTCCTTTAGTGAATCTTCCTCGTCCTCCATCTGTTCGAGGATCGAGTCATAGTACCTGGGAACGTATTTCACCGTATCGGTTTGCGCCCAGAGCGCCGTCGATGGGACGGCGATAAGGCAGAGAACTGCCAGACTACGCGTGACTCTGATCATTGCATCACCTTTCGTTTGTGATCTGTGTGCGCGACATTTTTGCGTACATGTCAACTGAGATTTCCCATATTAAAGGTTTCAATAACAATGTTGGTCCCTCTCAGTATTTTGAACATGCAAAAATCTCCCTGAATGGTCAAGAATTACGTCATCGAGCGCGCAATCTCCATCCTCAAAAGATCCGGCCTTTTGCTCTCGCCAATCTTCTTGGAGCCATTTCCGGGCATATCCTCGCCGACCGACTGACGATATTCCAGACGCCGGCGCCGCAAAGAGGATACATGAGGCAACCCTGTTACCCGACGAGGCTGACATACTGACCAAAGACACCCTAATGAACGTACTTGCAGGTTGAACCGGGAGGCTGGGGAGAAGTGCTTTTCAGAGGGCGTAAGCTTCCCTGTCAAGTAGACAATTCATAAGTAGAGTTTTGGGCGGTTTGTC
>CBFDBU010000053.1:0-3522 GCA_965603125.1 uncultured bacterium | reverse complement strand
AAGATAAGTGACATGCCACGTTAGTGACTATCCCGCGTCAGCTTTTGCTCCGGGGGTGGCGCGATCAATCGGAATCGGGTGGCGGAATCCCTCGGAATCAGGTGGCGCAATGGCTCGGAATATGCAACTAATGGCAAACTGGACGATCTTGCTTCAGGCTGAGCCGCCAGGCGCAGAAATCAGTTCTCGATATACTTCCCGAGAATCCCGGTCAGGCGGGAGGTCATTCTCGAATTCGGGACTACTTCCGTGGCTCCCGCTGTCCTGGCCGCCTTCATCTGGTCTTTCAGAGCCGCGGGCGAATAGCATACAATCGGTATTGACTCGGTATTCCCGTACGAACGAAGCTTATTGATCAGCGAAGGCGCCTCAATGCCGTTGAGGTTCAGGTCAATGATGATCAGATCCGGACTCAGTTCCTGCGCCTTGGAGAAGATGTCGTCCGAACGGATCGCTTTTATCCCCTCGGCTTCCATGCCATCGAGATAAGTCATGATCTTGGAGGTGAAGATCATGTTGTTGGCGGCAATGATTACTTTCTTACTCATGATTCCCTGTCATTTCCTTACTCTCGATCCCCACGCAAAGTTCTACACACACTTTGTCTGTTTACCCTGCTACAATATAGTGAAAACGGGAGCGGAATGAAAGCCCTCATTGGGAAAAAGTTACGGGAGTTGCCGCCTTTCCGGGTAACACGGTGCGCGATAACGCATTGCGAGCGCTCCGCGCGGATGCGGGCGACCGCAGCAGCACCCAACGGATATCTTTTAGTTGCTTTGAGGCCAACTTCATGTTACCGGGACTTCTGTGTGAGGTCTGTAATCCTACGGTTTGCAGGCCAAACGAGCGTGTGAGGGTCGGAGTTGCAGGACGTGTCCAGCCTTGGCCGTCCCGCCACACGACATTTGAGACAAGCCACAGATGAGCATTGGACCTGACACTATCCATTCACGACCGGCGCTGGGCCGCCTCGCGTGGCTCCTGGCCGCGATCACCCTGCTGTGCGCCGGTCTGCTGATCTCGTCGCCTGTCCGGGCCTCGGACAAAGCGAAGGCCGACAAGAAGAAAGAGCCTGCCGGAGAAATCTGTGTGACCTTCGACGAGCTACCCGTGGCGTTAGCTTTCCAGAAGGCCGACCGCTCAGCGGTCACTGAGCGCCTGCTTGCGGCCCTCAAAAAGCACGAAGTGAAAGCGGCCGGCTTCGTAGTGGGCGGCAATATCGGGGACAGCTATGATCTTCTCGGCTCGTGGTTGAACGAAGGTCATATTTTAGGCAACCTGACCTATTCCAACCAGGACCTGCAAGAGCTGTCAGCAGCGGCTTTCATCAACGATATTGTGGCCGGGGAGGAGGCTCTAAGACCGATGTTGACCGGGTTTGGCCAGACAACTCGGTACTTCCGCTACCCGTTCCTCCACTACGGGAAGACCGTCGAGACCAAACGCGAGGTGGGCCGCATGTTGGCGACCGGGGAATTTGTCGTGGCTCACGCGACAGTGGTAGTCGAAGACTACCTGTACAACCTCTCGCTGGAGAAGCTGCGCCGGCCCGACTCGACGGAGTTCGACCGGCTGGCCACGGAGTATATCGCGCATGTCCTTGAAGAACTGGATCGCTGCGAGCTGCTGGCGTTAGAGATTCTCAAGCGACCCTGCCGGCAGATTCTGCTGTTGAGGGCAAACGTCCTGAACTCACTGGTGCTGGACGATCTCTTAACGGAGATCGAGGCCGCCGGGTACCGCTTTGTCTCGCTCGATCGAGCACTCAAGGACAAGCTCTACTCCGCCCCGGAGGCCTATTTCGGCTCCCGCGGAATGGGATACCTTGACATGCTGTTGCATAGTGAGCCCGACCTGCTCCCAGCCGAGTAGGACAGCGGCTGCGGAGCATGCGCAATATCGTGTTTTCGCTTGTGTGCGTTGGGGGTAAGACCTACCTTTCTATCGGGCTCGGTGAGCCGGATAGACCAATAGGAGAAAGGGTGCAAGTATGCATAGAACATTCCGCAAACTGCTCGAAAAGGCTACGGGGGAGTCGGAGTATGTGATAGCCGCAAATATAGACGTCCGTGGTTTTACGGAGTTCGGCAAGAAAGTCGAATCACCAGATACTGCCATGTTCATCAAACGCGTTTACATGACAATTATTGACGAGTATGTCCCTGATACGTCGTACTACAAGCCCGCCGGAGACGGTCTATTGGTTATCATACCATACGATGAGTGGACGCTGAAAGACCATGCACGGGATACGGTGAAATGGTGCCTCGCCCTGCACAAGAAGTTCAGCAGAATCTGCAAGAATGATCCAATGATCAACTTCCCTGTGCCGGATAAGATAGGCATAGGCTTGTGTCGTGGTCCTGTCACGAAGATTGTCGTCGGCAAAACGATCCTGGACTACTCCGGTACCGTTCTCAACGTGGCCTCCAGGTTGATGGACATTGCCAGGCCTTCCGGTATCGTATTTGATGAGGGATTCGGCGTTGATTTACTTCATCCCTCAACAAGAAAGCTATTTGCCAGGGAATCAGTATTCGTCAAAGGAATTGCGGAACATAAACCAATGCCCATATTCTACACGACGCAAAATACAAGAATAGCCCCTTCTTACAAGAAGCCGTTGGTAAGCGTGAAGTGGGAGACTGAAAAGTATGATTATTTGTTCAAAGAAATCAAGGCGAGCTGTAGCCGCTTTATCTACGACCTCAAGAAGGAACCGCTGGATCCAGGGCAACTCAAGGTGAAGGTTACCTATCCAGTTGTTCGCTCCGGTCGTAGGAAGAAAGACTTAGTGACATATGCTGACTTCAACTCGTACAAGTTCGATACTGAAGCAGGTCAACCATTTGTGGAAATGGATTTTGATGCGCTGCGCGAGATACTCACGAGCAAAGGGGTGAGGGAAAATATGCCTGTGGAAATAAAGATCATTTATCCAACGGCCTAGGTCTCTGTCACCCCCGAATACTGTCACCCCCGCGAAGGGGCCTGTTGAAAAAGCCACAGCGACCGGCCACCGAAGCATTGATACTTGTGCTGCCGGGCGTCTCTGCCCGGCAGTAGCACGAATCCATAGAGGCGTCGGGCAGGGACACCCGACGCCACCGCTTGGGGTACGTTTTTCAACAAGCTCGAAGGCGGGGGTCTATCCGACAAGATGTCACAATACTACGTCTACATAATGGCGAGCCAACGGCAAGGTACGCTTTACGTTGGTGTGACGAGTGACCTTGTAGGCCGAGTCTACCAGCACAAGACAGGAAGCGTTGAGGGATTCACCAAGAGGTACAAGGTTCATCGCCTAGTCTATTATGAAGTCCATGACGATGTTCGCAGCGCCATCACTGGGGAAAAACAGATCAAGAAATGGAGGCGGGCCTGGAAGATTCGGTTGATCGAGGAGAAGAATCCTGATTGGGATGACCTCTATGAGCGGATTGTTTAACGGATGGATTCCCGCGTGCGGGACTTTCCAAAAACCCATGATATTTGCTTGTCTGGGATGGTTGTTTGGTT
>CBFDBU010000052.1:0-4254 GCA_965603125.1 uncultured bacterium | reverse complement strand
AGAAGGTCCCAAGGGTTCGGCTGTTCGCCGATTAAAGTGGTACGTGAGCTGGGTTTAGAACGTCGTGAGACAGTTCGGTCCCTATCTGATACGGGCGCAGGAAATCTGAGGAAAGTCGACCTTAGTACGAGAGGACCGGGTCGAACCAACCGCCGGTGCACCTGTTGTGGCGCCAGCCGCATCGCAGGGTAGCTGCGTTGGGAAGGGATAAGCGCTGAAAGCATATAAGTGCCAAGCCCAATCCAAGATTAGATTTCCCAGACTTATGTCTCTGAAGGCCCCTGGAAGATGACCAGGTTGATAGGTCATAGGTGTAAGTGCAGTAATGCATTCAGCCAAGTGATACTAATCGGCCGTGCGGCTTAATCGATTAAAGTTTCTGCAGCACGCATCCTCGGGATGCGCTCGCGCAGCCTGTTGGGCAATACCAAAGCGTATGGCAAAAGGCCGACGACCCGGCGGTTCGCTATCTGCGACCGCAGGAGCGGCGATAGTTGCCGGGTGGCCCACCATTTATGGTGGGGACAAAAGGCGACTGTTGCCGACAAGAAAGTTACTATGTGAAGATTCCCGGTGGTTATAGCGGCGGGGCCACACCTGTTCCCATTCCGAACACAGAAGTTAAGCCCGTCAACGTCGATGGTACTGCACCTGAGAGGGTGTGGGAGAGTAGAAAGCTGCCGGGTTATAAATGAAAACCCCTCAGTCAGAAATGATTGAGGGGTTTTTTGGTGTATACGGAATAGTGATTGACACAAGCCGCCTGTACCGATACTGTAGTCTGTGGAGCGTAGCATGATACAACGTAAGTTGGAGGCAGAGCATGTCTGACCCTGTTCTAACATTCGTCCTCACGGTTGCGGGAGGTGTCCTTATTCTGGCTCTCGGTCGTGTTTTCGAGAAGTTAATCATTGATCCCGTACACCGTCTGCGGTCCTTGGTCGGTGAGATTGAAGATGTTCTTGCCTTCCACGCGCCGTTCTATGCAAGTCCCGGTGGTAGTCCAACAGACGAAGTGGAGGCCTCTGCGGCGCTCCGTGCGAAAGCAACACAGTTGAGGGCGAGGCGATATGCTGTTGTGTGGTACCCTTTATGGGCATTCTTACGTCTGGTTCCGAAGCAGCGAAGTGTTAAGGAAGCGTCTAAGAAGCTCATTGGGTTATCAAACGCTGTTCACAGCGGTGATGCAGTCGAAAACATTGAGAAGGCTAGTCAAATCAGGGTTCTACTCCGGATCAGCCCGGCAGAAGAAGCGGACAATCTGTAGCACGGAAGGCCGGCTGGCCCACCATTCATGATGGGGACAAAAAATGTATGTACCGGAACACAGGTAACAGCGTTGCCAATCACCGGCTCTCGATGCGGATGTTAGTTCAGGCGAACTACTCCTCTGCCATTACCTCGGCCATAGCGTCAATAGCAGCCCGATAAAGAGACGCGGAATGCTCGCATAATCTGTCCTTCACAGCCACCCTGTCAGTAGCATACAACTGGCGCAGTTCAGATTCGAAACCCGCCTGCATATCATGGGCACGCCCTTCCAAAGCGCTGATCCTCTCTTGAATCGTGGCCTTCCGATCGTGAAAGTCATTATCAATATGATAGTGGAAATTGCTGAAAGTCCAGAACGCTTGACCGGCATCAGCAACAAATGGGGCACTTAGCTTTCGGTCAAACATCTCTTCATCGGGCGTCTCTGGAAAACCGGCATAACCAGCCGGGAATTTGTCAATACCAAAATAGTACGGCAGGTAGAACGAAGTGCACGGAGACCCGAGGCAGACCCAGTAGGTGATACCCAGATCCGGCGAAATGTCCCGGCGCAATTGGACCACAAAAGAAGTCCGGGTATTGTCCCGGCATATCGAGCTATATGTACGATCATGCGAGCAGGCTGCCTGCGTCTCGGCTTCGTAAAGGTCTGTCCCTTCGTAATGATCACGTAGTACTCTCTTGACGGCCGCGACATCCATTTTACCCCTCGGCACAATTGAGAACGGCAGTACGTCGGTCGGAGATATTGAATCTGCTGCGATAAATCTTAGCGCCGCCCAGTGTCGACCGACGTTGCCCGGATGACACGCGTTCCCCGAATCAGCGTACGCGTCCGCAAAATCGAACTCACCGTCGACCGCAGGATCATACCAGTCTCTGGCAACGGCATAGTCAATGATATCCGGCGCCAGAAGATAGTTCAAGGTGTCGGACAGGTCGATCCGGCGCACCGTGTATGTATTGGCAATGGCTGCCACGTGATCGTCCGGCACCCGCTTCGCCACCCAGTGCTTCCCGTTGACGGCGCAAAACAGCCAGCCCTCGTCCGGATCACAGATGACATACGTCCGTCCGGAGCCATCGTAACCGAAGCGCTCGATCAGTTCGCCGGCCATGTGCACCCCCTCACGAGCCGACCGTGCGCGCTGGGCTACCAGCCCTCGCAACATGTAACTGATACCTCCGTCGGTGAGTTCGGGATTGTCCTCGCGCGACGGACAGGCATCTGAGGTGATGCTCACGCCGAATTCGTTGATGTAACTGTCTGAGAATAGAAAGTCGGGGATCTCTGAGTGTATGTATGAATACGTCTCAGCGACCTGATCAAGAACACCTCCGTTAAGGAGAACAACTTTGTCGCCGGACGAATAGGTTTTCCTCGGAACCTTGTAATGGTTCACGACGCACGGTGGGCCATCGTCCTCGTTGTGAGCCATGATGACAAATCCATCCGCTGAAACATCTTTGCCGACCACAATAGAGAAGCAGTTATCGACCTCCTCCACGGCCGACACCGGCCTTCCCAAAGTGACTCCGCAGATCAAAGTCAGAATAAAACATGCTCTCTTGATCATTACACCTGCTCCTTGAATAATGACGTGGGGCACCAAACTCACCAAGCAGACGGAGAGGCTACCGTGTCGACACATATGCAACCATTATTAAGACAAAACCATCCATAGTCAATCAAAATGCTCTGGCGCCCCACAGCTTGCAGCAGAATCGGTCAATGATTCTGTAATCTGATTTTTCAACTAGGCCAACCGGCCCACTATTCATGGTGAGGAGAAAAAATCACCCCCGCCCGTACGCCTCGACCTACTCCCACAGGAACAGGGTGAAACCGGCCATCAAGTTTATCGAAGTGCCGCTTTCCGAATCCTTGTCGGCTTGTTTGAATTTGTCAGCACGGTAGTTGACCTCCGCAAACAACCCGACGGAATTGGCCATCATGTGCGTAATGCCCCCACCGAATGAGAAGGCCGTTGCGGTATGTTTGTCGTTGTCCTCGTCATTGTACTGACCCCATACAAACGCGCCCGTGAGATAGGGATAAGTGGTCCCTTTCAGGGATCCGGACTGGGATTTCTGTCCGAAGTAGTACCTGAGGCGTGGGCCGACCCCGATGGCATACAACTTGTCATCGCCGCGTTTCAATTGCCCGATGATCAACTGTCCGCTGAGGGCCAAATGCGACGTGACGAAAGCACCACACTCAGGCGCAAAGAGCAAGATCGTGACCCCGTTCCCGTCACCGTCTTCATACAAATCCCCGCCAAGTGAGGAGAAAGCCGCTCCTCCCCCGATAATGACACTCCCTTTGTCAATCGCTGACCCGGCTCCCGATGCGACGCCTGCGCAGAACACCATTAGTGAGGTCACAATCACCAGTCTTGACAAGATCCTGGACATGTTAAGCTCCTTCTTCCTGGTAACCGGCGAAAGCTACCGGATTAGAGTCGATTAGGCAAGTGTTTCTCCGATTAATAACTCACCGGTCGATGCGCAGGTGGATTTCGCCGGGGCTGAGGCTCAGCACAGTTATGTGACCCTTCTTGTGCCACACCTCGCGGTGGTTCGTCGGCAGAAACAGGTTATACGCCATGCGCTGGTAGCCGGCGGTTAAGGTGATGACCAACGAGTAGGTATTGTCGCTTGGCATCCCGGCGTAGATTACCGAATGATCAATGAATAAAACACCCTTGATCCGCACCGATTCCCCAATTCTGAGTTTGTGTTCCATGATATTCTCCAGTCAATGTCGCTTCGGCTTGTTACCGAATATACTCGATAATCCGTCAGATATTCCAGGATTCTTGACCAGCGCAGCCCATCATTTGGCCTGTGCCGGGTGGCCCTCCAGTAGTAGATACCGTCTTCGGACCCGCTTGCCTATTCCGGCGATTCCGCCAGTCTGTTCCGAGCGAAGGCGGCAGGTCATTCCGATCGATTCCGCCACCCCGTTCCGAACCAAGACGC
>CBFDBU010000051.1:0-4676 GCA_965603125.1 uncultured bacterium | reverse complement strand
GCTACGCTCCGACTGGCGTCTTGGTTCGGAACGGGGTGGCGGAATCGATCGGAATAGGCACGGCTGAGTGCACCAAGTATTATGAGGCTCTGACGGTTGTGGAGGATGTGATAACAAGCGGTAAGAAATGGCAACAGGTATTGGGCAAAGAGCGTAAACCTGATTACGAACTTGTTCAGGAAGATCCACAATGGGCAGGGGATTTCACTTATGCCCTCTACGATCTATACCAGCCGGACGCCGAGATCCTGGCAAAACAACTTGATTTGTCAGACTATCAGTCGCTTCTGGATGTCGGTGGCGGGTCGGGCGTTATGTCTTTTGCCTTGGTGCGGGCGTACCCACACCTGAGGGCCTGCATCCTTGATTTCAGGTTCGTATGCGATGCCGCCAATGAAATTGTTCGTAAAGAGCGTCTGTCTCACCGGATAAGGACGCTGGCCGGCGACATGAATAAGTCGATCCCCCGCGGCTTCGATATCATAATGTTCTGGAACATCGGTTATATCGATACACGGGTTTTGAAAATGGCTTACGAGAGCCTGCCGGAGGGCGGTATGGTAGTAAGAGACTGTTTTCCCCTTCGAAGTCAAAAACACCGTCACCTTCCGCTTTCTTGAAAGGATATCTGTCGATCATGCCCAAGCTGCAAGCCAAATCCTTCATAATAAGTTCGCTTAAGGAGGCAGGATTCAGGTCGGTGAAATATCGCCGAATCAGCAAGAGTATGGGCCTGATAACCGGTCTCAAAGGTAAATCTCGTAAGCAAGTGAGCCGCGGCAACTGACGTTTGCCCGAATATAGCGCGATTTGTTCCTGCTATTTCATAGTCCTCTGTTTGGTATAGCACTGGGACTTCAGTCGGGTTTTCAATCGCCAGGCCACATCGGTTCAACACGTGAAATTCGGTGTCTTGTATCCTGTTAGATTAGTTTTCGTGCAGCGTATTCTGATTGAAAACCAGAAACTCAACAAAGTGTGGAGAGAGCGGGTTTGGGACCGCCCATAATTTTGTTGCACGTTTTTGGGGTGGGGAGATCAGATAATCAAACCGTGGCTTCCAGAACTGAAACCGACCTTTCTTATCAAAGGCACGGGCCAATTCCGGCGGCGGGTTTGGCCTAAGGCGTCGAGCTGAGAGGCTATAAAAGGGGTAAGCGTTTTCTGATTACCAGAGCATTATCCTCGGAGTGGTTTTCACGTTATCAAGGAGTAGACGGGGCGTCTGCCGCCCACAGCATACGCTTGTGGACTCCTGAGCGGGAAATGTGAACAGAAGATCGAGGTTCGACGTATCGGGCAGGCTCCGGTGACAAGCCCTGGGGATATGACTTCAGGTTTCACACCGGAGCGAGGCGTGGTTTACTCTGTCTCAACCTCGTGCAGGCGACAATCCCGCCGTAAGCGCTGATTTAACCGTAAGTTAACAAGTTTTAAGTGATACTTAAATAATTATTGCAACAACTTAAAACCCTGTCTCGTATATTGCACATATGGCTGTACGGATAAACTTAGACGTCATGTTGGCGAGACGGAAGATGTCTCTAACCGAGCTTTCGGGCAGAATCGGCATTTCGCTAACTGCGTTGTCGCTTTTCAAGACCGGGAAGCTGAAGGGTATCCGCTTCAGGTCTCTAAACTCAATCTGTAAGGAACTCGAATGTCAGCCGGGCGATATTCTCGAATTTGTCCCGGATAACCAGTAACGAAATCGAGTCTTGGTGATGGAAGTAAGCAGGAATATGAGGAGGTTCTATAATGCGTGATAATCGCTACAAGGCGCCGGGATGGCTGGCTATTTCGCTGGCTGTGCTATTTCCCTTGAACATTGTGTTTGGCATTGTCCAGAGCATAATCGGGAAGAAGGTATTTGGCGTGGAGGGACCGATGGTTGGTCCGAGCGACCTGCTCTCCTTGCTCTTCACGTTCCTGGTGATCTACGTGCTATACATGTTCCGCCGGTTGCTCAACGAACGCTATAATTTTCATGGTGCGAACGTTGTAATCTGGGCCGCTATCTGCTGGCATGTGGTGTTCGCCATCGGCTCCCTGATGCTGACGCTTCTGGCTATTCATATGGGACCGCACGCCGAGATTCCCACCATCATTGCCTTTGCTGTATTGTTTATACTCGCAATGACCACCGGTGGGCTTATCGATATCATGCTGGCGGTGAAGCTCTTGCGTATGAAAGAGATGAATGATCCCATGAAGGTATTCACCTATGTTACTCTTGCCACGGGGATTGTTGAGGTAACGGTAATCCTGGCGCCGCTGGCGCTCATCCTGTTTCCGGTCTGGTGCGTAACAATGGGGATAATATTCCTGAGAGAGAACGGCGACGAGCAGTTCATCTGACGACGGGCAAGGGGGCTTGCTTCGGAGGCAAAGGCAGGGTGGTATCCCAGTAGTGCCGCCGGATGGAACCGCAGGATCGCGACGATCCTGTCCTACCTGTGGCTGAGGCTGTTACGCCTCATATTTCTATGACCGTTCCTGCTCCCCCGGGTGTGTACTTGTCCGGGTATAGGGATCGGATTTCCGCTATGTGCTGGGTGCAATGAGTAGGGCAGACAAGCTGCAATCCCTCGATCAATTCGAACTCATTGAACCCGTGTAAGCCTCCGACCAACATGTACGGTGTCCCGAATCGGGTCACCGCCTTCAGGATGTTCTCTACGCCCGGATGAGAACATCCGACAACGACGACCAGTCCTTTCTCAGTCTGAACGGCGAGCGACTGTTCCATATCATCCAGCAAACCGGTAGTGTAGAAGTGCTCGTGCAGTTGCGTGGGAGCCTCTTCGTACACGACCGCTTCTGCATGACCGACTCCCTGCAACGAAGAAGGAGCGTACAGGGTGACGTTGTCGTTGATGTCAAGGAAGGCCGAAAGGCCGCCGCTGTGATCAAAATGATTATGAGAGATAAACACTTCTTCGATGGTAAGGGGGTCGATACCCAGGGCATCCATGTTCTCAAGAAGGATGGAGCCACTGCCCCCGGTGTCAAACAGGATCTTCCTGCCATAAGCTTCCACGAGACAGGAAAATCCCCAGTCTGCTTTTAACGCTTCGTTGCGTGTCTCGTTGTCGTAGATAATTGTGATTTTCATCTGTTCATCAACTCCCGTTGTGGATTTGTCACTGCCCGGTAGGCGTGCCTTTCGCCTTTATGGCATGTACTGAACAACACGTACTTTCTTGTCTATATGTTTATTCCCTGCAATACGATGTCGCCCTTTCTTACTCCGATATTGTCCGCGATGATTCGGCACTTGGCTTTTAGCAGGAAGAAGATCGGATGGACCTCATTTGAAAGCCCCTCATAGTTACCCTGCCCTTTCGCTATGACGAACTCGGCGCTGTCCAATGTTTGCCTGAACTCAGAACTGCAAATACCTGGAATGGCGCCCGGGGCGTCTGAGCCGGTTGAAACGATAGTCGCGACTTTGTCAATACCTGCCTGAATCGCATCCTCGGCAGTGGCGTCGTTTATGACCGGCGTTTCTCGAACCACGTATGTCACGGGTTTGTCCATCTGCTCAATCAGGAGCCTGTCAAAAACGGTTTCACCGGCGTTATCACCAATATATAGAACCTGCCCGGTCTTTGCCAGGCCGCTCTTGAATGCGGCGTAATCACAAATCGCAAACTCCTGTTCCAACGCTTCCTCTATCGCGGTGTCGATATCAAAGGCGGCGCTGGCCCCGAAATCAATCACGTTCCCGCCTATTGCGATTCGGATGGCCGTCAGCAGACTGTCATGGGATTCATCGATCGTTCTTTTCAGAGAGGGGTATAGTGCAAGAGCCTGTTGTGTGCTTTTGTGTTTCAGTTCTCGATAGGGATCAGGATTGCCTGTGATCTCTCTTACCATACGGTAGATCAATCTTCCCGTTTCCGGCGGCGTGCTTTCAAGAGAGATGCGGCTCAGCATCACCCCCAACTCATCGAGAACGCGCTTCTGCAGTTGTTCGTCATCGGTGGCGATTCGCCCGGCGCGGAGCGCCTGCTCGAAAAAGCAGGGAATACAGTCAAGGTATGATTTCATGCAATCTCTCGGTTCCGGACAGAGCGTTTAGTCGGCAGGCGCAAGATACGATGGGGAAGTCGTCATCGCAAGTTCATGTTGTCAGCAAACATGGAATCGAAGCTGGCCTTGCAGATTCCGCACGGCGAAAAGGGTGATTTCCGACTATCAGTTGAGACGGTAGGATCGCGGGGAGCGATGAGTAGAGGGTGTCCCCGCCACTTTCTTCGGGCATCTACGAGCGGCACAGCCCAGCAGTGAGCGTTAGAGTATGATGGCAAACGAATAATGGCGGGTGCTAGTCGTGTCGATCATTCTCCCTCCGCAACGTCAGTCTGCGGAACGGCTTTCAATTTCTTCATTTCATTGACTCCAAATGGAGTAAGCTCCCATGACGCAGATTCTGGGCGCTTGGAGTCTGTCGACTCCGTATGAGTTATTAGGCCCAGTGAAGTGAACTGAGTTAGAATTGTGTTGACATCGAACATATCTAAGCAAAGAGAATCTGTGGAACTCCTTGATGGCGGAAGCTGCCAGATTCGTCATGCCCGTGAATGGTGGGCATCCAGTAGCCCATTGTTACCAGTGGATTCCCGCTTCCGGGACTTTCCAAAAACTATCGGGTGTTGGTTGTTTCTTTCTTT
>CBFDBU010000050.1:0-4909 GCA_965603125.1 uncultured bacterium | reverse complement strand
ACCTGGCCGGTTTTGACCCGACCCGCAATGGACGGTTTTAATCCGACCGGTGGCACAAACCAGCGTACCCCAGCGCCTCAAGCAGCACCACCAGGTCTGCAAACCACACCATCAACAGCCGTG
The DNA here is from genome assembly GCA_965603125.1 of uncultured bacterium. Lineage (GTDB taxonomy): Bacteria > Zixibacteria > MSB-5A5 > GN15 > FEB-12 > JAJRTA01. Next base: position 4,786 of record CBFDBU010000050.1, on the reverse strand, counting down.
GCCAGGGCGTTCCGGTTCGCGACCAACGTCAGTATGAAGGCGTTTGAGGAGCTTGGCCGTAACGGTACGGGCAATGGCACCGTCGGCGCTTCTGCGGTGTCAAACGGCTCTAAGAAGACCAGGATGACGCAGGAGCGGTACATCCGCACGCTATGCGACTAGCGGGAAATGCCGTTTGAGCTGGAGAAGGAGATTCAGAAGCTGTTCGATCACAAGGCCAGGACGGGGGAGATACCCATCACCGGTGGATCGCATGCCATCGATCAGCTGAAGCTGTGCCCGAAGAAAGACAAGATGGCGTAGGGAACCAGCGCTGTAGGGGAAGGAGACAGCGTAAGTAGCGCTGTCTCCTTCTGTACATTGACTTCCTTGCTTCGACTGACTGCTTGTCTACGGGCACGGCGGAGGTGCGGGGCCGCTGTTGAACATGAAATCCACAAGATAGACTAAATCTGCAATGTCGATAGGTTCCACATCGCTGGCGTCTACATCACCCTCGTCAAAACACATTGGCGGTGGGCCGCCATTGAACATAAAGTCGACTAAGTATACCAGGTCGGCAATGTCAATCGGCGGGGCACCACTGTTATCGATATCACCTCGCAGGTCGCAGCAATCACCGTTGAACACAAGACCGGCAGACGTAGCGGGTTGGTAATCAGCAAAGATGCCGGAGAAAACGGGTAGTCGGTCGTGGCCGGGGGTGTAGTAACCATCCAGCACAATCTCCACGTAACCACCCAGTATGGGTAGGCCGTTGATGTGAAAATACAGTTTCAGCAACGGTCCCGATCCGGGCTGAACGCCAGGATAACCGTCCGCCGACGCCCCCAGCTGGACCGTGAATCGCTTGGTCGCCGGTGAGTAATGGGTCAGACGGTTATTGTCAAAAGTCTCTGTGCGACAGCCGGCCACACTGAAGGAGTCATACTGCAAGTCAAGACTGCCGGAGAACTCAACCGGGATGGTGATCTCACCGAGCGGTGTAGCATTGGTACTGCTGATGACGACCTCGATATCCTGGGCAGGGACAAGTTCAACCGAATTGGCCATCAACGTATCGGCCAGAACAACGATATAATGACGCCGCGTGCGCGCGTAACTATCTCCGCCGGCGTCGATGGTCAGACCGACGTCGTAGAGACCACCGTCGGTGTACGTGTGGCCGACCGATTGACCCGAGGCAATCTCACCATCACCGTATTCCCAATTCCAATTGTCGACCGACAGGGGCGACGTCCCCTCGAAATGAACCTCAAGCGGTGCCCACCCCAACACGATATCGGCATGGAAGTTGACGCCGCCGTCGGTAACGGTGATTTCTGCTGAATCCATAGTGCACGACAATCCTGCCGAGTCGGCCAGATAGTTGGTCCAGTTAGTGAGGCATTGGCCGTACGACTCGGTCGGGAGATCGGGGTTCGTTTCGTTGGGGTGTAGGGCCACCGGCGTGAGAATGTACTTGGCCGCATACCACGAAACCGCCACCGGATCGGTCGAAGCCAGCATCATATTCGTGCGAACCAGGGTGTCCAGGATGTGCGGGCCATCACAGGTGGTCCAGGTGGCATCGACGATGCTCAGTTTTGGATACGCAGCCTCCATTATCCGCGCCGTGAGTGCATACGGCGTAAAGAAGTACGTGTAGTGCATCTGGTAGAGGCCGCCATAGCGTTCGTTGTAATAAGCTATGGTGCCCAGTCCTATCCAGTTCTTTACCGCGATGGTTGCGCCGGCCATCCAATGCGCCTTCAAAACCGGGAAATTGATGATACAAAGGCGATCCGGGTCGTAGGTCTCACTCGCCGGGTCCCAGATCCCTTTGCTGGCAGAAATGAAGTAACTACCTGAAGGCGATAGAAATTTCGGATAGGTAACATGAGTAGCGGGATCGTACAGATAGCCATCGGAATAGTCACCTTGATCGTACTCGTCTGCCACATCGTAGAAATAATCAAACCATTCCAACACATACACCGGGTAGCCCTTGGCATAGAATGTGTTGACGACATCACCGATTGATTGCTGCGGATCATCTGAGTTGTTGTCGCCGCTGTTTATCCCGGTGTCGTGGTTCTGAGTATTGTCGGCCACGATTATCTCACCTGTGAATCCGTCAGGATGATTCAGTATTTGCCAAATCAGCCCCTTGACTCGATCATTACTGGTAGTGTTCTGGGCCGCCCACTGGTAGTTACCTTTGATGATGACAACATTGTCAGAACCCACAATGCCTTCAGGATGCTCAGATGTACGATAGAGATCGATTCCCTCAACCGACATGGCGTTCAGCAGTTCGTCCATGGCCGGGTCGGACAGGTTCTCCACGGGAACGGACCCATCCCCCGGCGCAAGTGACACAAGACTCGGGGAGGTTTCGTCCAGTACGACGACCTTCGAAATCGGGTCGGCCACTTCCCATATTGGCGGAGGATTGACCGTAGAGCGCTGCCAACGCAATGGCTCGGATGTCGAAATGTCAGGTATACCGGCTAAGAACCAGACAAGTCCCGCTCCAACGATAACTACGGCGCTTACCTTGGCTACTTTTCGTAGCCAGATGGCTCCGGCAAAAAAGGCAATGACCGCCAACACCCATGTCGTAGCTACCGGTATGGCGACCTGTTGACAAGGGTATGTCAGTCGCTTCGGGTCGGTTCCACTGCGCACCATCAACCACACCAAGGCCAACGGGCCAACCACCCAGTGCCACCAGTTTCTAATATGAAATCTGTGGATCGAGTCCATTACGTACCTCCGCATGTTTCTATGTCCGCGCTATCTTGTGCTACGGAGACGAACGTCGACTGCTCAGTGTTTAATCCAACAGATTCTCCAGACAATCTTTCCTCACGCCGGTAATGCTCTCTCTCGCCCGAAACTCACACGAATCACCTTATGAAGTGAAGTCAGGCGGGGCGGCACCGCCGTTGAACATGTAGTCGACCAGATAAACCAAATCCGAGATAGCGATCTGTCCAGTACCGTCATAGTCGACATCGCCGCCCAGCACGCAACAGCAGAGATCGCCGATGACGACGCCGTCGGAATCCGCTTGATCGGGATTGGGCACATCGGGACAGTTATCGACCTCGCCGCAGTGAGTTTTCCAGCCATGTCGTTTTGACTCCTGCTATCAGGGCCTCAGGTTTGTACCCGAATCAGGTTAGTCTATCTGTTGGACAATCCCGGCAGCCATGGTCTCATCAAATTCAGGCGGGAGGCGAGACCGGTTCCAATATGCTTCCGGCCATTTCCAGGTATCAGCTCCATACAAGCCCTGACAGGTCGTAACCGAGTGAGGCTGATCCGGGATGACGACAATATCAAATCTGACGCCTGTCTCGGTGAGGTACCGCTCCAGGACGGGGCTGTTTTCAACGACCGGTAAGGAGGTATCGATTTCTCCAAATATGGTGAGAACCGGCACTCCGATAGCTTTCAGATCGTCGGCCGGATCATAAGTATTGCTGCGCCACCATGCCAAATCCGGGTCGCCCTGCGAGACGGTCGTGTTGACATACTCAACCTAGTGTCGTGTCCCGGCAATAACCTTACAAAGTCGTTTGATCTTATCAAGGATCGAATCAGCCGTTGCGATCCATGCGAACGGTCGAGATTTGGCATTGTAGCTTTTGATAAAGCGCTCGATCTTGGGGGCCAAGTCCTTGACGCTACGAAAAGATCCGCGCCGAATCGCCTTCTGGGTAATGATGTTAAACCAGATCTCAACCTGATTAAGCCAGGAGGCGTATGTCGGTGTGTAATGGATGTGGTAGCGAGGTCGAGCAGCGAGCCAGTGCTTCACTTTGGCATGCTTGTGGGTTGCGTAGTTGTCCACGACCAGATGAATGTCAAGAGATTCGGGGACGTTGGCGTCAATATATCGCAGGAACTGCAGAAACTCCTGATGTCGATGGCGGCGTTTACACCGACCGATGATTTTACCCGTGGCGACATCCAGAGCCGCGAACAGGGTGGTAGTACCGTGACGGATGTAATCGTGAGTCACACCCTCGACATAGCCCAGCCCCAACGGCAGCAGGGGCTGCGTTCGATCCAGTGCCTGAATCTGACTTTTTTCGTCAACGCACAAAACCATTGCCTTGTCGGGAGGATTGAGATACAAGCCGACGATATCACGAACCTTTTCGACGAAAAATGGATCGGTGGACAGTTGGAAATGTTTTTGGCGATGGGGCTGAATCCCAAAGGCCTTCCAGACCCGCTGAACCGTGGATTTGGACAGATCCGTCTCCGCTGCGATGGAACGGCACGTCCAGTGAGTTCCATCCCGGGGTTTGGTTTTGAGTGTCTTGCGAATGAGCGCGGCAATCTTCCGGTCGCTGATGGAACGGGGACCTCCGGGCCTGAGTTCGTCATACAGTCCGACAAGCCCCTGGTCGAGGAACCGTCTCCGCCAGAGACCGACAGTGGCTTTGGAGAGACCGAGTTTATCGGCGATGTCTGTGTTTGTGAATCCATCGGCAGCAAGTAGAATGATCTTCGCCCGGTGCCCGAGGGGATGCGGCATGGTACGAGATCGGGTAAACGCCGCAAGTTGTTGACGAACCGAGGATGCTAACACAACTGGCGGAACAGGGCGACCAAGGGTCATAGGGTATCTCCTTTCGTGAGGAAAGGAATATACCCCCTCAATAACAATTATGTCAACCAAACATGGGACACGACACTACTGTAGTGTTACAGTAATATCTTGGCAAGGGCCTTTTGTTCTGTTACTATTGGTTTCATGTGGAAGCCAAGCGAAAGATTGTTGATGGCT
>CBFDBU010000049.1:0-7128 GCA_965603125.1 uncultured bacterium | reverse complement strand
ATGCGGAAGGCGGGACTTGAACCCGCACGGATTGCTCCACTACCCCCTCAAGATAGCGTGTCTACCGGTTCCACCACTTCCGCAAAGATTTCCGAAGCAGAGCGCGCACAGCGCTAATTGCCGGTGCTGTCGCCGGGTTCCACCGGCGTCGCATCCAGTTGAAAAAGATCGCCGCCAGCCGCGGAGTCGGGCATGTTGAGCTGCTGTTGCTGCTGCTCCTGCTGACGCCGCATGGCTTCCTCCTGCTCGCGCTGGGCTTGCCGCGTGACCGTCGACTCAGTCTGCTCCGTGGTCGTGCCGCCGGAGCGACTGGACGAAGATATCACTGCCAGCCCGCCGCAGTTGAGCATGAAAATGACAGCCAGAACGGTGGTCGCCCGCGATAGAAACGAGGCTGCACCCCGGCCGCCGAAAACGGCTCCCGACAACGCGCCGCTACCGAACGCCGACCCGGCCAGGCCCTCGCCCTTACTGGACTGCAACAGAACTACCAGGACCAGAGAGATGCACACGATAACATGAAAAATAACCAGACCAGTAAACAAGGTCTTCTACCTCCATCTACACGGCATTTATGATGCCGATGAAATCATCCGCCTTCAGCGAGGCGCCTCCCACGAGAGCGCCGTCGATATCGGGCTGCTTCAACAAATCGGGAGCGTTGCCCGGTTTGACCGATCCTCCATACAGAATCGGCAATGCCAGAGCAGCCTCGCCGTCGATCCGGGCCAGTCGATCCCGAATATGCCGGTGAACCTCCTGGGCCATCTGCGGGGTCGCCATCTTCCCCGTTCCGATAGCCCACACAGGCTCGTAAGCAACAACCGATCGCTTGAGCAGATCGGCCGTAAACCCGGAAAGGGCACCCTCAATCTGGGTTGCGACGACCTTCTCGGTCTGTCCGCTTTCCCTCTGCTTCAGACTTTCTCCGACACAGATGATCGGGGTCAATCCGGACTGCAGAGCCCTGTGGGCTTTGGCGTTCACCTGCTGATCGGTCTCAGCATGGTACTGCCGCCTCTCCGAGTGACCCAGTATAACGTATTGGACACCGACTGTCAAGAGCATCTCGGCCGAGACCTCGGAGGTATAGGCGCCGCTCTCATGCGGCGACATGTCCTGAGCGCCCAGCCCGATATGCGATCCCCTCAGAAGTTCCCCGGCATGTTGAAGAGAGGTGAACGGCGGGCAGACAAGAACGGTGACGCGCTCGTTATGAGATTCTCCCTGCAGGAGCACCCCGATCAGGGCTTCCGTTTCAGGGATGGTACCGTTCATTTTCCAGTTGCCGGCAACAATCACAGGCCGCATCTCAGACCACCCTGGCTTTCGGTTGATCGGTCAACGCCTCCACTCCGGGGAGTCTCTTTCCCTCCAGGAACTCCAACGAGGCTCCGCCACCGGTTGAAATATGAGTGAGCTGGTCGTCAAGACCTGCCCTGGCCACAGCCGCAGCCGAGTCGCCCCCGCCGACTATCGTGGTGGTACCCTGCTTTGTCAGTTTCGCCAGGAATCGGGCGATGGCGAACGTGCCCTCGGCGAACGGTTTGTATTCGAACACTCCCATAGGGCCGTTCCAGACAATCGTCCGGGCGTCGGCAAGCAGTCCGGAGTAAGACTTGATGGTCGCCGGACCGATATCAAGACCCTTCATACCGTCGGGGATCTTGTCGATATCGACCACTCTGGTTTCGGCTGTGTCAGAGATATCGGCCGCCACTACGGCGTCGGATGGAAAGACAAGCAGCGTTCGCGAATTCTTTGCCGCGCTGATCAATTCCCGGGCAAGTTCCACCTTGCTTTCTTCCAGCAGCGAATCCCCAATCTGGTGGCCCATGGCCCTGGCGAAAGTGAAAACCATGCCGCCGCCGATCAACAGCACATCAACTTTGTCTATCAGGTTCGTGATGACGTCGATCTTGCCGGTGATTTTGGCGCCGCCGAGAATCGCCGCAAACGGCCTTTTGGGATCCGCCAGGGCGTTCCCCAGGTATTCAAGCTCCTTTTCCATCAGAAACCCGGCCACTGCCTGACTGAAAAAGCGGGCCACGCCCTCGGTCGAGGCATGGGCTCGGTGCGCGGAGCCAAAGGCGTCGTTGACGTAGATGTCCGCCAGCGAAGCGAGCTTACCGGCAAACTCAGGATCATTCGCCGTTTCCTCCGGGTGGAACCTGAGGTTCTCAAGAAGCAGGCAATCCCCGTCGGTCATCTTGCCGGCCAGGTTGGAAGCCTCGGGGCCGATACAGTCCTCGGCAAAGGTGACCTCGCGGCCGAGCAGGGTCGAGAGCCGCTTAGCCGCCGGGGCCAGCGACATCTCCGGCACGAACTTCCCTTTGGGTCGGCCTAAGTGCGAGCAGGCTATCACCATGCCGCCGTCCTCGATTATCTTGTTGATCGTGGGCAGGGCGGCGCGGATTCGCCGGTCGTCGGTGATACTCTGCTTCTCGTCGAGGGGGACGTTGAAATCCACCCGTAGCAGGACTTTGCGGTCGCGGAAATTAATGTCAGCGACAGTGACTTTGTTCATTACTCATTCCCGTAAGTGGAGGGTTCACATCATCAGGATCATGTCGATCATCCGATTGCAGAAACCCCATTCGTTATCATACCAGCTGAACACTTTGACCAGGTTTCCCTGGGCGGCGGTCATGGCCGAGTCAAACACCGAGCCGTGCGGGTTGCCGATAATGTCACAGGACACAACCGGGTCCTCGCAGTATTCCAGCGCCCTCGACATTGACTTCGTCGCGGCGGCCTTTTTCATGGCGGCGTTGATCTCTTCGACCGTAGTCTCCCTCTCCAGAACCACAGCGAGGTCCACCATCGATCCGTCAGGAGTGGGCACGCGAATGGCGCAGCCTTCCATTTTGCCCTTCAGTTCGGGGATCACCTCCGCGATGGCCTTGGCGGCGCCGGTTGTAGTGGGCACCATCGACAGGGCCGCTGCCCGCGCCCGGCGCAGATCCTTATGCGGGGCGTCGAGAAGCCGCTGGTCGGCAGTGTACGAATGGATCGTGGTCATAAACCCCTTGACGATGCCGAAATTGTCCATCAGCACCTTGGCCACCGGAGCCAGGCAGTTGGTCGTGCAGGAGCCGATCGATATGATGTGGTGTTTGCTCTTGTCATATCTCTCGCTGTTGATCCCGGGGATGAACGTTCCGTCGTGCCCTTTGGCGGGAGCTGAAATGAGCACCTTCTTAGCGCCGGCCGACAGGTGCTTTGTGGCGTCTTCTCTCGTGCGAAAGAGCCCCGTGCACTCCAGAACAATGTCGGCCCCGAGTGAACTCCAGGGCAGTTTGGCAGGGTCGCGTTCGGCTGAGACCGGTATCCGTTTCCCTTCCACCACGAGCGCATTGCCGTCAGCGGCAACTTCACCGCCGTAGCGTCCGTGGACGGAATCATACTTCAACAGATACGCAAGAGTTCGGGCGTCGGTAATATCGTTGATGCCGACAAACTTGATGTCGGTGCCGCGAGCAGCTTTGAACACCAGCCGCCCGATTCTCCCAAAGCCGTTGATCCCTACTTTCATCAGGTCCTCCGATTTAACTGTGGTTTTCCATATCCATTGGTCAGTATAGATACTTGATGCCGAGCGCAAAAGCAATAGCGTCGTAGTTCTCAATTGTTAACAGCGACAGTTTTATGGGCATGTACTTGACCGTGAAATCCAGGCCGATGGGCCGGGCTATGGAGTAGTCGATGCCACCGCCCAGGACGTAGCTGAAATCGGTGCTGGATTCCTCGGCCCAGTTGGAATAGTAACTGCCGGAACTGGTAAACTGCACCGTTCTGCGACCGTGAAGCAGTCCGCCCCCCGCGAGCAGGTACGGCTGGAACTTCGTTGGAAGCAGGAACGCCGGATAGACCTTAAGCTGAATCAGGACGGGATAGATTATCAGGTTGCCGATGTCGGACATGCTGCCCTCGTTGATCGTCACACTGCCCCTGTTGACGCTCCCCAGCGATATCTCCGCCGATGTCCAGGGCAGCAGCGGGTAGGAATAGAGACCTTCAAAGTAAAAGGCGGATTCCTTTATGTTCGTGCTGAACGTCCCCTGCTCGTTCACCTGGCCGTCTTTGGGAGGTGTCTCGCCCCGATTGCTCCAGACACCCAGACGCACGCCGACCTGACGCTTACCCGTAAAGCCTGGTTGGTCTTCGGCGTTTGCTCTCTGCCCGAACCCCATGACGAGCCACAACATTAACACGACCAGCAACGGGGCGACACGCCCCGGAGCATTCGGTCGCGGTGAGTCAGTGGCGGCAAAGATTGAATCGCTCATTTCTTCTCCTGTCAAAACACACGTTCTCGGTGAATTAGCATGGTCATTCTCTTGCCGTCAAGCCTCAAACCGACAGAGAGAGTATTCTCATCGGCCTGTAAGGGGATTGTGCCGAGTGCCCCACAAACGTCCCTCTGTCTTACCTATCGGCTTCGTAGAGAACCAGCCTACTGTTACTGTAATCGAACAGAACCCGGAAGTTCTCAAGCACCAGGTTCCCGATGTTCCCGGCGATTTCCTCGGACCCGGCCAAGCCCTGGTCGGAATCGGGCAACAGGACCCGCAACGATTGCACCATGACATCACCGATCCGAAACGAGGCCGCGTAGGCGCTCTTGCCGGAGACCGGCCCTCCAAGGCCGCCGATAGACTGCGGGTTATCGCGCACGTCGTCCAGTTTTTCCGTCAGCCTGTTGGCGACGGCGAAACGGTGGTGTACCACCAGGCCAAAAGCATTCCCCAGGTCAACGATGAAATCACCGGGGATTCCATTCAACCGTGCCCGCACCGTGGGTACCTTCATGGTCAGAAAGAACTCCACCTCGGAGCCACCCTCCGGACAGGTGAAACGTTCCGGGTTATAGATAACAAGCAACGAATCCCGGTAGTCGATGGCCACCGGAAAGCGCGACAGAAAATCGTACCCCAACGTTCCTCCCGGAATGCGTCCGTCGACTCTCGCCCCAAAGACCGTCTTCATGTCGAACGCTCCAACTACCTGGTCATACATGGTCAGGGCGCCGATCGCAAGAGAGTCGACCCGGATCATATCCACCTGTTCATAAGCGCTCAGCCCTTTGGCGGCCATGGAACCGACCACCTCCAGATCCAGGTCGAGAGCGAGAGTACGGTCGAAGATGTTGGCCGAAGAGCCCGAGTCGAGTATCAACTCGATCTTCGTCTTGCCGTTAATGACGACGGGGACGTGGATATGTCCGGCCCGGTATTCAAACGGGATCACGATCGAGTCGCTCCCCTCCGGGAATGGGAAATCCCTCGAGACGTCACGGGGCATATCGAAAATGCCCGGGTCGACGGTCGCGTTGATAACGATGCGCTCGTAGGCATACTCCATCGAAAGAGGCGCTCCGACGGCAACCATTCGAGTATGAAACGGCCACATGACGCCGCCCACCATGCGGTAGTCGTCAGCTTCCGTGCGGACTACGATGTTATCAAGACGGCTTTCAGATATGCTCAAAAGTGAAGTTCGGGTATCATAGTAAGCTGTGATAGTGTCCCTGTGCAGGGGATAGAACGCGACCCGCCGACAGTCTCGCCCGGCCAGGATTGTGTCGCCGAGGTATTCGCGGTCGCCTGGGACACGATCGGGGAAAAGATAGGAAAAGGAGTGGAAGTACGTTGCCTTCAGGATTTCCTGTTTTTCATATCCCTTCAGTTCGGACACCTGGCCGTTTTGGTCTTTCTGCCACGCCGTGCGGCCGTCATAGGCCTGAACCATGCTGAAAGTTCCCAGGTCCAGCCGGAGGTGTGAGCGATCCGGCGGTACGAAATACTCCGTGAACCGTCCCGGTAACCCGTTGAGCGTGACAGCGCCCTCGGCCGTGAACGAAGTCATCTCTCTCAGACTGTCTACGGCCGCGGGACCGCCGACGGAAGCTACCAAGAGGGAATCTACCTCCACAGCTACCGCGGGTACGGCCAACAACAGTGAAATAGCTATGCCGAAACACAATCTTCTCATGTCTGCTTGCTTCTTTCTCTCGCCAAACCAGTTGTCTTATCGCCAATACAAAGGAAATAACCTCACCGGGCAAGCTATAATACATGATCTCACGGGACGGGTTCTGTCTTAGAGTGTCACCATTCGACTGCGCTCATGGGTTAGATACAAGAGAAGAATTGACATTAGCCTCTGAAATAGTATCTTCTCAAGATTGGATAACCAGATTGAGACCTAACTTCGAGTGAAGAAAAGAAACCAATGCCGGAATATTCTTATATTGACTTAGTAAAAGAGCACGTTGAAGAGTTTGCTTCACTTTGTCCACTTAACCAATACTGCACAATACAACCTGCTCAAGTTCCGCAGAGTCTATTGAGTATAGTACCAAATGGCTTGTGGGAGAAGTCAGACAGCTTGTTCTTGATGTCTTCAGGAAGCGCACTCGCCACTGCTTATTGCATGATAAACTGTAATCGGTGGGACTCACCGGCAAACGCCATAGATCAAGAGCCAATTTTCTTCGCGCACATTGGGGGTGAACCTACGCTGAATGGGATAATCGTACATCACGGTAACTGGCCGGGTAGAACTACACCTGTTCCACCAGAATTCCATCCTTATCTTATTGCAAGCGGATTGGGCAATTACTATCCTATTTCGAGTAATCCCGGCACAATTTCAGGATCAATCACAACCTTGAGTCACACCAGTCAACATGGAGCATTTGATGCAGGACTAAAGGAAATCATCCGTCTAACTGAACATGAGTCTGACCATTAAACTCACTGAAATCCTTGTGCCAAATCTGTGCCAAATTGAGGTCAAAACGCTCTAAAACAGACACAACTAAACTAAACAAAACAAAAGTTGGAATTCTACGGGAATTAAGGAGTTGCGCCGTAATTTGGTGTATCTCTGAGGGTGACGAAAACGGTGCATGTCGCCCCCCCACCTCCATTTTTTTGCCGATTTGTTTGATCGTCTACACATATACAATAGCATTTTGCATAAATAGGGATTTTAACCAAACACTGCCTTTAGGAGAACGGGATGGACTTCCCCCGAAAAAGTGGACACCCAGTTAAGTTAGGGTAGCTGTCCGTTCGAAGTCAACCGGGCTTCTGAGGCCCAGGCTCGAATGACGGCGTTCCC
>CBFDBU010000048.1:0-7427 GCA_965603125.1 uncultured bacterium | reverse complement strand
CCGAAAGGCTACGCTACTTTTTTATCAATTTCCACACCTTTTGAAATTAACTCTTCTCTGATCCGGGAGTCGACGCAGCCATGTTTCCGGACGCGCCATGGCAGGTTCCCACTCGTCAGCTAGTGTAGTGTTACAGAAATAACTTAACAAAACATGAGGCCCTAACTGATTGACTGCCACAACCATAACTTTTCGTGAATAGTAATAGTATTTAAGGAACACTACACTAGAGGGGATGATGCATGAGGAGTATATTGGATTCCCGTATGAGTTGCCTAACGTAACACTCTTGGAGGCTCTTGACCGAGGTGTCCTTGGTTCTCCAATTGCCTGCAAGCGCGGTGTGGCTAAGTATGTCCTTACACAGTTAAGGTTTGTCTTTACTCACAGCCTTAATATAATCAATACGGCCTCATTATGTCCGACAAAAAACCCCGGCCGTAACCGGGGCTCTGAAATCTATGGCGGGGTCTACGATACGAGTTCCGCAACTGGGTAATCGGAAGTATGGCTGCATAAATCTTGTTGAACTGGAGCTTCATTTCCCGGCCAAAAGACGCGGAGTGAGAGAAAGTAGCTGCGTATTTTCTCCCCCAAACCATCCAGAACTCAGAACCTTTCAACTGGCCTTCTCGCTCTGAGCCTTCGCTGTACAAACGGCGGTTCGACTCGGGTGCCCGGTATTCCGTTCTTTGGAAAACACTGGTTCTACCACCCCATCCCCTTTGAAACCCTCCTGAAATCACCCTAATCGGCGTTGCGACAACTACTTATATATATACACCCCGGAAGTATACCAAGCTCATCTCTCAGTGTGGAGGGGCGACCACTCAGAGGACGACAAGTGACCGGCCCGACTCTCCATAAATCATCTGCGTAGGGAGCCAAGAGCTGTTCTTCTATGCCGCCTGTTTCGCACCGGCAGATGGGACACTTTTGTACCGCCGTTTACAGATGTACACCGACCGCAAGTGGATAGCTTCCGCCTCTATCGGGCTTTCTCAACAAGCCCAATCCCGCCTGCGCATCCGGCGGCATTACTGGGATACCGCCCTGCCTCGGTTATTCCCCGCAGGATTACTTCCCATGAAACGCGGGATCATCGCATGGGTTGGCGCCGGATGTGAGTTCACCCTTCAAAAATGCCGTCACGACTTCCTCGGGTTTCTTGCTCGGCGCACCGATAACGACCTGGACACCGCTCTGCTCGAACATACCTATGGCTCGCCCTCCCATTCCACTGGCTATTATGACATTGCATCCCATTTGGCCCAGCCAGGTGGGAAGTACGCCCGGTTCATGCATGGGCGGTGGTAGCATCTCGGATTTCGTGATCGACTTGGTTTCAAGGTCGACATCAAGGACTGCAAACTGCTGACAATGTCCGAAATGCAGACACAACACTCCATCTGCCGTCGGGATCGCGATTTTCATGTTTCTGACTCCATGCTGGTTTCAATCGATTCTCGTTATTCTATTGCCCTGGTTCGGAACTACTGTCGGGTCTCGCTCAATTCCTTGTTCAGATTGGACCACAATAGCTCAAGACTTCCGGATGCTCCGTTGCCGTGGTGTTCGACAACCGTGGTACCCGCCAACTGTGCCTTTGTAACTGCGGGGTCGAAAGGGATTCGTCCCATGATGCTCACCTTGTGTTCCTCTGCAAACTCCTCGATACGAGAAGTCAAGGCAGGGTTGATATCATACTTGTTGATACAGATTGCCGTAGTAATCCCGAAATGAACGGTCAGTTGCAGCAGCCGTTCCATATCGTGCAAAGCCGACAGGGACGGTTCGGTGACTATCAGGACATACGAAGCACCGGTGAGCGATGCGATTACCGGGCAGCCGATACCGGGTGGGCCGTCTATGAGAATAAGTTCCAGCCCCCTCTTATCCGCCATCAGTCTTGCCTGCTGGCGCAGCAGCGATACCAACTTACCCGAATTGGCCTGTGCGAGACCCAGACGCGCATGAACCAGCGGTCCGTATGGCGTATCAGAGAGGTACCACTCGCCACTGACCACTTCTCTGAAATCGATTGCCTGCTCCGGGCAGTGGCGCGTGCAGACACCGCATCCGTCACAGGCGTGTCTGTCTATCCAATACCGCTCTCCGGTTGCGCTTTCCGTGTGGGTCTCATGCTTGATGGCATCGAAGCGACAGTACTCCGGACATATTCCGCAGTTTGTGCATCTTTCCTCGATGATAGCGGCCTGCTTGCCCCCGATGAATTCGGTCTTCCTCTGTACCCTGTTCTGCAGAATCAAATGAAGATCGGCAGCGTCAACATCGCAATCAACCAGCACCTTGTTCTGTGACAGGGCTGCCAGTGAACCGACCAGGCTGGTCTTGCCGGTGCCTCCCTTACCGCTGACTACGACCAGTTCTGTCATCGTGGACTCGTGTGGCTATTTGCTCGTAAAGTTCGCATAAACTCATTTCATAGCGAGAATCGACGGCGAACATCATATCTCCGCGCGAATACGCCTCTGCGACCCGGCGATCATACGGTATCTCCATCAGGATAGCGATTTCCTCCTTGCGGCAGTACTCTTCGGTTCTGCTGTCGCCGATGTCCGAGCGATTGATCACGACACCGTGCGGCAGGCCGATTTCCCGCACCATTCCGACTGCAAGCTTGAGATCATTCAATCCAAACGGCGTCGGTTCGGTCACCAGGATGACGAAGTCTGTGCCGCTGATGGCCTCAATGACGGGACAGGATGTACCGGGGGGAGCATCGATAACGGTCACATCGGATTTCCCGGCAAGCTTCCGCAGCGCCTTCGTAACGGGAGGTGATATCGCTTCTCCAACATTCAAACGTCCCTCATAAAACTCGACCCCCATCCCGGTTCCATGGCTGATGCGGCCGATGGTTCTGGGAATCTCTTCAATGGCATCTTCAGGACAGACATCACTACATCCCCCGCAGCCATGACAAAGCGAAGGGAAGACCTCCACCGTTTTCCCCAGGACGGCGATGGCATGATACTCGCAGGCTGCGGAACAGTCGCCACATAGAGTGCAGTTTTCGAGATTAACCCGGGGAACCGGGACAGTAACATCGAATCGCTCCCTGATCTCAGGCTTCAGGAATATGCTGCCGTTCGGTTCCTCCACATCACAGTCAAGGTAACTTGCATCCGTGCCGGTCCCGGCAACGGCAACAGCCAGATTGGTGGCAATTGTGGTCTTTCCGGTACCGCCCTTGCCACTGGCGATAGATATTTCCAGAGCTGGGTTCTTCAGCTTCCTACTGCCTTGTCATCTTCCGGCCGCACTTCGGGCAGTCTATCTCAAGGCAAGGTACACCCTGCTGATGTGGCGCTATCGTGCCGCAGTGGGGGCAGACGCATTCGCCGACGGGGCCAAGGCCCCGACCGCCGCGCCCCATGCCTCGTCCGCCACTTTGACCTTGTCCCGAACCTCGACCGCCGCCCTGTCCTTGACCTCGTCCTCCTCCTCGTCCTTGTCCTGAACCTCGACCACCGCCCTGTCCCTGGCCACCGCCCTGTCCCTGGCCTCGTCCGCCTGATGTACCGTTCGGTGACATCATATGTCTTTTGTCCTTTCTTTCTTTCCTAAGTTTATCAATATGCGCCTCAATATCATCAAAAACATCTCCCTGAAGTACCGAGCTTGTTCTTTCAAATGCGTGAGTCCCTCATAGTAGTCCTGTTTAACCACTGGGTTCTCCTTATGACGCCACTTCTTTCAAATCGGCAAGGGAGATCGCCATGGTCGGGCACTCGTCAACACACGAACCACATCCAGTGCACTTCTGGGGGTCGATCACCGCTATGTCATTTACGGCGATTGCATCCTCCGGGCATACAATGGCGCAGATTCCACAACTCACACATTCTTCTTTGTCAATGATTGCAGTCGCTCTTCCACGCAGCGTGTTATTCGAGGTTTTCCTGCGCGCCCCGATATTTGCGAAATCGACGGCCGCAGGCTCTTTTTCCCCTTGTAAAATAGAGATGCGTGCATTGATAGCTTGCAACTGATCCAACATTGTATCAGCCTGGACTCTGAGCATTGCGATCTCTTGGTCCGGGTTTTCCAACCCCAATCCTCCCGGACCAGGCTGCTCAGCGTGTGGTTGGAAGTCCGGACGCTCGACCGGATTTGGAGGTGCCTCCATGCCCATGCCACGTCCACCACCACGACCCCTGTTCGTACCTCGACCCATTCCACGGCCGCCCCCGCGACCTTGTCCCAAACCTGAACCGCCTCCTCGACCGCGGCCACCGCCTTTACTTTGCCCAGAACCACCACCACCAGTTTGTCCTGAACCTCGACCAAACCAACCGCCAAAACCACTTCTTAGTGACATGGTACCCCGTCTCACTTCTTATCTTTCTCCTGCACCTTGCTTGAATCTGCTGTTTGCTGGCCAAGCTCGTCAATGCGCATCTCGATATCGCCAAGAGTCTCCTTGAAATACCGAGCCTGCTCTTTCAAATACGCAAGTTCCTCTGCTTGAGCCGCTTGCGATGTTGTAGCTGCGCCGGCAGCAACCGGGAATGCGCCCGGATAAGGATATGGATACGCGTATCCACGATTCCATCCCGGCAACCCGGTGGCGTAATACTGATGGCGCCATCCCCGGCCACCTCCCATGCCGAAGCCACGACCATATCCGCGGCCCCGACCACCTCCGAACCCCCGTCCAAAAGCGGGATTCATATATCCCGGCACGTCGTAGCCGGCACAAAAACCGGCGGCCCGACCTGTCATCGGTCCGGCGCCCCACGGTCCAGTCCTGTCTCCACCTGGCATCTTTCTCTCCTTTCGCAATCGATGGTTACGATTGTATTAACTTCTCTTGTCGTTCTTGTCTTCGAGGATTTCGACCTTATCGGTAATGTCGATCGCCTCGACCTTTCCTGATTTCGCCGGGAGAAGCTTCCTGACCACTCCTCCGACAAGACTGCGGATAACACTGTTGGGCTTCTTGAGATCATTGACAACATACCCGATTATAGGTGCTGCGATTGATGTAAAACCAATCGTCTTGCCGGTCTTACCGGAGAACATACCTCTCAGTCGCCGACGCTGTCTCCGATCGCCGGTACCTGTGCCGTTACTATTTAATTTTCTCGGTGTCATAACCACTTCCTCCTCGACCAAAAGGCAGACACTACATCCAGTGCCCCTCGACATTGGCACTGTCGCATATCTTGAGCTTGTTGTTTCGGGCTAATTCAATTGCCTCTGAAACCGTCCCGTCCGCCCATAATGCAACCTTGATACCAGCCGCTTCAAGAGCTTGAAACGCCTTGGGGCCGAAGTTCCCCGCTACAATAATGTCTACGTTCTTGCGGGCGACATTCTCGGCAGCCTGAACCCCGGCTCCCTGAGCAGCATGAACGTTCTGGCCGTTTTCAACGACCTCGAGGCTCTCGTCACTGGTATCGAAGACCAGGAAGTATGACCCCCGCCCAAATCGTGGATCAACACTGCTGGTCAGATCCTTTCCCTCAGATGAAACCGCTATTCTCATCATTCCTCCTTAGAACTGTTTGCGTCCACCCTGACCTGCACGCCATCCACGGCGTCGGCCCCTTCCCCGGCCGCGACGCCTACAGCCGGGCAAAAGAAAACTGTCATTCTGCAAAACCCCACCGAAATAGGCGGCAATGATCTCGTCAACATTACCGCGGAACCAAGGGTATGGCTTTATCTCCGAGGCAGCAAGCATGTGCTCGAACTGATGCGAGATGGCTCCGCAGATCAGAACATCAATACCGAGATCCGTAAGAAAACTCACGCGGCCGGAAATGTTAGCTTGAGGGATAATCACGGTTTCCCTGGAAACCTCGCTGCCATCGGCAAACTCAGTCACAAGTAAATGGCGCGCTGTATCCATGACGGGTGAAACACGCCCATCCCATGTCGGAATTGCAACCTTCATAATCGTGTTCATTGTCAAAGCATAATTTATGCCTGACCGCCCTTACCCGACGGATATAAATGCTATCATGCTTATATGTAAAGACTTACGAACATAATATGATTGTCTGGCGACTGGGGAATAGGACGAGGGGCTGCGCACGTGCAACCATTACGATAGCATTGGTTGCGTATATGCAACCAATGTCAATTGGGAGGGCGGATTCCCAATTTCTTCATTTTTCGCCAGAGTGTTGTCTTATGCATTCCCAGCTCTTCGGCGGTTTTCTTTCTGCTGAAGTTATTCCTTCTTAGTACCCTGGTGATGAAAACAGCTTCAAGATCATCTATCGATGTCAACTCGGCTACGGGTTTGACCTCTTTGGGTCTGACATTCTCGGGCAGATTATCGATGCTAATGACGGTGCCCTGACAGAGAACGAACGCATGCTCGATGATATTTTCCAACTCTCTGATATTGCCGGGGTAGTCATAACCCATCAGGACCGCCAGCGCATCAGGTGAAATGTCCGAGATATGCTTCTTCTTGAGATTATTAAAACGGCGGATGAAGTGATCGATCAGCAGAGGGATATCTTCCTTGCGCTCGCGAAGCGGCGGCAACATGATGCGGACCACGTTTATTCGGTAGTACAGATCCTGCCGAAACTCTCCTTTTCTGACGAGCTTTTCGAGGTCCCTGTTGGTTGCCACAACGACACGAATATCAGCTGGAACCGATTCCGTGGCGCCCAGCGGTTCATAGGTTCTTTCCTGAATGACCCGTAACAACCGCACCTGCAACGCGGGAGAAATATCAGCGATTTCGTCAAGAAATATCGTGCCGGCGTCGGCCATCGCAAAGCGACCCGGTTTGTCTTTGCGGGCATCGGTAAACGCGCCGGCCTTGTAGCCAAAAAGCTCCGATTCGAGGAGTGTGTCCGGGAGTGCTCCACAGTTGACCGCCACGATTGGTCCGTCCTTCCGGTGGGAAAGATCGTGCAGGGCGCGGGCGACCAGTTCCTTACCGGTACCGCTTTCACCTTCGATAAGAACTGTGCTGTCGCTCTGAGCGATGCTGGGAAGGATTTTGAAAAGCTGCAACATCTTGTCGCTCTTGCTTACGATATCGTTGAAAGAGTATTTCTTTTCCAGTTCCCGCCTGAGCTCCTCGATCGCGCTTAAGTCCCTGAATGTCTCCACTCCTCCGATAGTATTTCCGTTCTTGTCTTTCAGAACGGCTGTTGAAATACTGATCGGGACTCTCTCTCCATCCGCATCGATGACGTAGATCGCGCGGTTGACTACTGACCGCCCGGTTTCGAATGTCTCCCTGAGAGCGCAGTTCGTTTCGCAGATTGAAGCATGGAACACGTCGCAGCAACGTTGGCCGACAGCTTCTTCCTTCAGGATGCCGGTGATTTCCTCCGCGGCCCTGTTGAAGGAACTGATCCGCCACTCGCGGTCGACGGTAAAGACTCCATCGGCTATAGAGTCGAGGATAGTCCCGGTTACATCATCAT
>CBFDBU010000047.1:0-7867 GCA_965603125.1 uncultured bacterium | reverse complement strand
GGAGATCCTGGAAAAGGTCGGGCATTGTAAAGCCGTTATGGAAACACTACACTAGCTCACCCGCCGCTGCGGGTGGAATACCATTGTGTCGGGCAGGGACACCCGACACCACGCTCTTTTTGGACGCTCAGCCTGAAACCGATTGACAATCCATGGCGATTTTGATAATATGGGCTCTCGATTCCACGGGTCTCTGATTCGCGGGATCGATTGTGTGGTGTAATATCAGATTATCTGGAGGACTCCGGTGAAGGAATACACGACTGACAAAATCCGAAACCTGTGCCTGGCAGGGCAGCGCGGTTGCGGGAAAACAAGTCTGGCTGATGCCATCGCATTCTGCACCGGCGTCAACAACCGTGTCGGCCGCGTCAACGACGGCAGTTCGATACTGGACTATACCGATGCCGAGATTGCCCGAAGAACCTCAATTTCCTCCAAACTGCTTGCCTGTGAGTGGCAGGGACACAAAGTCAACTGGTTCGACACACCCGGACATGCCGATTTCATCGGCGAGTTGCTGAGCTGTCTGAAGGTGGCTGAGACGACGCTGATGGTGATAGACGCCACTTCCGGGGTAGAGATAGGCACGCAGCTTCAGTGGAAAACGCTGGCCAGGTTCAATCCCGGCCGTCTCTTCTTTCTGAACAAGATGGAAAACGACAACGTGGTCTGGCAAGCCAATCTGGACAGCCTGACAGATGCCTTTGGCAACCAGGTAGGGCCGGTGCAATTGCCTATCGGTGTGGCGCAGGACTTCAAGGGCATCGTGGACCTGTTGCAGATGAAGGCGTACTTGTACGATGTCGACGGCAAGAGAACCGAGACCGAGATCCCTGCCTATCTCAAGGAGGCGGCTGAAGCTCAGCGTGAGAAGCTGATCGAGGTGGCCGCCGAAGGAGACGATGCGCTCCTGGAGAAGTACTTTGAGGAAGGTACGCTTGGCGATACCGATCTCCTCAAGGGTCTTAGCACGAGTATCGCCACTGGGAAGTTCTATCCTCTCCTGTGCGGATCGGCAGCAAGGAATATCGGCGTCAGGCTGTTGCTTGATTTTATCTCCACGTATCTTCCTTCCCCCGACGACATGCCGGCCGTACGATCGGTGAAAACCGGTTCGGAAGATACGGTTGAGGTGCCTGCTGACGCCTCCGGCAAGCCCCTGGCATATGTTTTCAAGACGGTGTCGGAAAGCCACCTGGGTGAACTCTCCTATATGAAGATCTTTTCCGGGACAATCACGTCAGGGCTTGACCTCGCCAATCAACAGACGGACGGCAGCGAACGAGTCACCCAGATCTACACTTTCCAGGGGAGGACCAGAGTCGAACTCAAGTCCGTGCCCGCCGGTGACATTGGCGTTCTGGTAAAACTGAAGAACACCCACACCGGCAACAGCCTGGCTGGAACCGACTGCGGTTTGACGGTGCCTGCGCTCGAATTCCCGAACCCGGTCATGGATGTCGCCATCAAGGCCAAGACCAAAGGAGACGAGGAAAAGATATCCAACGGGTTGCACAGACTTCACGAGGAAGATCCCACTTTCAAATTGGTGGCAGACCCGGCCCTGGGTCAGCAGGTGCTTTATGGTCAGGGGCCGACCCATATCGAGGTCCTGACAGAGAAGCTGAAGGACCGGTTCGGCGTGGAGGTCGATCTTATCAAGCCCAAGATACCTTATCGGGAGACGGTCAAGGGCAAGGCCGAAACCCAATACCGACACAAGAAACAATCCGGCGGACGCGGTCAGTATGGAGAAGTACACATCAGAATAGAGCCTAACGACAGGGGCGCCGGGTTTGAGTTCATTGACAAGATCAAAGGGGGAATCATCCCCAGCAAGTTCATCCCGGCCGTGCAGAAGGGCATCGTGGAATCGATGACGCACGGCGGCCTTGCCAGGGCGCAGGTGGTTGATGTCAAGGTCGCTCTTTTCTATGGCTCTTTCCATGAGGTCGATTCATCGGACATGGCCTTTAAGATTGCCGGATCGATGGCCTTCAAGCAGGGTTTCCTCGAGGCAAAACCAGTCCTTCTGGAGCCGATCTACAATATCGAAGTGTCCGTTCCCGACGAGTACACGGGCGATGTCATGGGCAACCTGTCCTCACGCCGCGGGAGAATCGCAGGGATGGATCCCGACGGCCGTAATCAGATCATCCGGGCGTCCGTTCCACAGGCGGAACTCTATCAGTACTCGGTGGACCTTCGCTCCATGACGCAGGGACAGGGCGTTTATTCCCTGGAGTTCTCCGGCTACGAGGAAGTCCCGCACGAGAGTGCCCTGAAGGTTATCGAGGAGGCCAAGCGGGAAAGGGAAGAGGGCGACTGAGAGCCGGTCGTCAGTCAACGATATACGAAAGGCCGGGACCGGCAAGGCCCCGGCCTTCTGATATTGTACAAGACCGGGTACGGACTCTCTGGATACGTCGCTTCTGATTGATCTGCGTGGTGCGCTCAGCGCGCAAGGCAGCGCTCGATCTCTCCAAGATACATGCGGTGATAGTCCCTGTCAGGGTATTCATCGTGGATTTTGGGGTCGAGGAAGTTGTCCGGGTCCAGGTCCTGGAAGTATATCTTACGGCATTCAATCACCAGCCGCGCCTGGTCGAAAAAGACCGATCCGGATCTCGTCTCGCGCGGTGTGAGCCCAGCCTGTGCGACTTTGTCACAGTCCCGTCCGGATTTGGTGCCGCACAGCGTCAGTGCGTCGCGGTACTTTTCATCAAAGAAGGACAACGTGAATCGGGCGGCCTTCTCCATAAACTGGTAGGTGAACCGCTGGGGTCTGATCACGCACCAGCAGATGTGCTTGTTCCACAGAACCCCAAAGCCGCCCCAACTGGCTGTCATAGTATTGCATGCCTGAGAAGTACCGGCCGTAATCAGCATCCAGTCCTTCCCCACCAGGTTAAAGATGTTGTCGGCTATGGCGTTCGCCTGGATGTCCTTGAACGTGTTTGTCACCTTTACTCCAGCGGCACGGGATGTTCGGGTTCTCAGGTCAACGCCGCCTCAGGCCCGCACCGAGCGGATAGCCTGTAAGTCGGTTGAGCGGCAGACGCGATGGGAGGTGACGTTCACCCTCAGCGAAGGCAGCCGTCGCCTATATCTCCCGTGAAAGCTGCACCAGGCGCTTGTACGGTATCGCAACCCAGCTTTCGGCCTTGAAGGCCCCGTTGGCCATGCTGATCATGGACACCTTGGCGGCGGTCTCCTCGTCGGGAGCCTCGTAGATAGCCATAAAGTCGTAGTTGCCCAGAAGGGCGTAATGCGCCAGGAACTTCACCTCGGGACACTTCGTCGTGACCTGTTCGAGCCAGTCCTGCCCCATCTGCTCTCGTTCTTTCATCCGCGCCGCCGCCTCGGGGGCCAGTTTGGTCATCAGAATGAACGTCTTCATTTTCCTTGTCCTATTCCTAACGTTTGCAGTTACCCGTTGATAAGCCACGCAGCCGCCGAACGCCTCGCAGCAGCAACTCCCGGCCCAACATCGGATTCCCGAACTTGCCCACCACAATCAGGCAAATTTACAGCTTATATAACGCGCCCGGTTTCGATTTCAAACAAAAATCCTCGGCCATACTAAGACAGCCGTCGGCTGCTTTTTGGAGCTTCGGTCGCAATTTGTTATTGACAGATGAACATATGGGCAGTATCGTAAGTCAGCAAATGACACGGTATGGGCAGTGGATAATTGAAGGCTTATGAAGAAGGGTCTGACAGACCGGCAGCGAGCGGTGCTTGGCTTCATTGAGAGCATGATCAGGGATCACGGCACCTCGCCTACGATTCGTGAGATCGGACACCAGTTCGGAATCAGATCGACCAACGGCGTGCGCCTGCACGTGAACGCCCTGATCCGAAAGGGGTATTTGAATAAGCACGCCCTGATCTCCCGCGGGCTGGAACTGACTCGCTCGCTGGTGGGCGAAATCGGGCGGGTGCCTTTGGTGGGGTCGGTCCCGGCCGGGTTGCCGATCGACGCCGTGGAGAATGTCGAAGGTGAGATCGCGGTCGACTTCTCGTTCCTGCCCAAGGGGGACAGCTTTACTCTCACCGTGACCGGCGATTCTATGAAGGACGCCGGTATTCTCGATCGCGACCTGGTGCTGGTCAAGAAGCAGGCGGTCGCTCGCCGCGGGGATATCGTGGTCGCTGTTGTCGGCGGCGAAGCCACCGTGAAACGCTATTTCCCCGAAGGCAACCGGGTACGCCTGCAGCCGGAGAACCGGGCCTTTGAACCGATCATCGTCGACAAGCGATCGGGGGAGTTCCGTATTGCCGGAAAAGTGGTTGGCCTCCTCCGCAGGATGGGTTGAGAGGGCAGGTTTCGGAAAGCGACCGCAGGCGGGCAGGGTGCACAAGCGGCCGAGGGCGTTGCTCCGCACGGACCAGCTTCTTGTCGTCGGCCTACTGGATTAGCGCGAGGCAGGCACCCTGAGGCTGCCGGGTTAAGGACTGGCCTGTGCATAAGGACGTACACCGGCCACAAAGAAACAACCGCCACCCGGTAGTTTTGGAAAACCACGCGCGCTCAGTGATGACCGGTGGGGTGGGAATGACCCATTGGGTAACGAAGACGCTGTCTTTTTTTCTGTCCCGTGTTTTTCAACAGCCTGCTATAACTCCAATGTCAATCCGTCGTATGCGATAATGAATCTGTCCGAGGCGCCCTTTGCGATTTTCTGCCGGATGTGATCGACCTCGTCCACTGTCCCTAAGTGGGTCAGGACGAACTGTCCCATCCCGGCCGCTGTCGCATGTTCAATGAGTTGATTGAGATCGATGTGGGTGGTTTCGATCACCACGTAGTCATGGCTGTCGAGATAACTCGCCACGTCATTCAGATCACGAATGTCAGCCGAGTAGAAAAGCGATTTTCCACCGTCGATCTCTATCACAAACGAGTGGCATTGCATCCGGTTGGGCAGCCGGAGTCGGTCGATATAGTCGGCGTAACCCTGCAAGTGACGGTTGCCGATCATGGTGAGGCGAAAGACGTCCGAGAATGCGAAACCATCCCGGCAGCCGATTACGTTCATGTCGAACGGCAGCTTATCGGGCAGCAGGTAGACGGCATTCATGAAGGCGCGAAACGGCTCCACGAACTCTTCGGGCAGGTAGATATCCAGCGGTTTCAGTCTTCCCGCGAGGTACAGCATTTGGATGAACAGCGGCAACTCGCAGCAGTGATCGGGGTGGGAGTGGCTGATGAAAACGCGATCGACGTCGAACGGCCTGAAGCCGCATCGCAGGAACGACGACGTCACGCCACCACCACAGTCTATCAGGCTGAGGCTCTTTCCTGTTTTCAGCAGGTAGCCGGAGCAGGCCCGTGTTGCCTGCGGCATTCCTGATGAGGAACCGAGGATGGTAAAGGAGTTGTCGGCAGCGGTTTGCATACTATCCGCCGGTTAGGGATTCTACAACACTCTGTCGATAACGTTGTAGCGTTTCATGATCTCCGCAAACGCTGTCTCTATGTTCCCGAACATGTCTACGATTTTATCTAATGCCTTATCAAAAAACACTTCTTCGGACTGTGTACTCGATATACTCGTAGACGCTAAGTTGGTTAGAGGAATAATCTCTTTTCTTATATTCTCGGGCAGATAGAACAGATTACGCTCCCAGTATATCCTTGCATCGTCTATGCTCTTGTGAAGATCATTCCTGGCGGAGGGGTCAAGATCACCATGCGGGCCCAAACTTCTATTAATGACGTGTACGCGGTGGTAGGATTCCGCCATGACCTCAAGCGCCTTTTGCGATATCAGCTTCGAGAACTCGAACTCTTTCAACTGCTTGTTGTATTTGAAGGTAATCAAAGGGACAACAATGGCGACTGCTGCCATAACCCCCAAGCTCACAATGCCGTACCAGAATTGTGTGTCAGTCATTGTCTAACCTCCTCGCTCTTTGCTCTATGACAGAACGGACCCTACCCTCTCCAGTGCTTCCTCGCAGTCGGCGCGGCTTACGTCAAGATGGGTGACAAACCTGACCCTCCGTGGCCCGAACGGCACCGCTAAGACACCGCCCTCCTTCAATGTAGCAAGCAGCGGTTCCGGAGTCAGATCGCCGTTGAGATTGGCGACAACGATATTGGTCTGCACTTTTGTGAGGTCTATATCAAACGCCTGCAACCGATCCAAGCCTTCAGCCAACAGGCGCGCGTTGGCGTGATCTTCGGCAAGACGGTCTATATTGTTCCTCACGGCGTAAAGACCCGCAGCGGCAATAATCCCCGCCTGGCGCATCCCGCCTCCGAAGAGCTTCCTCTCGCGGCGGCACTTCTCGATGAACTCCGCGGAGCCCAGGATCAGAGAGCCGATGGGAGCACCCAATCCTTTCGACAGGCAGACCGAGACCGAATCAAAAGGCCGGGTCAGTTCTGCAAGCGAGATACCGGTGGCCACGTGAGCGTTCCAGATCCGGGCGCCGTCCAGGTGCAGAATGAGGCCGAATTCGTCACAGGCTTTTCTTACTTCGAGGATTTCTTCCTGGGGGAGGATCGTCCCGCCGTGGCGATTATGAGTGTTCTCCAGCGTGACCAGCCTGGTTTCGGGGCAATGGATGTTTTTCGGGCGGATGTTGTCCCGGACCATAGCGGCTGTAATCATGCCGCTCTCGGTCGTGAGAAGGTTCACCAGGAGACCGGAGTGCACAACGGGACCTGCCGCCTCATAATTGACAATGTGGCATTCCCGATCGCACAGCAACTCCCATCCCGGTTGCGAGTGTGCCTTCAGACAAATCTGGTTGCCCATCGTCCCCGACGGTACGAAAAGGGAGGCCTCCCTCTGGAAAAGGTCTGCGACCATCCGTTCGAGTTCATTGACGGTCGGGTCATCACCGAATACATCATCGCCGACTTCAGCCTCGACTATCGCCTGACGCATCGCCGGACTTGGCCGGGTGACTGTGTCGCTTCGCAGGTCGATTGTTTTCATTGACCGGAATATAGAGAAAACCAACTGCCGCCACAAGGCCCAGACAAGAATGCCACGGGGCTTCATGCCCCACAAAACGACCGTGTGGCCGATCCCCAAGGAGGCCGTCTCAAAACTGGGTCTCTCCAGTGTGTTTTTGGTATACATTATCAATTTGCTCAGCCGATAGTCGGTTTTGGGTGGTGTCGTCGCCCGATCCCGGTATCGGGTGGATTCATCCCCTGTGGCGGCTGCTCAGCCGAACACGATGCGATCCTCCAACCAGAATCGATAGAGCTTCTTCAAATTGAAAGCCGTACACATCAGCGACCACTGTGTTCGCATATTCTCCAAATGACGCACCGTAAACCGACGGAACACCATCTGCTCCTTGATCTGCGCAAATACAATCTCTACAATCGCCTTGCGCGATCTGAGAACCCTCTGCTTCTCCGCCGAGCGCTGTTTCTCACGCTGCCTCGCCACCGCCAACTCATGTTCACCACGAACAATACAACGTCCCTTCTTCTGCGGTGAACACTGCCATCGCTCGGGACAATCCCGGTAACTACAACAACGGTACACCCCCACCCGATACTTCCCGTGAGGATTGGGACGTGACCACCAGTAACTCAGAGACCCGCCCAAAGGACAAATATACTCATCCCTCGCTTCATCATAAGTGGAACAAGACTTGTGAAACGGTCCCGGTGTCGACGTCGCTTCCTTCACCGGCACCAGCACCTCAACCCCGACCGCCTCGGCCTTGGACAACTCGTTCGGCGAATAGTACCCGCCATCGGCTACCGTCTCCTCAGCCGCCGCCCCAGCGTCTCAACCGTTGGGTGGCCCACCATTTATGGAGGGGACAAGCGAATGTACGTACCGGAACATAGGAAACAGAATAGACTCATTACATGGGTAACACTTTG
>CBFDBU010000046.1:0-8058 GCA_965603125.1 uncultured bacterium | reverse complement strand
CACCTCCTTAGCTTGTGCCGTAGCATAACTGTTACCTATGTCGTGGGTCTGTACCGAAATCAGACAAATAGCCTGAAAAAAGCAAACTTGGACTGACACGATCTGTCAGCACGTTTCCCTATACTTAAGCCAGGGATAGCGGACGGTCATCGGCCTCAAACCCGTGGGTAGCATCGGCTCCCGACGGGAGAGGAGTCGGGTGGTTGTCTTAGCTGGACGAACTACCCGCTGTTTCGGCAAGCGCAAGGACAAGCGCAGACTCAGAAGGTTGTGAGGTTTCGGCAGGCGCAAGGACATGCAGACTCAGAAGATCGTGAGGTGTAATTCCATGTTATCCAGGACAATCTCATCGGCAACTCTTGGTGTGGACGCTTACACGGTGGTTGTGGAAGCGGATATTCAACAGCAATTACCGGGATTTATCACGGTTGGGCTTCCTGATGGCGCCGTCCGGGAATCAAAAGAGCGTGTTACCGCAGCAATCAAGAACTCGGACTTCATGTTCCCCTCCAAGCGTGTGACCATAAACCTGGCACCGGCGGACATCAGGAAGGAAGGTTCGGCCTTCGACCTGCCTATCGCAGTGGGCATTCTGGCCGCCACCGGCCAGATTCTTCGCGACCGGTGTGACGAGTACGCGATGGTAGGGGAGTTGTCACTCGACGGCGCCTTGCGGCCGGTGCCGGGAGTGTTGCCGATGGCCCTGAATTTCAGTTCCGGCAAGGATATCAAAGGCATCATCGTCCCGAAACAGAACGCCAGGGAAGCCGCCATGAGTGGGAAACTGCCCGTGTTCCCGGTGGGAACACTTCAGGAAGCGGTTCACTTCCTTGAGGACGAATCGACTATCAGACGATTTACTGTAGACACGGTCTCCGTTTTCCGTGCGGCTCATACGTACAAAATCGACTTTGCCGACGTGAAGGGTCAGGAGTCCGCCAAGCGGGCGTTGGAAGTGGCCGCCGCCGGGGGGCACAATATCGTCATGATAGGCCCGCCCGGATCGGGCAAGACGATGTTGGCGCGCCGCACACCCACGATTCTGCCTGACATGGCGCTGGAGGAAGCACTGGAGACAACGAAGATCCACTCAGTAGCCGGTCGCCTTCCCACCGGCGCTGCCCTGATCGCCACGCGCCCCTTTCGGGCTCCTCATCATTCGGTCTCGTACGCCGGATTGATCGGCGGCGGCGCTATCCCCAAGCCGGGAGAGGTTTCGCTGGCCCATAACGGCGTGCTGTTCCTTGACGAACTTCCCGAATTCAAGAAGGACATTCTCGAGATGCTCCGTCAGCCGATGGAGGACAACCAGGTGACCATTTCACGCGCGGCGACTACCCTGACTTACCCTGCGGGGTTTATGCTGGTCAGCGCCATGAACCCTTGCCCGTGTGGTTACCATGGTGATCCCGGGCACGACTGCAACTGCTCCACCGGTGAGATCCAGCGGTACATGTCTCGCATCTCGGGACCGCTCATGGATCGAATCGACATACACATAACCGTCCCCTCGGTCAAGTTCAAGGAGCTTTCATCAGATGCCTGGGGGGAAAAGTCGGAGGTGTTGCGTCAGCGCATCAACCTGGCCCGCCAGAGGCAGTTGACTCGTTTTGCCGATGAGAAGGATATCTTCTGCAACGCCCACATGGAATCGCGTGACATCCAGAATTACTGTAAGATCGACGAGAAGTCGCGGACACTGTTGGCGGCAGCCATAGGCAAACAGGGTTTGTCCGCGCGGGCCTACGATCGCATCCTGAAGGTGGCCCGCACGATTGCCGACCTGGAAGGTTCTGAAGGCATAGAACTGGGCCACATAGCAGAAGGCATTCACTATCGCAGTCTGGACAGAAGGCTGTGGATGTGAGCTTCGCGGGCGCCCGCGTGTATTGTCAGACTGCCATCATCCTTCCTGCGGGGCAATGACCTGCCACTCAGTACGTCCTTAGCAGGTTGTTGAAAAAGAATTTTGTCATACTCGGATAACGGTGGATTCGTCATGAGCGTGGTGGTCGGGCGTCCCTGCCCGACACCTGACGACAGGTGATGAGGGAACCGTCAGGCAGAGACACCTGACGGCACAACAGCTTGCATTCTGTTCCGATTTTCCCAACAAGCTGCTAGACGGTCACCTTGACTTTTCTGTCCAGTTCCTTTCTTACTGCTGCGGCGATAGCGCTTGCGGTCAGGGGCTTCTTGAGGAAGGTGCCGGCGCCCAGGCTCTGCGCTTCAAGAACCCGTTTTGTCTCTGAGAATCCGGATGTGATTATCGCTTTCTGATCGGGGTTGATCTCGATAGCACGTCGGTATGTCTCGGCGCCGTCTATTCCCGGCGGCATAATCATGTCCAGAACCAGGAGATCCTGAGGCTTCTCCTTCAGCAACTCGATGGCCTTCTCACCGCTTTCGGCGGTGCTGACTCGGTAACCGAGCTTCTCGAGGAGCCTAAGGGAAACGTCTCGCTGCAGACTGTCATCATCGACAACCAGGACGGTCTCAGTACCTCCGGGAATCTTGTCATAATCTTGTCCGGCAACTGTCTTTCGGGTGACAGGGAAATACAGGTAAAACGAAGTTCCCCCGCCGACTTTGCTGCTCAGATCTATATATCCACCGTGGTCTCTAACCACGGCATCGACCACACTCAGGCCAAGACCGGAGCCCCGCTTCTTGTCAGTGGTTTTGGACGTGAAGAAGGGATCGAAAATCCTCTGGACGATATCGTCAGGGATACCGCAACCAGTATCAGATATGGTCAGTTTAGCATATTCCCCCTTAGGAATGCGGCCGTACGCGATCGACACCTCATCAACATAGTAATTCTCGGTCTTGACCGAAATATACCCGACGTCCTGCATAGCGTCACGGGCGTTATCCAACAGATTCGAGATAACCCGATTGATTTGGGCGCCACCACCCAGAATGTTCATCAGGTCTTTACTGAGATTGACTTCGCAAGCCATAGTATCAGGTAAAGGTTCGATTCCTTTACTTGCCTGCAGGACGATTTCATTGAGGTTCAGCGGTTCCTGGTTGTAATGTCCTCTTCTTCCAAGGGTCAGGAGCTGTTGGTTGATATCAGCGATTTGTGCGGTCGCCGTCTCAATAGCACCCAGGTATGCCAAAGCAGGGTGGTCCTTCGGCAGCTCATCCCGAATGAGTTCCGGGTACGCCATGAGAGGTGCCAGCAGGTTATTGAAATCATGGGCAACCTGACCGGCGATGGTACCGGCCGTTTCGAGCCGTTGCGCGCGAGATTCCAATTCCTGCAGGCGTTTGGTTTCGGTGATGTCGACGACATTGCCGAACGCACCGATGTATACGCCGCTCTCATTGAAGCGTGGGGAGACCGATACATGTAAGATCTTCCGATTGTTGTTTGCGGTGACGATTCCGAGTTCATACTGGGAGGACTGCCGCATCTTCCGGTGAGCGGTTTGCTGCTGTATTATCTCCTTTTGGTTCGGGGTAACGTATTGCAGAAGATTTGTGCCGATCATGCTTTCGGGACCATCTTCCTCGAAGATACGCGCGTAGGCTGGGTTGCAGTAAACGATCTTTTCGTACTCATCCACGACACCGACGCCCTCAAGCAGCGAAGTGAACAGTTCCTGGTAACTGCCCTCGGACTTTCGCAGCGCCTCCTCGGCCCGCTTGCGCTCGATCAAGTGGGCGAAGTTTTCACCGATGATGCGCAGCACGGCTTGGTCGTCATCAGTCCAGACACGTCTCCCGCGCACCGCGTCGAAGCCGAGAAAACCGAGCAGGCGGCCGCCCGACGCTATGGGCACAACTATGAGCGACTGGATAGCCTGGTCCTCGAAGTGCTTGCGTTCGAGCCGGGCCTCGGGCGGCAGTGCAGAAACGTCGGGCACATGGACGACTTCGCCATTGCGGATGCGTTCGGAGAACCAGGGTAATTCGTCGCCGACCGTGATATTCTTGAGGTTCCCGATCTGGGGTTCCACGCCCTCGGCACACCACTCGTGGGTGTTATCCATGAGCGCGTTGCCATCCCTGAACAGAAACACATAGACGCGGTCGGCACGGGAGAAAGACGCAATGGAAGCCAGAGCGACTTCGATGCCGGTGTCCAACTCGTCCATGCCTAATCCCACCAAACCCGAAGATACCTCGCTGATCAACCGTTCGAATTCCGCGCGCCGCACGAGCGTCTCCTCGGACCGCTTGTGCTCGGTGATATCGACAAATGAAGCCATCATGCAGACAGGGCTGCCAGTTTCATCGGTAACCATATTTGCTGAAAGCTGGACATCAAAAAGTGAACCGTCTTCTCTCTTGGCGGTCAACTCGCCGAACCACCCTCCCTTCTCCTGCAATGATTGCATTACTTCCCGGGCCTTTTCTTCCATTTGCCAGGATTCGACCGCCACCTTTCCAATGATCTCCTGCTCGGTATCATATCCCCATAATCCAAGAAATGACGGGTTCACATAAGTCAGCTTGCCTTCAAGGTCAGTGATTGCGATAGCATTAAGCGAAGATTTTATGGCGCTTTCCTTTATTCGCAGTGCCTCCTCGGCCTGCTTGCGATCGGTGATGTCGCGAATCAGGCCATCGTAAGACAGAAGGTTACCGCGGCCATCACGATTGGCAACCAGAGTGCTCAATACCCATCGGACACAACCGTCTTTTCGCGCAATGCGATGCTCGATTGGCTCTGTATCGTCGCCCGAGAGGATTCGCGATAACTGATTTCTGACCGTGTCCCTGTCTTCCTCGGGAACCATTTGAATCCACAGATGGGGATCGCGATTGAATTCCTCGGGCGAGTAGCCGGTTACAGCTTCAGAAGTCTGGTTGTGGTCAGTCCCGGCAGGTTGTCCATTCTCGATGCGTACCGTGTAAATGTAGTCCGTAACCGCTTCTGTGATTCGGTGGTAGCGTTCTTCGCTCTCCAGCAACATGCCGTCTGCCTGTTTGCGGTCGGTGATGTCATCGCCAGAAAGTAGCACTCCAACTATCTGATCACTTGTGTCTCTGACCACTGTGTTATGGAAGGCGATCAGTCGTTGCTCTCCATTCTTTGTCAGCAATGTATTCTCATAGTATTCAACCGGCTCAATATCGCCTGCCGTCAGTTTACCAAAGACGTCCCTTATTTCTCCCCTTTTCTCCTGGGGGACCAAGAGGTCAAACCAGTTCTTACCTATGAGCTCCTCCTCATTATAGCCCAGGATTTCACAACCCTTCTTGTTAATGAGGGTTATGTTTTCGTCAGTATCGACTGTCGCCAGCATCACTCCTGCTATATCCAGGTATTTCTCTGCCTTTTCCTTCTCTCTTTTTAGTGCCTCCTCCGCCTGTTTGCGCTCGGTGACATCGGTGAAAAAGCCTGCGTTGCATTCCCTTCCATCGATCTGGAGTTTAGCCGTACAGATATCGGCATAAAATGTTGTCCCGTCTTTTCGCAAACACGGAATAGTAGGTGCTACTAACTTTTCTCCTCGTGCCTGCGCTTCGAATTCAGAGATCACGTGCTGTAAGGCGTCCTTGGGGTGAATGTTCGCCACACCGATTCCTTGCAGCTCTTCTTCCGTGTAGCCCAACATCCTGCAGATTGCCGGATTAGCATACCGAAGTTCCTTTGTTTCAATGTCTGCGACAAGTATCCCCTCAGCAGAACCTTTATATAATGCCCTATACCTCTGTTCGGATTCTATTAGTGCTTCGTCGGCCTCCCTGCGCTCGCACCCAAGAGGCTCCAACTCAGCAACTTGTAGTTGAAGCTTTTCCAGTTCCTCGATGAGCGATCTCTTTGTTCTTCTGTCTTGAGTCATTTACACGATTCTCCGTATACTTCGCTTTGATCCTCGGGTTGAAGCGGCAGTTTCCTCACGGTTATCCTCACCTGTTTGATTGCAGCAGAGGGGTAATTCTCATCTATAGTATATCGGCATTCATGTGCAAATTTCTCACACCTTATGTCCGCTAATCAGGGTTTCTATTCCACGTTAGCTGTTCTCACGAATATCTTGTCTATGGCTACCGAGCTCGATAGGCCGTACTTCGTCGTGGGACCAACGAGGGGTCGACGGATATTCCATTGCCATTCACGGGAATATGTTGGGTTTCGACGGTTACTTCACGGCGGGCGTATTCGGCCTCAATGCTGCCGGGCTGCGTCAACCTGAGGCACCAAACCCCCACAGAAAAATACGCCATCTAGGGCTCGAACCTAGGACCCGCTGATTAAGAGTCAGCTGCTCTACCAACTGAGCTAATGGCGCACATAAAAGCCTGTATTGGCAACAGGCGAGTAGACTTATCCTGCAAAGAACCCGCCGACAGGATCGCATCAGAGGCTGCCCTGTCGGCATCGCCAATATAGGAGCGGTCTCGAAAAACGCAACATATTTCAGCGCCTCCGGGTGTATGACCCTTGCCCCCTGCGTTGTAGCCGTAGCAGGAGATTCCAGCAGTGGCAGCTTGTTGAAAAAGCATTTTTGTCATACATGGAATCAGGCGGATTCGTCATAAGCGTGGTTGTCGGGCGTCCCAGGCTGACAACTGACGACAGGTGATGAGGGAGCCTCAGGCAGAGACACCTGACGGCACAACACCACTGATAATCCTATTCAGGTGTTCGCCTGGGCGTCAGTCTTCGGCAGGCCTTCGGAGGGCCGGTGGCAGTTCTTGATGCCCAACACAATGGCGCCGGCGCCGATGATGCCGGCCAGGATGTACAGGACAAACCCAACGTACGGGATGGCAAACAGGAGGGTAAGCAATACCAGTCCGAGGAACAACTGTCCTTTGCCGAGAACGACCGGCTCAGGCCGGAAAAGCCGCACCAGATAGAAGCCCACCAGCAGCGCCAGGATTATCTTGCCCGAATAGAAGAGAACGCCTCCGGATACCCCGGCAAAACTGGTGACGGGCAGCGCCACGGTCGAGAAAATTACCATTAAGGCTCCGAGGAGCGCCAGTTTCCCGGTTGCCAGCGACAAGCCCGCTACCAGCAGAATGAGCGAGATTACCAGCATAATGAGGCTCAGCAGGCAGACAAACAGGGCAAGAAAACCAGTTGCGACCGAAAGTGAGAAACGGTAACGGATCTGGTCGAAGGCCGCCTCGGCGTACATGCGGAACAGACCGATGAGGATTATCCCGAACAGGAACGCGGCTAGCAGCTTGGATGCGCCCATATACCCCCTGACCGTAGTCTTCTCATCTTCCTCGTCGCCTTCCCCTTCAATTTTCGGTAACTGCCAGTCTACCTCTCCTAAGATAGTTACACCTTCGGGATTGTATATCTCGGCCTCGTTGTCGGAAGTATAGGCGAAGTCGCCCTTAATTACGGTAGGAGGATGGATCACGATTTTCCT
The DNA here is from genome assembly GCA_965603125.1 of uncultured bacterium. GTDB lineage: Bacteria > Zixibacteria > MSB-5A5 > GN15 > FEB-12 > JAJRTA01. Next base: position 709 of record CBFDBU010000046.1, on the reverse strand, counting down.
GGCCACAAGCGTGACATTTCCATCGATCTGCCCCCTGATCTCGATTCGGGAGGCTTCCACGACGAGATCTCCCATGACCGTGCCGTCGACAGTCACGCGGTCGCCGTAGATCCTTGCCTCCCGTCTGATCGTGGCGTGGCTGCCTATCCTGGTCTCAGCGCCGCACACCAGCAGCGAGCGGCCGACATGACCTTCGATAACACTCCGGTATGCGAATGATCTCACGGAACCACCGGTCTTGCCCTTCTGGTGGTACTCAAAGGCGAAGACATTTTCGGACCCGGTCACCTCGCCGGCGGTGCTCACGTTGGATCCGCCGACCATGAGGTCGCCGTCGACAAAACCTTCCACGGTAACCATGCTGGCAAAGGCATAGAAATCGTCGTCGATGCGATGCAGGTTTGATATCCGGACATGTTCGCCGTGGCCCCAGGCGGCGGCCATAGTATGGGCGGTAAGCAGCATACTTGCCATCAATGCGAAAACTGTATAGGCCGTATGCCACAGGATTGTGGGTATGTCTGTGGTCTGCGTCTTCATAGGTTCACTTACCTCTACGCTGGCCCGGAACCACGGTTGCGGCAATATATATAGAGAAAAACACCAAAAACCACAAAAAAACAGCTTATGCCATTCGATCCGGATTGATTCTCGGGAGTTCCTGTCAAGAGTTGTGTAAATTGTTTTTTCAAGCAGCGTCTCTTTCGGT
>CBFDBU010000045.1:0-8950 GCA_965603125.1 uncultured bacterium | reverse complement strand
AAGATAAGTGACATGCCACGTTAGTGACTATCCCGCGTCAGCTTTTGCTCCGGGGATGGCGCGATCAATCGGAATCAGGTGGCGCATTCCCTCGGAATCGGGTGGCGGAATGGCTCGGAATATGCAAGAGCGAACGTAGTCGGTCCAATCGAGTGTTACTCGGGGAGATTCGTATCGCTTTTGATCGTAGTCGTCAGACCTACGGTTCGCCGCGTTTGACAGTTGAGCTAAATGAATCAGGTGTGTCATGCAGTGAGAACCGTGTGGCCAGGTTGATGCGCCTCAGTGGGATACGCGCTGTTGGTAAGCGCAAGTATCGTGTGACAACCAACTCGAAACACAATCATCCGGTTGCAGAGAATCTGCTGAATCGTGACTTCAGTGCTGACTATCCGAATGAGGTCTGGCTGTCCGATATCACGTATGTCTGGACCTCTGAGGGCTGGTTGTACTTAGCCGGAGTTATTGATCTGCACTCGCGGACGCTTGTTGGCTGGTCGATGGGTCCTCGGGTGACGGCGGAGTTGACACTTGAGGCATTGCGTCAGGCTATCAGTCGTCGAGATGTGAAACCGGATTTGATGCATCATTCAGATCGCGGCTGTCAATATGCCGCAACGGAGTATCAAAAACTGCTCACAAAAACGGAGATGATTTGCAGTATGAGTCGCAAGGGGGATTGCTGGGACAATGCGCCGATGGAGTCGTTCTTTGCGACCTTGAAAACAGAGCTGGTGCATCGTGAACAATTCAAAACAAGACAGGAGGCTAAAGCGAAGATATTCGAGTACATCGAAGTCTTTTACAACCGTCAACGCCGTCACTCGTCACTGGGAATGAAAAGCCCGGTTGACTTCGAGCGATGGCAAACACTATCTTCTTAACCTGTCCGCTTTTTCGGGGGAAGATCTCTTCGTGATTAGCGGCTCATGGGACCCGATGTATCGCTTCCCTTTCCATACGAATTCGCCATAGTAGATCGGATTCATGAGAATACGGTGGATTCCGGCTTTGTTGATGGCCTGAGAGTTCGTGGAGAAGAGACCTGACTCCTTCGCCAGACGTGAGAGCCGATCAAGAGAATGGTCTCCGGTTGCGTACCACTCGAACAGTTTCGCTACAAACTGACCTTTCTCCGGATCTGGTTCGATCCTGTGGGTCTCCCGATTGTTGACATACCCCACGGGAGCACGGTGCGGCCACTCGCCTTGTTCTGCCTTCTCCAGAAGTCCCTTCTTGACTTCCTCAGAAAGGTTGTCGATGTAGTTCTTGGCCATCAGCACTTTTATGCCGTGGAGAAGCTTCTCCGACGACCTTGAGTCCTTCGAAAAGATGAAGTTCTCTTTGACGAAGTGTACCTCAACATCGAACTCGTCAAGAGTCACCCAGTCTTTGATATTGCGGTACAATCGGTCTGTCTTCTCCACCAGAATCACACGACAGTCATGCCTTGAGTCCCCGACGTATGCCAGCATCTCGCCATATCCTGTCCGGCCCGTTGTCTTGGCGGTTTCGACGTCGACGTATTCATGCATCACCTTCAGGCTGTTCTCACGCGCATATTCGCGCAGCAGCTTCTGTTGCGAAGGAATCGAGAATCCCTCCTTCTCCTGTTCTTTGGAGGACACCCTGGCGTAGAGGACACACTTCATTTCTTCCTACCTTTGGATGCGAGAAGTTTCTTGATATGGTATGTCTGTATCTTATTGGGCTGGGAGTGCCCATTCAGCCACCGGTTTACAGTAGCAAAAGTCACGTCCAATATATCGGCAAGCTGTACCTGCGTTATCTTGTGTTCGAGTCTAAACTCGTCCAGCTTCATGATCAATTGTACCATGTAAAATAGTATAACATTGTATAGGGCTCTCGTCAAGCTCTTTTATTGCCTTTCTTCCCAGAATAATCACTGTATTGCTCTCGTTCCCCCCTACAGTCCGTGCCCGGAGTCCAGATTCGGTAGCACATCCTCGATCAGTGCCCGGATCGCATGAGCCAGGTTACGGATCAGGCTCACGGTAAGGTCCGACAGATCGGTGCGGACAGAATGAATTCTCGTGATCTGTTCGCCCCCTTGGATCGCCAGGTATTCGTCGAAAACCGCCGTAATGATCTCGTCTCTCTCCTCGATGCTCAGGCCATCAGATGACTGAGCCGGGAGCGCCTTCGTGATCGCCCGGAGCCTTGCGTCAAACCGCCTCATTCGCTGTCCTCCAGACCCACATCAGACAGATCAAAGCCAAATCCCAGACATCGCGGGGCCTTCTTCAGGATGTAAAGGGCCATAGCCCTGGCTTCTGGTTCCGTTGGTTCTCTGTGCAGGAACTTATCGAGCCAACGCTTTGCGTGCTCGACATTCAAATCGAAATACTCCCGCGTGCAGATGAAACCATCCGGCTCCACCCTCAGGTCTCTTATCAGCTTTTGGAGTCTGCACTTATGTGACATCGTGACCGGCCCCCCCCTGCAAGGACGTTCTGTCGAAGAGACGAGGTTTCTCGATGGACAACCGGCGAATCTCATCGCTGTGGTCCTTCAGGTACTCACACAGATCCTCCGGCGTGTTCAGCGTATGGCCGATCCACTCCGAATACTCCGCAAGGGCCTCCTGGATAGCTCTCTCTAATCCCACAACACTCACCGGTGGTTCGGAATTACTGCCGTCTTCCCTGGCATACTGCTCGGCTTCCTTCAGTAGAATGGCTGGACAATCGGGGGGAATCGGCCTCTCGAATTCAGCCCGCACCCAGTTCGGTGCCTCAAACCCACCGACTGTTGCCAGTAGGTTTATGTACAATGCATCCGTCGAGGCGCTGCGCAAGTTACAGTAGAATCGCTTACGGCGCTCATATTCCCGTTGGTCTCCGTCCACCAGGATGTCACTGCCGAGCTTCTCCAATCGACTTCTGACACTACGCATCAAGCATTCTCCTTCTGAGAGTTACTTTGCTCATGCCGACGGCCGGAGTTTGGTGACTTTTCCCCGGCCACCGCTTTTGACAGCCGTCTCGAGTTCTACTATTCGCTCCTCAATGTCACCCTGCTCACGAGCTCGCAATATGATCCCAGACAGATAACCCACGGCGTTGGCGATCTTAGGATCGACTTCGCCGCGACGCACTTGGTTGATCGTCTCGCTCAACAGCCCCACAACATCATCAGCGGACTTGATCTTCGCATTTGGAGTGTCCGAGGATAGCGTCTTGACCTGCTTCGGCTGCATCCTCGCGTGGCCACCGCGCTGACGGGCCTTCTTTCTGGCCGATTCCTGTTCGGGTGAGTGCCAGAAGCAATACTTCGACCCCGACACGGCGTTAGCACGGCAACGCTCTCCGTTTGACTTTGTCTGTTTACACTGAGAGTTCTTCATGTCTTAACTCCTTGCTATTAGCTTGCTCACCCCCGTGAGGGGGCGATTGAGTGGTGATTCTCGCCTTGAGTTCGGCCAGGGTGGCCGAAACCGACTGCCCTTCCCGCCACCAGTGGTACTTCACCGGAGATGAGAATGGTATTACAAGGTGGCCGCGGACATTCAGATACGGCATTTGCTGCTCTGGCGGCGGTGATGCCTGTGGACGGTAACCGGCAACCTCGCTGCTTTCCTGTCGTCGGGACCCATGTCCAGGGCAGACCTTCAGCGCCGCCTTCAGGGCGCCGTGTATCGTCCCGTCCAGCTCGTCAATCCTGCGCTTCAGATCATCAGAGGGCATCAGAAGGGGATCTCCTCAGATGTGGTGTGAGAAACGTCAGTAATGTCAGTAACGTCAGTATCTTCAGCCCTGCTTTCTGGTATTACTGACGTTACTGACGTTTGTGGAAGGTCGTAAGACGTCACTAACTTGCCTACCAGGTTCTGGTCCCAGATTAAGGCAGAAGCCCCGGTTTTTGTCTTCGCCTTTTTGAATCCGAGGGCCCAGAGCTTCCTGCCCACCCGCTGCGGTGTGAAACGGTACCTCTCAGGCCGACCCGTATTCACTTCCTCCGTGATCCGTTTGACCGCCAGAATGCCGTTCTCCACATCGTCTGCCAATGCCGCAACGGCTGCCACGATCTGGGCTTCAACAGAGTCAGACTTCTCCAGATGGCGGTCTCTATCGAGGTCACGAACAAGCTGCCGAAAGCCCTGCTCCCGCTCCGGACTGGCGAGAAGTATCATCTGCAGCAGCGGCTTCATAATATCACCCAATCGACCCTTTGCCGGTTTGGCGACGTCAGGGAGTGTCTGACCAAGATGACGGGCGCGAAAGAGAACCAGACGCTCCTTCAACGACAGCGCGCTTCCTGGCGTGACCTCATTTTCAAAGGACCTGGTCGATTCGGGCATGTTGATCTGGATTGCCCTTGTCTCCAGGATATGGTGTACGCCCTCATTGGTGCCGATAACGGTCGGACCGAAGATATTGTAGTACCTCATATCCTCGTGCGCCCCTCGATCCGGATAGAGGACCCTGGCCACTTTCGCTCCCCGTTCAAAACGTAGCAGCAGGATATCTTCGCTGTTTGATCGCTCAGCCTTGCGCCAGATATCCCTGACATCGAAAAAGAGAGAGGCTCCGAGATCGTTGGCGACACGCAGCAGATAGGCTTCTCTCAGTGATTCAACATGGATACCTCGATAGGCTACGTTTATCATCCCTTTGCCGGTTCGGCTCTTGCCACGCTCCGGCACCGCGTAGAGGCAGATAATGGGACTATAATGAGAGTTCTCCGGCAGGTAGGTGTGCATGTCCCAGGCGGTGATGAGGTCGTAGTAGCTGTCATCGGGTAACTCGCTTATGCCCTTGTGGTATTTTCGCAGGTCCTCGTACAGCGCAGCATCGCGCTCCTGGATAGACAGTGACTGCTCAATATCGCTGAGGCCCAGAACGTCGTCTGCTCGGGGGAGCAGCCAGGGTATCTTATCGCGACGGGGTGGTCTGTGAGCCACGCCGTCAACAATATGTTCATCCACCACTGGCAGCTCATCGCCGCTCTTTACCAGGAAGGCTGGATGACCGTCGTGCTCTACGATGTCGACCACTCCCCCCCCGCCGATGGCACCTGCAACGAATACGAACTGTCAGTTGACACATTGGCTAACATAGTTTACGTCTACTTCAACAACAACTGGGTCTCATACTGGGATCATGACCCGGGAGAATGGACAGCCAGCTCTGGTGAGTGGGCCGTCTGGTCGGGCGAGATTGCCGGACATGAGACCGACATGCCTGGGACCTCCAGTAACAAATGCGAGTTCGCTCGCTGTCAGTACAGCTTCGACGGAGGAGGGTACTACTACGACGCCCAGTTTGATTGCCCACCTGACACTATTGGTACGTCCAATAGGGCAGAATGGGATCTCCACTACTTTTCGGGATACGACGATTTTAGAATTTGGGATATCAATCCGCAGTGAAGATCGTCCAGAGATTGCGAGCCTGCAAGAGAGTATAAGGAAAGAGGAGTTTGATATGAAGTCTCGTCACATGCTATTGATCTGCGCAGTGATATCTACCGTCTGTCTCATTTGCCCGGCCGCCATGACTCAGACGACTGCAAAAGCAGACTATGTTCCTGTTACCACCGCTGAGGAAGCTGTTGAACGTGCCCTCGCCTACACCGGCTTTGACAAGCTTGAGGGTCTGGACACCAAGGATCGATGGGAGATGGCTCGTCTAACAATCGCGCGGGATTCTACGACGCCGTTCCTGTCAGACAGTATCAACGGTCGTACAGTGTGGCAGGTTGACGTACAAGACGTTATCCTCGATTTGGACTGGGCCAAGCCTGATGTGGTATTGAAGTATCCCAAGGACGTTAGAGTTACTATTGACTCAGCTACGGGTCGTCTGTTTGAGATACGACTACTGAACAGCGGCGATGAGTACAACCCCGGCTATACCATACCCGCTGACACGTCGGAGAAACAGATTCGGAGTCTGAATGGAGAGAAATTCCTGGGTTTTCCCATTGATGCACCCGGAATGACTTTTCTCGAGGTTCTCAATGTAAGGGGTCTGTGCGGTTCACCGCTGACTGCGGGTCTAATGGTTGGCCACTACGTCGTGCACTATGTGTTTCGCTCAGACACGCTTCCAGCGTGGACAATTGATACGCACACTCTACAGCCCGGTTCGGAGACTAATCCAGTCCAGGCTCGTGGACCATACCATGGTAGCTACCCGTGGCAGGGCCGCTGCCATATCGTGAGCCGAAGCGTAGTCGATGCAATGACCGGCGAGTTGATACACCGAGTCGTTTACGGCTACGACTGGCCGTGAACCCATCGTGTGGGCTGTGGTTGACATGGGATAAGTGGCGAGTACAACCACCCGTGAGCGCATCTTTGTCGCCAATTATCCCTGATTAGAGGACATCTGTAAATGGCGGAGTAAAAGTCTACCAAGGTGTAAATGGCGGAGTAAAAGTGTACCAAGGGGCGGTCGAAAAGTGTACCACCTGGGCACAAAGTTAGCCCTCTGATCGAGGGCGGTCAATTACATTCTACAGTTCTTTCTTCGTTTGTTTCTGTTTGTTGTTTGTTTGGCTAAGTTGCGGCTGTTTCGGCACGGCCGTTTTCTTTCCCAGGCGGCGGACAGACTCTCTGAAGCGGTAGCTTTCGCCGTTCATTTCAAGGATATGGACCCGGTGAGTGAGACGGTCCAGCAGTGCGCCGGTGAGCCGCTCACTGCCTAAGACTTCGGTCCACTGGTCAAAGGGCAGGTTGGTGGTTACGATTACACTGCCTCGCTCATACCGTTCGGCAAAGAACTCAAACAGCAGCTCTGCTCCCGTCTTGGAGAAGGGGACGTAGCCGAACTCGTCGACAATGACCAGGTTCTTGCGAGGCAGTTGTTTTTTGAATCGGAGCAGGGCCTTGTCGTCTCTGGCCTCGGTCAGGGCGGTGACCAATCCGGCGGCGGTGAAGAACTTTACCCTGCGGCCTTCCTGGCAGGCACACAGACCCAGGGCGATGGCCAGATGAGTTTTACCGGTGCCTGAGTTGCCTACCGCCAGCACATTCTCCCGCTTTTGGATATACTCACCTCGCACCAGCTCCATGACCAGTCGTTTGTTCAGCGAGGGGATGGCCTTGAAGTCAAAGCTGTCAAGGGTCTTGATCACGGGAAAGCCGGTTTCCCGGACTCTCCGTTCGGCACCTTTCTTCTCGCGTTCAATCAGTTCCAACTCGGACAACTCCAGCAGGAACCGGGCCGAGTCATTCTTCTCTTTGGCGCACTGAGCGGCCACCTTCGAGTACTCCCGAAGAAAGACCGGCAGTTTGAGCGCCTTGAGGTGATGAGACAAAAGTACCGAAGCGTCGCCTGAACTCACAGGTCACCTCCTCTCAGAAGATCCCGGTAGCAGGAGGCATCGGCGTCGGCAATGTGAACCTTCGGCAGGCCCGCCAGTCTCTCAGGTGAAAGCGGTACCGCTTCAAATGACGGTTCCCGGGATGAAAGCAGCAGCATGTTGATCGATTCGATATTCACACAATTGTAATCCAGCGCCTTCTCAATGGCCCGTTTTACCTCGGATACCCGGAAGTCTCTCAGCAGCTGCAGAATCATGACATACTCACGCTTGCCTCTGCTGCCGTCCCTGGCTTCGAGGTAGCGCCGCAGCGTCTGAAAACAGCCCGGTAACTCCCAGAACGTGAACGGCATGGCACCGTCCAACCCGCCCGGCTTACGCTCCAGCAGAGGCAGATAATGGACCGGGTCAAAGATAAACTCGTTCTTCTCAAAGCAGCGCTCATGGCAAGCGATAACGGCATCCTTATGACAAATCTCAACATGGAAAACATACACCTTGACGGTCACATCCCGATAGGCATATTCAACCGGCACCGAGTAGCTGTTGGTCTTAAAACGGACCAACGACAGGCTGGTAACTTTGCGCGATTCAACTCGGCAGGCATCATAAGGCTCCGTCGGCAGTGGCAGAAAGGTATAGCGCTCTTCATTGAGAAGCTCACCGATCGTTTGGTCCTTGCCTGTCGCCTTCCGTGACAGCCGCTCCCGGCACTGATCGAGCAGGTACGAGTTGAGCCTCTCCCAGCTGGCGAAGCGCGGGATCGGCACCAAAAAGTTCCGGCGAACATACCCTACCAGCCGCTCTACCACGCCCTTCTCGTTCGGCCGACCAACATTGCAGAAGTTAGAAGTGAACAGATAGTGACTGCGAAGGGCTAGGAAACCGTCAGTTAGATCGCGACTCGGACCCTTGAGAATAGCCTTGACGGCCGTGCTCATGTTGTCGTACAGACCTGTCGGAGGAACGCCCTCGAAGAAGGCATAGGCGGCGTTATGACCATCCTGAACGGCCTCCAGAGCTTCGGTCGGATATGCTTTGACGAAGATGGCGTCACTGTAAGGAAGAGCCATGCAGAAGACATGAGCCTTCAACGGTTGGCCATCGATGACAACCCGGGCCTCTCCAAAGTCCACCTGGCTGGTTCCATGACGATGTTCAAGAGGGAAGAACACCTCTCTGAGCCGTATCCTCTTCTCCCGAACGTAGTCCTTCACGATCGTGTAGGAACCAGCAAAACCATACTCCTGTTGCAGACGGACCAGAATGCGCCTGGCCGTATGGCGCTGTTTGCGGGGGGCCTTCTGGTCATCCTCGAGAATCTGGTCGATGATGCCAAGAAAGGGATCCAGCTTGCTCTTGGGGCGGGGACGACTCAACCGGTAACCCGGCGGTCGGGCGTACAAAAGCATCTTGTTTATCGTCTTGCGGTGCAGGCCGGTACGCCGCGATATCTCATGCTTGCTCAATCCGTTGCGGTAGTACAGCCGGCGGACAAGATCGTACTCGAACATGGTCTTCATTCCTTTCCCTCTCGCTGGTAGATCATCTAAGTTCTACCGCGAGAGATACCAGGAATGGTACCCTTTTAAACCGCCCTTTTTACTCGAGTTCCTGTCAAGAGTTGTGTAAATTGTTTTTTCAAGCAGCGTCTCTTTCG
>CBFDBU010000044.1:0-9804 GCA_965603125.1 uncultured bacterium | reverse complement strand
TATCTTGAGGGGGTAGTGGAGCAATCCGTGCGGGTTCAAGTCCCGCCTTCCGCATTACATCGTAAACCCGGAAGTAGCCGTAACTTCCAGGTTTTTCAATGACCTACATCGGATTGTGCCTTCCTGATACATGTTCTTCCTGCTGTGTTCCAAGAGCCAGCATTACCTGATGGTAAAGACGGCATTCGGCGGTTTGCACGCTGACAACCATGTCGGGAACCACAAAATAAGAAAAAACCGGCCAGCGGCCGGTCTTTTGGAAAATCAATCCCGTGAATGAGTTGCCACGGGTCTCATGACGTCGCCTTTAGTACGTCGAGCGGTAGCCATTGCCACCGGGGCGATTGCCGGTTTGGGCACGCGGTCTAGCCTCGTTGACATTCAACGCGCGTCCATTCAGCTCCTGTTCATTAAGACCACTGATGGCAGCAATAGCCTCGTCCTTTGCCGACATCTCGACAAACGCGAACCCTCTCGGACGGCCGCTGTCTCTGTCAGTAATGATCTTGACGGTTGAGACTTCGCCATAGCCCTCAAAGGCCTGGCGTAACTGATCTTCTGTCGTATCAGACGACATGTTACCGATGTAGATATTCATTCTACACTCCGTAGTTGCTTATCCCGAAGTGAACTGCGTTCCGATGAAATCAGACACCTCAAGATAAATGATTGTTGCGCATAATTGCGCGGTCAATTCGAGATTAAGCTTTAGCGAGGTGTTGTGGTTTAGTACAAAACTACGAAAAAGGTCGAACTCAAATCAATACTAACTATATATTATATCGGATCGTTCGACAAAAACCTACGATTATTTTTGCAAAACGCAATTTATTTTTCGATTGGCCCCGGTGCCTCACAGCGGGCTGTGAGGTCGGACGGTGAGGTTGACAAGGCCCCGCGGGGGGGGGGGGGGGGTAGTTGTAGCCGGTTGGGCAATTGGAACAGCAACCCGTTCACTTTCATGAGTGGCGTATTGATACCGGACCAGCCCAAGACATGCCAGGTCAGGATTAACAAGGGCAAACCGTGCGGTCAGCCGCTATACGACAGAGGTAAGTGCATCTGCCACTGTGAAGATCCCCGGCAAGGACCCTAAGCTCTTCCAGAGGGAGGGAGACGAACAGCTTAACCGTGATGACTTCCACTGCTTCACCCGCCTTACCTTCCCCAACAATTGTGATTTCATGGGAAGAGAGTTCAAGCAGAGCTGTCAACTTGAGGACATCAAGGTGCTGACCTATACTTGTTTGCAGAATATGATGGCCTTGGTCCTTGCGACAGCTTCTTCATGATGGCCTATCTTGCTCGGCGAGTCAAACTGAAAGTTGTCTCGGGCCTGCTCTTGAAGGTCTCCCGGAGGATATGCGGCATTCCCGACTTTTTGGGTTACTATGACCTCTCTGATGGCATCAGAGAACTTCTCAAACGTATTGACAAGGGTCTCTTGAGAGGAGCCTTATCGCACAGGAGGATGCTCCCATATCAATTCTCACTGTTCAACCCATAGATTATTTTGGGGAAAGTCCTCATCCCTTTTGGCTTGACAGACGTGGGCGACCATGGTATCTTAATGTGCGACCAGCAGCGCATTTACATCTTTGAAGGCACGAATGTCTTGACATAAATTTGTCACATCGAGTTCGTATCGAACCGGACGGTTCATTATTGCCCGACACCGCGCAGGGATCGGGGTGTTCCTGGGTAAGCACGGGCAGGAGGTAATCATGTTCAGAAGGGTAACGTATCTGGGTGCTGCATTATTGCTGGTGCTCGCTCTGGTGTTTGCAATCGGGCAGACCTCAGACGCCGACAAAAACACCGCCTCTGGGGACATCGCAGATCCGGGGGCAGTGTCCGGATCTGACACTCGCCAGACGGGCGACATCTCGCTGGATGAAGTCGAAGGGCTCTTGCAGCCCGGCCAGCTCATGGCCGGTGTGGGCATAAAGTTCACAATGCGTCTGAGCAACTACACCGGCAATAAGATAATTGGTTTCGAGAACGGTTTTCGGGTCTTCTCACCTGACGGCGCAACCTGGAGTCCTCTGATCGCAGATACGATCAGCCATGGCTGGCCAGACAGATTTGATATGCTCTTCTCCATTGTGTATTCCAGTGTCAATGGTAGCGGCGCCGATACTGTTGGGTTTAGCGGAATGACGTTTTTTGAAACAGGTCTGCCCAACGGATTTGACGAACAGGTTTGGTCCATTGAAACCCAGGTGTATGAATATGACAACGGAAAGATTTTATGTCTGGACTCATGCTGGTTACCACCGAGTGGCGCCTGGGGATGGGCTCTCGACAGTAAAGTGATTTTCTACCCCGGCTGGGATGGCCCGCACTGCTTTGAGATTGCCGGCGTTCCCAATTCGCCGCCGGAGATCACCAACTGCCCGCCTGAGGTGATAGGTGGTTGGTGCGAAACGATATATTATGACTTCGACGCCGATGATCCTGAAGCAGATGACTATTGGTTCGAGCATCTAAGCGGCCCCGGTACTATCAACCCGAGCACGGGTGAATGGACATTCCAACCGGGGCCATACGACATCGGATGGCATCCCCTTGAATTGCGCGCCTGCGATCAGTATGATTGTGGGCCATCCTGCTATACCGGCATAATCATAATCAACGAACCGCCATTTTTCATATCGGGCTGCGATACTATTATCACCGCACATAGCGGGCAAACTGTAGATCACTACGTCCAGGCCATCGACCCTGATCCGTGCGACATACTTGAGTACTCCGGCGATGTCCACCCGTTCCCGACTGGACCGTTTTCCATCGATCCTATGACAGGGCACTTCCATTTTGAGCCTGACGCTGTCGACCTGGATACGTTCCAGGTCGAGATATGGGCTGAGGATATAGCGAGCGAAATGGCGTTTTGCGAATTCAAAGTTGTTATCTTACCCTATCATGCGCCGACTCCGGGCTGGAGCAAGCACAACACGAGCGGCTACAAACCGGGCCGGGGCAGCCCGCTGGGCAGCACCTGGCATGAACTGTGGCCGGACTACTGTCACGACTGGGAACTGACCGGCTGGATAGACAACGATGACGGTACCCTGAGCTACTGTGATACAGTGGAGTTCACCGATGCCGGTGGTCGCAAGTCGTGGGAGCACGTTAAGAAGGTGTTGCCGACACTGACGGTTACCATATTCGAGGGTCCCACCATCTACCTGGATGGTCTTGACGCCAACCCGAATATCGATGACATCCATGATCCTGTCGGCACTTTCTGGCATGAAGTCTATCCCAACTACGGCAGGGTGTGGGAAATCATCTGGTGGGAGGAGTCCGAACCAAACGGCGTCCTGGACTTCTGTGACTATATCGGAATCGAGGAGGTCGGAGTTGGGGGCGAGGTCGTGCAAATGGAGGTCCACGTGGAAGCGTTCGAGACCGACATCGTCACGACTCCGATTCCTCCAGCCGTTGGTAAAACCAGTGACAACACCGACGGTTTCAAACCGAGTATGGGCAATCCCATAGGAACATACTGGCATGAACTCTACCGGAATTTCTGTCGGGGTTGGGAGTTTACCGGCTGGCATGACGAAGGCGACGGCATCCTGAGTGAAGGTGACATAATCCATGTCACGGACCAGGAAAGCGGCCAGACGACCTACGAAAGGGTTGATTGGGTGGGGAACACGCTTCTCCTTACGGACTACCTTATCCCGCAGTGCGATACGATGTATCTTGAGGCCATCACACCGCAGCCTGACACATCTTCCGAGGTTACTCAGCCGGCCGGTTCCATGTGGCAGGAGGTGCACCCAACCAACGGTGTAACACACCAGATTTTCTCGTGGAACGACACCGACGATAACGGCATACTGGATTTCTGTGATTATGCGTCAGTCCAGATATTGAGCGGTCCCGATTCGGGCTGCTTCTGGCACGCCCACGTCGAAGGGGTCAGGACTGATATCAGAACCTCTCCCGCAACACCACGCGGCAGAATAAGAGATCACCCGGAATACCCGCCGCCCGTGGATCCGATCGGCACCCCCTGGCATGAACTCTGGCCCAACTTCTGCACCGATTGGGAGCCGACCGGCTGGGAAGACAACGGTGATGGTATTCTCAGCTTCTGCGATGCGATTGAATTCACAAACACACAGACCGGCCGCAGCATCTGGGAGCATATTGAATGGGTGGGACCAACCCTCGGGCTCACCGATGACTATGTGCCCAACTCTGATACCGCCTACTTTGAACCGGTCAATCCAAAACCCGGCGACATGGACAACCCTGAGGGCACGATATGGCATGAGGTTCATCCCAACTACTGTATCCTGGTGAGGATCCATTCGTTCACCGACCATGGCAATCCCGGTCTTGATCCGGGCGATTTTATGATGGTGCATTTCATCAGTGGCCCGGACTCCTGCAGTCTCTTCCACGGCAGGGTAGCGACTGTCGGCACTGACATGACCACCCTTCCGCTACCGCCACCGACAGGCGACGGTGGCAACCGGTGGGATCGCAATGATCCTGACGAACCGTATAATCCCGGCGATCCAGATCCCATAGGCAGTGGGTGGACGGAGATGTACGAGGACTACGGCGCCAACTGGGAAATCGATCAGTGGTATGATGAGGGCAACGAATACCTTGGCTTTAACGACACGATCAGAATGCAAAACCTGGATATTCCCGATTCATCTATCTGGGCCCACGTCGAGAAGATCACCTCGGGATTCGCGGGCCTGCGATACGGCTTTGACACCGTGCAATTCGTCGAACTCTGGAATGAGGATGATGACGATGAATTCCCACCCGACCCCCCGCCCCCCCTCCCTGACTTGAAAGGCATCTGGATAGAAGTGCATCCCGACTATGCCACGCGCTGGTTCTGCGAATACTGGAATGACCGTAATAGCAGTGGCTACATCGATGCCACCGATTCGGTCCTGATGTCGCCTATAGACGGACCGGATTCGGGCTTGGTTACACGCTTTGCGGTTGCGAATAACCACGTGATCCTGTTCAAGGATTCCGTGCCCCCTGATTCGGCTCCCCAGCCACGGTACTGCGATTACTATAAACAGCAGTATATAGACTACGCCCCCCAGAGCGGCCCTGATTTCGACATGAAACAAGTTGGATGGGTCTGCCCCGACAATGTTAACTATCCGTCTATCTGGAACCACGACGGCCCGGCCTCGGTGGCCAATTGCCTGTGGTGGTTTGACTCCAAATTTGAACCCAGTCCGGTGAACCCGAACCCGTTCTATCCTCCGTTCAATCACGATGATGACTACCCGCTCGTGGAATCCTACAATCCCAGCTTCTGGGATGACCACGATACCAACAACGTTCAGCCGTTCATAACTGAACTCGGTATTCTCATGAACACCTGTAACTGGATCTATCACGGGACGCATATCGACAGCCTGGTCTCAGGCACGCGACAGTACATACTATCCAAGGGACTGTCCCACGCCTACGTTGACACGCTGGTCGAAGGCCCGACGCATCAATACATCACCGAACAGATCCATCAGAGCCAGGACGTTGTTCTCCTGCTCGGCTTCTATGAATACGTTAATGATGAACAGTTCCTTATCGGCGGCCATTACGTCATGGTCCCGGGGTATTGTACTTACAACCGTCGACTGTGCATTTCCGATCCGTGGTTTGACGCCCTGGAGGGAGAACCGCCCGCCGGTCAGGCTCATGATAGTACTCTGCATAACGACGCCAATAATATCAGCGGGCCGCATTCGCAGGTTCAGCACGATCCGTACTTCACCAGTCCCATCAGTCTCGTGAAGTACCCGCGGCCGAGCGAGATGATGGTCGCCTATCCAGTAGATTCGCTTGATATGGTCCAGTTCCAGAATCTGAACCTCTTCGGTGACAGAATCTACAGCGGCGGGCCGATCACGACTACTATCGAATACGCCTATGTCATCTGCCCCGACACGATGCCAGCCAGGTGGGACTTCCACTTCCGCGGCTATGATGCCTGCCCCGGCGGCACGCTGAGCGTCTGGGGAACCATCAACTGCAACACCGTCGGCGATCCCATCTACGAGCAATACGTTAAAACCTGCTCGACATACGCCGGACCGGTTCCTTCCTGGGCCAACGATGTCATTATGAGGTTCGCCTGGGATTACTCGTGTCACAACGTCAACAACCTGAAAATAGCCGCCCCGACTTATGTAGGCGGCGTGTGGCGACTCCTGCGGCTGAATCCCTGGATCAACGCCCATGTCAGGAGTGACATTGATCTGCCCACCATTGGCGATCCCACCGGTGTCGTACAACATGTGTACTACGTGGTAGATCTGCAGCAATGGCTGGCCGACCCCCGCCCGATGCTGGAGGAGTATGCTATTGTGGACGGTGAGTGTCCCGATCTGCCCGGCTACCTGATCGGCACCACGCCGATTGTCTTTGACTCCCTGGCGCCGCCGACCAGGGGGACGCCGTTCTCGACGACACCGTTTACCGGCACCCTCTATCGGGACGGCGAGGCATACATGTCGAAGGGCGGGCTGAGTTGCTGCATCCCGCCGATACGCGGCGATGTTGACTACAGCACCGGCATCATCGATATCGCCGACCTGGTCTACCTGGTCGACTTTATGTTCAACCAGGGCCCCGCACCGCCATGCTTCGAGGAAGGTGATGTGGACGGCAGTGACGCAGCACCGATCGATATAGCCGACCTGGTCTACCTGGTCGACTACATGTTCAACCAGGGCCCCGCACCGGCGCTGTGCCCGTAGGAGCGATGGCATGATTGCTGTCGGGTGTCTCTGCCCGACAGTACTGGACAGAATACGATTAAGCCGTCAGGTAGAGACGCCTGACGGCACAACAATCACAATCGTGCTGTCGGGCGTCCCTGCCCGACAGTACTGAACAGAATACGATTAAGCCGTCAGGCAGAGACGCCTGACGGCACAACAATCATAATCGTGCTGTCGGGTGTCCCTGCCCGACAGCGTCCTTGCCTGACGATTCCGCTTGTCGTAAATTGTGGCATGGGACGAAGAGGGCGACATTCTCTTGAGGAACAACAGGTGTTCTTCGTCACGACCAGCACAAAAAACCACCTTCCGCTATTTGATACCCCTGATAGACTATCCTCGCTTCTCTCAATACTAACTGGGGTAGTCGAAAAGCATCATGCCTCTGTTTATGGATACGTACTGATGTCCAACCACCTCCACCTACTAATCGGTTTGTCCGGCGGTGGACCCCAATTGTCAGCGTTCATGCGCGATATCAAGTCGCTTACCTGGAGAACGATGTTTCGTACAAGGAGGGGTATCTGGACTCCACGCTTTGATGACATTGCCATCTATACGGGAGAGCAATTTCGTGTGAAGCTGAATTACATCCACAACAACCCGGTCAAGGCTGGTCTTGCAGTGTCTCCGGAGGACTACCGCTTCTCATCGGCAGGAGCCTGGCTGGCGAGCCGGGGTGATGACTTGGTGACACTTGAGGCGCCATTGTAAATGTCCTTTTGTGTGCCTCGGGGGACCGTCAGGCAGAGACGCCTGACGGCACAACAATCATAATCGTGCTGTCGGGTGTCCCTGCCCGACAGCTCACCGCAGGGGGCAGGTCGGGCCTGGGCGGGGGCAAAGAGCGCTCAGAAATCCCGGCAGGCGACTTGCGCAGCCGGCCTCCGCACACTATCTTGAGAAGATACCGGGCGAGTATCCCGAAAGGTGAGTTGTGTGACAACAGCAGACGTACAGTGGGCAATCGGCATTCTGGTCGGCGTCGCCGGCCTTACTCTTGCGTTCTTTACATACCGGTTCACGAGGCGGCGGAAGCTCAAGGCGCTGTACGAAGTCATGCAGAAGACCTCGCGCTACCTTCAGCCCGAAGAAATCATGAGGATACGCGGGAACGTGAAGCACGGTTTCGACCGGTATTTCTATCCGCGAGATCAGGTAGCAGAGATACAAAAGCGGATCGCCAAAGACCAGAATGTACTGGTAGTAGGCAATCCGCTGGCCGGTAAGACACGGACTGTCTTTGAAGCCCTGCACAAAATACGCCCCTCCTGTGACGTAACCGTCGCAAAACCGCCTGATCTATCATCAGAGGATTTGCGTATTCCCTTTCGGTGGACGGAGTGGCGCAAGGGCATTCTGGTAGTAGATGATCTTCATCAGTTTATCGGAAAGCCCACCTTTGACCGAATGCTGGAGATGTTTATCGACAAGGGTTACACTATTGTCGCCACCTGTCGCGCCGGCCCTGAGTTGAAGAGGGCTACAGCAGCGATGGCACATCAATTCGCATCTCTCTTTGGAGACCCGGTAGAGATAGGCCAGGTTTCGGCCGACGAAGCCGCGGTCATTGCCAAAGATACCGAGCGTGAGCCGCCGGAGGGTTTTGACGGCAATATCGGGTCCATCTTTCTGAGACTGGAGACCATGCGACAGCACTACGCGGATTGTGGGAAAAAGGCACAAGCCATACTGCGCTCTTTGAAACGTCTCCATATGGCCGGTCTGTACAAAGAGAAGGACCTTTTCCCGGTGGAGTGGGTCAAGCGGGTTTGCGAGGAGCAGGAGGATCTGACATGCAAAAAGTACGAGTGGGGAGATATTGTCGGGAAGCTGGATGACGACGGTTTTCTCCGCAAGCGCAAGGATGTCCTGCAGGCGGAGGAGGTTTACCTGGAGAAGATTGTCTCGATTGACTCTACCTTGCTGGAGAACTTCCGGCAGATGCAGAACTGCTTTGACGGCGATCCAGAGGCGCTGTACAAGATTGCGGCTACAGCAAACGACGTTTGGTACACAGATGAGAATCAGGAAGAATATGTTCTGATCAAGCGGTTAGCCGTTGCTGTGGCGAAACGAGCAGTGGCACTCCTGACCGACTCGAAGCAGGTGGAGCAGCTTGCTGCAACACAGAATTTGCTGGGGCTAACCTATGTGGAGTTAGCAGAGGTCGAGGACAAGGCAGACAACTGTCGGGCAGCGATTGAGGCCTATCAGGCTGCCCTCAAGGTGAGAACTCCTGATCGTTTCCCGACGGACTACGCCATGACTCAGAACAACCTTGGAAACGCATACGGTACTCTATCTGAGGTTGAGGACAAGGCCGCCAATTGCCAGAAAGCGATTGAGGCCTATCAAGCTGCCCTCGAGGTCTACACTCGTGATCGCTTCCCGGTGGACTATGCCACGACCCAGAACAGCCTCGGAACCGCTCATCAGACTCTTGGTGAAGTCGAGGACAAAGTCATCAACTGTCAGAAAGCGATTGAGGCCTATCAAGCTGCCCTTGAAGTGAGAACTCGTGATCGTTTCCCGATGGACTATGCCAAAACTCAGAGTAACCTTGGTGTTGCTTATAGGACTCTTGGTGAAGTCGAGGACAAGGCAACCCACTGTCGGAAAGCGATTGAGGCCTATCAAACTGCCCTTGAGGTGAGAACTCGTGATCGTTTCCCAATGCAGTATGCTGCTACTCAGAACAACCTTGGAAACGCTTACATTACTCTATCTGAGGTTAAGGACAAGGCAACCAACTGCCGGAAAGCGATTGAGGCCTATCAAGCTGCCCTTGAGGTGAGAACTCGTGATCGTTTCCCGATGGACTATGCCATGACCCAGAACAACCTCGGTGCTGCTTATCAGACTATAGCCGAGGTTCACGACAAGGCCGCCAACTGTCGGAAAGCGATTGAGGCCTATGGTTTGGCGCTTGAAGTCTACACTCGGGGACGTTTCCCGATGGACTATGCCATGACCCAGGACAACCTCGGAAACGCTCTTAGGACTCTTGGCGAGGTTGAGG
>CBFDBU010000043.1:0-14318 GCA_965603125.1 uncultured bacterium | reverse complement strand
GAATGACCTGCCGCCTTCGATCGGAACAGACTGGCGGAATCGCCGGAATAGGCAGAAGTTGAGGAGTTCTTGTGGGGGGGGTGGCAAGCCACTTCTTTGCACTTTGATTCCCACCATGAATAGTGGGCTACATGGCGGCTTTTGACTATCACAAAAGCCTTTTTCAACAGTCCCTCGAGCCGGCAGAATAATCTACCAACAAAGTCTTTTTTCTTTGAAGAATTCAAACGTCTATTATATTGAAGTTAGATTGAAAAGGAGGATTCAAAGTGAGATCACTTACGGTTATCATCGTTACCCTTACGTTGGCTGTGTCGTGTTTCGCGAGCGACTACCAGATTGTTGTTCAAGAGCAAATCGACGGGGCCGAGAATTATTGGCATGTCGACCCGATACTGAGTTCAGCCGGTGATTTGGAGGGGTTCTTCAGCACCAGCGGTCAAGTGCACTTGTTCACTTTTGCGGATGGCAGTACAACCTTCCCCGAGATTTCCGCCGGACGAGTCACCGCCAACTATATGTCCGAGAACAACGATTCGTTGTATCTGTTCTTTTTTGTCGGAAACCTTCTGCATCGGTGCACAATTGTAGATGACACGACGATCGTGGATAGCTTTTCCGTCTCTCTCCCCAGTGTTGGTAGTTGGAGTGGCGTTATGCATATGAATGTCTTCTATGACCTGGTGATCGAACCCGATCCTCGACATTCCCGGTATAGAGTCCGGATTTCCATGATCGATGCATACCACAATGGGATGATAATTGAAAGCGCTGAGTACCATTGGTCTGCAGTCCACCTGGTTGCAACAGACCTAAGGAGAATCTATACAACGAAACCTGCGCTGTTTTATTGTACTGGTGATTTTCGTGTAGAAAGGGGTTTCGCATCGATTGATTATCGATACCTACGTGAGACTCACAGGATATATCATCCGGACTGGACCGAGTACATCTATTATTTCAGGGTTTGGTCGACGGTAGACATACGGGATGGCAACGGAGCAGGTCTCCATCACCAAGAGCACGATGAGCGCATTTACAGAGCCATGTATGGTGGCGACTTCTGCCATCATTTGCCCGGAGATGAACTGGTCGCTGAATATTGGAACGGCAGCAATATTGAGGACTGGTGGTCCCGCACGGATTTCCATCTGCAGTGCCTAAGATATGGCGACGATTCACTACAGGAAGTGTGGTCTCTCCCGGTCGGCGATATGGTTGTGCAATGGGCGGATCAGACAACAGGTACGTTGGCCGGAACCGGTGGAAGACTCGCAGCAGGGAATTATTACGGACGGTATGACAGCCTGGTCATTTTCATCGATGCAAGTACCGGCCAGGTGACCGATACTGTCAATCTCTCTCGATCAGTGATAACTTACAAGTTCTTCCAAACCGCCGGTGACATTCTCAATTTGCTGTGTCGTGCCCACGACACTATCTTCGTTTACCAGTTTAAAACTCCCGTAGATGTTGAAGAACCGGTCGTAGAACCAGCGAGGCCAGCCGGTTTCACGCTGCGCCAGAATTATCCTAATCCTTTTAACCTCGGGACAATGATCAGCTACAATCTGGACAGAAGACAGCAGGTTAAACTGGCAGTCTTCAATGTACTTGGTCAAGAAGTAGTGGTACTGTATGACGGCGTTCAAACCAGGGACACCAAACATGCATACTGGAACGGTCTGGGACGCGATGGTCACCAAGTGGCTTCAGGCATCTATTTTGCCCAATTACGCGGAGAGACCAATTCATCGACTATCAAGATGATGCTGATGAAATAAGCAATAGACCGGCTGAATCCTCAACCGTGCTGTCCTGCCCCAGTTCAGCGTCACCTCGGGGTATTGTTGGCAGGTTGTTGAAGCCGAAGGGACTCAATGGCTTGGCACGTGCTCCCTCACCGCTTGCAGTGAGATGGCAAGCGAGGCCACCCGGGCGTCTGCCTCCAACGCAAACATGCCCTCCTGTCACTCGGATTTGTGAGCAAAAAACGACCGGGCATAGGGCGCTTTTTGACGTTGACTCTGTGTCGATCGTGGCATACCATTCGGTGCCTTCGGCGGTGGGATCGGCGAGGCGGTTCTGACTACTCTATCTGAATGGAAGGGAAGACTAACGCCATAGTCACCGGTTATGAGTAACGGTTTCGGCTGGTGTCCTTGAGCTTAGCCTTGAGCAGAAACCGCTCGAGGGTCAGCGCGCCCTGTCCGGCCAGGGCGACCATGGAACGTAAGGTATCATCGTTGACAGGGTTCTCGCGGTTGGGTGCATCGGCAAAGACCACAAACCGCACTTCGTCGAATATCTTCACGGGAACGGCCGCGAAAGCGCGCGCCTGCAGTCGTTCGGCCTGTTGTGGGGTGACCAGTGAACTGTATACGTCGCGGTCGGCATCCACGACCGACACCGGCCGGGCTTCCACCCGCATGTATTTGAACAGCCCCTCGCGCGCTTTGAAACTGAGGGCCTGTATTGCCTGTTGCGATTCCATTCCAAACCCGGCGCGCCCAGCGAAGTTCCCCGACTTGGTGTTGTACTCCAGCAGGATAACCCGGCCCATGCGCAGGCCGCAGAACACCGTCTCGCATAGAACCAGGAGAATCTCGTCTTCAGACCTGGCCTCCATCAAGGCTACCGTAGCGTTCTGCAGGAAGGCCAGTTGTACTTCTTTGTTGCCCAACTGCTGGTATATGTCGGCCACACTTTCTTCGGGCGTGGCGCGCTTTTCAAACTCGCGGGCGATATCGATCTCCAGGTCCTGGGCGATCTCGGCCACCTGCTCGCGGCAGACATCGAGTAACTCGGCCATGATCTCATCGGAGATGTCGAGTAACGCCTTTGCCCTCTTAACCTCGGCCTGGTAACCCGATGCGGTCGGCTGCGCCCCGCTCATCAGGTACGGGTACATGCGATCGGCGAGAAAGACGAGATCCACCAACAGATGCTCCGCTTTTTCGTCCGGGGCTTTGTCGAGGCGGTGATGTTCGGCGATGGCCTTGACCAGATCCTCGGGCAGATTCCATTTGCGAGCCACGTATCCGCCCGCCTCAAGGTGGTTGATTCCCATCAGGACTGTTTCCGTCCTGTGGACGTCGGGTGATTCCAGGGTATTGATCTCGTCATACTTCTCGGGGAACACGGCCGCCAGGATGACCTGGCCGATATCGTGCATGAACCCGGCAATGAAAGCCGCCTCAATCAACTCGTTCTGGTTTATCCGGTGAGCGAGGAACTTGGCGATCACCCCGCAGGCCAGCGAACGAGTCCAGAACGAAGCCAGTTCAAACCTGGTGACTCGGCACATCTTGTTCACCGCGCCGTAGATCGCCATTGATATGGCGATGTTGCGAACGGCGCGAAAGCCCATCAGGACGATAGCGTGCGTGATGGTGTTGATTCTGCCCGAGAAGTCGCCATAATATGAGGAGTTGGCCGTGCGCAAAATCCGGCTGGTCAACTGGTGGTCGGACAGTATCACGTTGGCCAGGTCGGCCACGGACGATTTCGGGTCCTCCGATATCTGTTTGATCTTGATGATAATCTGCGGCATCGACGGCAGATTGGAGAGCTTCTCGAGCTTGTCCCTTAGCTCCTTTTGAATAATCGGGCTCATGCGTCCTCAAAAATGCTCACTTCACAACGGTAGTGCTGCTGGAATTCATCGAACAACTGAGCCAACTCCTCATCAGTGAGGCCTATTACCTGCGCGGACTCGAGTTCGGAGAGATTCTCAACCCGGTAGTCGCGGAAACCGACGTCCAGCTTCTTCGCCATCATGTTGCCCAGATTGATCACATGCGCAATCGGGGCCGGCTGACCCTCCGCCGGGGTCGGAGGTCGGTGGTGCTTGTGGATGGCAGTGATGAGACTGGGAGGAAACGACCACTTCACCAGCAGGGCTCGGGCTATATCGCAATGCGTGAAGCCTAACTCTTCCGATTCGATCTCGGCAAAGCTCCGATTCTCCCGTTCCGTTGTATGAACGATCTCGTGGTAGCGTTCTGCAAGCTTCTGAAGCAGAACCAGTTTGCCGATGTCATGGAGCAAGGCGGCGATGAATATCTCCTCTTTCTCCGGGTGCCTGATGAAGGCGGCAATCTGGCGGGCCGCGATAGCAGTTGACAACGAATGCCGCCAGAGCTTGGCTTCGGTGCCGTCTCGTCCCCCTCTGTTGTACATGCCGTACGCTGATGTGGCCACCACCAGCGACCGCACGGTGAAGAATCCCAGAACCAGAATAGCCTCCTGAAGGGTCTTGACCTCCTTTGACCTCCCATAAAAGGAGGAGTTCGACAGCTTCAGTACTTTGGCGGTTAGAGACTGGTCCGAAGAGAGCAGCCGGGAAACTTCGGTGACATTGGAATCAAGGTTTGAGGTCAGACCCATGACGGCGCTGACAACCGCCGGAGAGGCCGGCAAATCTCCTATAGTGGAAATTATCTTGTCGAGCGTCGTGTTCGTAGGGACGGTTCCAACCACTTGGCCCTTCCTGCCTGGCGATAGCTTTGATATTGTTATCGGCAGGTCCCTTATCAGTATTGATTGCCTGCTCTGATAGGGTGGATTGGTTGACGATCGATACCAGTGGTACCGGACCCAGGCGAGCTTTGTCCAGTCGGCGTAAGGCCTTGCGAACTCACTATTTAATCGATCGGCGGGCGACCACCCCGGCCGGTCAGCGACAGCGAACCGGGGCGTCCAGCCGAAAGTGTCACTTATTCGCAGCGGGGCGTTCCAGCAGCGAATCGTCCGGTGGACCGATGTGTTCAGTCAAGGGAAAGGTTCCGGCTCAAGAGCCGATAGATAAATGAAAGGACGCCGAACGAAGAGCGCCGGCAGGCGCCGGAATCTGGATAGAACAGTCCGGTTAGGAGGTGCTTAATGCCCTGACGACAAACAAATTAGAATTGGAAAAAACTTCTTTTTTCCTATTGACAACTTAATCCCTTGGCCTTATATTACCCCCGGATGATAGGTGATATGACACGACTGACTCTGCGAGAGTCACTTTCCGATCTTAACTGTTTATAGTACTTCAACCTTGAACTGACCTGAGGTCAGTGCGGGTAATACAAACAGACTGCTTTTGCGGTAGCAACTGCAAGCGAATGGGTCAACGGAGATAAACAGAGTCCTTCGGGTTGAAAACCGGTCTTGAGACAGTCGAAGGTCGTCTGTTTGCAGGGAGTTTCTTATAGCTTCTTGGCTAAGGGATAGCATTTAAGTCAATGTGAACCCTCTTCTAGTGACTCAGGAGGAAAGAATGACTCTCGGCGCTGTATGTCAGAAGTGGGCACGACGCGCTTCGCTGCTCTTGGTGATTGCCGTGATCCTGTTGGCGGCCCCCGCTGCCCAAGCTCAGATGGACTCGATCCTGATAGTGAAAGTTGGCGACACAGTGGCCTATCCCGGTGAGAAAAACTCTGTGATCTCCATTTTCCTTTCCAATTACAACCCTTATGAGGTGGTCGGGTTCAACATCTGGCTTCAGTTGGACCGCCCGGACCTGCTGATTTTCCAGACCGACATCGACTCCAGTATCGACACCACCCGCTGGCTGTGCACCGACACCACTGAATTCGGCGAATGCATAGATTCTCTGCATGTTACCGGGGATACGATCTACTGGTACTGTGACCAGGCGGACGGACAGGGAAACTGCACTGATTCCACGATGGTGCCGGCTGATTCGGTTCATCTGCACGATTTCTGGCATCTCGCGGAATGGGACTTCTTTTATGTCGACACTAACGAGATTCAGATCGGCAACATTGATGTCTTGGGCACTCTTATCGAAGACTGGGAGTGGTCCGATGCGCGCTCGATGTCGGGGCAGGGAACTGACCTCAATATCGCCGCCATTGCCGATCTGCCCGGTATCGAGACCACACCCGGGATCGCGCCCCAGGTGGGCGGCCTGCTGGTGAGGATGCTGGCCGATGTTGAAGACATACCCGACACTCTCGAGGATCGCCAGGTCAACATTATGATCCAGTACCAGTTTCTGGGGCACTTCAACTTCTCCGAGCCTGACGGATCATCTATCGGCATTGCCACTGAGGAAGTCCCCGATACCAATTACTGGAATTGCACGTCGTGGGCGGGGAGTACCTGCCTGAGCTGGACCCGGGTTCCGCACCCACCCGCTGATTCCATGGCCATCGAAACAGACACTATCGCCTACGTGGATACGCTGCACGTCTGGCTTTACGACGGGTCGCTGACAATACTGCCGCCGCTGGAAGGTATCTGCGGTGACATCAACGGCGACATGAACGAGATCATTGACATTGCCGACCTGGTTTTTCTGGTCGACTACATGTTCATAGACGGGCCGGCGCCGGAGCCGCTCTGGGTGGCCGATATGCAGTGCAGCGGCGGCCTGATTGATATTGCGGACCTGGTCTACCTGGTCGATTTCATGTTTGTCGAGGGACCGGCCCCGTGTGACCATCCGGACTGTTACTGATGACTCAAATAGAAGCGGTTGCTGTCTCTTCGGAGGCGGCGGCCATAACCATTAACCCTTAGGTGATAGGATGAAAGGAGGACGTTTTAAGAGGTACTTTGCACACGCTCAAATGAAAGGACGATAAGCCTGTTCTTTCCGTGTGCGCGATGATCGCGCCCAGGACTTGTTGGCTCTCGTCTCGGGTGATATGGATTCGCGCCTTTTGAGAATGAAAGAACGGGTGTAGCGTTCAAAATTGCTAATTGTTAACGAAGTAATTAGGAGTAAGTAATGAAACGCATTGTATTACTTCTAACTCTAATGCTTTTCCTTTCATTTGGCATGGCCCAAAGCGCGCCGGTCTGTGATCTGGATAACGTCGCTGGCCTCTATGCTGATGACGTTATAGACACGATTGCACTCGGCAGTTCGGTCACCTTCAACTTCCGGATCACCAACACCGGTATTGGCTCCAAGGTCAAGGGTACCATGACAGGCTTTGCCATCTACGGTGCTCTGGCTCATGGTCGCATGGGTGACGTTGGCGGATCCGGCAATGAGAACAACAACATCGACCCCGTCGTGAAGTGGGATATCACCGGGTATGGCCCGGATCTGGGCTTCTACGGCTTGCAGTGGTTCGATGGTCCGTGGGCCATTAACGAGTTCTTCGGAGCTACCCCCGGTTCCGGAGCTGACACGCTCGGTTTTGGTGGTGCCACGGGCTCCATGGACTGGTGTGGTATTGCCGACGGTATTGACCAGGAACTCTACTACATCGACGTCGATATTCCCGACCCGCTCGTCTATCCTGCCAACGCGAGCAAGATCCTCTGTCTTGACTCGGCTTTCTTCCCGCCGTCAGGTGTGTGGGCCTGGGCCTATGGCACAGGCGTGGGCACCTTCTACCCGGCCTTCAACGGTCCATACTGCTTCGATCTGTACGAGGTTCCCAATAGGCCGCCAATCTGGACTATCGACCCGCCTACTGACGTGAATACTGGTCATACTACTGCTGCCTCAATCGACTATGCAGCCGAAGACCAGGATACGCCGAAAGAGCCGGTTGACTTCGATGTGGAGAGTTGCACCGGCAGTAGCCCCTCCCAGGGTATCACTGCGGAGACCGCCGGCGGTGGCACCGCTGGTGGAACGTGTACATTCGGGTACGCGCCGCTCTTCCCGATCGACGTGGTGACCGACGTTATCGTCGTTCTTAAGGTTACCGACAACACGAACCCGTGGGTTCTTTCAGGCGGAACTGCCATTTCCTTCACCAACGCCGCTCCTTCCTTTACGGCCGGCTGCGGTGATCACGTGAGTTTCGGTAAGGGCGGCACCGGAGAGATCCAGTTCGTCGGTACCGATGACGAGGACACCTGGCACTTCGTGCTGGATGATGCCACACCGGTCACCCCGCCTCCCCCGGTAGGCATCGTTACCATTGACGGGACCGGCAAGGTCACCTTCGCCAGTGGCATGCTTGACGCGCCTAGCGGTGATGTGGACTACACGGTTAAGGTCTGGGTCAGTGATGGTCTGGACTCGGTGTCCTGCACGGCCGTCTTCACGGTGCTGTTCACAGAGCCGTACAAGGTTAAGATTGGTTCTAGCATCGTCGGTCCTGTGGTTCAGGGCACGCATGTTACGGTCCCGGTTGAACTGATGCTGGGTTCCGAGCCCGTGCGCGGCTTTGACTTCCTGATCGCCTATGACGCTTCGGCCCTGACCTTCACGGCTGCCACCAAGGGTGAGTTCTACGCGCCGCCGTTTGGCACTTGTGATCCCGCCTGGGAGTATTTCAACTACCGTTACAACTGGAACGGTAACTGCGGCAACCAGTGCCCGAGCGGCCTGCTTCGCGTGGTCGGTATTGGTGAGACCAACGATGGTCCTATCAGTCCTGACTTCGCCTGTCTGGATGCCCTCCTATCGCCCACTACTACGGTTACCCTGTTTAATATGGACTTCCTGGTGACGAACGACCGCACCTTTGAGTGCCAGTTAGTGCCGATCTCGTTCTACTGGATGGATTGCGGCGACAACTCCATTGCATTCGATTGGATTGCCCCGCCCCCCAACGAGGCTATTCAGGGTGTTTCGCGTGATGTCTTTACCTGGGATGGCGTGACTAACATTGCAGACGCCTTCACCGGTTTCCCGACCTATACCGGTGTCCAGTATGATCCGTGCTTGATCCCGGATCCGCTTTATCCGCTCAAGCCGCTGCCGGTACAGTGGATTGACTTCGAAAACAGTGGTATCCAGATCTACTGCGCCGACGATATCGATGATCGCGGCGACATCAACATGAACGGTGTTGCTAACGAAATCGCCGATGCGGTTCTGTTCAGCAGCTACTTCATCCATGGTATCAGTGTCTTCACCGTTGGTCCCCTTGCTCCCGCCGGACAGGTGGCTGCGACGGACGTCAATGCCGACGGTCTGACCCTGTCGGTGGCCGACCTGGTCTACCTGATTCGAATCGTCGTCGGTGACGCTCTTCCGTATCCAAAACTTGGTACGGTCGGTGCCGCCTACACGCTCCACAACGGAGTGCTGTCGGTTGATTCGAAGATGGGTGCGGCCTATGTCGTGGTCGAAGGCAACGTTGCCCCGACCCTGCTGGCCGGCAACATGGACATGAAGTACAACTTCGACGGCGCCAACACTCGTATCCTGGTTTCCAAGATCGAGGTGGGCGCTGCTTTCGAGGGTGACTTCCTGCAGGTTGATGGCAATGTCATCACCGCTGAGTTCGCCACCTACGAGGGCGCCCCGGTAGCCTGCGTGCCTGTTCCGAAGACCGCGCAGTTGTACCAGAACTATCCGAACCCGTTCAACCCGATGACCACTCTCAGCTTCGGTCTGCCGACTGCTGGTGAGTACACCCTGACCATTTACAACGTGACTGGTCAGACTGTTACCACCTTCAGCGACAACGCCGAGGCCGGTACGATTACGGTCGAGTGGGATGCTTCGGATATGGCCTCAGGGATCTACTTCTACAAGCTTGATGCCAACAACTTCACTGACACGAAGAAGATGGTCTTGTTGAAGTAAATCGCGTGTGATTTTTCTCACGATCCCCGGAAAGGTTAATCCCTTTCCGGGGTTTTTAAGCCAAGGAGGAGACAACAGGCAAAACTGATAACGACTGAGTTAAGAAAACGCATATACAGATACAGGTAGTCCAGGTGACCGGCCGGTTCAGAGAGAAACGCGATTGTACTTGCCAAACGGTCATCTTTTTTTATCTTATGTGGGTAGGATATTTGCAACCCGGATTGGCTGTGCATCAAGTTGCGGGGTTGCACATTAATAGAGGTAGTTGCATAAGAGGTATTTTCCCGTCATTTTGCGTCACACCCGTTACCACAAAGGGACTTCTGTCGTCCGATTGCTACAAATTTGCTCGCCGGCCTTCTTTGGCTGGTAAGCTTGTAACGTACATACCGTTAAAAGGATTTGACGGCCAACAGCCCGTCTGACCCGGGAGCATTTGCACCGCCTCGGCGAAGTGCAATGGCTCGCCTACATAGTTGAGGTTTGGGTCTGAGAATTGCTCGTGAAGGGTTTGGTATGAACTCATTAGGTGGTTGTGCAACTGCGAGTATGAGGTGTCTTGTGCCGGTTTCGGCGTCTATTGATACCGTCTCGGCCTTGGCGTACAACAAGTTACCCTTGATGAGGGATACCGGGATGATGGCGCCGGCGAAGGCACTTGAAGGGCTTGTTGAAAAACGTACTCCAATGGGTGGCGTCGGGTGTCTCTGCCCGACGCCTCTATGGATTTACGCTTCTGCCAGGCAGAGACGCCTGGCAGCACCAGCATCAATGCTTCGGTGGCCGGCTACTGTGACTTTTCCAATAAGCCCTGAAGCAGCAGCTGAGAGTTCCCCTTTCGGCAACCCCTCGGCCGGGGCTTCCGCCTTCTCCTTGAACCGGGGAGGGATGAACAGCCGGTTCGCTGCATGGATGCCCTAGGGTGAGTACGGAGCGGGCATGCCGTTGCGACGGTGCAGTATTGGCAGTATTGAATGTGAGAAAACGCCGCTATGAGTGGCTCAGACAACGATAAATGCACGATTAGTTGGAGGTTGGATATGGGAGTCCTGCGAATAACGATCACCGTCCTGGTCCTGTTGATAGCTATGACAACAGTCGCGTCGGCTCAGGGCGATGCTACATACATCCGCTGTGATCAAATCAGTGAGTCCGCTCAGGATACTCTCCGGTTGCAGGGATTCCAGGGGAGACCCGGCGACACTGTCTGGCTTCCCATCCATCTGAAGTCGGTGGACACTGTCTCCGGATTCATGGTTCTCATAGAATGGGATGACCAGTACCTGACTCCTGTCCCCGACCCGGACAATCCCCCGGGTGGTTCGTATGTCATGTATTCCCTGGAGGGTGCGCTTTACGATGTCTGGTTTAACTCGGTCGATACGAGCAAGCCTCCCGTCTACGCCCAGGTATCTTCTATTGAGTCCGACAAGGGAGCCATCATTGTCGGCTTCAATCTTGGCTTCGGACAAGGCTCTGAGGATGATAAACCGTTGACGCTGAAGCCGTCGGCGGGCGAGGTGATTGTCCGGCTCGCTTTCGAGGTAAGTCCTTCCATGCCGGACGCCTCCACAGCCGCGTTCAGACAGTACGAGGTCAACGATAGTGTGCTCGTTGACCCTAACGAACAGATCTGGTTCGTCGCTGACTGCCGCCGTACTAACCTCAGTGTTGACCGCAGTTTTTTAAGGACGCTCTGCCGGGATTCAAGTATCTCCGAGGTCGATGAAACGGTCATTCCCTGGGATACAACCTGGTTCTGCGAAGAGACGTTTGACTCCGTTGTCACCAGCACGTATGTGACCTATCCCACCAGCATAAACGGTCTCTTCACCGCCAATCTGACGCCGCCGCCGGAAATATATAGCTTTACCGGACCGGACACGGTGCAGCCTTCGAACGACTTTGCTCTTGAGTGGTCTGCAACCAACGCCGATTCGGTTATCATACGATTCCAGTCCAGTGTGATCCACACCGACGAGAACCTGGACTACTTTGTGTTTCTGACAGCTCCGGCGAGCGAGGGCTCATACCAATACGAACTGGAGGCGATCAACGAATTCGGGAGCGAAACCGCCTATGCCACGGTAGTGGTGAAGGCAGGCGGCCCTCCGCCGGACGAGCACGCGCCGACGATAT
This sequence comes from uncultured bacterium, assembly GCA_965603125.1. Lineage (GTDB taxonomy): Bacteria > Zixibacteria > MSB-5A5 > GN15 > FEB-12 > JAJRTA01. The sequence goes on along the minus strand of CBFDBU010000043.1, from coordinate 2,659 downwards.
CGGTGGTCAGCGTGCATTCGGTCGACGTGGGCGCCACCCTGAACTTCACCGTGAGCTCTGCCGACATAGACAACGACTTCATCACTTTGGAGGCTGTCGACCTGCCGACCAATGCGTCGTTTCCCCCGGCGACGGGGACAGGCAGCGCCAGCAGTCAGTTCAGTTTTACTCCATCGGTCAGCCAGGTGGGGAACATTGTCGTCACTTTTCGCGCCAGCGCTGCGGGTGATATCACTACCGCGCTTGTTACTATCGTGGTGAATGAACCGGATTATGACAAGCTCTTCAGTTCCTCCACGGAATCCAACCCGGTCGGGGGTATCCATGGGGGTGTCCAGGAACAGGAGGGGATCGGATTCCCGGTCAACCTGGTCACGAGCCAGATTGTCTACGGCATCCAGTTCGATTTCCTGTACGACGCCCAGAAACTTGAGGTCACCGATGTCATGGCAACCGACAACACTTCCGAATATGTAGTATATGACAACATCGGACAGACACCCGGCCAGGTTCGCTTTGTCACCTTTGGTATGGCCAATGAACCGATGGGGACCGAGGGCACGCAGATAATGAATGTAATCATGGCGGTAGACCGATATGCCGCCGCCGGTCGCTATGCGGTTTACCTTGACAACGCCTGGGAATCGGTGAACCCGGACCCGGAATACCCTTCGCTGCCGCTGCTGGCCGACTCCGGGGTTTTCCAGGTGGATACCACCGGTGACGTAAACCTGGACATGAAAGTTGACATTGCCGACCTGGTGAGTGTTGTGGGTTATATCATCGGCGACTATGGCTTCAATACGCGCCGGTTCGACCTGGGCGATATCAATGTCGACGCTGCGGTCAACGTTTTCGACCTGGTGGCGATAATCGGCGTTGTCTTCGACGGGACGTCTCAGACAAGCCCCGGGCTGTTCTATGAGAGCCAGCCAGCCACGGTACGGCTCGCCTACGATGATCTGGGAACCGGCGCCAGCGACGTCATGGTGGTGACTTCGGAGGTGCCGATTGATATCGCCGGAGTGGAACTTGAGATTCTCTATGATCCCGCGGCGGTAGTACTGGGCGATCCGCAGCTTGCCGTGGATGTCGACGGTATGAATCTTCGCTACCGGGACAACCAGGCGGGAAGGCTGAAGGTTCTGATGATTCCACGCGGCTCGGCCCGGTCCGGCGACATTGTTCACGCCGGCAACCCCGACCTGGTGGAAATCCCGATAACGGCCAGGGCTGAGATGGTCTTCGGAGACCAGTCCCAGATCAGGTTGAACCAGGCGCTGTTGGCTACGGCGGAAGCGACGGCGGTGAGAGTGGAAAACATCGACGGACCGCTGCCGACTTCTTTCGTCCTGCACCAGAACTATCCCAACCCGTTCAACCCGAATACTACGATTGCGTTCTCGTTCGGCTCCCAGGGTGGTGGCGGGGTCAGCCAGCGGGTCACGCTGGACATATTCAACATTCTCGGCCAGAGTGTAACGAACATCCTGGACAGCTACCTGCCACCGGGCAACCACGAGGTGGGCTGGGACGGCACTGACCGGAGAGGCCGGAGCGTTGCCTCAGGGATATACCTGTACAGGCTCAGTGTGGGAGAGGAAAGCCAGAGCAAGAAGATGCTCCTGCTGAAATAACGGCATGGAAGGGGATTTGAGAATGCTTATGAAACAAGCACTGGTATCACTGGCCGTCTTTCTGCTTCTGGCAAGTGTCGCCGGCGCCCAAGTCAACCAACCCCCGGTTCTTGTCCCCATAGGTGCGCGGTCGACCACCGAGAACGTGCTGTTGACCTTTGGCGTCTCGGCCAGCGATGCCGAGAGCACCCCCGTACTGACAACCTCGAGTTTACCCGCGGGGGCCGGCTTTGCGGATAACGGCGACGGCACCGGCAGTTTCAATTGGACACCCGACTTCACCCAGTCCGGCGGTTACGACGTGACGTTTTATGCAACGGATGATTCGGCAGCGGTGGACAGTGAGATAGTGACGATCACGGTGACCGAGGCCGGCAACCAGGCCCCGGTTCTTGTCCCCATCGGTGCGCGGTCAACCACCGAGAACGTGCTGTTGACCTTTGGTGTTTCGGCCAGCGATGCCGAGAGCACCCCCGTACTGACAACTTCGGCACTACCCACCGGGGCGGGCTTCACGGACAACGGCGATGGCACCGGTGACTTTACATGGACGCCCGATTACACCCAGGCGGGCGGTTACGACATAACCTTTTATGCCACGGATGATTCGGCAGCGGTGGACAGTGAGATAGTGACGATCACGGTGACCGAGGCCGGCAACCAGGCCCCGGTTCTCGATGCCATCGGCCCGCAGTCCACTTCCGAAGGCGTCAATCTGACTTTCAGCCCGTCGGCGAGCGACCCTGACGGCGACACGCCGGTGATGAGTGCGTCGACTTTGCCCGGTACGGCTACTTATGTTGACAATGACAACGGCACGGGTACGTTCGACTGGACGCCGACGTACACGGACAGCGGCACGTATACTGTCACTTTCTATGCTGCTGACAGCGCATTCCCGGCGGTGATCGACTCCGAGCAGGTGACGATAACAGTCACCAACGTCAACCAGGCTCCGATACTGGCGGCCATCGGCCCGCAGTCCACTTCCGAAGGCGTCAATCTGACTTTCAGCCCGTCGG
>CBFDBU010000042.1:0-14727 GCA_965603125.1 uncultured bacterium | reverse complement strand
GTTTGGCCGGTTGTTAGCGAACGTACTACTGGGCTGCCTGACGCCCGCCAGCACCTCCCCGCAGCAGATCGAGCTCGGAATATTTCCGGGGTGCATGTATATAAGTGGCTGTGGCACCGCCGATTAGGTCGATTTCAGGAGGGTTTCAAAGGGGACGGGTGGTAGAACCAATGTTTTCCAAAGAAAGGAATACCGGGCCCCGGAGTCAAATTGCCGTTGGCACAGCGAAGGCTCAGAGCGAGAAGACCAGTTGAAAGGTCCTGAGCTCCGGATGGTTAGGGGAGCCAAATATAGGGCCGGTTCTAATCCGACCTGTGACATCGCAGCGATTTACGCAGCCGAGTTCTCAATCACCCAGTTGTGAAACTCGCCTCGTAGGGCCCGCATTCATAAGTCATGGCTATGCAGTAAGTTACATTAGTGGTAGGCCTGCGAGTCCTATCTCGTGGACCCCGAAAATCGCTCGCCCTCAACCTCTTTATCGACAACGCAATACAGAAACTATGTCGACTCTGCAGCTATTATTCGACACCGATTTGACGCGAGAAATTCGCAAGGGGACAGACCGAAGCGTTTAGATGTAGGAGGCGACCTCTCTCCGAGAGACATTGAGGTCGCCATTATAAGTAATTAGCATACAACGACTTACTTCAACCAGGGTGAGACTTGTGTCGCCGATCCCCAGAATCAGCAACTTCCAACTTGTTGGTTCATGGCATCGTACAAGTTCCTGCCTCAACTTGAATCTGTAACTTGATGCTGATTTCAGGCGTGGTCAGGGTGCCGTAGAGTTAACTATGTGGGTACGCTGTATTCCTTCAGATTCTGGGATAACCACGGGCGAAGTATTCAGGGCAAATAACCTCAGATTTAATACTTGACGAAGTACATCCGCAATCTACATCTTGTTACTGCCCTTCTGATGATGAACGTTTCAATTAGGCTCAGCGCCCGGCATGGCTTAAATGAGGGATTGGATGTTGATTCGCTCACAAGCCGTAATAAGATGCCTGTTGCCCGCCTCACAGCTTCTGACAGTTCTTTTTGTTCCGATTCTGGCTCAAGTAGCAGAGACTGACACTGAAACTTGCCTTTCCTGTCATGAGGACTATGACCGAGCCCTGGCCGCTACGAGCCACAGGTTGACCAGCGAGTTTTCCGGGTCGGAGATAGTCGTTGAGTGTAGGAGTTGTCACCTTGGGGCCGAAGCACATGTTGAAGACCCAGAAGTCGACAACATCGGGAATCCAGCGGTCGCACTTCCAGCGGAGACTGAGAAGACCTGTACGGCTTGTCATCAGCCGCACATGCAAGTCGGTGTTGCCAGATATGACCCCCATTTCAGCCAGGATATGTCCTGCACTTCATGTCATCGGATTCATAAGCCGAACAGTTCACTACTGGTCGATGAAGATGGTGGCTTCTGCCAGCCATGTCACGTGTCGGTTGTAAACGAATTCCACAAACGATCTAATCACCCTCTGACCGATCAAACTGTGACGTGCATGAGTTGCCATGATCTAACATCTTGGAATGATGTGAACTTCGGCCATGGTGCTAACGCCAATTGTTACCGATGCCATCCCGAGCAGTCAGGCCCGTATCTATACGAACACGAGGCGACCAGTTCTTTCTCGACTGAAGGTTCGGGCTGCATATCATGCCATCAGCCGCACGGCAGCTCGAATGAGCGCCTGTTGACTACAACCGGCGATCTTCTATGTTTACAGTGTCATGGAACACCCCCAAACCACCGGTACAAGCACAACGGCATTGGTTCACAGTACTCCTGTAATGAGTGCCATAGCGACATGCACGGGTCCTACGTCAGTCGCGCCTTTCTCGACCCACAGCTTGGGGCCAAGATTGCCGGACAACCGGGCGCGTGCTATTGCCACGGTGTGGATGATTGAGGAGGTTACCGTGCTGCGATTCCGGAACATCCAGATTTTGGTCATACTGAATTCACTGTGTTTTGTAGCCTCTGTTGCGGTCGGCGGTGAGTATCAGGGAACAGTTACGGGAGGCCACACCTTTGTTTATATTGAAGGCAACCACGGTGTACACCAGCCGACTTATAACCTGTATGACGGGGTGACCTTCTCTCTTGAGCGATTTCGCTATCAATGGAACAATGGGATGCAGCTGTCTGCTAATATCATCAATCCCCATATCGGCAACCGGCGTCTAAATGTCGCCTTTAACAAAGTTGGCGTTGCCGGCGCGAGCATCAAGCATAACAGTTATCGTCGCACCTACGACTTCGATCGTACTGCTTTCACTCGGAGGGAAGCAACTTCCGGATCGGTGTGGTTTCGCCCAGTCAGACAACTCAAGCTATTCGGTGGTTACAGCTTGACGAACAAGCATGGTGACCTTTTTCAGCTCGGTACATCCGTGAGCAGAGCTGAAGCAGTTGCGGTTGATTTCGCCGACAGATACTACCATGCCGGAATGGAATTGAAGCACCAGCGAAGCTACTGCCGATTCGAGTGCCAGGTGTCTGACTTTAGCGACGGACTCAACCCAACAAGTGATCGCGGCTCAAAACGCCTGAGGTTGAATGCCTACAGCCCGCTACCTAAGTACGATGACATAGTTCTTGGGGGAGGTTTCCAACACTTCGATTATGCGATGAAGAACAGAACCGACACTTTGAATGCCAACACTGTGTGGGGCGCAGTAAGATATACGCACGCGCTTGGTTACCAGTTGCGCTACAGTTTTATGTTTGATCGGGCTCGCCGTGTCGGCGATCTTGCGGCAACGGACAACATCGTGCAGGCAGTCTCTGTGGGTAGGACATGGAGAAAACGGGGTGGTATCGTTGCTACGTACGGCAACAGGATCAATGATGACGTTCGCGTCGAGCGTTCTCGCAATGAGTACTCTATCTCCGGTTGGCTGGCGCCTGTAAGGGAGCTTACGTTGCGAGGTGGTTTCGGCCTTTCCGGAGACGACATCAAGTCCGGCCGCACTTTGACCGGGGATCGCGACTACGCACGGCACTGGCTACTGGCTCGCTACCGGCTGCCCGCAGGTTTTTTCCGCGTCAGGATAGACGACCGTCATCGAGATAACGACGAGATTGGCAGTAGTGTAGACTTTACCCGTGTTTCCGGAGATTTATCTTACACAGTGCCCGAGTATGGTGAGTTTTTTGCGTCGTACGCCTTGAGTGACGGTAACTACTCAAATGCATCCGGCGTATTCGAGTTTCGTGAACATGTGCTGATAGGCGATGCTACTACAAAGGAATATCGAAACGCCCAGATCAGCATCGGCGGTAGCTACTACCGCGCCCGGCAAGATGTAGATGTTGAAGCGTTTACAGTTCGAATAACTGGAAAACACCGATTCCTTAATAACACAATGTTAGTGGTTGCATATACTGCACACAATTTCGACAATCTATCCGACCTCACAGCATCATACCATGAGTATTACACGGCGAACGTAGTGGAGGTCAACATCATGTATGAGCTTTGAAAGAACAGAGCGGAGTAACGTGAGCACCGGGCGACACATGGTCTGTAAGTTCAGAATCGCCAAATTAGCAGGAGTATCAAGACCTTAGACACTTCAATAGGAAGTAATATCATGAGTAAAGTAACGGTGATAGTGATTGTAACGGCGGCCGCAATCGTGTTCATTGCCGGCTGTGAGCGCAACGTTACCGGTGACGTAGAAATAATATACGATGATGTCTCCTCTGGTTGTCTCGAGTGTCACAGCGATGGCAGCGGACCTAGTCAGGGCGTCCTGGGTCAGTTCGAGTACTCCGTGCACGGTTCTGGCAACAATACGAACGGGAACAGACTAACTTCACCCAACTACGTTTCCTGCGAGCGGTGCCACACCCACGAGGGCCTTATTGCTGAAGTGACTGGAGTTCCGGCTGACGGAGATCACTTTTCGGCCTTTAATTGTTTCACCTGTCATGAACCGCACTCAAATGGTGATTTTCGCCTGCGCGTTAATGAGACCATAACTCTCGAAAACGGTGCCAACTATGACAAGGGTAATTCCAACATGTGTGCCTTCTGTCATCATAGTCGTCGTGATGTCAACGAGTACATCTCCGACGGAGTACGCTTATCTTCGCACTGGGGACCACATCACAGCAATCAATCAGACATGTTAGCCGGAACGAATGCCTACGAGTATGCAGGATTTGACTATACAGGATCCTGGCATGAAAGCGGTGTTACCAACGGTTGCCCGTCGTGTCACATGGCTGCTTCGCAGCATGAGAGTGTCGGAGGGCATAGCTGGAATATGAAGAACGAAGAGCGTGACTTTGAGAACACCTCGGGCTGTAATGTCGAGGGCTGCCATATAGCAAGTCCTGTTGCCTCTGTTGACCGAGAGACAATTAGCGATTTCGATGGTGACGGAGAAGTCGAGGGAGTTCAGACAGAGATGCACGACATGCTTGATAGTCTGGCAGTTCTTCTTGTTGCGGCCGGCTTCATCGATGAAGATCACCATCCAATCAACGGTGTCACAGTTAGCACCGCAGATTCGGCCGGAGCGTTGTACAACTTCCTGTTCATAGAAGAAGATCGGTCGGTGGGTGTGCATAACACGGCTTACGCCGTTTCGCTCCTGCGCTCCTCGATCAACTTCCTGAACACCGGAGATCCAAATGGTATGGCCCAGAGCCCTGATGTAGCTGACTTTCGTGAAGCGAGAATCACTTCAGCGGAGATCGTGCCGTCTAATTGAGTGCGTGCTAACAGCTAACGATTTGAATTACTGCCTCCACCGACTGTCTGGAGGCAGTGTTCTCAGCTTGACAACATGGTCGGGGCACCAGAATATTAGCCCGTCAAAAGGACGAAGGAACCTTCCCGGTGACTGAAGTCAACTTATTGAAGAGGCGTACGCTACTCAGGCATCGACTCACCGCTGTCGGTGGTGCCATGATTCTGGCCGGGCTTTTTCTATTCTTTATCCTGTTAATGTACGATCTCACAAGCGGCGCAGAGAATCCGTACCGGGCACTGGTCTCTTTTGTGGTGGCTCCGGCGGTGGTTCTTGCAGGTCTGCTCATCTTTCTTCTCGGTGTTGTTATCCAAGTTCGGACGGCACGGAAGCGTGGCGAGAAGGTCCGCTTTACACTCGCAATAGATACCAGCGATACGCGCTACCTCAAGAACCTCTGGTTATTCCTTGGCCTAACTGCAGTATTAGTATTTGTTATTGCTTACGGCGGCACTCGTGCCTACGAGGCAACCGACTCTGTCACTTTCTGCGGCAAGACCTGTCACACGGTGATGGAGCCCCAGTATGTTACTTACCATAACTCGCCGCATGCCAGGGTAACCTGCGCCGAGTGCCACATCGGCCCTGGTGCCTCATTTTGGGTGAAGTCAAAAGTTGACGGGATCAGGCAAGTGGTGGCAACGATGCTTGATAGCTACTCGCGACCGATTGAGACTCCTGTTGCAAATCTCCGCCCGGCTCAAGAAACCTGCGAAGAGTGCCACTGGCCTCGACAGTTCTACGGGGACAAGCTTGTAACGCACACCTACTACCGAAGCGATAAAGAGAATTCGCCGTGGACTATCATCATGAGGGTACGAATCGGTGGCGGTAACCCGAGTAGCGGCAAGCTGGAGGGAATTCACTGGCACATGCTTACTGAAAACGTGGTCGAATACGTGGCCTCGGATGAAAAGCGACAGATCATCCCATGGGTGCGTGTGACTTATCCTAACGGAGATTCTGCTATATACATCAACGAAGATGAAGAACTGCCCGAGCTAGTCGAAGGAATGTATGGTAATGTACGCCACTTCGACTGTATGGACTGTCACAATCGCCCCAGCCATATGTTCCGTTCACCGGCAGTTGCCATCAACCTTGCTCTTAGTATGAAACTACTGGCTCGTGACCTGCCTTATCTGCGAAGTACAGGAGTTGAGTTGCTGAACGCCGAGTACGAATCAAAGGACGGCGCTCTGGCGGCCATAGACTCCGGCCTTTGGGAACACTTCCGAGAGAACTACCCTGACGTGGCTGTTTCACGTGCCAATGACATATCAACCGCGGTGGAAGTGCTTCAGAGCGTTTATAGCGACAACTTTTTCCCTGAGATGAACACCGACTATCGTGTTCGCGAGAACAACCTCAGCCACTTCGTGAACGACGGTTGTTTCCGTTGCCATCAGGAGTCTATGGTGAACGATCGGGGAGAAGCCATGACCCCTGACTGCAAAACTTGCCACGTAATAGTTGCGCAAGGTCAATTCGAGATGCTCGAGGGGCTCGACAAGGACCTGACAGGATTGGAATTCGTTCATCCGGAGGACATTGAAGAGGCCTGGCGAGAAATGAAGTGTACAGAGTGTCATGATCCTGAATCGGGATACTAACGTCTTCTTAAGAAGTCGTACAAGCGCTTGAGGGAGGTACAACTCATAGTAAAAGGTGCGCCTCAAGAAAGTGCATTCATACAGATAGAAAAGAGAAGCGCCCCGGAAACAGAGCGCTCTGAGAGTCAGGCACAGTCAGAGTGCCTACTCGCTGACTTCCTCCTCAGCCTTCAGTACATGTACACCTTTGGCCTTCATTTTCTCGTAGTCCCAATCTGTTACCGTGGCGGCCAGTGCCGGCGGTGCACTCTCATTGTGACATTTCTTGCACGTCTCTTCAGTCGGAATAAGTAGACCTTTGGCAATAGCCTTCTCTCGATCTTCCATGATACTCTTCTTACTATAGTCACTACCAGGGCCGTGGCAGGCCTCGCACTGAATGCCTTTAAGCAGATCTCCCTTGGCTGAAGTGCCCGTTGTGTAGTAAGGGAGAAGTTCTTCATTCTTCTGATCATCAACAGAAAGACTGTCCCATGCTGTGGCATGCGGAGTAGACTGCCAGCTTTCGTACACGCTATCCTTCTTGTGGCAAATCCTGCATTTCTTGACGCCGACATATTCGTGGGTAGGCTCCTCGGTCTTCTCGCGTTCATCGGCCCAGGCAAGGAACACTACAGCCACCGAAAAGATCGCTGCCAGGAGCATTGTCAAGTACCTGCTTTGCATCTCTCGACCTCCAATCTGCGGGCCATGTCTGGAGACAGATCCGCGTTAGCTATTGTCTGCCTTTATAGTACGGAACCAGGTCCCTGTGTCACCGGTCGGATTAAAACCAGCCAGTGCGGATCGGGTTAAAGCCGGCCAGGTTGTCTGTCTGGCATTATCATGATGATGCCTTTTTCTCCTTTTGGCAAGCCTGATCTTTTTTGGTAGCCTGATTTTTCAGTCGGTAGCTCTTGCCAGTAATCTGGATAATCTCGGCCCGGTGCAGGATGCGATCCAGGACAGCGGTTGCGGTCGGTACGTCACCGATCAGTTTGCTCCAGTCGTCCAAGGGCCGGTTGGAGGTCATGATGGTGGAGCGCAACTCGTACCTTCGCATGATGATCTCGAAGAGATACTCGCCGGACCGCCTGGGCAGCTCTTTGATACCCATGTCATCGACTATCAAAAGATCGACTTTGAGATAACGGTTCATGGTTCTGATGCTGTCGCTCAACTTCTCGGCCTGGATCAGTTCGGTGATGGTGTCAAAGCTAGAGCGATACAGCGCCGTGAACCCGATTGTGATCGATCGTCCAAGAGTCGCCCATCTGGCTCTGCAGGAGAGGTCGTATAGAAGGACGGCAGTTGACTCTCCACACAGATGATTTATGGGGAGACGGGCCGGGCGCTGGTCTTGCTCTGTATGCCAGCACCTCCCCGCTGTGCAATTAGCTCGGAATTTTTCCGGGGTGTATATATATAAGTGGCTGTGGCTCCGCCGATTAGGCCGATTTCAGGAGGGCTTCAAAGGGGATAGTCACCCTGTTTTCCGGTGTCGCCGATGAGGTGACGAATTGCTTCAAATTAAATGTTACTGAAGGGTGATGGATTTGATCTGAGAAATGATACGTTGCCTCATATTCAGTGTTACCGAAAGGAGACGAGAATATGGGCGGAAATTCAAGGCGAGAGTACTTGGCCGCAATAAGGGAGCGCTATCGTCAAGCGACAAAAAAAGAGAAGGGGATCATCCTCCAGGAGTTCAGTGCTGTCTGTCATTACCACCACAAGCATGCCATCCGGCTGTTGAATCGACAGAAAACAGGGCCGACAAAACGACCGCGCCGAAAAACTCTCTACCACTCAGGGGAGCTTCTGGCGGCCCTCAAGCGGATCTGGCTGGCCACCGACGAGATGTGTTCAAAGAAGCTGGTGGTGGCAATACCGCTCTGGCTGCCATTCTACGAACGAACCCAGGAGAAACTGTCGGACGAGACCATGAATCAGCTCTTGTCAATCAGTGCCGCCACTGTTGACCGACTGCTGGCCCCAACCCGCGCCAGGACTCGCCTGAAAGGCCGCTGTGCCACCAAACCAGGCAACCTCCTGCGAAATCAGATACCCATCCGCACCCACAACTGGGATATCTCAAGACCCGGCTTTGTGGAGGCCGACACCGTCGCCCACTGCGGTAGCTCCCTGGCCGGCAAACCGGGCTGGGAAACCGAGCGCGAGGCGATGTCCGGGGCGACAGGCCGCCTGAGACGAACCGTCATATAAAGTCCGGAGCCTGCGCTGCCGTGACGACTTTTCCCACCGTGGGCAACCTCTTCGAGATGGGTCGAGATCGGGCCGGGATGCTGTAATCCAAGCCACTGTCCGGAGCGCAACGGGCATCGGAATTGCAAAATAATACCTCTTGACAATGTCAGCGCAAGCCGATAGATATATAGAGTGATCATGAATGGTTTCCGTAACTGCTTTTGTCGAAGGCTTTATTCTTGCTATCAGATCTTTGGAAAAAGTTGAATGTGGGGACCGACGCGCAATAGTGCGCTTTAACGCGTTTATCCTGACAGATGGAATCCGCGTGAGAATGAAGGGTTCTTGTCGGGGCAAACAGGATTGGAGTGTAGAGTGAACATCTACATTGGCAACCTGTCGTTTGACACGACAGAAGAGCAGTTGCGACAGGCGTTTGAAGGGTTTGGCGAAGTCTCAAGCGTCAATCTCATTACGGACAGTTACAGCGGGAAACCAAGAGGGTTTGCTTTTGTAGAGATGTCCAGTCGGGACGAAGCTGTTGCTGCAATTGCCGGTTTGAACGGCCAGGACTTGGACGGTCGCACGTTGAATGTCAACGAGGCGCGCCCCCGCACGGATAAGGGAGGCGGAGGCGGCCGTGGCGGCGGCGGCGGTCGAGGTGACCGTCGGGGCGGCCGGGGCTGGTAAAAGAAGTCCGGACCTGTTTCCGGCGATTTCGACAGACTTTTGTTTGCGAAGGAGACTGGCTCTGTTCCGGTCTCCTTTGTTTTTTGTGACCGCCTGTGCAGGTACGTGAATGGTCTTATGTCTGGAAGGCCGTATCATTCCTCTGACCGGCAGAAGTGAGGGAACGAGGAAACCATGCAATGCGGCGGTCACACTGAAATCGGGAAAATCGAACGGATCATCATCAAGCATGCCGAGGACGCTTTTGTCAGCCGGTCGTGCCTTGAGGCCCGGTTCAAAGATCTGCACTACTCAAGCTGCCCTGATTTCGCCAGGGCTTTGCGGGAGTACGACAGGTTTGTTGAACTGCTGAGGCGGCATATTCCCGAGATACACTCACTGCCGATGAACGACACGGTGGGGCCTGATTCAATATACGTGCGCGACGCCCTGGTCATCACCAATGGGGGCGTGATTCTCTGCAACATGGGCAAGGACCTGCGCCGTAGTGAACCCTCGGCGGCCGGGGATTTCCTTGCCGAACGGGGTATCCCCGTGCTCGGCGCTATAACCGGTGAGGGAAGGCTGGAGGGAGGCGATGTCATCTGGTTTGATCACAGCACCCTGGCGGTGGGACGTGGTTATCGCACCAACGACGAAGGCATCCGCCAGTTGAGGCTCCTCACGGCGGACATGGTTGACGAATTCATCGTTGTTCCGCTCCCACACTGGCTGGGTCCCTCGGATGTCATGCATCTGATGTCGTTCATCAGTCCCATCGACCGTGATCTGGCTTTGGTGTATTCCCGGATTATGCCGGTTCCGTTCCGCGAGTGGCTGCTCGCTAGGGGGACGAAACTGATAGAGGTTCCGGACTCTGAATATGCGACGATGGCCTGTAATGTTCTTGCCGTGGCTCCTCGCCGATGCCTCATGCTGTCGGGAAACAGGCAGACCAGACGGCTGCTTGAGGGCGAAGGGGTAGAGGTCATGGAGTATGACGGTAATGAGATCTCCCACAAGGGCGGCGGTGGTCCGACCTGTCTTACCAGACCCATGTTGAGAGGCGACTGATTCCGAGCAGGTTCAAATCCTGAGGACGCCGTGCGCTGGTCGTTCGCTCGAAGCCGTCGGCTGCACTAATCGCAAACATGGATTGACTGAGAATCCCCGAGGCCGTATAATATGGGTTCAAAACTCTCTCATCAGGGGTTGATGCGACCGACGATATGGGAAACGGCACAAAAGGCGACGATTCAAAAACGCTGGTATGTTTTCTTGAGCGAGCGCTCTCACGAAAGGCGTTTGACCCCTTTTTCAAACTCTGCTACCGGTATGTGCGTGGCTACTTGGGTTCCCTGGGTTACTTGAGAGCCAAGAGATACCTGCAGCCGATGGATAATCGCGACCCGCTTGTCGATCTGTCTATCGATATTCTCGGTTTTTTCCTGCGCAGCACACGGGACCAGCCGTATATCGTTGTGTTTGACTACTTCCACAGGCACGGCATTACGACGTTTCGCGATGTTGATCCCGACAAGCTGCTGACGATGTTTAGATCGCTTCTCTTTGGATTCACGCGCCAGGAGTTGGTCCGAATCACAGGGGAGGAAGACCACCAGACGGAAATCCTCAAACGCCGGTTCAAAGATATTCTCAAGGGCGACACATTCGCAGTTTTCAAAGGCCCCGACGGCTCAACCGAGTTCTTCTGCAGCGCGAAACACAAGCGCGTCGAAGGCGAAAATTGTGTGTGCGTCTCGTATGAACGCCTGCTGGAGATTGTCGAAGACGCCTTTCTGTACTCTTATACTCGCAAAGCCTGGTGCCATGCGATCTTTGAGGCTCTCGATCAGGAGGAATCGGAACCGGGCTGCGTGAAAAAACACGAACTGCTCTCGGCGGTGGTGACGGTCCAGTCCAGGCACGTCGAGATCAATGAGCTTATGCCCTGTTCATTACCGGGGGCCGACCAGGGTCTCATGTTCAGTGACGTGGAGAAAGCCATGAAGCAGGCGCTCCGCCGGCTGAATGAGCAGGTTCTCGCGCCGTTCGTGGAAAAAGGCAGTCTGACAGCCGACGTTGCGGAAAGGTACGCGCTTGCTGTCAAGATATACCTTTTGGATATGGTTTATTCGCCGGGGGTTGACCTGCTGCCGGCGTACTTTCGCGAGGTGATGCCCGAGTCTGAGCATGCCCGTTATCTCGATCACTACAAGTATACTTTTGAGACCGCAATCCGGACGGTGGAGGAAGATTTCAGGAAACAACTGAGAAAATTGCTATAATATCGGTTAATGGTGTCTATTCCTAGGGAGAAGGAAACTATGAAAGGTGACACGTGCATCCACCGCGGGAAAAGCTGAAGCGTTTTGTCGAAGGTAGCCTGGTCGGTGTCGAGTCAAACCAGCTTGCTGCCCACATTGAGACCTGCGAGTTCTGCCGCGAGTTCTGCGATAACTACGCCGCTTTCATTGAGTCGATACGGGAGGTGTCCGGCGAAGAGTTGCCCGACAAGGCGCAGAAGCTGGCCGACAGCCTCTACCGGCAGGCGCTGAGTGGGAAAACCGTTCCGCTGTCTCCTCTTGGTGGCGACGCTGAGGCGCCGGATATGCTGCTTGCCGCCGACGGCCCGTCCGAGCGCTCTCCCCGCGTGCAAAACCTGGCCACGCACTACTGCGAAGATCCCGAGATCGTCCTGCGAGTCATGCGTGATCCCGAGTTAGAGCAGGATTACCTTCAGCTGATCAGCGATGACACCAGTTTGGTCTCCGGCGTTCTCGTGCAACTGCCCCAGTTGGGACGTGAGTTTGTTACCGACGAATCCGGCCACGCCACGTTAGGCGAAAGGTCACCACAGAACTGGGACGAACTCAAATGGCAGGTCAAAATGCCGGACGCGGTCTTCGATCTGGAGCCGCTGGCCTATGATCCCGAGGAGGTCCAGTGCTCAACGGAGACCATTCTTCAGACCGACGCCGGTGATCGCATCCAGGTAACGCTGGAAGGCCGTGCCGAGAGCAAGCAGATCACCATCCGGGTTCTGGAGGTGGACGGCACCGGCGACTTCGACGCCATCCGGGTTGTCGTCTCGCAGGAAAACAACCGCCAGCTCAAGCAGATCACGCCGAACCAGTCGGTCGCATTTGAACTGGTAGAACCTGAGCATGCGATCAACATCAGGTTGTTTCAATAGATGAACCAGTCCCCCGTACAGTTCGCCAGGGATTTCGCCAGGCTCAAATCCGACCTGAATCGATCACCTGCGCTGGACCACAAATTATTAACGCTAATGGCGTTCTGGCCGCAGCTTGAAGCTATACTTGAGGAGCCGGCTTTCAGAAGCTACGTTGATGAGTACCTGCCGCTCCTTCTCCATTGTACGAGTGCGGAATCCCTGTTCGACTTCTCAATAGCGGAACTCACTGCCCTGAAAGACGCACTGGCCCGCCTGCAGGTCTGGACGAAAGGCAAGCAGATTGACGAACAGGTTGCGCAGAAGGCCCGCTTGGTCACGTTCCGGTTAGCGACAGTTCTGCTGTATGTCGGTTCAATCGAGGATACCCTGCCGCTGGTGGCGTCGCTGGCGGGGGAGAAACGGGCGCCGAAGTTCGACAGTGACCGCTTCGAGGGCCTTGGTTCTTTTGAGGCGCTAAGGACGCTGATCGATGATATCACGGCCGCCAGCCCGGCTGTGGGGCGAATCCTCAGGGATATTTTCGAGAGGTGGGAGGCCGAGAGCGATTGTGTCCATCACGACCAAATTTGGTGCCTGTTTGTCGAGAAAAACGAACGCGGGCGAGTTGAACGCGGGCGGCTCAAGACGCTCCACGGGACGGTAGAGGCCCTTTGCCAGGGGAAAAAAAGAGACGTCGTCTCTGTCTCTTTCGACAATCAGATAAGGACTCCCGACGACCCGTTTGTCGGTGTGGCCTACCATGCGCTCGAGGCGGTTCGCACTGTTCTTGAATCAGCCGGTGTCGGGTGGAGAAAGGACACACGCGCGCTTCGGGCTTTCCTGTCGATTCCCGACAGCAAGCAGACTTTCACGGGCGATTCTATCGGTCTGGCGGTGGGACTTGTCTCGTACACGCAGTTGCTGAAGCCGTACGTCCTGCGGCAGGAGCGGTTCATTGTGTCGGAGGCGGCGGTGACCGGAGGTGTGGACGCCCGGGGCCGCCTGGTCGCGGTCAATGAATCCACCCTCGCGTGCAAGGTTGAGCGGGCGTTTTTCTCGCACGTCAAGTTTCTGGTGCTACCCGAGGCCAATCTTGAGGTTGCGAAAAACCACCTCGCTTCGCTCAGTGCACGTTTCCCCCGGCGGCGGCTTCGGCTGATCGGGGTGAAATGGCTCGATGAGGTGGTTGAAAACCGCAACATCGTCCGCTCCGAGAAAGTCTGCATGGGCACGTACGTAACCCGGACTGCTATCAAGTACAGCCGCGCCACGAAAGTCCAGGTGCCTTTGCTGATCGCCATGCTGTACGCCCTGACCTGCATTATCTATCCTAAGGCGTGGATCGGATTTGACTGGAACCCGGAGTATGTGACGGTGGACACCCACGGTTTCACTGCTTTCAACAAAGACTCGGTTCCGCTATGGTCGCACATGTATGACCTCGGGGAACTCACGTTGGGTTCACCATGGAGCGTTGGCGATATCGACAGTGACGGCGATAACGAGGTTCTGTTTGCGCTTACAACTACAACCATAAACGAAGAGAACGCCGCCCTATATGTTTACGACTATTCGGGCAGATTGCTCTGGCGGCGGCACTGTGTCATACTGAACCAGTTCCCGGGAGACACAACGTTGCTCCAGTCTTATGATGCAAGCTGCATTGAGTTTGTTTCATCGGGTGATAGCACCATCATCATCACGCGTATCAACCAATGCTTTCCGGCACGTACACACATAAAGTTCTGGAACGCCTGGGGAGATTCTCTGGGTTGGTACGTCAATGGAGGTTGTGGGGGAAGAATACAAGGGATGACTCTCGATTACAATGATTCCACCTACTTGTGGATTTGCATCAACAACAGAGCGGGGTGCGCGTCATTAATGGCTCTCCGGAAGAACGGTAGCTATGGAGTGTCACCACCTAACCTGGGCGTTGTACTCGATTCGTGCTTCGTAACGCCGGGTAATCAGTTCGCATACATCCTCTTTCCGCGCACTGATGTCACCATGAACGAAAACCTTCGATACAACCACCCTGGTGAAATTAGATTTGGAATCGATTCGACTTTAAAGATTGTCGTAAACGAAGGCGAATCCTCAAAGAATTACGGAGTATTCTACTATCTCAACTCTGATCTGCGTGTTGCAGAGGTGAGGGTTTCGGACGGTTTCATATCGCGTCGAGAGACTCTGGTTGATGACAGCGTCCTCCCTCCTGTTCAGTGGCCGACCTACAAGGCTCGACTGCTTGACGCCGTCACCTATTGGACCGATTCCGGTTGGGTCACCGAAGGTGAATTACGGGCAGCC
>CBFDBU010000041.1:0-16997 GCA_965603125.1 uncultured bacterium | reverse complement strand
GACAAACCGCCCAAAACTCTACTTATGAATTGTCTACTTGACAGGGAAGCTTACGGTGGCATTCTTTGCGACCTTGAAGACGGAGCTGATTTACGATGAACGGTTCGCCACTCGAGAAGATGCAAAGGCGAAGATCTTTGAGTATATTGAGGTGTTTTACAACTGGGAACGCCGTCATTCTAGCCTGGGCTTCAAAAGCCCGGTTGACTTCGAACGGACGGCTACCCTAACTTAACTGGGTGTCCACTTTTTCGGGGGAAGTCCAATGTGAACCCTACATATTATACTTCCCTTTTCAGTCTCTCAAAGAAATCCTTGGAACACTTCTTGATATCCTGCAGCTGTCTCTTGAAGCATGTACTGCCACTCTCAAACATCAAGGTATGATCCTCTGTGAAGATCTGCTCCACTAACCGTGCCGGAAACTTGTCCTCTCTAAGGTTAATTCTGTCTACGTGAACAGATTCCAACTGCTCGACATACTTGCGTTGAGTCGTCAACCACTCGCTCTTTCTTCTCTCGCCAGAATGCCAATCCACGTGACCAAACTTAAAAGAATCTGCCAGAACTTTAACAGGAATTTCGAATTCCTTTGCAACTATGGCCACGGAAAGATACCCCGAGGTATGACCACAATCACCTGTGTCTTCATCAATTCCGTTAGCTCCAAACAGTACCAGGTGAGTCTTTCTAAGCGCCCGATCTTCCCGTTCCTGCCTCTGCGACTGAAGTTGTGTGGCAAAACCGAGATCTGGTATGATGCTAATGTGGTAGAAATCTAACTTCCCTATCTCCGTTGCGTAGTGTATTCCGTCATTATACTCAATAAGATTGCTGTGGCTCAGTCTACGCTTCGTTGCGCATTCTAATACATAGATGCTCATCTTATGCTTTCGCTCGGGTTGGGTTTGAGCGATCTTCTCGAGGAGTCTTGTAATAGTCTCACTGAAGCCGATCAAGAAGATGTCCGTTATTCCCTTGGCTACTATTTCATTCGCCCTTTCAAGGATCTTATCCACAGCTTCAACACGAAATTCTTCAATTCCATTGACGACCGCTGTGATCTTGCGTCTAACGGTGTCTCCGTTATCGCCATCCGGTAACAGCCCTAGCAAGTCGATGATTTTGCGAAGACCGACATGGCAAGGACGATTCTTGTGTATCTCATTTAGGTATTTGAGAAATTGCTGCAGTTGACTGGCGAAGGTATTGTCATCGGCGCTAGAAGAGCAAAGACTTTTCATGCTATCAAGAGTCCTTCTTATGACTTTAGACGTATTCGGCGAGAAGACGATATCCAAATCACTCAGTATCCCCCTTATTTCGTGGTAGCGTTCCTTGGTAAACCCCCGTACTTGGGATACGCGCACGTCCACAGTAACATAAGTCGGCATTCTGTATCTTGAGAAAATACTATTAACAACGACGAGATCTTCCTCGATGTCACTTGATACTATATGCTTCAAGTTACGTGCGCCGTCTTCCCAAACTCTCGCCATCTTGTCTCGCGCAGAGAGATTTGTTTCATTTTGCCATTCTATGAATTGAGTGTAGTCAGGTAAATCCAATTGTACTGTTATAACCTGCTCTGACTCGTTTAGATGTATATTCGAAACAACGAAAGACTTCAGCCAATGTAGGCGTGATTCCCTGCCAAAACTCACCATGTTCAATACCGCATACTCGTACGGATCAAACCGAGTTGAGTCTTTGTGGAGTGTATCTGCAAGCCGAAAGATGGCAGCAAGCAGTTTTATTCGCACTATCTCACCCTTAATAGATAACAAATCATTACATCTGGTGATATCCTCTCCCTTGCGATGATACTGGATTATTGTCGAGATTGCTCGAAGAATAGCTGTCGTCTGATCAGAATCAGTCGTGTGTTCTTCAAAGAGACGTTGATATTTCTCCTGCAGGTACCAGCAGGAAGCGTTATGATGCTCACTCCGCCTCTTCTCTGGGCTTATTCCTTCTCCCTCACCTTTTACCCCCGCAAAATAGTCCCTAGATATTTCTTCATTCATACCCAAATCGTGAGTCCAAGCGGCGCAACTCAATAAAAATCGCTCCGTTCCTGAGAGATCGATCCCTGCTTTGGAGACGATCACCTTGATCATTTTTTCTACGTTGGCGCAATGCGAGCTACCGTGTAGCGTAAACATACCGCTTTCTGGACGAGGCTCGTAGTATCGCTTTACCTCCTCTTTCAATTTGTTATACCACCTCTGGTAGTCTGGGTGTCTGGAGTCTTCGGAAAGCAACCACGGATCAATCTTGCGTTGAAACGATTTCTGAGGACATTCAACGGACGGCCTTGTAGCAGGGACTTCGTTGCCGCGACAATTCCCCCTTTGGTCATCTACAGGTTCATAGTTCTTGCAGTCTTTGCACTGAAACATACTAACCTCCGTCCGAACATGTCTTTGTCCTTCGTTTTTGCCCAGAAACCTTTAACACGCAGACAAGATAGAGATTCCTGGTCTCTAATGCAAGCCAGATATGAGGACCAACGTCTAAGTGGGGTGGTATCCTTATAGTGTCTTACTGGACATCTCCGGGCTGTGTGGCCCACAACTCGTCTGTGGGATCCTACCGGTCGTGTGCGCTCACAGTGCGATCTCACAGCAAGCCGTGAGGCACCAGACTCGATAGTCACACCATCCGGCGACGGGCCAACCGTTCCGTCAGTTGGAGGAACATCTGTGTGGATACCTGTTCCGCACGGATGTTGCCCGGCCAGCCGAGGTCGGCCAGCAGTGCTCGGGCCGTGTCGGCATCGGGAACAATCTCAGATGCCAGGTTGTTGACAAGTAGCTTCCGCCGCTGCCGGAAAGCGTGCCGCACTACTTTCTGGAATTGCAGGTTCCGTTTGATTTTGACTTTTCGCTTGGGAATCAGCCCGATCACGGCGGAACTCACTTTCGGAGCGGGGCGGAAATACCTCGGAGCCACTGCGAAATGATACGCAAGATCATAGTACAGTTGCGTGAAAATGGCTATGGGTGACCAGCCCCTGGTCCCCGGCGAAGAGGCCAGTCTTTGGGCCACTTCCTTCTGCACCATCAGGCAGGCCAGGTCGATCCTGCCATGATGCTGCACCGCCCACTCGATTACCGGTGAACTGATATTGAAGGGAAGATTGCCGATCAACTTCATGCGAGAGACACCGATCCTGCCGGGATCGTACGACACGAAATCATCGTTAACGATCGTGACGTTGTCATGTCCCCGGAGAAGCCTGGTGAGATACCCGATCAGGTCCCGGTCGATCTCGACGGCGATCACCTTAGCGCCGGAGCGTGCCAGCGGCAGAGTCAGCGCCCCCCGACCGGCGCCGATTTCAATGATCGTATCGACCGGACGCGGGTCGATGATATCCACCACGTCCGACGCAATGCGGTTATCCGTCAGGAAGTTCTGCCCCAGCCGCTTCTTGGGTCGATAGCCCGGCAAGTCCTAATCTCCGAAGGTTTCAACTAGCCGGAACAGCTTGCGGCAGGTTCGATCGGTGACTGTTTCGGCCTCGGTTTCGCTTACACCGTGGAGCTCGGCCAGTTTGCGGCAGGTGTACCTGACGTAAGCGGGCTGATTGGTTTTTCCCCGAAACGGCACCGGCGCCAGGTAGGGAGCGTCGGTCTCGATAACGATCCCGTCCAGCGGCACCTGGGCCGCCATGCGGGCCATTCTCGATTTGTCATAAGTTATCACTCCCCCGACAGAGATGACGAATCCGAGGGCGAGCACTCTCTCGGCGTCTCCGGCGGTTCCCGGGAAACAATGGAAGACTCCGCCCACCAGGTCACGACTGTAGTCGGTGACTATCTCGAGTGTTTCCGCGAACGCCTCGCGGGTGTGAATGACCACGGGGAGTTTCAACTCGATAGCCAGTTCAAGTTGACGCCGGAACGCCTCACGCTGGACATGCCGGGGCGACATGTCGCGGTAGAAATCCAGCCCGATCTCACCGATGGCGACCACTTTTTCATGGGCTGCCAGCTCTCTTAGTTCTATCAGAACCGTGTCGTCGAGCTTTCGGGCATCGTGCGGGTGTACGCCCACGGCGGCATAGACCATGTCGTATTCCTCGGCCAGTTCCACCGAGCGACGCGACGCGGCAGGGTCGACTCCGATATTTACAATCGTGTGCACCCCGGCCGCCTTCGCCGCCGAGATCACTTCGTCCAGCCGACCCTTGAACTGCTTGAAATCAAGGTGACAGTGGGAATCGATCATTAGCTGATTCTGGCACCCGCCGGCAGGTCGCCGTCGGGGATAATAAGCTGCAACCTCTTGCCCTTGGTGGCGGCCAGTAACATTCCCCGGGACTCGACACCGCGAATCGTGGTTGGCTTCAGATTGACAACGACGACGATCTTCATACCCTTGATCTTCTCGGGCGAATAATACTCGGCCACCCCGGCCACGATCTGTCGCCTCTCGTTGCCGATATCAATCTGCAGTCTGAGGAGCTTGTCGGCCCCCTTGACGCGGTCGGCTTCGACAACCTCGGCCACCCGAAGGTCAAGGCGCGCGAACTCCGAAATGTCCAGCAGCCCTTCCCCAACCGGGCCATTCTCAGGCGCAGCTTCCTTCAGCGGCGTCTTCATGCGCGGAAACACCGGTTGTTCGAGATGAACGATGGTTCCCGGGGTCAGGTGAAAAAAGACACGGGCGTCGTCCAGCGTCAGGGTAGTGTCATCGAGCGACAGGACGCGTCTGATCTCACGCATCTTACCGGGCATCACCGGAAACAATATGATCGAGACAATTCGGATCAACTCGCAGCACGTATACAGGACGCCGCCCAGCTCTGCCTTCTTGCCGTCGCGGGCCAGCTTCCAGGGGGCGGTGTCATTGAAGAATTTGTTGGCTGTCCGCACCAGGTTCATGGCCTCACTGACAGCGTGACCGATACGGAAGTTCTTAATATGTTCGTAGGCGCTGTTGGGCAGGCGTTCGGCCTGGGTCAGGATGTTCTCCATCCCGGGCAGGCCGTCGAACGGCTGCGGCAAACGGCTGTCGAAATTGACCGTCACCATCTTGGTCACGCGCGAAACCAGGTTGCCCAGGTCATTGGCCAGGTCAGCGTTATACTGCTCGGCAAAGCGGGCAGGCTGAATGTCGCCGTCCACCCCGAACGGGTATTGCGTGAGCATCAGATAGCGGGCGCCGTCGGCCCCGAACTGCTCCACCAGAGTATCGGGGTGGATCTGATTGTCCAGCGATTTGGACATCTTGGCACCGTCAACGGTGAAGAATCCGTGCAGGTATATCACATCAGGCAGCTTCACCCCCGCAGCCATCAGCATCGCCGGCCAGTAGAGGCAGTGGAACTTGAGAATATCCTTGGCCATGAGGTGAACCACTTCGCCCTGGTTCCACCACTTGTCGAAGAACTCCGGGTCGTCGGCGTAACCCATGGCCGAGATGTAGTTCGAGAGGGCGTCGACCCACACGTACGCCCGCTGGCTCTCATCAAACGGAAGCGGGATACCCCACTTTACTTTCTCGCGCGAAAGGGAGAAGTCGGGCAATTCCCGGTTGATCAGCCCGAGCACCTCACGGTGGCGCTCCGGTGGCAGGATCAGCAACTGACCCGATTCGATCTTCTCTTTCAACCGGGGAAGAAAAGCCGCCAGGCGGAAGAAGTAGTTTTTCTCCTTGAGTCTCACCGGCGGCTGAGGATGAAACGGGCACATTCCATCCACCAGTTCTTTCTCGGTAAGGAACTTCTCACAGCCGGTACAATAGAGACCTTCATAGTAGTCCGAATAGACGATCTCTTTTCCATCGTCGGTTCTGGCCGACCGCATAGCATCAAGGATTTTGACAACCGCCCGCTCGTGCCGCTCGGACGTGGTGCGGATAAAATCATCGTTTTCAATCGACAGGTTCTTCCAGGCGGTCTTGAACGTCTCCACGGTTCGATCGCAGAACTCAATCTCACTGACGCCAGCGGCGGCGGCGGCTTCCGCCACCTTGGAGCCGTGCTCGTCGGTGCCGGTCAGAAAGTAGGCTTCGCGGCCGGCCAGACGATGGAAGCGGGCCAGCATATCGGCCGCTATCGTCGTGTAAGCGTGACCGATATGGGGCACGTCGTTCACATAGTATATCGGTGTTGTTACGTAGAATGGTCTGGGCAATTCATCTCTCCCGTTTCAAGGATGCTACTGGGCATTATCGGAGTCAGTGAGTTTCCCTAAAGCCTCCCGGTCCGCCTTATCCCCGGTTGCGGTATCGCCGTTCGCAGCGCGATCCACGCGGTCGCGGTGTCTTCCATGTCTTCTTTCGACCTCCAGGATGCTTTTGGCCGGGCAGCGGAAAAGCTGGTTCTCCTGCCCGCGGACAACAGCCTCCTCGCTGAAGACGTCTATCCGTTCCAGCACGCCGTCGCCCACCTTGGTCTTAACGAATGAACCCACTTCCGGGAACATCCGTCGGCAAGTCGTATACAAGTCCGCCTCGAACCTCAGGCAGCACAGGAGGCGACCGCAATTTCCCGATATCTTGGCCGGATTAAGCGGCAGGTCCTGGTCCCGAGCATGCTGCGTGGATATGGGCGCAAAATCGGTGATAAAAGAACTGCAGCACTGTCGGCGGCCGCAGATACCGTAGCCCCCCAGCCGTCGGGCCTCGTCCCTGACTCCGATCTGGCGTAACTCAATCCTGGTGCGGTATTGAGCGGCCAGGTTCTTGACCAGTTCGCGAAAATCAACACGGCGGTTGGCCGTAAAAAAGACGGTCATTTTGTTGCCGTCGAACTGGCACTCCACATCGACCACTTTCATGGAAAGACCATGGCTGGCGATCAGGTCTATTACTTCCGTGCGGTAGGCATCCTCCTTACGGCGGATCTCAGAGAGGCGAGCCTGATCATCCGCACTGGCGGGGCGGAGGATGGAATGTGGCCTTTCCCGCTGGGAGAAATCGACCTCTACTTCCACCTTCTTCACTATGAGCCCGACATCTTCACCGCGCTCAGCCTGGACAATGACATGGTTGCCGGCGGTCAGATTGTGATAGTAGGCATTGTAGAAGAACCCCTTGCGAGAGCCTTTGAACTCGACTAAGTATAATTCCGCCATCTGTTTGCTCCTGCGCCCTCGGCATCGCCGGGCTGACGCTACAAGTCGCTTTCGATGTTAGACTTAAGCTTGAGCGTCAGAGCCGTCAGCGCCCCCAGAATATGCACATTGAGGCGCAGATCAGCAAGGGTAATCTTGATTTCCTCGATCATCCGTGAAGCCAGGTTGATTCCGGCAAACTGTGGCGACAGTCGTTTCACCTCCGGCGCGAAGTCGAGGTTAGTGAGTTCGCTGTCGTCACCGACCACGGCGTACCGGGCACAGTCCCGTATCAGGGACTGCCACAACCGCAGCAGGTTTTCGGCCCCGCTGCGGTCCTTCGCGTTTATCAGTTCCGTCAGGTGGGCGATCACTTGCGGCCCGTCATCCAGCAGGAGCGACCTGAAAAGGAGCAGACCGACTGCGCGGCGGGAAGAATCCTCGTCCTCGTCGCCACCCGTCATCTCAAGGGCTTTCCCGAGGGAACCATCCGACACCCTCGCCAGCAGTTGCGCCCGGTTCTCGCGCAGGTCGTACCTCTCGGTGAGGTAGCGCTTGATTGTCCGCCCCGGTATTCGCTCCATTCTGATTTTCTGCGATCGCGACTGGATGGTGGGAAGGAGACTGTCGGGCCGCTCGGCGGTCAGAACCACCACCGTATCTTCAGGCGGTTCCTCTATCAGCTTCAGAAGCGCGTCAGCCGAAGCCGCAAGCATCTTTTCCATCCGGTAAAACAGGACGACGCGAGTGATTTCCTCGGGAGCTTTGCGGCTCAAACGGCGCTTGATCTCGCGAGCCGTGGCGATCGGGATGTTGGCCCCGGTCGGAGACGAGACGATTCTGAACGGTTCCCGTCTCTTGGCCTCAATGTACTCGTTGGTCAGGTCGATAGCTTCGCCGGGGTTCTTGTGCGGGGGCAACGGCACGGCGAACAGGAGCCCCTCGAAATTGAGGGAAAACACATTGCGGCAACTGCGACACTGCCCGCATGGAAAAGCGAGGTGTTCGTCCTCCCGGGACCGGATCGGCCCCGAGCAGTTCAGCAGGGCCGCCAGGGCTACCGCCAAGGACCACCGACCCCGGCCCTCGGGACCATGAAAAAGGTAGGTGCCGGCCATGCGATCGGCGCCGAACGAGCGCGACAGAATGGCCCATGCTTTCGGCTGGATCGTCGAGATATCAGTAGGAGTCAATTCTAATCCATTTCACCGGATCAAGGGGCGTTCGGCCGCTCCTCAACTCGAACTTGACCATGCCGTCCGGGCCGGCCACGGCCAGCTTCTCCCCGGACTGCACATACTGATTTTGAGCCGCCGAGACCAGGCCCAACCCGGCATAGGTGCTGTAGTATTCGCCATCATGATCAATGATAACAAAATTGCCGTAGCCGCGCAATTCACCGATGTATGCCACTGTCCCGGATGCCACCGCCGCCACCTGTCGACCGGACTTGCCCTTTATCACGATCCCGGGCGAGAACGATCTCAGGTTGGTGACAGGGTCGACCGAAGCCCCGAAAGGGGTCACAATCCTGCCCCGGTAGGGCGGCAGCAACTGTCCTTCAAGAGTGGCAAACACAGATGGTTGACCAGGCACTGTCTTCCCGGTCCCTTGGCGTTTTTGCCGTTCCTGCTCCAGACGTGCAATGATCGCTTCCATTTCCCGGGCTGCCTGCTCCAGCATCAGTATGCGATCCGCCTCCTCGGTTTTCCTGCGTTGTACCATCTGCAGTTGTCTTTGCTGCTGTTCTTTCCTGCTCCCGTCCAGCGACGTGGCCGTCTCCCGCTTGGATTTCATGGAGGCCACCTTCTTCCTCTCCCCCGTCAACTCGTCCAGGTGATCCAACGACATCGCTAAGTATCCGGAGGCGGCGTCGACCGTACTCGATTCGTAGTTAGCAAGAGCCGTCAGGTAAACGATCTGGCGGTTGAGTCCCAGTTCATAATTGGGACGATCAGAAACGGCCACCACAGGCTGACGAGCGGCAAAGTAAAACCGGCGAACGTCGTCAAGAAACCGCTGCCGCGTTTCCTGAAACTGCCGCTGGTTTTCCGTCAGTTGCTGTTCTGCTTCATCTACATTCGCCCGGATACGGCCCAATTGCCCGCTCAGGCGGGCGATCACTTTGCGGTTGGACACTATCTTCTGGTCGTATTCCGAAATCCGCTTCTGCGCCCTGAGCTCTTCGGCTTTCAGGGAATCAAGGGCTTTCATTCCCTGCTCGACCTCACTTCTGATTTGCTCCAGTTCCTTCTTCTGGCCCAGGATGTTGCCTTGCTGTTGTTCGGCGTTGGTGGTCACAGCCGACAGGAGAAGCCCGGCAAGCGCGGATATGGTTGCCGATGAGATACGCATAGCCGCTACCGAAGCATCTTCCTGATTCCCAGATACCCGCTGGTCAGACCCAGCAGGGAGGCCGCGGCGCAGAATATGCCCACCTCCTGCAGCGACGGGGTCACCAGTTCGAACTGCGTGAATGTTATTTCCTGCCGGGCGTAGAAGATGGCCGCCCATCCTATCCCGGCCGAAAGGCCGCCGACCAGTAGTCCTTCCAGCAGAAACGGCGTCGCCAGAAACAGACGGCCGGCGCCGAGGATGCGCATCCGCCACAGACCTACCGCCCGGGTTTGAATCATCAGGCGGATGTTGTTGGCCGAGCTTGTCAGCGCCGTCAAAAGGATCAGAATGCCCAGCGCCATGCCGACGTTGAGAATAATGGTGCGCGTCTGTTCGGCCTTGGCGAGCCAGCGCTTGCTGTAGTAGACCTGGTCAACGCCGGCGATGTATGCCGTCTCGTTTTCCACCCTGGCCATATCGGCGCTATTCAAGTATCCGGGCTCAAATGAGAGCACGTACGAAGACGGCAACGGGTTGGCCGTGTCGTAGCCGACCAGGAGATCGGCGCCGAGCATCGATGTGAGTCGCTCCCGCGCCATCTCCCTGGAGATGAATTCAACCACCCGCACGCCCTCGATAGCCTCGAGCGACCGGTTCAGGGCGGCTAAGGACGACTCGGGTGTTTCCTCGGCGACAAAGACCTCCATCTGCATATCAGCCAGCAGGCGGGTGTAGAATCGCTCGGAGGTCCCGGCCGCCACCCAGAAAAGATCAAACAGCAAGAACAGCAGGGTCAGCGACATCAGCGATCCCAGCGCCGTGGCGGGGTTTCGATACAGGTTGTGGCCCAACTCCTTTAGAATGTGATTCACCCGACACACGAGAGAGCTCCCTTATCGATGCGGTAGTAGTCGCTGTTGGGCAACTCCCGGTCGGGTGCGTCCGAGGCAAGAATCAGCATGGACCGACCCGACTGCGACACCTTCACGAGGTACTCGGTTATACGCCCATAGGTGGTGGCGTCCAGCCCGGCTAACGGTTCATCGATTACCAGAAGAGGCTGGTTGGCGATCGAAGCTCTGGCGAACTGAGTGAGGGTATATTCGACCCTGGTCAGGGTCGGGGGGTACTCGCGCGCCTGCTTCAGCAGGGAGAACTCGGTCAGCATCCTGAGCAGACGCTCCCGGCGAATCCTGCGCCGCTCGCCCGCCAGAACCAGTGGAAACAGCACGTTTTCGGCAACTGTGAAAGAAGGTACCAGGCCATAGACCCCGCCCACGCCGCCGATTTTTCTCCGCGTTCGCCTGATCAGTGACTTCCTGCCTCGCCGAAGGCACTCGTCGAACAATTCCACCGACCCGGATTCGGCGAACCGCAGTCCCACCAGAAGCTCCACGAGGATAGTCTTGCCGGAACCCGCCGGACCGGTGACAACCGCTGACCGGCCGGCTTCAATGCGCAGGCTCAGATCTTCGAACACCTTCTCCCCGCGGTCGGATTTCAGGTGAACGTTGTTCAGTTCAACGATGGACTTGACAGCCATATTCCTCTTTCGCCTCCAACCGGCACAGGCGCATCCGAAGTTTACATGGTAAGAATGTGAACCTGCCGCGAACAACAAAAAACCAGGGAGGAGCCGTCATGAGACAGCCGGACGGCGATGGTCGGAAACGAATTCCGCGCACGACCGCGCACCTTCAGCGACGACGTCGACGCGAGACAGCTTTCCAGCGCGGGCGGGGCCGGTCCGGAAGCGGCCCTGCCGGACGGCTCAATCTTTCATCGAGGCCAGGAACTTCTCGTTGTTCTTGGACTTCCGGAGCCGGTCGAGAAGGAACTCCATCGCCTCAATGGGGTTCATCTCGGCGAGGAATTTCCGGAGAACCCAGATCTTTGTCAACACGTCCCCGGGTATCAGCAACTCTTCTTTTCTGGTGGAAGAGCGGTTGATGTCCATAGCCGGGAATATCCTCCGGTCGGAGATACGCCGGTCTAAGACAAGCTCCATGTTGCCGGTTCCCTTGAACTCCTCGAAGATAACCTCGTCCATGCGAGAGCCGGTCTCGATCAGAGCCGTCGCGATCACCGACAGGGACCCACCCTGCTCGATATTGCGGGCCGCGCCGAAAAACCGCTTCGGCTTGTGCAACGCATTGGAATCCACACCGCCCGAGAGAATCTTGCCTGAATGCGGCACCACCGAGTTGTGCGCGCGCGCCAGACGAGTGAGGGAATCGAGCAGGATAACCACGTCGAAACCGCCCTCGGTCAGCCGCTTGGCCTTTTCCAGCACCATGTTGGCCACCTGGACATGCCGTTCGGCCGGTTCGTCGAAGGTTGACGAGATAACTTCGGCCTTGACCGAGCGCCGCATGTCGGTCACTTCCTCGGGTCGCTCGTCGATCAGAAGCACCATCACTTTCACTTCCGGATGGTTGGCGGTGATCGACTGGGCGATGCGCTGCAGGATGATGGTCTTGCCCGCCTTCGGTGGTGAGGTAATCAGCGCCCGCTGACCCTTTCCAATGGGGCACATCAGATCGATAATCCGGGTGGTCAGCTCCTCGGGCCGGATCTCCAGCAGGAACGGCTCCTCGGGATAGAGCGGGGTCAGGTTGTCGAAGAGGATCTTGTGTTTGGCCTTGTCAGGTTCATCGTAGTTGACCGCCTCGATTTTCAACAGCGCGAAATAGCGTTCGTTATCCTTCGGCGGACGGACCTGACCCGATACGATATCGCCCGTTCGCAGATCAAAACGCTTTATCTGCGAAGGAGAAACATAGATGTCGTCCTGTCCGGGCAGGTAGTTGTGGGCCGGTGCTCGAAGAAACCCGTACCCTTCATCCAGGATCTCCAACACCCCCTCGGCCAGGATCATCCCGTCGGCGGCGGTGGCGCTTTCCATTATCTTGTAGATCAACTCCGACTTGCGGAGCCCGGACACACCTGGTATGTCCTTTTCCTCGGCAATCTTCAGGAGGTCGGCGATTGTCATTGCTTTGAGTTCTGGTAATTCCATAGATCTTCCCGCAGTTATTGAATTCGTTGCTTACTGAATTCCCTGTTGTGAGTTGACAGCCTCGGAGAGTTCCTCGATGGGGGCATCACCCCAGAGCTTCTCGAGGGCATAGTACTGCCGCGTCGGTTCCCGGAAAACATGGATAACAACATCGATGTAATCCAGGAGGACCCAGTTCCCGTCGGAGTAGCCCTCGCGATGATAGGGCCTGTAACCTGCTTTCGAGAGCCCGTCGTCGATGGCGCTGGAAATAGCCTTGACATGAATATTCGCCTCGCCGGAGACAATTACAAAATAGTCACACACCGATGACAGAGCTTTGATCTTAAGGATCCTGACATCAAATCCCTTCCTGGACAGAGCCAGGCGACCCGCCAGACGCGCCAGAGCCAATGGAGACAATCTCTTCAAGACAGCGTGCTGTTACTCCCAGCCGGACTTGCCCGGCAGCCTGATGGTTTCGAAATCCTCCCCCAGAACCAGCGTGGCCGAGACCTGGCTATGGTCGTTGACCAGCGGCCTGAACACAACCTCCCCCGGGTCCAGCCCTAATTTCGCGGCCAGCATCTCAGCCGGACGCCGGTCTTCCCGGCGGGAGATCAGGAAGGTTCCGGCCACCTTCCGAATCTCAAAATTGTCCGTGTCCACGACCTTGATCTCCATATCACTATCACGATAATCAGCCATTCTGTCGGCCACTCGCGCCGCCAGCCCGACAACCCCGCAGCCGTTAAGAACCTGGAGCCTGACAACATAGTCGGGACTCTCGACCGTCTCCGAATAGCCGGAACTGACCCTGACGAATACGGACGCAACATACAGCATGACCAGAAGGAAGGCAGCTACAATGCCGACCTCAAGAAGGCGACCCGCGCGGGAATGCTTTGAGCCGGTACGCCTAGAGACAGCGTTCTTGTCGTATCTGGAGCTTCTTGATCTGGACATGGAATGTTGGCTTGGCGAGGGAAGGGTTTCGAAAACTACAAGTGATATCTCCCGGTTCTTAAGGACCAGAGGGGTTGTGCCAGGAGCTGCTTCTGTGGGCAAAGGGGTCGTATAAGCCACCCAGCCGCTCCACCATGAAAACGAGGCGGAACTTCTCCGAGGGGTGGTAGTCAAGCCTGAACCCCGGGAGCAGCGTGGCCTCACGGCCCATACTCCACGGCCCGCCACTGTGTGCGACCCCGAGCTTGAAGCACAGCGACAGCTTCGAGGACAGTTCATAGGTCATATTCGAAGTTAAGAGCCCCAACGACCCGGAGTTGTTCCCGCCCGAGAAAAACGACACCGAGTAGCTGTGGGACCACCTGATTCGCGAGAAATCCAGGAGCGAAAACGGACTGGCCGCCGGCCTGACACCAAGGACCCTGTTTTGCGTGACGGCGTCCAGATCAGCCCGGTCAGAAAGCTGGGCGCAAACGGAGGCGGAAAGGCTGAGCACCAGTATGACCACTACGAGCTTTTTCATATATCTGTGATTCTTGGTTACCATTGATCTTACTCCAATCTATTCTCTACCTAACATCCCGTCAACCAAAAACTTGCTTTTGTACACCTTGTCGGCAGTTGTGACAATGCTCTTTCATCGTTATACCACACCACAGGAGAACACGAACCCGGAAAAACAGCGCGACCGGTCACAGTCGGTGAGCAAACTTGGTCTCCAGGAGCCTGAGCTGCTCCTCGGAGTTCACACCACGGACTTCGTCAGCATCCTCCGCGGCCACGACCGCTACAGGCAAGCCTTTGTCATGCATTATCTTAACCGTGTCCGTCAGGTAGTATTCCCCTTGGACGTTCTCATTCCCGATCATGGCGAGGGCTTCAAACAGCCGCTGGTTGTCAAAGCAGAAGGTGCCCGTGTTTATTTCCCTGATGGCGCGGATATCCTCCGGCGCGTCCTTGTGCTCCACGATTCTCCTGAGAATGTCGCTGTTACCCTCCCTGACAATCCGCCCATACCCTGCCGGGTCGTCCAGAAGGGCTGAAAGACAGGTAGCGGCGGCACCGGTTCTTTCGTGAGTATCGAACAGCCGGCGGATGGATTGAGCGGACAAGAACGGCACATCGCCCAGGGCCACGAGCGTGGTTCCGTTGAAATCAGCCAGCAACTCCCTGGTCATAATCACCGCGTGGCCGGTGCCGAGTTGCTCCCGCTGCCAGGCAAACGAAACCGGCAGATCGGCCAATTCGCGCCGGACCATCTCCCCCTTGAAACCGATCACGACCACAAGTTGCTCAAACCGAAGCGACAGAAGGGTATCAAGCAGGAACGATATTATCGGCCGGCCGCCGATCCGGTGCAGCACCTTGGGGATATCCGAGTTCATGCGCTCCCCCTTGCCCGCACCCAGGACCACTGCTGCTCGATTTTTCGTCACTGTTCCCGTCCGCTCGGTTTTGTCCGTGAAACGCCCTTGGAGAAACCGTGCGACAAACGCACCGGCTATCGGTTCACCGGTCTGTTATT
Organism: uncultured bacterium; assembly: GCA_965603125.1. GTDB lineage: Bacteria > Zixibacteria > MSB-5A5 > GN15 > FEB-12 > JAJRTA01. Next base: position 2,104 of record CBFDBU010000041.1, on the reverse strand, counting down.
GCTGTCGACATGCACGATAGTCGGTCTGAAATCCTTTGCCTGCACTTCATCAATCTGGCCGTAGGCGATGATGATGATGACATCACCGATACTTCCCTTGCGGGCGGCGGCCCCGTTGAGGCCGATTGCGCCGCTGCCTGGATCGCCCTCCATTACGTAGGTCTCAAACCGCTCGCCGTTGGTGACGTTAGCGATCTGCACCTTCTCAAACGGCACCAGACCGGCCAGGCCGATCAGGTCCGAATCAATCGTGATCGATCCGACATAATCCAGACTGGTGTCGGTGATTGTGGCGCGGTGAATCTTGGATTTACAGACGGTTATCAGCATTCTGTTCTCGGCCTCATCCTCTTCTTTTCAGGCCTCGAAATATACTCAAATGACGCCGCTGCGCAAGTGGTTTGGCGGGCTATTAAGAAGCTCGGGGCAAAAGACACAACGGTAGTTTCCCACCGTCAGTTATTGTTGACCTCCGCGGTTTTGAATCTGACAGGTTGTTGACAAAGCCTTTTGTCATACTTGGAAGCTGGCGGATTCGTCATAAGCGTGGTGTCGGGCGTCCCTGCCCGACACATGACGACAGGTAACGAGGGAGCCATCAGGCAGAGACACCTAACGGCACAACACAACCCATTGATACAGTTAGATTCCCGCTTTCGGGCCTGTTAATAACTCCCGGTTGCCGTAGAGGCTGTCCGCTCCGATGATCCGGGATTGGCTCCAAGTGCTTTCGTTACAGTCAGATGCCGTAATACGCACACGGACTCCTGAGCGGTGAATGCGACTATACGCATGTTTTTCAACAAGCCCGTCGGCGGGCATAACAGAGAAGGTGGATACGCACGTTTGCGGGCATGACGAATCCGTTGGCTTCCGAGTACGACCATATACTTTTTCCACCTGTTGCTTGTGTACGTCCTTGTGCACCTGACAACCCCTTACCCGGTAGATGAAGACGTCCACGGAGCACGGTACACTTTTTCAACGACCTCAGACCTTGACTTGGAGAAAAGAATCATCTTCATTCGGGACAGAAAGAACGTGAAACCGCCAAGGCTTGTGAGTTCGTCGATGTGATTAGGGCGCTGCCTAGGAAAGACGAGCGGGTTTTCTGCGAAGATGACGGGCATGGCATCCGCAGCCTGAGGACGGCATTTGAGCGGGCCGTCAAGAAAGCTGGGATCGAGGATTTCACTTTCCACGACTTGCGACACACGTTCGCGAGTCACTTGGTGATGGGCGGCGTTGACCTGTTGACTGTAAAGGAGCTTCTCGGGCACAAGTCAATCACGATGACTCTTCGATATGCCCATCTCAGCCCGGATCACAAGCGAAAGATCGTCCAATCGCTCCGGTTTGTCGATGGACACAATACAGATACCAGGAAAAGTGAACGACAAGTAGTGAAGCTGTTTAGTGTTTGCGGAATACAGTGTTTTTATAACGGAGAGGTGGCTGAGCGGTCGAAAGCGCTGGTCTCGAAAACCGATCGAGGGGATTCTCTAACCTCCAAGAAGTCAACGCAATACAAAACACCACAAGGAGTTACAGTAGATCCCAGCTTGCCTTGAATCGCCTCGTTTTGGACCATTTTGGATTGACAATGGACACTATTTGGACACCCAGCGCGAGTGTAAACGCCGGAGTAAAAGTGTCCCAAAGGGCGGTCGATCACCTCTTACCATGATGCTGTCGGGCAACCACGGTAATGAACCTGAGAGCTTCCACCAATCCCCCAAACTGTCGCGGAACTTACCGATCACCTCGATGCTGTCAATCTCGGCGTGAATGCCCTGATCGGTCCAGGTCGTTTCGGCGTAGACCCAGTAGTTGCCGATAGCCATCGGAAGCATCGATGGCGGCTCAGTACCGTCGGGGTAGTAGACGACGCTCAGTTTTTCACCCGGCAGGGAATCGAAGAATCTGTACAGATTCAGCCGGATCGGGTCAAGATCACCGTACATCAGTTCATAAAGGTGCGCTATCGTTCGCAGGTCAAAGGATAGCTGGCGGGTCACGATGGCATCGCAGGGGTCAAATTCGCCAAAGTTGCCACCGGTCGGATTAAAACCGTCCATTGCGGGTCGGGTCAAAACCGGCCAGG
>CBFDBU010000040.1:0-17204 GCA_965603125.1 uncultured bacterium | reverse complement strand
GCATACCGCAACGAAAATTTTCCTCATGGGTGCCTCCTTTTTCCTTAGGCCCACTGTTCAGGTTCTATCTCTTCAAGTCATATTGCCATAAGCGACACAACCGGCATTCAGCCGATCTGTCCGGAGATACGCGCCCTGTTGTCCCGGCTGCAGGACAAGACAGTCCCTCTTTAGCCACATTTTTCGGAATCCACGGGAGTCTGGTGAGGGACTAAGAGAGGACATAAAAGGGACTATCGCAATATCCCCTCTCAGGAGTTACCCGACATCCTGGTGAGGACGGGGAAGGCGTTGTAACTCAGAGTGATATGGGTGCCGCAGGTACGGACCGTGAGAAATCTACAGCGTTTGCAGGTAGGATCGGAGGTTTACCTTGTCGTTGGCGATGCCGAGTTTGCGCCTGATGCTCTTGCGCTGGTTGCAGACGGTACCGGGAGAAGTATCGAAGACGGTGGCGATTTCCTTGGACGTCAATCCCCTGGTGATCATGTTGCATATCTCGACTTCTCGAGGAGAGAGCGTCGCGTACTGTGTTTCGAGCCTGTTCACGAGCGGGGAGGTGATCTCGGTCAGGCTCGCCTGAATCAATGAAACATATCCGGCCTGAGCGGAACTTGCCCTGGTCTCCAGCTTCTTCAGGAGCGGAAACACTATTCTGTCAACGTTGGACTGGATCTGGGTAGCCATCTGTTTCTTCTCGTGATCTATCTGGGCCAGGACTTCCTTGAGCGCGATGTTCTTCTTTGTCAATGTGTCCTGTTCAGCTTCCAGCTTTTCGTTCGCAGAACTGAGCGCCTCCGCGATCTGTCTGCACTCCGTGTTGTCGCGCCAGATGCTCAGAAAGTAGCGGGCACCTTCCAGTGAAATCACTCTGGTGCTCACCAGGACATCGCGTATTTCACCGCTTTTCTTCCGGTACTTTGTTTCAAACGTCCCTCCACCCGATCTGTGGAGTTCCTTCATGCGCCTCGCCATGTCGACCCCGGATTCCATGACCTCGAAATCCGCGATCTTCAGCTTCTCAAACTCCCTGCGGGTATAGCCGAGGTTTTTGTGCGCACTGTCGTTGAATTCCACAAAGGCGCCGGTATCGACAGAGATCAGTACGATGGAATCAGTAACTTGTTCAAAGATGGCCCGGAAGCGTCTCTCGCCCTCGGCCAGCCTCTCCGTTACATCGTACCCTTGAGCAATAACGGAATGAACCGCCTCTTTGCTCTCAGGATGGAGGTGAACAGTATTCCATAGAAGCGTTCTGACGGAGCCGTCCCGACAAAGAATGTTCACTTTTTGCGGCTCCCATCTTTCCCCCCGCGTGCACCGGCGAATTGCGGTCAGTATTCGCTCTTTTTCTTTGTCGGGAAGCAGCATTTCCACGCTCTTTCCCAGAACATCACCGGCCACCTTCCCGATCAGACGCTCAAAGGCGCCGTTGAAAAGTGTTATTCTGAGATCGTTGTTCCAGGCGATAACGGGAGCATCCCCGTTGTCGAGTATGCTATCAAGACAAGCAGCCTTCTCCGCAACCGAACATCCTGACGTACCGGAGCGGTCACCTTCAGGAGCCGGCTCGTCCGACGTCAGATGATCGGCACAACCGCCCCGTGATTTTCTCAGGTTCAGCGTTGTTTTCCCGGAGTTCATTCCTTTGTTTCTATCGGCAAAGGTGCGCAAAACGTAAACAGGTGCCGCACTTGGCGGTAACCACTGGTCAGGGATCGATACGGGTTCTGCTGCGGATCGGAAACCGGCTGTGACAAGGCACTCTCGTGGGCGGCAGACGCCCTCGTCTGCCCCTGGGCATACCCGCCGTTGAAAGCCACCCGGCCTTTTTGGTAGACAATGCGGAGGGATGGGCGGTATATTGGGAGTGATCGGTGAAATCAATAACATCAACCTCTCAACTGGGAGGACGGCATTTGGATACTGAGCCGAAGTATTCGAAGTACAGAGAAATAAGGATATCTACACTTGATGAGTTGCTCAGTCATGTCGAGTGTTATTCTGACTTAGAGTTCTTCAGGGGACAGTCTAAATCAGAATGGGATCTTCGCCCAAAGTTGTCCCGACTTTATGATGACCTGCCTGTTCCGGACTCATGGGATCGCATCGAATGGAACATCTTGCAAGACTTCAAGAGGTACGCAACTCCACATTACCGTCGGGAACCAAGAGGGGACTTTCAATGGATGGTTTTGGGACAGCACTACGGATTGCCGACGCGATTACTGGATTGGACATCAAACCCTCTTAAAGCCGCGTTCTTTGCAGCAAACGAGAGTATCGGAGAAGAAGATGGCGCATTGTATGCACTCGAACCAACCACGATTGACACGGATGCCGATGACTACGAAAGTCTGGATAAGTTCGATGTCCTCACTCCGATACTTCCGAAGATGATAGATGAGCGCGTTGTTGCTCAGGAGGCGTGTTTTACAGCCTTTCCTCTGCCACCTGAGAGGCAACAGTTCAAGCCCCTTGAGGATGGCATAGCTTTTTACGGGGATTACTGGCTCCTCTTGAAGATCATAATTCCCGGTGACAGGAAACTGGAAATACTCAGGGGTTTGAATCGTCTTGGAACTAGCAGCAGGGTTCTTTTCCCCGATTTGTCTGGCCTGTGTGAGTTTTTGAAGTGGCATCACCGCTATGCGGAATTCGGCTGAGGTGTGGGACGACTTTCCGTATCACCTCCCCCCCCAACCAACTCGTTGACTATTATTCAACAGGTTCATTTGACAGGCCTTTCAGAGATATGAGTATTCAGCTGCTACCGTGATCAGGCAGGGCGTGGCTACTGCTTGAGGATGAGACCAGCGCCCTAAAGATCAGGGCCGCCTTCCCCGGAAATACCGGCTGAACCAAAAAAGGCGGGGCCGGTTGCGCCTGCTCCGCCCCTGAGAACTGTCTGCTGCCCGTGAGTTACACGACACCCTGGTCTATCATGGCGTCTGCTACCCTGAGAAACCCGGCAATGTTGGCGCCGATCACATAGTTCCCGGGATGGCCATAGGTCTCCGCCGCCTCGATGCCGGCGGCATGGATGCTCTTCATGATGTTGTGCAGTCGCTGGTCGACCTCCTCGCGAGTCCAGCTCAACCACAGACTGTTCTGAGACATCTCCAGCCCGGAGACCGCCACGCCACCGGCGTTGGCCGCCTTGCCGAGACCATAGAGAACCTTGTTGTCCAGGAAAACCTTGACGCCGTCCGGAGTGGTCGGCATGTTGGCGCCCTCGGAGACGCAGATGCAACCGTTCTTGACCAGAACTCCGGCCTCCTCGCCGTTAAGCTCGTTCTGGGTGGCGCACGGAAGGGCGACATCGACCTTCACGCTCCAGACACCGGTGCCTTCGTGGTAGGCGGCCGACTTGAATTTCTCGGCGTATTCCTTAATGCGGCCGCGGCGGACGTTCTTGAGATCCATTATGAATTCCCACTTCTCGCCGGAGATACCTTCCTCATCGACAATGAAGCCGGCAGAATCAGAAAGTGTAACGACCTTACCCCCGAGTTCGTTGATTTTCTCGGTGGCGTACTGGGCCACGTTGCCGGATCCGGACACCGCCACGCGCTTGCCCTCTATCGACTCGCCGCGGGTCTTGAGCATCTCCTCGGCAAAGTAAACCGCGCCGTAGCCGGTCGCCTCGGGGCGAATCAGGCTGCCGCCCCAGTTGAGACCCTTGCCGGTGAGCACGCCCCCAAACGCGTTGCGCAGCCGCTTGTACTGTCCGAACAGAAAACCGATCTCGCGACCGCCGACCCCTATGTCGCCGGCCAGCACGTCGGTATTCGGGCCGACGTGACGGAAAAGCTCGCTCATGAAGCTCTGGCAGAAGTGCATGACTTCGTTGTCCGACTTACCCTTGGGATCGAAATCGGAACCGCCCTTGCCGCCGCCCATGGGCAGCGTCGTGAGCGCGTTCTTGAAAACCTGCTCAAATCCCAAAAACTTCAGGATGCCCAGGTTGACGCTGGGGTGGAAACGAAGGCCACCCTTGTAGGGGCCGATAGCGCTGTTGTACTCAACGCGGAAGCCACGGTTGACCTGGACCCGGCCCCTGTCGTCCAGCCAGGGAACACGGAACATGATAACCCGCTCGGGTTCGATGATGCGCTCAAGGACTCTTGCTTCCTTGTACTCCGGATGCCTCTCAATGACAGGCTCCAGAGATTCCACAACTTCCTCAACCGCCTGATGGAACTCCGGCTCGGCCGGGTTCTTGGCCTTGACCTTGACCATGATGGAATCAACAAACTGCGACATACTCCTCATCTCCTCAAATGGTTGTATGTTGACATGTGTCCAAAGCCGAATCACGCTTGCGGTATTACGTGAAACATTTCACATGGTCTGCGTATATAACTAAGGCGATTCCGGAATGTCAAGGCGTTTCCGGATTATAGCGGGAAAACTGCGCGCTTTTTTGCCCGACCTCACACGGGAAATCGGGACTTATGGTGGCCGTGTGACCGGTTCTCGATGACGGCCGACCGGGCTTCCGGCCGCCTCAGCCGATTGGAGGGAGATATTCGAATCGACAAACCGAGAATGCTCCATATAGCTCACACTTCGGCTAACACCCCTTGCAGCCGCCGGCGGAGCAATCGGGGTTGCCTGCCGATATCATGTAGCCTGAGCCTTCCGGCCGCGTCACGTAGTCGATCTTGATATCGCCGTGCTGCTCTACGTGTTTCAGGACCTTCGGGTCAATAAAGGCGCTAACGCCGTTTGATTCGATTTGTTCGAGGTGATCCGTGGACTCATCCAGAGCCATTCCGAGAGATGGTCCGCTTCAGCCGACTCCCTGGAAATACAGTATCAGTTTCTTCTCCTTATGTTCCGGGGCTGCCAGCACCTTTTTCAGTTTTACTCCGGCGGTGTCTGTAACTATGATCATATTTTCAGGTCCCTTTGTTTTTCAGGGTATCGTTTTCGTTTACAACAGAATTAAGCCGAAAATGATCCAAAAGAAAGGGAAATCTTGAATCGGGCTATCATTAGGTTACTGGAATAACCGTTTTTCTGAGGGCAGTCATGGCTCGTGCACCAGCAACGGTGATCTTGGGAAAAAAACCGCCGCCGCCGCGAAGCGGCCGGCCAGTTTAAGCTTGCCTGAGCCGCGTGAGATGCTCATGTTGGTTGCTTCTAAGTTCGGGAGCCTGACGGCCGAAAAGAGTCATCAGGAGGATACCAGGAGACGAGCAAGCGTATGCAGTTCGTGATCTGTTATTACGAGGACGAGAAGTTCGACCGGTTCTATCCGGTTACGATTCTCCGCCCTGTCTACACGCTGCGGGCGGGGATTGTCCCCCTGTTCAGGCGCGGGGAGCGGTATTTCCCGGACGCCGAAGTCTGTCTGTCGGCCCGGGACCAGATTTCGCCGCTTCTGGTGGAGACTTTCCGAGACCACCCGGTCAATATCATCAAGCGTGGTGACTGCGATATCCTGTTTATCAATGGTCGGATTCGAGATTACGGCGACCTCGCCGAAGCAGTCTCCGAAGCAAGGCTGTCAACGGTCTTTACCCGACAAGGACAGACGGTGGCAGTGCTGTTCAAGAAACACTTGCTCATAGAGATTCCACTGCTGGCGACTCAGAGAGAGTACCAGCAGCTGTATGAAACCGAGCACGACCACTTCGCGCCGGCTCAGACAGAGGCCACGCTATACGATTACTGCTGGGAGATCATGGCCGATATCGAGCGGGAAATTACCGCCGATTTCGCCCATCTGCGGCCCGGGATGACGACCCGCGACGATGTCATACTGCAAGACGGCGCAATCGTGGTCAACCGAGACGATGTCTACTTCGACAGCGGCGTCGAGGTAAGACCCGGCGCCGTGATCGACGCTTCGGGCGGGCCGGTCTTCATCGGCTGCAACAGTCGTATCGAAGCCCACACGGCCGTTATCGGACCCTGCTACATCGGCCCCAATTCAGTGGTCCTGGCGGGCAGGATTGCGGCGTCGTCCATCGGTCACACCTGCCGGGTCGGAGGCGAGGTGGAAGAGTCGATTTTCCATTGCTACGTAAACAAGTACCATGCCGGTTTCATCGGACACAGCTACATCGCACCGTGGGTGAACTTCGGAGCCATGACGACCAATTCGGACCTCAAGAACAACTACTCCAATATCCGCGTGAGCATTAACGACAGGGCCGTTGACACGGGGTCCATCAAGGTGGGATCATTTGTAGGCGACCATACCAAGTTCGGCATCGGCACCCTTCTCAACACCGGCATCAATATCGGTGTCTGCTGCAACATACTCGGCGGTACCCTGATCGCGGACAAGGAAGTACCTTCGTTTCGATGGGGCAGCTCTGAGAAGTACGAGCAGTACCACTTTGATAAGGCGATAGAGACCGTCAGGCGCAGTGTCGCCAGGCGCAACTGTAGTCTGTCCGACCGTGAGATTGACCTCCTGCGGGCGGTAGCGAACGGCGCCATGAGCAAGGAAGGGGCGATGGAGTTTCGGCAGGCGGTCACCAGCGGTTGAGCTTCCGCAGTGAGGCGGAACGCTTTTCAGCCGGTTGAGCAAGGCAGGGAGAGACAGAGCCTGCAGAGACAGGGACATTAGGCCGGGGGAGCGGTATAAAGCAGCCTGCCGGATCAGGCTGCGGCAACAGCCGAAATGGCGATTGCAGGAGATGAGAGACGGTTGACAATCGACTACCGATAGACATACTTTTATAATCTGGAGAGCATCGTGCCGGAACTTCGTAAAGACCCCATCACCGGTCGCTGGGTTATCATATCAACCGAGCGAGGCAAACGGCCAGCGTCATTTGCGCCCATACCCAGACGCGCAGAGGCCAGGATGTGCCCTTTCTGTCCCGGTCACGAGGACAGTACGCCACCGGAAATCCTGGCCTACCGTCAATCCGGCACCGAGCCCGACAAGCCCGGCTGGACTCTGAGAGTCATGCCCAACAAGTACCCTGCCCTGGTGGTCGAGGGCACACTCAGCCGGCAGCCGGCGGGTATCTATGACAAGATGAACGGAATCGGCGCTCACGAGGTCATTATCGAAACCCCCGACCATGCCAAGGACCTCGTGGACATGTCCGACGAGGCTGTACGCGATGTCTTCTGGGCCTATCGAGAGCGCATGATGGACCTTGAGCGGGATCGGCGTTTTCAGTATATCCTCGTCTTCAAGAACCACGGCGAAGCGGCCGGGGCATCACTGGAACATGCCCACAGCCAACTCATCGCGACACCCATCATACCCAGGCGGGTGGCGGAAGAAATCGAAGGGGCCAGGCGCTACTTTGAGTTCAAGGAACGGTGCATCTTCTGTGACATCATCCGGCAGGAACTTACCGACCGCGTTCGAGTGGTCAGGGATCACGATGCGTTCCTTGTGATTCAGCCGTTTGCTCCGCGCTTCCCGTTTGAGACCTGGCTTATCCCCAAGGCGCATCAGTCGAGCTATCTCGAACTCAGCGATTCCGAGGTCATGGTGCTGGCCCGGGCCATTAAGGACAGCCTGGCGCGGCTGAAAATGGCCCTGAACGACCCGCCCTTCAACTACATGCTGCACACTCGACCGGTATCCAGGGAACATCACGAGCATTACCACTGGCATATTGAGATTATTCCCAAGCTGACCAGGGTGGCGGGATTTGAGTGGGGTTCCGGTTTCTACATCAATCCGACTCCGCCTGAGGAATCAGCGGCGTTCCTGCGGCAGCTAAACCTGGAAGAAACGGAGCCGATCGAGAAGACACCGGCCGCGGGGAAAGATGCCTAAGCTGAAGATACTGGTCGCTGCTTCGGAAATGGTCCCCTTCATAAAAACAGGTGGCTTGGGGGACGTTCTGGGCGCTCTGCCCGGAGCGCTGGCAGCACAGGGTCACGAGGTCCGAGTATTCATTCCCCACTACAAGTCGCTGAACACCGCCGGACATCACCTTGAGAACGTAGGTTTGTCGCTGGAAATCCTGGTTGGAGACAAACGCGCCATAGCGGAGTTCTCGGTAATCCGGGACAAGCGATCCGGACTGCTGACCTACTTCGTGCGCAATTCCGGTTACTTCGATCGCCCCGGTTTGTACGGCCACCCCGAGACCAAGAAGGATTTCCCCGACAACGACGAACGATTCGTGTTCTTTGCGCGGGCCGTCCTGGAAGCGGCAATGAGACTCGGTTTCCGACCGGATATCGTGCACGCGCATGACTGGCAGGCCGGACTGACGGCCGTGTATCTGAAAACGGTCTACGCCGACGATCCCTTCTACGACGGCGCCGCATCGGTTCTGACCATCCACAACCTGGCCCACCAGGGGCTGTTTCCCGGGCAACGCTTCGCCATTCTGGGCCTGCCGAAGGAACTGTTCTGGGCTACCGGCCCGTTTGAGTTCTACGGCAAAGTGAACTTCCTCAAAGCGGCCGTGAACTACGCGGACAAGATCACTACCGTTTCGCCACGCTATGCTGAGGAGATCCAGACCGGCAAGTTCGGCTGCGGGCTGGAGGGCGTCCTCAGACAGCGCTCGGACGACCTGGTGGGGATACTCAACGGGGTCGACTACACAGTCTGGTCACCGTCACGCGACAGGCGGCTGCCGTTCCGCTACTACGCTGCCAATCTGAGCGGCAAGAGCATGAACAAGATAGAACTGCTCGGAGCAGCCGCCCTTCCCGTCAGAGAAAAAACGCCGTTGATCGGGATTATCTCGAGACTCGTGCATCAGAAAGGATTTGAACTGATCCGGGAAGCCGCCGACCGGCTTTTTGCAATGAACATACAGATGATTGTCCTGGGCACCGGCGAAAAGAAGTACCACAAGCTGTTCTCGCTCCTGGAAAAGAAATACCCTGACAAGCTGAAGGCCTTTCTGGTGCACGATGAGAACCTGGCCCACCGGATTGAGGCCGGCGCCGATATGTTCCTGATGCCCTCACTATTTGAACCCTGCGGCCTCAATCAGATGTACTCGCTCAAGTACGGTACGGTACCGATAGTCAGCGAAGTTGGGGGGCTGGTCAACACTATCGTCGATTTCGACCCGGACAGCACCGAAGGAACGGGTTTCGTCTTCTGCGAGGAGACGCCCGAGGCCATGCTCTCGGCAATCGAACGGGCCTGTCGAGCGTATGCCCGACGGCGGTCCTGGACCAGGATCATGAAGGCCGGTATGCGGCAGGATTTCTCCTGGGACACCGCGGTCGGACGGTACGTTGAGTTGTTTGAGCGACTTGTGGGTGCAAAGAACACTTGAGCAACCAGTTGAAGAACAGTCTTCGTCTCCTGCTGCCGCTTCTTCCGGCCCTGGTCGTCTATGCCTTCCTGGCACACAAACTGAGCTTCATTCAGGATGACGCCTTCATTTCGTATCGTTACGTGGCCAACTACCTCAACGGTCACGGCCTGGTCTACAACATCGGAGAGCGAATTGAGGGATTCACCAACTTCGCCTGGGTAATCTACTCGGTCTTCTGGGGCGCCCTGGGTGTGGGCTATGTCATCGTAAGCCGCCTGACCGGTTTCCTGTGCGGTGGGGGCATGATTATCCTGACCTGGCTTGTGGCGCGCCTGCTTCTTGGCGACAAGGATCGCTGGATCTCCCTTTTACCGGCCTACCTGGTCGGATTCAACCTCTCGCTGGCCTACTGGTCGCCGGCGGGACTTGAAACGGCCGCGTTCGGTCTTGCGGCTTTGTCGGCGCTCTATCTCTATTTGCGGCGCAACCACCTGCTGATCTTCGTGCTGGCGCTGGCCGTATGGATACGTCCGGAGGGCGCGCTCCTGGCCGGCCTGTTTCTTGTCATTGAGGCGATCACCGAGCGTCGCCGGCCCGTGTTTTCGCTCAGATGCACTCTCGCTGCGCTGGTGGTGTCGCTTCCATTCGCGGTTTTCAAAATAATCTACTACGGTTCAATCTTCCCCAACCCGTTTTTCGCCAAGACCGGTCTGCATCTGGATCAACTAGTCAACGGACTTGAATATACCGGGCAGTTTTTCGTGGATTATGGCTTTCTCGGGGCGGGCTTGATTGTCCCGCTGCTCTTTTGGAACCGCCTTTCCCGAGCCGCCCGGGCTGTCTGGCTTTTTGCTATCCTCTACACAGTCTACATCATTCTCGTGGGCGGTGACGTCCTGAAAGTCCACCGCTTTTTTGTCCCTGTGTTCGGCCCCGTTGCCATCATGACAGCACTGTCAGTACACCTGCTGATAGAGAAACTACAGCGCAAGACGCGCCTGATGGTGCTGTTCATAGTCTCCGCCCTGCTGCTCGGATTGACCTACCGGCTGCCTTACGATCACGTGAACAACTACAACTTCCTGGAACGGAAATTCACATACAAGATGAAGTGGATGGCTGAGCAAATAAAGGCATCGGATACGACCGACTTCTCGGTGGCGGTCTCGACTATCGGAATTTTCGGCTATGAGCTCCTCGGCCACGAGATAATCGATATGGTCGGCCTGACGGATTCCACTATCGCTCGTCACTCCGAGGAACCGATCGAAGGCATGCAAACCACCTGGAAAGAGCAAAAGCACAACACCCGCTACCTGCTCACCAGGGCCCCGGATTACATAATGTTCTCCACGGGCATCAAGCCGTCGGCGCCCGCGGAGAGAGCTCTTCTGCTTTTCAGGCAATTCCACGATGCCTACCGCACTGTCGGATGGTATTATAAATCGGACCCAAGCGCAGCTATGGGAACTATCGCATCGGTCTTCAAGCGGGTCAGGGATATCTCCGGGGATATTGTACCCGCCTACCCGGTTGAGTTCGTCCAACTGTATAAGACCGGGCTCGATTACTATGTTGCGGGGGACAATCTCAAAGCCACGGAATACTACTCCCAGGCTCTTCAAGCATCTGGGCAGCCATACTACGTGTATGTTCTTTATCAGAAGGCGTTCAGCCATATTATGTTGGAGCAGCACGAGACTGCCATAGGCCTGCTGGAACTGGTCCTTCAGCAGGATTCCCTGGTTTTCGAGGCTCACAAGGATCTGTACTTGTACGCTTCCCTGATGAATGACACCGCCACGGCAGCGATCCATGAGCACTGGCTTAAGAAACTCGTTCCGTGGTATCTACCCAAACTCAAGCGTGACACCGAGAAAGCGGTCCGCAACTTTCGTCGGCGTGAGCAACAGAGGGGCATTCCGGTCGATCGGCGCTGAGCAGGTCTTTGCTGAGTTATTGAAGCCAGTATAATCAATGTCCTATCCGTCTGCTGCCAAACCACCCTGTCCAACAGACATATTCAGGGGGTGGAGCGGACATTTATAATGCAGATATCAATAGTCTTATCCACTGGGAATCGAAACAAGTTGACAAGGGGAAATGCCGATATTATTCTTATGGCAGGTTTTCGATAAGCGGGAATAGCTCAGTTGGTAGAGCACCACCTTGCCAAGGTGGCTGTCGCGAGTTCGAGCCTCGTTTCCCGCTTTTCATTGGGCGCCATAGCCAAGTGGTAAGGCAGAGGTCTGCAAAACCTTTATTCCCCGGTTCGAATCCGGGTGGCGCCTCTTTTTTATCCTTCCTAATCCCATCCGCTTACGACGCTTAGCATTGACTATCAACGGCCCGTCCGGGGGAGATCGTCGCTCAGAAGGGCTGTGAGGCGGTCGGATTCTGTCGCCAGAAAATGGAATCTCGATTCGAACGAGGCAATCCTTGACCTTTCAAGGAGATTCTTGCATATTCACAATACTGAAAGGGACAGACATGTTCTCGAAATACTTACGTGGGAAAACTCGGGGTAGAACACTTGTGGGTACGAACTCCCGCTGAATCAACCACTGGACTGGAGATAGGACGTGGCTGAGCACGAGATCGATTTAACCAAGATTCAGAGTGCGCATGACTTTGAGGATCTGGTCACAACTCTGATCTTCCTGAAAGATCTCCTCTCAGTAAACCTAATCAAGAACATCGGGAGAAATGATCTGTACTGGACAACATGGCTTTCTGATGACAAGACGGATAATGTCTATCGTGTGATCTTCGACAGCCCCCGTCGGGATCCCGACAAGCGAGATGAATCTCTCCAGAGTAAGTTCGATGAAAAAGTCGCAACGGTCTGGCGTCGTGGTAAACCAGACACCAGGGTGTATCTCTATCTCAACATCGATGATCCTCCGCCAGATTGGGCTCAAAACTACGAGCACCTGAAGATCATAACGGCAACAGAAATAGCGGATCTAATCAAGGGCGACTGGTGGCCAATATTCCACAAGTATTTTGAAGGCGGCATGCGTATCAAGGACGCTGAGGAATGCAAATTCCTCAAGGACTTCACGGAATCTCTTGATCCAGAAGTAGAAGAGCTATCAGTCAAGGAAGCCATTAATGTTATCTCCTGGGTTGAGAGTATAGCCTTTTATCGTCCGAAGGATGTGCTCGCATTCTGTCAAGCACTGTACAAGTCTGAGAAAAGCACACAGGAGGAAACGCATCCTGTCTTCGGCTCTATCACCCTCGGAAGGGACGACTACCTTAAGGAATTGCCCGGCCTTCTACAGCCTGTCGCTGCACACAGTGATTACTTTGAGGGAGCGCTTAAGTTGCTCCTCCGAATATCGTGCGATCTCGATAGTGAACCCCATCCGATCAGAGGCTTTCTGTCACCGTCGGTTGAAAAAATCACAGGTTACTACTACGGACGTGACTTTCTGGTAAAAGGCAATCGCGCCCAGTACGAGCCGGATTTCAATCAGAAGACGCTCGATGTGATCGAAGGGATGCTGAGAGAAGAAAAAAGCAGCGCCCTACTTGTTCGATGTTTGGCGGTTCTTCCCAACCTACTCAAGATTAAAGTAGACACATCAGAGTGGTCGGGCGACAGAAGGGCCGTTGAGTGGAGAGAATACCAGCTACCGCTCGCCGATGAAGAGCTACGAAAAGTGAGAAAGCGTGCTCTTACGTTACTACTCACTACCTTCAATGAGTCGAAGGACAAGGATCTGAAACACAGGTGCTTAATCGAACTACACGATACTTTCCATCATCTTTCGTTGACCGAGGAGCCTCAAGACGAATTCCAAGTGCTGTTTGAATTTCTCCGTGCACACGCGAACGATGAGGATCCGTTCGTTATGAATTGGATTCTCGAGATGCTTGCACCTTTGTCTCAAACTGGTCCGGAGGAAATCAGGACTGAGGCGAAATCGCTCCAGAAGCAACTTCAAGATAAATTCGAATTACAGCTGTACCATCTCCTTTTCGGCAAGAAGGGGCTGGATCCATCGGGCGATGAAGTGCAAAAGGCTGTCCAGCAATCCCTCGACAAATGGTCGGATGATCCCCGACACCTTCTTGTTCTAATAGACGGCTTTCATAAGACTGCTGATTCCCCTCCCACGGGCCTCGTATCTTTTCTGCGTACCTTGGGATACGATGAAACAGAGTTTGCCGCAAGCATGATCTCGACAATATCTGGCGATCATGCTTTTCGTTCCGGTCTCTCACCGCCATATATCCGGTCGCTCGGCTATATTCTGTGCGGTGTGAAGCGGAAGGACAAAACACAATGGCAAAGCTGTGTTAATACCTTGCTTGCGGAGACAGATAGCGACACAGCCACCATAGCCCTCACCGGCTTACACTTGCACGATTACGACGACTTTGAGGCTGAAGATTTGGAGCTCGTTCAGAGATTGAATTCCGGAGCCAACGAGAACATTCGCAGACTCTGTGCTGAAACGCTCTGGTATTTCCATAAGTACCGTGACTTCACGGCCGTCTTGAAAGTCTACGAAGTGCTGTCGGAGAATATGTCCCAGGATCAGGTTTTGGCGGCTTCTGTCCTGAGCGGAATCTCGCACGGCTCACATCAGGCAGGATTCGCTGAGAAATGGGCTACGGATAATAGGACGGACATTCTCAAGAACATTATCTTCGCACTGGTGAATTTCCCCCGACTCGACTGGGACAGCATGGCCGGGTACTGCCTTGAACTCATGCTCCGCGTACTCTGGGAGTACCGTCCTGATGACCTGCTTGAGTTCTTTCGACTTCGTCTTGACCCCGATAGGGTCAAGAGTGAGGGCTACGATCCGCTCCCGTATGATCTCAGCACTCTATTTCAAGAAGTGAGCGATGCGAAGCAGAATGAATTTGTGTCACGTGTCCTAGAGTGGGATGCTGAGCACTACGGCATCTACTGGATAGCCCGCCTGATTGGCCTTGCCTGCAGCACAAATATACAACCCTCAACATTGACAACTCTCCGGAACACAATTGGCGAATCCGATAAGAACCAATTGCTTCTGATTACCAAATTGCTCGACCAGATTCCTCTCGGCGACACCTTCTATGATCTGGCCATGCGGATCGTCGAGATAGGATATGACCAAAGAGAGGTCAGGAGACAGCTGTACTCCTCATTCATATCAACCACTGGGGGTTCGCGCCCTCTTGGGGAACCATTCCCTGCACATGTTCATCACAAGAAACTGATTCAAAGATATCGCTCGCTCAATGAAGAGTCCAATAACGTGCAGAGATTCCTGGATCAATGGGAGGCGGAAATCGATGCCATGATGCAGCGCGATGAAGACAGGGACTTGGAGCGGTAGATGAAGGCCTCTCTTCAGCGCGTCCTACAGATCGTGAAAGCTTTCGACAAGCAGGGACTTTTCAAGACTGGAAATAGGTCGGGCTATCGCACATTTGAGGATTTGTACAAGCAGTTGAATCTTTGGATCCAATCTGTGGAGTGTAGATATGATATGTCTGTAATTTACTATGACCTCATTCAGGGTCTAAACGCCAATGCCATGTTTGTTGATCCTGGCACGCTGAAAGAACCAGAGGTGGTACATTGCAACATTGGAACAATACGATATAACGGAAGAGACGACTTCATACTATGCTTCAACCTGGCCATGGACGGATATTTAACGAGCCTATCAAGTCTGTTGGATTCGTTGGCACAGATAGCCAATGCGCTGGCATTTAAGAAAGAAGTCAAGAATGTCAGTTTCGTGAAGCTCGCAAAGGACTGTAACGAGAGGGTCAATTCCTTTGAGGTTGTCATAGCGGATAATTACTTCTTCCCAGGAAACAAGGGGCTGGTCTGTGACACGTGGACCAACGCCTTCAAGGATCTGCGAAACTTGGGGATCCATCAAAGCACATTCTTTCCATCGACTGGTACTCTCCGGCTTGCTAACCCGGGCCAACCAACCGCCCCTCCAAGATCCGAAATAGCAATTGAGCCCGCATTCTTCGCTGGTCTTCCTTCAACAAATCAGCACGATATAAGTACCTACACTGAACTGCTTCATAGCAGAGCGGATAGCTTTATCAAAGACGCTCTTCGCGAATTGTGTGTCTGGCTGATAGCTCAGCACAATCAAGGGCATTCTATCCCGCACCATTGATGGATGTTCTGAACATAGGCCGGGTGCTCCATCGTAAGCATCCCCATAGGGTAGGCAGATTGAAAGTAGAGCTTTCTGACGAATCGCAGGTCAGGAGGTTTCTCGATGAAACGGTCGAGGTATACGGAGACCAAGATAATCGGGAATTTTGTGAGTGTGCGTCGTCAGAGGCCTGCTCTGCACCGGCAGTCTATCTGAGACGGTCGTAGCGGGTCACGATTAGAGCGATATCGCGCCCGTAACCCGCTGCTACATATAGCAAGACTCCCCGGTTCGAATCCGGGTGGCGCCTTCTCTTTTATCTCCCCTAATCCCTTACGGTTACGATGCTTAGCGTTGGCTGTCAAGCGACCCGTCCGGGGGAGATCGTCGCTCACAGGGGCTGTATGGCGGTCGGATTCTGTCGTCAGAAAATTGAAGCTCGAAGCAAATGAGGTGATTCTTGACCTTTCAAGGAGATTCTTGCATATTCAGAATACTGAAAGGGACAGGCGTATTTTTGAAATACTTATGTGGGAAATCTCGGTTGAAAGCGTTGCGGTCAACGTGACTTCTATCTGCTTCGAGGATGCACGCTATGGTGTACCGCTTAGGCGTTGAAGACATCGAGCCAAATCATTGGGTAGCATGGGCGTTTGATCTTCCCGGATGTTACTCGGCAGCACGCAATCAGGAGGATGCTATTGCCAATGCTCCTTTGAGGATTGCCCAATACCTTGAGTGGCTTTCAAACCACAACTATAGGGCAGCTCGCGCTGTCGAGGCAATTGACGTGGAAGTAGGTGAATCATTCCGGTCGTTCATTAGTGAGGGCGACTATATAGTCAACGCCTTCTTTGAAGATGACCGACGAACCCTGGGCAGCGACGAGGTAAGCCACGCTCTCTGGCTTCTTGAGTGCACCCGAACTGACTTGTTGCAAGTTATTCAACCATTATCACCTGAGAGACTTGACAGACCGATACGCGGGGAAGTACAGGGATCGATCCACGGCATTTTGAAGCACGTAGTCTGGGCGGAGTGGTGGTACTTTGACAGACTCGGTCTGGCTTTCAACGAGGAGCAGATGCCTGAGGGGATTATGAGCATGCTTGAAAAATCGCGAACTCACACCCATCGCCAGTTACCGGAGTTAGTCAATCATACGAACATTATGACACGTATCGGCGAGCAGTGGTCCGCACGTAAAATCGTGCGTCGAACGCTTTGGCATGAACGCGCCCACACTAAGCAGATCATCAGGTATCTTAAACAGTGAAGCGTCTGTCAGGCATTAGTCCTGGTGTTGTTTCTGACTCACTCCTGGCACAGCTGGCCAACCCGCGTATCGCATGAGCATGGCTGATGTGCCTCAGAATCTATATCGATTGCGCGATTTGGCGACGTTATAGTGACATGTAATCGTTTAGAGCGTGTTTCCCCGTTGAAGGCATTTCCATATTTGGCACAGGTGAGCCCTGTCGGAAGGCGGGGCTGTGCTTCTGGTTATTAAGTACATTCTCAGTGCACGTCGAAACGCAGAAACTAAACAAAAGCCGCGCCAAACGATACCAGAGTCAGCAGGATCAGCAAGCTGGTACCCAGCATCACCGACTACACCAGGAGAGTGTCTGCATGTACGGCGGTAATTGGAATACTGGGGGCCCGGTATTCTCTTAAGTGCAAAACTCGACGGCTTGATGACCATCCCCTTTGAAACCCTCTTGAAACCGGCCTAATTGGCGGTTTCACAGCCACTTATATATATACACCCCGGAAAAATTCCGAGGTCAATCTGCGGCGGGGGGTGCTGGCGGGCGTCAGGCAGCCCAGTAGTACGTTCGCTAACAACCGGCCAAAC
>CBFDBU010000039.1:0-18754 GCA_965603125.1 uncultured bacterium | reverse complement strand
CGAACGGACGGCTACCCTAACTTAACCGGGTGTCCACTTTTTAGGGGGAAGCCCACCCCGAAAGTTGTTGCGGTGTCTCAAAGACGGCAAGCCTTTACTTTTTCTTGGTGCAGGGTTTTCAGCAGGAGCACAGACTGCACAGCACACGCCTGTTCCTATTGGCCACGACTTGAAGACGCTCTTGGCGGAAGGGCTCCTCAAGATCGGCAAAGATGACCCAAAATACGCTGAGATTAGAGGAATGACTCTTTCCAAGCTATGCAACTACGTCGTACTAGAAAAGTCTCGCGACCATCTATCAGATTTCCTTTGCGAGATTTTCAACCACATCAGGCCAGCAGGCTACCACAACAAACTAGCTGTTTACAGATGGGACAGGATTTACACTACAAACATTGACGACTTAGTCGAGCATGTTTACGACCAGAAGGGCATTGAAATTGAAGTAGTCAATAAACAGCGGCCATCAACAATACCTCCGAAGGGCAGATTGGAGTACTTCAAACTCCACGCTGATGTCAACAATAGCGATGCCGGGTTCGTGTTCAGCACCGAGGACTACCTTGCATCAGCCCGGAAGATTACGGATTATCGTTTCAACAATTTGATGATCGACTTCCAAAGCCGTAATTTCATATTCATTGGTACCTCCTTCGACGAGCTCAACATCGACTATTACCTCAAGCTCTATGAGGATGCAGGTCATGAATCATTGAAGGGAGATCTGTTCTTCATAACGCCATCGCCATCACTCTACCTCAGAGCGAAGGTGGCTGAAATGAAGGGACACATAATTACCTGGACGGCAGAGAAGTTTCTCGACTTCCTGGATCGACAGGATTGGCGTATACCGCGTTCCGATAATCGTGTGAAGAAGCTCAATGCCAGCGGTATTGAGTTGATCAACAATGTAAAGGCGAGTTTCCAGACGACAAACGAACATAGCAGCATGCTCTATTTTGGTTATGTGCCCGGCTGGGACGATATTTTCTTGGCGTGGGACTTCAAGAATCCATTGCTGCACAGATTCACGGAGGCCATTCTCAACCGGCATTACAACATTGCCTACTTCGTGGTTTATGGTAAGGCACTCTCCGGTAAGACTTCGTTCATGAAAAGGTTAGCGGTCGAACTCGTAAACGAGGATTACGAGGTCATGTATTTCAATGGGTCTCATATTGATGTGCGTGAGATATCTAGGTACATTGATAGGAATGCCAACCACAGCAACTTTGCTCTGCTGGTGGACAATGCAAGTTTTCATTATGTTACTCTAAAGAATTTGGTCGCTAAGATGCCCGCTGACAAACGGCTTGCAGTGATAACTAGTGCACGGCCGGTGTTTCACTTCAAGAAGAGGTACTATCTCTCCAGCTTGACCATATTGGAGGAGCATCTGGACACGCAGATAGACGACGCTTTCGCTCACGATATTGTCTCCAAGCTCAAGAGCAAGGGGTTTATCGGGCGATTCAGAGATTGGCCGCTTGAGAGACAGGTGAGATTCTTTGCTGAGAAGAATGACCTGGTTGCAGCGCTCTTCGAACTGACATATGGGAGTGGTTATGTAGAGCGCTTAGGTAGGGAATTGGAGACTGTTCTGCGATCAAAGGATGATGATTTCCACATCCTATTGAGTCTTTGCATCTTTGATCTATGCGAATTACCCTATTACCCAAGGCAACTGATAACCATGCTGTATGGCAAGAACGTGACGGACGTTACACAACGCTTCCATGACTTTGTGAAGACCGATGTTAATGGAAACCTCGGCCTGAGGATGGATACTTTTTCAAGAACTGTATTCGAGAAATGCACTAAGAAAGATGTAGTCGATAACATTAAGGAAACCTTGATCCATATATCTCCGCGAATAGTTGAAAGCCGAGAAGACTATACCAACAACATGTTCCAAGCTCTTTGTAAGTTCCGGTACCTCGCCCACAACATCCCGCGCAGGGCGAAGGTGCCGATCAACCCCTCCGATTTGAAGAGAATGCTCTATGACCTGAGAAACTACTTGGGCGATTTCAGTTACTACTGGCTGCAACTCGGCTTGGCGGAACAGGCCACAAAAGACTATGCGAAAGCCCTAAATCATTTTCACCAAGCCAAGTCTATCCGCCCCAGATC
Source organism: uncultured bacterium (assembly GCA_965603125.1). Classification (GTDB taxonomy): domain Bacteria; phylum Zixibacteria; class MSB-5A5; order GN15; family FEB-12; genus JAJRTA01. The sequence continues at coordinate 16,621 of CBFDBU010000039.1, read as the reverse complement.
TTACATGATTGACCACGCAATCGGAAGGAATTACCTCCGTCAAGCCAACGATACGGACTCAAGAAGCGAAGCAAAGGCGCTTTTTGTGGAAGGTGAGGGGATACTCCTCAAACTCATAAAGAACCGAGAACGCCAACAAGTAAGATCCTACTCCATTCACTGTTATCTGAACGAATGCATTAGGTTCTTCGAAAAACATGAAGTTCCCCCTACGGCAGATAAGATTAGCATGATGTTGAACCTCTTGGAGAAGCTTGATCTTCAAGATGAGAATGACGTGATGTCGAGACACATAAGCAACAGGTTTCTAGGATACTTACGCTCTATTGGCAAGGGGCACAAGATAAAGATTGGCCTCCACGACCTTCATCGATTCAAGTATGTACTGTCAGGTGTGGGATATGATCTTGATGAGCTATCTGACGAATTCGAGTCTGGTGAGTGAACTTCCTAAGCGCCGTAGGAGCCGCGGTATCCTGCCATTCTACTTGGCGAAGCATCACACATATGAAAAGGGCGCTATCAAGGCGTGACGACTACCCCTCAAACCGTTGCTCGCCCAGCATCGCCTCGTGCAGCCGGTCGTAGATCGGGCCGCGCGGAGTCAGAGTGGACTTGAACAGGACCAGGCGATCCAATCTCAGCGGTGTCTCGACAAACTCGAACGATCCGATAAACGCTGTCAGGGAGTCCAATCCCTGGTTCTTCCTGACTCTTCCCAGCGTGAGATGCGGCTTGAATCGCTTTTGCTCCGGATCAAAACCAAGCCGGCGCACTCCCTGTTCAACCTCGGTCGCCAGATTCTCCAGAACGTCAAGACCGTCTCGCAGACCGACCCAGAAGACGCGGGGACGCCGAAGGTTGGGGAAAGCCCCGAGGCGGTCTATCGTCGCCTCGACGGGGGAGTAACGGCCTGCCACCGTGTCGAGCAGTTCCTTGAGCGCGTGCACGTGAGCCTCTTCGGTGTCGCCCAGGAAGCGAACGGTAAGATGGATGTTGCGAGCATCCACCCACTTGACCGCCCCGCCCTTCTGTTTTAGAAGGCCGGCGACTTCTCCCAAGTAGGCTTCCGCCTGCGGCCCCAGAGGCAGGGCGATGAACAGTCGCATCATTTGATGTCCAGTATCTCCCGGCGCAGCAGTTCGAGAGCTGCGTAAACGGCCCGTGTGCGGTTGACATCGCGACGCGGCCCGAAGGTGAACCTGCGAACATAGGTGGCGTGAGCCGAGGCCAGCCCGATATAAGTGGAGCCGACCGGTTTGTCCTCGCTGCCGCCGTCCGGCCCGGCAATGCCGGTCACGGAAAGGGCGTAATCCGACTGGAAGCAGTTGCGGCATCCGGCGGCCATGGCGTCGGCGCACTCCTCGGAGACGGCGCCGTGCGCTTCGATCAGTTGTGGGTCGACTCCCAACTGCTGTGTCTTGACGTCGTTGGCGTATGCTACGACCCCCCCGAGAAAGTACGCCGAAGAACCCGGCACCGATGTAATCCGCATCCCTAACTCACCGCCGGTGCATGATTCGGCAACAGATAACGTCTTGTCGTTGTCGCGCAGCAGTTGACCTGTAACGGATTCGAGGGTGTCGTCGTCATGGCCGTATATGTAACGGCCGCACGTGGCTTCAAGATGCCGTGTCAGCGCCTGAGCTTTGCGGTCTGCTTCCTCTTCACCATCTGCGGCGGCAATGATCCGCAGGTCCACACCGCTGTACGAGGGCAGGTAGGCCAGTTTCACGCCCCCTTCCAGCTTCATGTCGGGAGCAATCATCGCGGACAGTTTCGTCTCGATGATGCCGGTCGTGCGGAGCTTGACCACTTTGAGAACCTGTCCGGACCTGAGTCCCCTGAGATAGGGTACCACCTCATCGTCAAGGATCTGTTCCGCCTCAACGGGGACACCCGGAATGGCTACGAAGACACGCCCTTCTTCGGCGATGCCGATGCCGACCGCGGAGCCCAACTTGTTGGGGAAGATCCGGGCACCTTGCGGCAACAGCGCCTGGTTCTGACTGATGGCCGGCATCTCGAGCCCTCTTTTGGCATAGCGGGCGCGAATGTCTTCGAGCACCTCTTCATGGAAAATCAGGTTGCGCTTGAAGACGCGCACGATTGCCTTCTTGGTGATGTCGTCGTCGGTAGGACCCAGGCCGCCGGTAACGATCACTACCCGCGTACGTCTGAGAGCCAGGCAAAAGGCCTCCTCCATGTCCGCGAGCGAATCACCTACCGATGTCTTGTACCTGACCGTGAAGCCTATGTCCGTCATACGCCGGGCTATCAGGGCGGAGTTGGTGTCAAGAGTGTGCCCGGTTACCAACTCGTCGCCGACGGTGATGATCTCAGTGTCCATGGCTGTTTCGCCTCCTCATGGGAGAACCCCACCCTGGCCGATACTGCTCAGGCCGATAATGATCAGATGTGTGGCAACATTGGCCTGCACACCGGCGACTACGTCATCCATTGTTACTCCCCATCCGCCGCGGAGTCTCTCGGCCTGCTTTGCCGGCGGCAGCTTGATTACGTCGAATACCCGGAAGGCCACAAAAGCAACAGCGTAATTCGTCAGGGAGTACGGTACCAGGATCAGCGCGATAAACATACCGGCCCATTCGTCGATCACGATTTTCCGGGCGTCGTGGCCATAGATCTGCTCCGCCCGGCCGGATGCCCACACGGACAGCACAAGAGCGCCGAGGGCGATCACTGTCAACAGCACCTGGTTGCCTCCGACAAGGAAATAGGCCAGCAGCCAGGCCGGAATCGTTCCCCAGGTGCCGGGAAACGGGCGGCCATAACCGGAATAGAAGCCGGTGGCAATGATTTTTACGAGGGCGGTTTTCATGATGCCGACCCTATTTTAACACCGTTTTGATCATGAAGAAATACTTAATAATGTAGTCCACGCCGGTCCAGATCGTAATTGCCGCCGCCAGCCAGACCAGCAGGTTGAAATAGAGGTAGTGATCAAACTCAAGCAGTTGCCGGGCAGGGCTGCTGAAATACTCCAACGCTGTCGCCAGGCTGACGTACGCGATTACCAGTCCGACAACACTGAACTGCAGAAATGTCTTCACCTTGGCCCACCACGAGGGAGGGATCAGAACGCCGCGGTAGGCGGCCAGCAGGCGAAGGCCGGTGACGGCAAACTCGCGGCCGATTATCAGCATTACCGGCAGGGGGGAGACATATCGCAGGGCGATAAACGACACCAAGGCGCACGAAACCAGGATCTTGTCTGCCAGGGGATCCATGAACTTGCCGAATCCGGTGACGATGCCGTACTTGCGGGCGTAATAGCCGTCGGCGAGATCGGTCAGGGAGGCTGCGGTGAAAAGGACCAGGGCGATCATTCGCATATAGAAGTTCTCAAACAGAAAGAAGTACATAAAAACCGGCGCGATGATTGCTCGCAGGAGGGTGAGCTTGTTGGGCATATTCATCAGTGCGTCAATGTACGGTCGACGTTCAATGCTGTCAACCCGGCAAAGACGGGTGGGGTGGACTTTCCAAATGCCCGTGCACACTTGATCGCGATTATGATGTTATTCATTTGGGGGCATGCGTTGTCAAGTCTAAGAAAACCGGCCAGTTCCCCCTCGACTTCGACCAACTGCGCCTGCTTGTTAAAGAGAACTTCGGCAAGTAACTGGTAGTCGGCACTTACAACTACTGATCGCTGCCATCACCTGCGCCTGCCCGAATAATCGGTCACGGAGCAACTATCCGGCTTCGCGGCGGACACTACTCCCGGGTGGCGAGGGTGCCGTCAGCAGCCTCACGCTCAGCCCCCCGCAAGCCCAATAAAAAAACCCAAGCAGGTGCGCTTCCTGCCTGGGCGGACGATATTAGGTAATCCACAGAAAGAGTAACACTTTCCGATTGCAGTCTAAATCTAACACAAGCCGTCGCTTTGTCAAGGAAAAAATGCCCCTTTATGCAATAATTCTGCGGCCTTATGACATCGAGCGGCGAGGGGAACATGCCCCCTCCTGATGGTGGGTAGCCAGTCCGGTGTCCAAACAGCGCATTGAATGTAGACCTTGAGCAGCTTGGCGAGGGCGCCTGGCGGGGTTTTTCCACAGATCGTGTGGAGAGATTGTGGGGACTTGTTGAGTACCATGCAAGTCGCACCAAGTCAATGAGTTATCAGAAACCAGGATGTTGACAGGCATTGCCTGCCGAAGTCTGAAAAGGAAACAGGCCCTTATTCTCCTTGTTGTCAATGCTTTACATTCATTGATTTCTTGATCTGTAAGAGCATTCAAAGTCAACCGGATTTATGTTAATCACCGTTGCGCGCATAGTGCGCTGATCTGCAAGAGAATAGGAGATAATAAAAAAAAACACAATTTTTAGTAGTGGGTAACTCTGAACACACAATATCTTGTACCCGCTTTTCGCTGGACGCTACGGGGTTATGAAGCGAAAGCGGGGATCACTGATGACAATGGTCCGTATCTTGGAGTGACAGGAAACAGACGCGAAGAACGGCGGTAACAAACAAGTAACCGGGGATTGAATACTATACATCATGCGAAGGGTTGCTCTCTCCCGGTTGGCTTTTCCATATAGTACAGGAGGTACAGCTTGAAAATTGGTCGGTATTATACGCGCGAAGGGGACTCGCCGTATTCTCAAATTAATTTTGAGAGACGCTCATCACAGATAAGAAACCCCGATGGATCCGTCGTCTTCAAACAGGAGGACATTGAAGTACCCGAGAGCTGGTCGCAAGTTGCTGTCGATATCCTGGCCCAGAAGTATTTCCGCAAGACCGGGGTGCCCCTGACCGACGCCGATGGCCGACCGCTTCTTAACGAGAATGGTGAGCAGAGAACCGGGTGCGAGACCGATGCCCGCCAGGTGTTTCATCGCCTGGCCGAGTGCTGGCGACAGTGGGGTGAGAAGCACCGGTACTTTGACGGTGAGGCCGACTCTCAGGCTTTCTACGATGAGTTGTGCTACATGCTGGCGGACCAGATCGCCGCCCCCAATTCACCGCAGTGGTTCAACACCGGGCTGCACACCGCCTACGGCATCGCCGGGCCGTCCAACGGACACCACTACGTGGATCCGTCGACGCAGATGTTGACACGGGCGACCAATGCCTATGAGCACCCGCAACCGCACGCCTGCTTCATTCAATCGGTGAGCGATGATCTGGTCAACGATGGCGGCATCATGGACCTGTGGGTCCGCGAGGCTCGTCTGTTCAAATACGGTTCCGGCACCGGTACCAATTTCTCCAGTCTCCGCGGTGCCGGCGAGCCGCTTTCCGGGGGCGGGAACTCGTCAGGCCTAATGTCGTTTCTACGCATCGGCGATCGGGCAGCGGGGGCGATAAAATCCGGCGGCACCACGCGGCGCGCGGCCAAGATGATCTGTCTTGACCTCGACCATCCCGACATCGCCGAGTTCATCGATTGGAAAGTGGTCGAGGAGCAAAAGGTGGCTGCAATGGTGACCGGCTCGGCCATGATACGACAGCAACTAAAGGAGATCTTCAAGGCTGCCCGGCTCCCGAGTGACAACGGCGACACGGCTGTAGAAATCGATCCCACCAAGAACAAGGTACTTGGCAAGGCTCTTCGGACGGCGCGCCGGTATGCAGTGCCGTCGGCCTACGTCAAAAAAGTCCTGGAACTGGCGGCCCAGGGAGTGACGGAGATCGATTTCGTCCACATAGACACCAACTGGGAGGGTGAAGGGTATGTCACGGTGTCGGGACAGAACTCCAACAACTCCGTGCGCATCCCCAACCGATTCTTCAAGACCCTCAGCGAGAATGGGGACTGGAGCCTCATTCGGCGCACAGGCGGAGTTATGGATGGATCGATCCCGGCTTCGGAACTGTGGGATAAGATCTGCTACTCGGCCTGGGCCTGTGCCGATCCCGGGGTGCAGTTTGATTCGACCATCAACGAATGGCATACCTGTCTCATGGATGGTCGTATCAACGCCTCCAATCCTTGTTCAGAGTACATGTTCCTGGATGACACGGCCTGCAACCTGGCGTCCATTAATCTCGGGAAATTCCTCCGCGAAGACGGCTCCTTTGATGTCGAGGGGTACCTCCATACCATTCGCATCTGGACGGTGGTCCTGGAGATTTCGGTACTGATGGCGTCCTACCCGTCGCCGACAATTGCTCAGAAGAGCTACGAGTACCGCACGTTGGGGCTGGGCTATGCCAATATCGGTTCGGTTCTGATGCGCCAGGGCATTCCTTATGACTCCTCCGAAGGCTGCGCCTGGTGCGGCGCCCTGAGCGCGCTGCTAACGGGGCAAGCGTACCTCACTTCGGCCGAACTGGCGCGCGAACTGGGCCCATTCCCGGGTTTCTACCGCAACCGTGACAACATGCTGAGAGTTATCCGCAACCATCGCCGGGCGGCATACAACGCCGACCCGTCGGAGTACGAGGGCCTCACGGTCAAACCCAAGGGGATCAATCGCAATTACCTTTCCGAAAATATCACCCAGGCAGCAAGGGATATCTGGGACCGGGCCCTCGAGATGGGTGAGATATACGGGTACCGCAACGCACAGGCCACTGTGATCGCCCCCACGGGGACCATCGGCCTGGTTATGGACTGTGACACGACCGGAATCGAACCGGATTTCGCGCTGGTCAAGTTCAAGAAACTCGCAGGTGGCGGCTATTTCAAAATAATCAATAGTTCCGTGCCGGTAGCTTTGCGGCAGCTGGGTTACAGCCAGAAGGAGGTCGATGACATCATCACCTACGCCACCGGCCACAAGACTCTCAGGCAGGCACCGTATATAAACCACGAGTCACTCAGGGCCAAGGGGTTCGGTGACGAACAACTCGAAAAAGTGGAAGACTCGCTCCAGAACGCTTTTGACGTCACTTTTGCCTTCAATCGCCACACTTTGGGTGATGAGTTTCTCAAGGAGACGCTGGGGCTCTCCGAGGAAATGATCGACGCCTGGGACTTCAATCTGCTGCGCTGTCTCGGTTTTACTAAGGAGCAGATAGAGGCCGCCAACGACTACTGTGCCGGCAGCATGACTCTTGAGGGCGCTCCGCACTTGAAGCCGGAGCATCTTCCCGTTTTCGACTGTGCCAGCCGCTGCGGCAAGCGAGGCACCCGTTTCATCAGCGCCCAGGCTCACATCAGGATGATGGCGGCCGCTCAGCCCTTTGTAAGCGGGGCTATTTCCAAGACGATCAACATGCCGGCGGAAGCGACTATTGACGACGTCAAGAAAGCATATCGTCTGGCCTGGGAAACGATGAACAAGTCAATTGCCCTCTACCGGGACGGTTCCAAGCTCAGCCAGCCGCTCAGCGCGACGCTTCTGGACGAGGACGAGGAAGGGATCGCTCTCACGGTGGAGAACGTGGCGGAAGAAATGGCGCGTAGGGTGGTGTATCGCTATATCGCCAGACGACGTAAGCTGCCCCATCGCCGCGGCGGGTATACGCAGAAAGCCGTCGTCGGGGGACACAAAGTGTACCTGCGGACGGGTGAATATTCGGACGGTTCTCTCGGCGAGATATTCCTGGATATGCACCGCGAGGGGGCCGCTTTTCGTTCGCTGATGAACTGCTTTGCCATTGCCATCTCGCTCGGGTTGCAGCACGGTGTGCCGCTGGAGGAATACGTGGACGCCTTCCTGTTCAGCCGGTTTGAACCCAACGGTCTCGTCCGCGGGAACAAGTCGATCAAGATGGCCACCTCGATTATAGACTATATCTTCAGAGAACTGGCGATAAGCTACCTGGGCCGCGATGATCTGGCTCATGTATCGGAAGAGGACTTGCGCGGCGACACGCTCGGCGAGCCATCCGATGCCTCGATCGAATACGAGGCCGAAGAGCCCGCCCCATCAGCCGGCAGACCGGTAGCGACGGGAAGCCGTGTCGCCAGCGACATTCATACCGCCCACCTGACGGTTGGCAACGGCAACGGTGGCAATGGCAGAGGTAACGGGAACGGCAGCGGAAAGCAGGAACTGCAAGGAGGTAATAGCGATGGTCAGCCGGTGGAGAATGCGACTTCAGTTCAGACAGCTAACCAGGCGGAGGCGGTGCTTGAGTATGTCGCCTCGTCGGGTTCAACGGACGGCAACCAGGAACAGGAGAGACTCCGCTTCGCGATCAGAACAGCAAGACTGAAGGGATACGAGGGGGACATGTGCGAAGAGTGTGGCCAGTTCACGATGGTTCGCAACGGCACTTGTCTTAAGTGCGAAACCTGCGGTGCTACTTCCGGTTGCAGCTAAGACGACCGGAAGCCGGGGTGTCCGGTGGCGATCGTTGATGATCTTTACCGGGATCGACGGACGGCATAGCGCGGTTTTGCAGTTATTTAGTACGGGTCATTGGATGACGGACCCGGCTTAGGGAAGAGCGCGGCGCCATCCTGTGCGGGAGCATCGGGTGGCGTCTGTGTAGTTGCTCGTTAGTAGTGGCAGTATTAACACTATGCAACGCAAGAAGTTGTTTCGCCACGCAAACGGCTTGACTTTTGGGTTCACGGTCTGTACACTGCATGAGAATTTTGTGATCAGTTCACTTATATTTTGTGAATAGGCCTTGACAAATGATTGAAAACACCGATATTATCTACGAGGACTCGGAGGGCTGCGTTATCGCGGTCCGCTGAACTTAAGTTCACCGGGTCTTTCTTGTTTCTATGTTCATCCTGTATGTCGACGAGTCGGGCGATCCCAGAAATGTTAAGGATGAGTACTTCGTATTAGGGGCTGTAGCGGTTTATGAGACCACAGCCTACTTCCTGAGCCGCGCAATGGACAAGGTTCAGAATGAGTGGTTTCCAGATAGCCCCGGTGCGATTGAGTTCCATTCTGCGGAGATCTACAACCACAATGGAGAGCCTTGGCATTCTCTGGGGCGGCAGAAATGTCAAATGGTTCTCGAGCAACTGTGCGGAGTAATTACAGCTTTCATTGACAGGGGGCTGTTTCTTTTTGGAGTTGCTGTCCATAAAGCGTCATTCCCCAATGACGATCCCGTAGAGAAAGCTTTTCATGAACTTTGTGGGCACTTCGACAAGTTCATCGAAGAATCCAACACCACTCTATCCACCAAGGAAAGGGATCGGGGCCTGATGATTCTGGACTCCGCCCGGTACAAGGGCCACTTGGACAAATTGCTGTTGGAATACCGGCGTGCGGGGGGAACCAAGTTTGGCAGAGTTAAAAACTTTGCCGATGCACCGTCTTTCGCGGACTCCAAGACAACCAGGCTCTTGCAAGCAGCTGACTTGGTAGCGTATTCCATTTTCAAACGGTATGAGCGGCACGACGCGAGGCTCTTGGATCAATTGATGGCTCAATTCCATCAGAGCGATGGAGTAATCCACGGCCTCATGCATTTGGTTGCGAAATGGAGAGATTGCCCATGTCCCGCTTGTATGAGCCGGAATCTTTCCGGGGACAGATGAACCGCATCCGAAGCGCCTCTGTCTCGTGATGCTGATGTGAGTGCCACAGCCAATATAGCTTGATTGAGCTTTGCAGATTCGGAGTTGGCTCTCTTGGCACGTTGTGTTAGTATCCGGAGACTCCTGCCTGAATAGCACAGGTGTCAACTTGCTCGTCATCTTCGCGCTTTCGGTGTACCCCATCGGGGGAACTATTTGCGATTTTTCGGATTATGAAGTAGTAATGTCCAGGCGGTCAGTCCGGTCGCTGAACGGGCCTGGTGTGATAAGGAGAACGCAATGATCGAAGCCAAGATGAAATGGGCGGGGGGGATCAAGTTCGAGGGCAAAGGAGCCTTCGGACATACGATTGTCACCGACGGCAGCAAGAAGGCCGGCGGAGGCGAAGACGGCTACGAGCCGACCGAGTTGATGCTGTTCAGTATCGCCAGCTGCACCGGCGTGGACGTGGTCATGATTCTCGAAAAGCAGCGACAAAAGCTGACCTCGCTTGAGATCGAGGTCAAGGCGCACCAGAATGATCATTACCCCAAGCCGTTCCATACGGTGGAAGTGAAATATATCGCCCGGGGAGAGAACCTGGACGAAAAGAAGCTGGCTAAAGCGATTGAGTTGTCCGAGAGCAGGTACTGCAGTGTCAGCCAAACGGTTGTCAACCAGGGGAAAGTCGTGACAAGCTATGAGATTCTGCCGGAGTGATCTAAGCCGTCTCGGATCACGTGCCATCTGAGACCGATAAGTATAACTGTAGAGCTATGAACAATGTCTGAGAAACTGGCTTTCAAACTGGAGTCGAGCAAACCGTTCGACAGGGTGGGCCGCTGTCTGATGTCTCGTCAGGCTCAGACGAGGTCCTTGCAGGGTCGACCGGCATGATCGGTTCAAGAACGAAACGGATACTGCTGTATACTATTGGCGGGGGGTTGCTTGGATTTGTGACCTCTTTTGCTTATATTTCCTTCGGTTCGACGTGACAGTTGATGTGCAACCCCTACCTGGTGACGGTGGTGGGGGCTGTGGCCGGGGCGGCCCTGTCGATAGCGGAATGAGCAGAGGATAGAGCGATGCCGCTTTTCAAATACGAGTGCGAAGACTGTGGGGAGATCTACGAAGAGCTCGTCAGCAGTGAGAGCGAAAGAGTGCCGTGTTTGAAATGCAAATCTGAAAACACGCATCGCCTGGTGTCATTGATCTCCAACAAAGGCCTTTCCAGCGGCTGTGCCTCCTGCGAGCCTTCCAATTGCAGCAGCAAATTCACGTGAGTGTGAGCTCTCCGCCCTGCGGTCTGCAGGGCTGCGACGCCGCTCTTTTCATCTCAGTTCAGTTTTCCGGTCAGATCGAATATTTCGAGCCCGGCTCGGCCCGGTGCTTTGCGGCCTCTCTCAATCGGGCCGCCGGCAGACACCGCAGACCCGGTAGCTGTTCCTGGTCGGCTTACGAAACGAGAGGCAGCGGTAGAACCCCTTTACTTCGAAGCCGGCTCTCTCCAGACAGGAGATAATTCTCTCGTTGTCGTAGGCGCGCTCGGTGTGCACCTCGTCGAACCGCTCCCACGCGCGACCCGATTTCACAAAGCAGGTGACATGGCATTCGGCTGACAGGGTTTTCTCGGAATAGCAGTTCTTCCACACCCAGACCAGGTCGTCGCGGGCATCGGCGTAAATCTGCCCGCCCCAGAGGACCTTGAGGGCGGCGGGTGTGTTCATGTCGAATATGAACCAGCCCCCGGGAAGCAGATGGCGATAGACCGTTCGAAAGGCTGCCTGAAGCTCCCGCCCGTTCTTCAGGTAGTTGAGGGAGTCATAGAAGCATGTGACGAGGTTGAACCTGCCCGTCCGGTTGGGTTTGCCTGTCTGCAGAATCCTGAAGCGGGGCAGTGATTTCTGATACAGTCTGATACCCCGACACGAGAGCTTGCGAGCCGCCACGGCAAGCATCGGTGCGCTCCGGTCCAGACCGGACATGCTGATACCCCAGTCGGCGAAAACCTTCAGCGCCGTGCCGGTGCCACAGCAGAGGTCAAGGCCACTTTCGGGGTGGATCTTGAACCGGTGGAATATCTGCCGGCAGTATTCGGTCATCTTGAGAGAGTGCTGGTCGGCCCCGATTCTGTCGTAGATGGTCGAGAGTTTACGGTACGGTTGCATCGCTGTTGTCACCCATTCTTGTTGCGGTTAAGTCGCGGCCTGCTCCCCACTACTCTTGCGAGGGCTGCAACCTCTTTTGTTGACAGGAGCGGGCGCTTCTGGTTTACATCCAACTGTATACAGGCTTGAGACATATACGCGACCTGCATTGGCGAGGATCGCTTTTCAGGAATAAGACTGGCATCGCCAGGTAGCATTTCTGACTGTATGAAGCCTTGAGACATATACGCGACCCGCACTGGCGAGGATCGTTTTTCATGAATAAGACTGGCATCGCCAGGTATCATTTCTGAGAGCCAAGAAGCGGAAAGGAGCTCCAATGTCAACAATGTTCTGGATTTGGGCGGCGGCCGCGCTGGTATTCCTGATTCTGGAGTTGATGACACCGACTCTGGTATTTGCCTGTTTCGTGGTGGCGTCGATGGCTGCCGGTGTGTACAGTTATTTTTCTCCGGAAGGGTATTACTGGCAGATCGGCATCTTTGTGGCCGTGTCGGCGGTTCTTCTGCCGCTGACCAGGACACTGGCCAGGAAAATCACCAAGCCGTCGCCGCAGAAGTCGAATGTGGACGCCCTCATCGGCAAGGTCGGTCTGGTGACCAAGACGGTCGACCCCGATCTGGGCGGTCAGGTCAAGATCGAGGGGGAGGTCTGGATGGCTCGGGCAGCCGAGCAAATCGAGGAAAATGAGAAAGTTACTATTGTCAGCGTCAGCGGCGCCAAGGTGCACGTCGAGAAACTGGCTGACGGAAAGGAGTAAGCTATGAACCCGGTGATACTGTTTCTTGGAGTGGCGGTGGTGCTGATTTTCATCACCGTCTCGATGTCAATCCGGATTGTCCGCCCCTTCGAGAAGGGACTGGTGGAGCGTCTCGGGAAGTTCCAGCGCATTCTGGATCCCGGCCTTAACATGGTGGTGCCGTTTTTTGATACCACGATCAAGGTCGACATGCGCGAGGTGGTCCTGGACGTCCCGCCTCAACTGGTGATAACCAAGGACAATGTCAACGTGGAAGTTGACGCCATCATTTACGCCCAGGTGACCGATCCGGTGCGCTCCCGCTACGAAATTGCCAACTATATCGTAGCGGCAACCAAGTTGGCGCAGACGAATCTCAGGAACGTGATCGGCGAAATGGACCTCGACTCCTGCCTATCGTCGCGGGACTCGGTCAACGCGCAACTCCGCGACGTTCTGGACGAGGCCACCGACAAGTGGGGCGTAAGGGTCAACCGGGTCGAGATGCAGCGAATCGATCCGCCGCGGGACATCACCGAGGCCATGAGCCGGCAGATGAAAGCCGAGCGCGACAAGCGGGCTACGATACTCGACGCCGAAGCGATCAAGCAAGCCGAGATCACCAAGGCCGAGGGTTACAAGCTCTCCAAGATTCTCGAGGCGGAAGGTGAAGCCGAAGCCGTGCGCAAGACGGCCGACGCTGAGAAATATCGTCAACTTACGGTCGCCCAGGGTGAGGCTCAGGCTATCCTGTCGGTCTTTGGCGCCATCCACGACGGGCGTCCCGACGAGAAGCTCATTACGCTGAAGTACCTTGACATGCTTCCCAAGCTGGCCGAGGGTGACGCCAACAAGTTGTTCCTTCCGTATGAGGCTTCCGGCATGATCTCGGCGCTGGCGGCAATGGTGGAAGGGATCAAGTCGGACGGCGGAGCCGGGTCTGAAAAGGCTCCCGCCACCGCGCCGCAAGGGGGAGCCGCCCATACCTGAGATAATCACCACGGCACACTGGTTGCCAAACCTGTCAGAAGGGTCGGACATGAGGAGGATGTCCGACCCTTTCTGTTGCCATTGACCAACCAACGCTCACACCGGGCGCCGAACGAGCATTAGCACGGCGCTGATTACCCTGTCGCTCGATTGGCGTCGTATCCCAGCAGCAGGATTCGCGCCGTCGCCAAAGGGACCAGGGGCATGAGGTACTTCTCCCATTCCTGGTATGAGAACGGCATTATGATCAGAAAGGTCAGGATCGACAGGTTCAGAAACAGGGGCAAATCGAGTTTGCCGTTTCGGATTTTCTGATAACTGTCTCTGGCGCAGCACCAGACTATCGGCACTCCAAAGCAGAAGGCCACCGAGAACACTACATGCACCATCACCGTATCACCGAAGATCGATCGGAGGAAGCGATGGAACAAACCGACGACGTCTATTCCTTGCTCGGCGACATAAGAAGAAGGCCTTACCGGGAACACCCAGTACAGTCCGGAAGCTACCAGGGCAATCACGATAGTCCTTGCCTCCCCGTAGAGTTCCCTGAGGCGCAACAAGCACGGCGGCAGCAGGTAGACGAACAATAGAGCCACATACAGAATCAGGAAGTTGGGGTGAAAGGTGATACCTTCATCGACGTAAAGATGTCGGTAGCTGTTGTCCGGGCTGGGTCCCTGCCAGAGCAGAATCAGGGAAAGCATTGGCAGTGCGGAGAGGGCCACGGTGATGAACATGGAGCGGGAATTGTCACGGAAGTTCGCGCGCCATCGAAGCAGGTAAAAAACAAGGGCCGCCAGCCAGAAAAAAGCTGAGTATTGCCGACACAGCAGGGCGCACGACACCGAGACCCATAGTAGCATGGGACTCGATCTGTGGATTGCCAGGCAGGAGGCGATCAAAAACCCGATGGCGAGCATGTCCGTGTAGACAAAGAGGCTCAAGCCGATCATGTATGGATGTACGACAAGAAACACCGCCGCCCAGAAGGCCAGCCGCGCGTTTTCAAACACGGCGAACAGCCACCGGTGAGCAAGCAGAAACGTAATCAGAGCCACCAATAGTGAGAACAGGCGCAGGTGGTGAATCTCGAAACCGACCAGCCGCCCCCAGAACGAGTAAAGGATAAACGAAAGAGGGGTTGACGGCTGTTCATAATGCCGGATTGTGTCCAGGTTGATACCTTCGCCGAAATGACGGATGGTCTCGACGAAGCTTCGCTCGTCATGCCAGTAGGGACGCTTCAGGTCTGCGGCATAGGCGACAACCGCCAGGAAAATCAGCAGAAAGGCGGCAAACAGCAGTAATGATTTGCGGTAGCTTCGCATCGACAACCCTCGCACCGAGCCAATCTGAAGACGAAGTAAGGCTATGTTCCCGCTGCTGTCACGCTAAAAGTGGCCGGCAGTGACGCACGCCTGGACCAGGAACGTTGGGAGGTCTGTCAGAAGTAGTAGAATACACGCCGGAAGAGCACTTCTTCTGAACGCTGATCTGAGAGCCATGGCACTCACCGCAACACGTTCATTCGATGATCGGTGAATAGCTGCCTAATCCGTTTCCATTGCCAACTCGATTTATTGCAGGGAGACGTTTCTCGTCTCCCTGCTCAGAATCGCTCCGGGTGGTAATGGCTTACTTCATCAGCACCATCTTCTTTGTAGTGGCAAAGCCCGGCGTCTCGAGACGATAGAAGTACACCCCGCTGGCGACGTCGCTGCCGTCCCACACACAACTGTGCTCCCCGGCGTTCATCTGCCTGTCTATCAGCGTGGTTACTTTCTGCCCCATGATGTTGAAGACCTCCAGTTTGACCTCAGCCGCTCTTGGTAGAGTGAAGGCGATCTCCGTCTTGGGATTGAACGGGTTGGGGTAGTTGACCAAACCAACCACAGCCACGTCATTCGGCACACTGGCCGGCGCAGCCTCCGGCTCACTACCACCGATGATTACCACACAGTCCGTTCCCTCAATCGGTGTGCCGCCGTAGAGTTCGCCTGTGACAGTAAGCGAGATCGTATCACGATCGTACACTTCGCCCAGGGCCGCGATGATGGCCGCCCGGTCAAACTTCAACGTCAGGTCGCCAATCCCGTCCGGCCCGAGGGTGTTGCATTCGCACTCCTGGGCCTGCTCATGGAGTGGAGTGGTTACATCCTCAAAGCCCCACCGCAGGGCGGGCACTCCTTCGAGCATGACCGAAGTCGGGTCAATATCGGCCACATCAAACTCCTCGGTGCCGACAATGGCCACCGGCAGAACGGCCTTAGGAACATCCGGCCTTTCGCTCTGACGGGGATTCTCTTTGGCCGCCATCAGGTTCTGATCGTCCTTATCCTCGGTAAACGTTTCGCGGCCATGCGATTTGACATTCAGCGGATTCGGACACGAACCGGGTTTTATGTCGAAAGCGACGGGAACAATAGGGAGAATGACGGTGCCGGGGGGTTGCTCGGGATCCGGGTTATCTGGGTCTACGCCTGGTTCGGTAGTCGTATCCGTTTGATTACACCAGATGTTAGCGTAGTTGTAAATCGTGGTATTGGGAATTGCATTCTGATTGATTTTAACCACTAACTCTATAATCGGCCCTGCTTGCCCAGCTGGAATCGTCCCGATATCCCAGGTAACAGTGTGATTAGAAGACTCATATACTCCTGTGCCCGGAGTACCATCCTTTGTTTCAGACACGAAATCAAGCTCTACAGGCAAATCATCGCGTATCATCACACCTGTGGCTTCGAAAGTATTGTCGATATTGTCACAAGTGATTTGATATGGGAAAGTCTGCCCTATGTAAACTCCAAAACCCTGGACGACGTCATTCTTAGCAAGATTAAGCGGATTGTAACTGACATTGGCAATGGCTATTCCTGCCGGATTTCCGAGATCAGGAGTATCCTGGAGCAAGGTAAACGGGCTTGTGCTGCAATCCCAAACTTGTATATCATCATGGCAAGGGGGGTAATAACCGTAAAGTCCTCCACGTGTTATATAAACGTAACCCGTGATTTCGTCAACGGTGATCCCCATAGCGCTGCCGCAGTCCACTGTAGTCTCCGTGCATGTGGCTACATCATACTTGGAAAGAAGAAGTGATCCCGCCCAACCGCCGGCCGTGTAGACAATGTTCCGTTTCGAGTCGACAGTAACATCAACTGTCGGGTGACTAGCCGTGAACGTCATAGATGGGATTTCAACTATATCGCTCCAACTCGACACATCGACATCATAGGCTTTCACCTTACTGTTGGGGAGTTAATTTCAAAAGGTGTGGAAATTGATAAAAAAGTAGCGTAGCCTTTCGG
>CBFDBU010000038.1:0-20762 GCA_965603125.1 uncultured bacterium | reverse complement strand
GAGATCCTGGAAAAGGTCGGGCATTGTAAAGCCGTTATGGAAACACTACACTAGATATACGCATCCCTGCAGATTACATCATGCTCAATGGGTCGATCCTGCCCAATCTATCTCGGTTATCATCCCGCTCACCGACCGCCGCCGGCTTACGTCCCCATCTTCCAGGAGGCGAGGTATTCGCGCTGCTCTGCCGTCAGTCGGTCGATCTTGAGCCCCATGCTTTTGAGCTTCAGAGCGGCGATGGCCGAATCGATCTTCTCCGGCACCACGTAGACCCGTCGTTCCAGTTTGCGATGGTTCCTGACAATGTACTCCGCGGCCAGAGCCTGGTTGGCGAACGACATATCCATCACCATCGCCGGGTGACCTTCTGCCGCCGACAGGTTCACGAGCCGGCCTTCGACCAGCACGTTGATTCTTTTGCCGCCGAGATCATACTCCCGAACGCCGGGACGAAGCAGCCTGCTTTTTTTGGCAGCGTTTCTCAGAGCCTTGAGGTCGAGTTCGACGTCAAAATGGCCGGAGTTGCAGATGATGGCTCCGTCCTTCATCTTCCGGAAGTGCTGAAGGCGAATGACATGGATGTCGCCGGTGAGAGTCACGAAGAGGTCGCCTTTCGGCGCGGCTTGCGACATCGGCATCACGGTGAAGCCGTCCATGGCCGCCTCAATCGCCTTGACGGGATCGATCTCGGTGACAATCACGTGTGCCCCCATCCCTTGCGCGCGCATGGCAAACCCGCGGCCGCACCAGCCGTAGCCGGCCACAACCACCGTGGAGCCGGCCAGTAGCATGTTGGTGGCGCGCAGAATGCCATCGATAGTGGATTGACCGGTACCGTACCGGTTGTCAAAGAAGTGCTTGGTCTTGGAATCATTGACGGCCACCACTGGGAACAGCAGCGCCTTGTCCTGCGCCATGGCCCGCAGACGGATTACGCCGGTGGTTGTTTCCTCAGTCCCGGCCAGCACGTTCTGAGCCAGGTCGCGTCGCTCATTGTGCAGAGTGGAAACCAGATCGGCGCCATCGTCCATCGTGATCCGGGGTCTCATATCGAGCGCCTTGTGTATGTGTCGGTAGTAGGTTTTGTTGTCCTCACCGTGAACGGCAAAGACGGGGATATTGTATTCCTTCACGAGCGCTGCGGCAGTGTCATCCTGGGTCGAAAGTGGGTTGGAGGCGCACAGGGCGACGTCAGCGCCGCCGGCCTTCAGGGTGCGCATCAGGTTGGCCGTTTCCGTGGTCACGTGAAGACAACAGGCCAAACCTGTCCCCTTGAGCGGTTTTTCCTTTTTGAACCTCTCGCGGATCAACCTGAGCACAGGCATGTTGCGCTCCGCCCATTCAATCCTCTTGCAGCCTTCCGCGGCAAGCTTGATGTCTCTGATATCCGACTTGACGGTCATGTGTTATGCGTCCTTTGCCAGTGTTTTCGCCATATCAGTCTTTTCCCAGGTGAACTCCTTCTCGCTCCTGCCAAAGTGGCCGTAGGCGGCGGTCTTACCGTAAATGGGCGCCAGCAACCTCAGGGTGGCGATGATCCCCCCGGGCGTGAGGTCAAAGTGCTTCGTGATCAACTCGACAATACGTCCCTCGGGGATCTTGCCGGTCAGGTTGGTATACACCATCATCGAGATCGGCTCTGCAACGCCGATGGCATAGGCTATCTGGATAGTGCATTTGTCGGCCAGCCCGGAGGCCACGACGTTCTTGGCAATATAGCGCGCCATGTAACTTGCCGAGCGGTCGACCTTTGATGGATCCTTGCCCGAGAAAGCACCGCCGCCGTGCGTAGCCATCCCGCCATAGGTGTCCACAATGATCTTGCGACCGGTCATGCCGGTATCCGACTGCGGCCCGCCGACAACGAATTTGCCGGCAGGGTTGACATAGAACCTGGTCTTCCTGTCGATCATGCGCCGGGGGATAACTGGATGGATGACTTTGTCGATAATCTCCTCCCGGGACTTCCGCGTGATTCGCTTCTTTGTTCGATCCAGGATCTCCTCGGTATGCTGGGAGGAAATGACGACCGCATCGACACGGCGTGGTTTGCCGTCACGGTACTCGACCGTGACCTGCGATTTGCCGTCCGGACCTAAATACGGCAACGTCTGTTTCCTGCGCACGGCGGCCAATTGCCTCGTGAGTTTGTGAGCGAGCATGATCGGTATCGGCATCAGCTCGCGGGTTTCCCGGCAGGCATATCCTGACATGAGACCCTGGTCGCCCGCCCCGCCGGTGTTCACTCCCTGGGCGATATCCGGCGACTGGGAACCGATAGCATTGAGAATGGCACACGAGTCATACGAGAAACCGTACCTGCTGTCGGTGTAGCCAATCTGTTTCACCTTGGCTCTGACCAGGTTGTGGATATCAACATAAGCAGTGGTTGTGATTTCGCCACCGACTACGACCAGCCCGGTCGTCACGAACGTTTCGCAGGCGACCCGGCCGTGCTTGTCCTGACGTAATACTTCATCGAGAACCTCATCGGAAATCTGGTCACATAGCTTGTCGGGATGCCCCTCAGTGACTGATTCCGATGTGAAGAGGAAATTTCCCCCTGCCATAACTTATACTCCTTGCAACTTGAGGTGATCTCGGTTCAGCCGCCGGTGCAGCCAACCTCAGAGGAATCGCCGATGTTAAGAATCTCCCTTCTCCCCCGTACTATGACCCCGCGACCGAGCAGCGACTGCTCCAGCACACAGTCCTCGATATGGCTGCCTTCACCGATTATCGAGTTACGGACCACCGAGCGGCTGATCTCGACTTCATCAGCCACAGACACATCCGGGCCGATGACGGAATTGACCAGCCTTGCCGACGGGGCCACGTACACCGGTGGGATGAGCACCGAGCCGTCAATCGCTGCCGGCGCGCCCTGGCGTGCCAGAATGTAGTGATTGGTCTCAAGCAGTGTTTCCTTCTTCCCGCAGTCAAACCAGCGCTCAACCTCGTAGGGAACGAACCTGACACCATTACGGATCATCGCCTCCAGGGCATCGGTCAACTGTATCTCACCATCGTCGGTTTTGTGCGAGCGGGTCAGGATGTCCGACTCTGTCTTCAGCAATTCGGATTCTTTGATGTAATAGCAGCCGATCAGCGCTAAGTTGGTTTTGGGCCTTTCCGGTTTTTCTTCCACACCGGTTACGACACCGTTTGAAATGTCGGCAATCCCGAACCGCTCAGGGTCGGAAGTCTGACAGACGGCCAGCCTGCTGTCGCCCGCCCCGAGGAAGTCACACAGGTCGCAATCGACAATCGTATCCCCTAAGATCACAAGAACCGGGCCGTGGTCAATCGATTCCATACCCAGACGAACAGCATACCCCAGCCCCAGCAGCTTGTCCTGCCGGACGAAGGTGGCCTTGAAAGAGTAATGGCCCTCCACGTATCGGCGGATCAACTCACCCTTGAAACCGACCACAAAGATCACTTCGTCCGGCTCGCATTGGAGCAACGGTTCCAGGATAAACGACAGAATCGGCTTGCCGGCAACCGTCAACAAGGGCTTGGGGTACGTGTGCGTGTGTGGCCTGAGTCTGGTTCCAATCCCGGCCACGGGGACAATCGCCTTCACTTCAAACCTTCCCGACTGATTTGCCTAAATAGTAGACAATGGCCGGTCGGTTGACAAGCAATAAAACCGCCGACGGTGTCGCGCGGTGCTTGAGGGCCTGTTGAAAAACGTACTCCAAAGGGCTGCGTAGGGTGTCTCTGCCCGACGCCTCTATGGATTCGCGCCACTGCCAGGCAGAGACGCCTGGCAGCACCAAGGTCAATGCTTCGGCTGCCCGCTACGGTGACTCTTTCAACAGGCCCTTTACCGGGTATCTGCGGAAGGAGGAACAGAGATCGGAAGTTCTATCAGCCCGGGTTCGTGGCCCGCAGGAGACAGATACTGTCTTTCCCCGTCGCTTTCCAGATAAAGCCCGACACTCATGGCGGCTATGGCGCGTCCATAAACAAACTCGCCCACGGCGACGGCGACTTTGTCGCGGCCCCAGCGTGAGGTCGGGCTCAGCGGAGTGAAATCGGTCGTGAGAAAATGCGAACTGACAGGCTCCGCCAACACGGTGTCGGTCGCGAGGGCATCAAGCCGCACCGTGAGCGAGTAGTCGTCTCGGATCATCTCCCGGGGGACGAAATACAACTCCGCCCGATAGGTATTTGTTGCCAGCGGCACAATGGAATAGGCAACCAGATCGATATGAGGGTGTTCAAACCGGGCCAATGGTGAATCGGCAGGGGTCTCGCACAGACCGACATGGGCCAGGAATGCGCGGTTGGCCCGTGACCATTCCGCCATTGTGGATACGTCATCGCCCTGACCGGAAAGTCGCTCCTGAAGGAACCGCTCTATCAGGAACTGCCGGGCGAACCTGCGTTCGAGACTGTCGCCGAGGACGAAGTGCTTTGTGAACTCGATCCTGTCCGACAGCTCCCCTGTAAGCGGCATGGAAACACCTGCGGAGTCCAGATCGCGCACCATAGACAACCAAGCTGCAAACAAGCGGCTTTTCTCAAGCACTGAGCCATCATCCGGGCGCGCAAAGGCCGCCAGAGCATAGAGACCGGCCGCCTGCGAATAGTAGTCGACGCCGCGCTCGAGGAGCTGGTCGGCCCGATAGGCGAACTTGCCCCCCAGACGATTGATCACTCGGCGCCATTGCTCGTTTTCAAGCAGGTCCGAGCGTTCCGTGTAGAGCCGTGCAAAAGCCTCGGTGATGAGATCGAAACTTGCAAGCTGTCCGGCTTCGATTCGATCAAGAAGCCGGCAAGCGTCATCCGGGAAAGATTGGGGGTTCTCTGCGGTATCATAGACCGGATCGCGAGGGTCGTAACCGCAACCTGCCGCCAGTAACACACACAGACTCACCAGGATCAGCATCCTGATAGTGCCACCCCCTGCGAAAACCTGAAACGACGACTTCATAGCGCAACCGCTCGATAACTAAAAGTCCTGTAGGTCAGAACCCCTGTGGTTCTGACAACTGAATCTGTCGAGACCGCAGGGGTTTCGACCTACAACTGGATGCTTCGTATCTCCATGTTGTGCCGTCAGGCGTCTCTGCCTGACGGCTCCTATATCACCTTCGTCAGGTGTCGGGCAGAGACGCCCGACACCACGCTTATGACGAATCCGCCGGCTTCAGAGAATGACAAAACGCTTTTCCAACAACCTGCTAAAAGATGTGAGAGAACGACCCTAGCCAATCCTCCGCCAGGAATTGCACCCTCCCGATAAGAAGGGAGACACGCCCCATGACCGTGTAGCCGAAATGAGCGCCGAAAGACACCATGATAAACCAGATGCCGATCCTGGCCGTCACTCCCAGCACGCCCTTGTGTTCCTTGGAGTAGTAGAAGTAGATCAGCGTAGAGATGACGCCGATCACCACTACTATCGCCAGGAACATGGCGCCGATGCCGTTATCGGTGCCAAGCGACTGCATGGTGGACTGCATCTGCGGCAAAACCAGGCCGTGAAGCTGCGAAACAAGGAAGATCCCGGACGTCACCCCCATCACAAAAGCAAGCGACACCCGTGACACCCAGGAGAACCGGGGCGAGAAGCGTGTGAACATCAGGGCGCCCATTATCCCGGGAACGACCAGCCAGTAGTCGCCGGCCAGCATCGGGTCCCACAACTGCGTGATTATAACCGTATCCCAGACCAGCCCGACATAGTACCCGGCCGACAGGCCGGCAAAGATGTGTTCCGCCAGCTTGTAGACCGGATTGTCCTTGTAAAGGAACGAGAAGAGAGCCAGTGTGAAGAAGGCAATGATCCAGATCTGAAGCAGTTCCACGCTGCTCATGGTGTCACCTTGCGCTTGTTTCTGCGGCTCGCAAAGAAGCCGACGTTACCCAGGATCACCATGGCTATGATAAGCAGATGAACCAGCGACTGCGCTCCCATCCCCAGGACGGCGTTGGCCGGTTTGCTGAGCAGGATCTCGTATTCCGCGGCGCCCTTCATCCCCCCCAGAAGACCGACAAACTGCCCCGCCTGGACAAAGGAATAGTACTTGGGCGCCCCCACGGCGGTGGTGCCGCAGCACATGGGAACGCCATACTGAGCGTTCACAATCGAAACCCAGTAGTCCGCGGTGGCATTGTCGGCCACCTCGAAGATGAAGGCGATTTGGTCGTAGTTTCTCACCGAGTCCATGAGGGGCAGCTTGGAGATAGGCGTTCCGCTGTTGTCGGTAGGGAATATGGATTCGATGGAAGTACCCATCCCCGATAGAACGGCGACGTAACCGTATTTATAGCCCAAATTGACGAAATCGACACCGTATTCCTTGTCATACAAAGGAGCTATCCGGCGCGTGACGGTCTCCGCCATCGACGGTCCCCCGAGCGGGATATTACTCAGCGTGATTACCTTGCAATCTTTCCTGAAAAAATGATGAAGGGCAGCAACACTCATCGGCTGGCACTCGGCTATCGTGGAAGGATAGTAGTCGAAAACCACCATCACCGTCGAGGAATCCGGTACGGCTTCAACGGCGTCATAGAGCATCTGCGTCTCAGGCGTGATGCTTATCGGGAACTCGGTGGGAAAAATGAACGGTATGATCACCGCCAGACCGACCATCAGGTAGACCCAGCGACGGTCAATGTCCTCGATTGTCTTCCAGAAGCTCACGCGCTAACCCTTCCCCATGTACGTCCGTTCGATTCCCAGGATAATGCGAAGCGACATCGACGCCGCGCCCAAAGCGGCCCCGATTATGATACCGCGCTGCACCGCCAGGTTGGCGCCGTTCATGATATACGTATTCAGGAAGGTCGGAATATCGCCCGGGAACTGGTTTAGAAAGGCCTCGCCCATGGGAACCCGCCAGAGCATGACCACCGTGGCGGTCACAAGCAGGATAGTCGATTCCGCCGTCCGCGCCCGGAAAGCGCGGTAGGCCGCCGATGCTATGTAGAAAGCCAGAGTGGCGAACATGGTGGCCATCATCGGCATATCCAGGTACGTAAACAGCCAGTCATAAATCGATCCCTCGGCGCGGCCAAACAGAGGTGACCAGGAACTGGGGAGAACTGCCGGGACGGCCATGGCAAAAATGGAGACCAGCGTGAATACCTTGAATATCCAGCCTTCCTTCCTGGCTTTCACGGCGTTCCAGTTGACCCGCGTTATCGACACCACCCCCAACAGAAGCGTAAAGCCACCGACAATCGTCAGCCAGATCAGCAGGTTCTGGGAGAGACCGCCGATGAACGTCGCTTCCTCTCTGAAGAAGAACGAGACGACCATCAGGAAACCGGACAGAAACGCTATTGCTACGGGAACGGTGGTTCTCATGGTCGGGAGTCGCCCTCGCGCATCTTATACTGCCTCAAACCACTCAAGGAATGTATCTCCACCGAGGTTAAGCGACACCAGTATAACGCCCAGGACAATGGCGGCCACTATCAGCATCTTGACAAAGTCCTGGCCCTTCAGCCCCCCGAGCATGAGCGGTTCGTGTGAGAGGTAGGCCGAGGCAGCATACAACTCCTCGCCCATCAGGGTGTAGTCGCAGGCGGCAATAAAGAAGGGCAACTGCTCGGGGCGGGCGGTACCGGCTATCTGAATCGAACCGGCGGCGTTGCCGGTCTCGGCCAGCAACAGCGACTCGGCAAAGAAAGCGCCCATGTAGATGTTCGTAGCCGGCCGCTCCCGCATCATGTAGCCGTTGACGTTGGCGGTGAAAGCAAACTGCTCCCCGGCCACGTACCGCACGATGTCCTTGTCGTACGAATCTTTCTTGCCCATCTCGACATAGGACTGCTCCACCATCTCCTGCGCCGCCGCAAGCACTAAGGGATAACGGACCGGCACCGTGAGCGGAGTGTCGTACTGGGCCGTGATCTTGGCCACCCGTCCCAGAATCGATATCCCGGCAATCGTTTCGATCTCGTCGAGTTCCGAGATGCCGGGGATAAACAGCACCGGTCGGCCCATCTCGGTGGCCCGCCCGACGGCCTCCTCGACCGCCTCGAGCCCGGGGATTTTGCGCAAGAACAGTGGTCGGCCCTGCCTGGCCCACCTGGTGTATAACAATACAGCGGCGCAGAAAACGGCGATCAGAATCAGGGCATTGATGCGGTCTGTGCGGAAAGCACCGTCCGACGAGGTCTGCGCCAGAACCGGTTGGCTGTCGATCAGAACCAGACAGACCAGCGTCAGCGGGCGAGAAAGCAGCGCCATGTCAAGAATCTTGCGCACGGTCGAATATACCAACCTGCATATCATTGTCAACGTCAATGTTCATGCGGTGTTTAGCCGGGTGGCCCATCCGCTTGCAGCTATGGGTGGCAGGTTCAAACTCGTTTGGACCGGGCCGAAGAATCACCCCCAAACAAGTTTGAGAGTGCCACCCAGTCGCCCGCCCGAGTCAACAGCAGACTAGGGCGTCTGCCAGGAACGGTAGCATCCAACGTCTGCTGCCCTCCTATAAATGAAAAAGGGGACGAGCCTCGAAGGCCCGTCCCCGGAATCGTCAGAGGATCTGTCTTACTTCATAAGGACCATCTTCTTCGTCTCGGTCACGTTGGACGCGACAAGACGATAGAAATAGATCCCGGAACCGACGGCGTCGCCGCTGTCGTCAGAGCCGTTCCAGGTTGCCTCATGCTGTCCGGCGGTCAGGGAGCCGTTCACAAGGGTGGCGACCTGCTGACCGAGGATATTGAAGACCGTCAGTTCAACATGACCCGAAGTCGGCAGGTTGAAGCTGATCGACGTGGTCGGGTTGAACGGGTTCGGGTAATTCTGCGACAGGCTGAAACTGCCGGGAACGGTGTTGCCGTCGGTCGTCAGGCGACTCAGGCTGACGCAGGAACCACTACCCTGGAAGGCAATGTCGGCGTCGACTTCAGAGCCGTCGATACGGACCACCAGGCGATCATTGATCCGGGGATACGCCTGGGCAATATCGCCGTCATTCTCGTAGCCGTAGACGGCCGTGAACTTCAGCAAGCCGTCACCGTAGACGCCCTTTCCGCACAGTACGCCGGTTTCAGTATAGACTTCAACGGCGGCGCCGGCTTCCAGCTCCGTTCCGTCAACGGTGATGCCGGAGCCATAGATAGACATCCAGCTGCGCGACGGCGTGACACCGTTGGCGGCGGCCAGAGGCATGGTGATCTCACGAGGTGCGACCGGAGCGCCGCCACCGTACGAAAGAAAGCCACCGCTCGACGAGAGCACCCAGTAGCCAAGGCCGGGTGAAAGGTCGCTCAGCGTGGACGAGCCCGGATCTGCAGGATCGTAGACCAGGTAGTCGCCATCGAACGTGTAGGCGATAAGCACGTTGCCCAGTATCGAGGAGAAGCCATCTTCAATCGGCTGACTGCTCTCCGGCCAATAGCTGACCAGGTTCCAGCCGCCGTAGATGGCAATGCCGTCGCTGGAGATAATGCCGCCGCAAACGTCGAAACTCACGTCGTCGTTGAGGCGGAACCAGTATCCGTGATAGAAGTCGACTTCGAGCAGGGTCGAGTACTCGGCCAGCGAAGGCACAAAGGTCAAACCGCCGCCCTGAGCCAGATCAAAGCCGAGAATGACGTCGATCTTGTCTGCAAAGGTCGCTACCATGTTCTGAATATCGTCACTGTAGGCGACGTTCCACGATATCAGGTGCCAGCCCGCGGACAGATCGTAGGTCACACAGGTGGCCGACGTGAAGTCACCCATGATATCGATCGGGTCGACCATTCCTTCATTAAAGATGATCGGAGTCGAGTGGCTCACGGGTGTGCCGCCAATCTCAACGGTAACATCTTCGCCGTCCTCCGGACCTTCATCCCAGGCCGTGTAGGGGCTGTTGCCGTAGACGGTAGCGGTTAAGAAGCCGTCGGGATCAACCTTCGTCATACCACAGAGTACCGTGCTGCCGCGTGTGCCGAGATCATAGAAAGTAACAAGATCACCGGGCGACAGCGGTACGCCGTCGAGGGACGGGTTCGGGGAGTGTATCAACACCCACGTATCGCTCGGGATGACCACGAGAACCGTGATTTCGCAACTCGCGGAACCACACTCGTTGGAAGCAACCACCTCGAACTCGTACATACCACCCTGCGGCACGTCGAAGCAGAGTTGGTCATCAGCCCAGGTCGCACCGTCAACCGTGACGTCCGTGGCGTCGGTAATGGGCAGGTCAACGCACGTATCTCCCGGCAGGCCTAAGAAGACCTGAACCGGCTCAGTCGGACAGGTGATAGTCGGCACATCCTGAACACCGAGAGTAATGATCTGATCGCAGGAGGAGCTGTTGCTCGAGGCATCGGTGGCAGTCCAGGTACGGGTGATGATATCACCGACCTGGTCGTCAATCCAGTCAATGGTGGGACTGTCATCGCAGTTGTCGACAGCCGTCGCATAGCCTGTCGCGTCGGGATGAATCGAGCCGCCGCAGGTTACGGTCACGGGGTCGGGACATGTAATTACCGGGGCTTCCGTATCATCGGCCAGCGTGATTGTCTGAATACAGTCCACACTGTTGCCGGCGTTGTCCGTGGCCGTCCAGGTGCGCGTAATCACGCCGACGCCGACTACTTCGTCGAAAGTCACCACCGGAGCCGGATCGCAATTGTCCGTGGCCGTCATTGTCGGCGGTGCAGGCATCTCCTCACCGCACTGTAGTGTGAAGTCGGCCGGACATGCTTCCACGAACGTCGGGTCAGTTGTATCAATGAGAGTAATCGTCTGAACACACTGGACATCATTGCCGGAAGCATCGGTCGCCGTCCAGGTGCGGGTGATGATATCATCTGCAATTGTCTCGTCGAATGTAACTACCGGCGACGGATCGCAGTTGTCGGTAGCCGTCATCGTGGCCGGATCAGGAACCGCGTCGCACTCAACGGTTATGTCGGCCGGACACGCTTCAACGAATTCCGGCGCGGTGGTGTCGATCAGCGTGATAAGCTGAACGCACTGGGCGCTGTTACCGGAAGCATCGGTCGCCGTCCAGGTACGGGTAATGATATTACCTTCAATTGACTCGTCGAATGTGACCACCGGTGACGGATCGCAGTTGTCGGTAGCCGTCATTGTCGGCGGAGCGGGCACCGCGTCGCATTCAACGGTTATGTCGCCCGGGCACGCCTGATCAAACACCGGGGCTTCATCGTCGACAGCCAGCGTAATGGTCTGCGTGCAGACAGTGCTGTTGGCCGCGTTGTCGGTAGCCGTCCAGGTGCGGGTTATGATATTGCCCTCGGTCGACTGGTCGAACGTTACCACGGGCGCCGGGTCACAATTGTCAGTGGCAGTCATCGTTGCCGGGTCAGGCACCTGGCCGCCACATTCAATGACCAGATCGGCCGGGCATTCCTCGACAAACTCCGGCGCGGTGGAATCAAGCAGCGTGATGGTCTGGACGCACTCAACAAAGTTGCCGGTTTCATCGGTGGCCGTCCAGGTACGAGTGATGACATTGCCTACCGTTGATTCGTCGAACGTCACCACCGGGGCAGGATCACAGGCGTCGTCGGCCGTCATGGTCGCAGGACCCGGTATCTGGGCATCGCATTCAATGGAAATGTCACCGGGGCAGACCGTGGTGAAGGTCGGATCCTGAGTATCCACAATGGTGATAGTCTGGACACACTGGACGCTGTTATCGGCATTATCGGTGGCCGTCCAGGTGCGAGTAATAACATCGCCTACTGTCGACTCATCGAACGTGACTACCGGGGCCGGATCACAGTTGTCGGTGGCGGTAAGAGTCGGTATCGGGGGAAGCGGACCACCGCACTCTACGCTCTCATCGGTTGGACATGCCTGGTCAAACTCAGGCGGGGTAGTGTCCGTAGTCGTGATAATCTGTACGCACTGCGTACTGTTACCGGAGGCGTCAGTCGCCGTCCAGGTGCGCGTGATAACGTCACCTACAATCGACTCATCGAAAGTCACCACCGGGGCCGGATCGCAGGCGTCGATGGCCGTCAGAGTCGGCGGAGCGGGCACCGCGTCGCATTCAACGGTTATGTCGCCCGGACACGCCTCAACAAAGGCCGGATCGGTAGTATCTTCAAGTGTAATAGTCTGGTCACAACTGCTGCTGTTGCCGACGTCGTCGGTCGCCGTCCAGGTGCGGGTTATGACATCGCCGACCTGGTCGTCAACCCAGTCAATGGTGGGGTTTTCATCACAGAAGTCAACAGCCGTCGCATAGCCCGTAACATCCGGATGCGTCGACCCGCCGCACTCGACAGTGATGTCCCCAGGGCAAGTGATAACCGGGGCGGTGAGATCGGGGTCGCAGGGGTCGACTTCCTCACCAATCGTGAAACAATGGGGACCGTCCCAGGACGGGAAGGCGTCCGGGCCGGCCCATTTCCACACACCCGACGGCGGATAGAAACTGGAGTCGAGACAGATTTGCCCGCCATTATACGTGGACGGTATCGGGCCAATCTGGATTTTGAAGTACTCCTTGTCATAGATTGAAGGGTCCATCGAGTTGGGAGGGAGACCGAGGCCCGGGGGCGAGGCATAGGCCCCATACCCCACGGTGTCGGAGCCTGAACCAGTCACTCCGCCATGGTAGATAAAGTGGTTAAATAACCACGTCATTAAGCTGAATGCACCGACAGTTGTGTCGGCGACCGTAGTCGTCCAAGTGGCGCCGGTAGGTGAGTATATGCGGTAACCGTTGGTTATGCCGCCGTAGTTGTTCGCGTCACCTTGCAGCCGGATGAAGAATGTGACCGGAACACCCATTTGCAGGCCGTTGGTAGCATTCAAGCCATCTACATTGCCAAGCGAGATAGCGGCGCCATTGGCCATCCCGAAACTGCCAATGACCAGGGATGCAAGGATAATGAAACTCCTCAGCTTCATCATTTAGACCTCCATGATTTGCCGGGTTAGAAATTGATTGTTTTTCACGTTATTGATATCAAAGGTACGTAAGTTCATAGCAGATCGCTCGCGGCGGGACCCGACCACTGACGACAACACAATTGTCTCCAGCGCGCGAAAATCCTTGCTGAACCTCAAACAGTGGCTGCAAGATAATATCAAGCGAACTCCTCAGAGCGACTAATCAAGTCTACCTACTATCTTGTGACACAGCCAGTTTGTTAGACCAAGCAAAGTACCAGGAAGAAAAGAGGTTTCCCCTCGTCGCGGGTACTTTCCCCTAACCGGTAGGCAATATAGGCCCAACACTGGAGAATGTCAAGGACTTAAGGCGTTTTCCGCACTCAGACTTCCATAAGAGAGGCTATCCTGTCCCCTGAGGATCGCCTTCGAGCGGGCAGCCCGAACCTAAGTGGCTGGGCGACTATATGATAGCGCACGCCTTTCGAGCTGTTCATTAACCCAACAGTTTTTGCTCGGGCGCGCTCAACTGTCTCGGCGAGCCGACGCTCAGACAACGGCGGAACCTAACAGGTCGGAGCCGGACCGTTGCGGAATATATAGAACACCAGGATTATCAGGTCCGAGATATCAATCAGGCCGTCGCCGTTGACGTCTGCAGCCCTGAATTCGGGCGGTTCCGGCCCATTCAAGAACATGTAACCGATGAGGTACACGAGGTCGGCCACATCTGGCTCCTGCCCACTGCCGTCGACGTCACCACAGACGGACGGGCACCACATCTGCACGCCCTGACTGCCTTCCTGAGGCGGAACGCCGGCAGCCGACCAGCCGAAGTCAAACGCCCACACATCCACGTATGAGCAGCCCGTCTCGGATATGTTCTCGATAAGCAACTCGTATTCGAAATACTTCAGGTACCCGTCGGCGGTCAATTCATCCGGCCAGGCCTGCAAAGGATCGAGGCTGGAAGGGTACGGCTGACCGGGATAGATTTTCTTGATGGGAGTGGTTACTCCGAATACATACTGATTGTCCGCCACCGGGTCGAAGTAGAACATGGAATCGGGAAACAGCGGGTGAACAAAGGGATTATCGCTTGTGTACTGCGACGGGTCGAAGCTGAGGTCGTCGCAGGAACTACCATAGAGACAGCGCAATTCTTCTCCTGTAACCGGGACTCCCCGCGTCTCCCATCCCGGTATGAAGTGGTTAAAGTAGTATTTCACATAGTCCTCTATGTCGTATGAACCGACCAGGGCGAACGAGGACTGCTGCCCTGTCTGTGACAGATAGACCCGGTATCCTTCGAAATCCTCTGTGCGTGAAAAAACATCCTTAGTGGTTTCCGACTTCAGCCCGTTCCAGCGCACCCACAGACCGCCGGAGCGCGGCTCCAGCCAGAACGGCGGTCCCGGCGGAGGAACAGCCGCGCGAAAATCCGGAACGCCGTCGCCTTCGTAGTAGAAGGTATCATCCCCGCAGATTCTGAACTTGCCGCTATAGCCGTCACCGTCGGTATCCACGCCCGGATTGTCATATATCCAGCCGGCCCAGTTGGCGTTGAGCACAATGTCGGAGAAGTCAAGCCCGGCGTAGTATCGGTCCGGATTGTAAGGGAGATTACCTGCGTTGTATGGATTACTGTGCAGGTTCTCTCCTCCCACGTAGGCGAACGAAATCGGCAGGCTCTGACCTGGGCTGATGTCAAAGGGCCCGAAGGAGAGAAGGTACCTGGCATCGTAGCCGTTACTAAAGTCAGCCGCAAGGCTCTGGTTGGGATACATCCAGAGGGGATCGTCCGGCTGAATGACGGCAGTATAGGCCTGATCGTAGTCGATCTCCCTGTTTCTCAGGACATAATACTTATTGTGATCCCCCGCCGGTGTGCCCAGGCCGCCGGTTCCGAAATCCCGGAAAGGCTCCTGCCAGAGTCCCATGCCGGACCGCTCACGAGGGCCGAAATCCAGGGCGGGATTGCCGTTGCTGATCCACCAGTTAAAGCTGATGTCAAGTGAATCAGAAGGTGTACGCAAAATGCGGGTAGCCGTGACATTGGCGCAGGGATGTTCCTGGCCGTCCATGAAAATGACTCCCAGGTCACCATCGTTGTCGGCAATCCACGCCATGTCAACATTGTCGGTAAATTCGCAACCCCCGTAGTTACTGGGCCAGGTGCTGATAAAACCGCTGAGATCGTCAGAGAAACCCTGAGTGTTTTGCAGGTCAAAACCCACATCGGCATCAACGTAAACGCCCATGTAGACGCCCTCAAGTCGCTCGGAGCCGATGTTCTTTATCTTGTAGTCAAAGAGAACAAAGTCCTCGGCATACGGATAAGACCAGGCGTATGAAGCCTCGGTGACCTCGATGTTTAGCGGCGTGTGAGGCTGACTGAGCATCACGTTATCACTCGTGCCCTGGGTAAACGTATCCGTATATACGGAAATATAGTCTTCCTCGGACACGGCGCCGACGTAGGCCGGGCTGTACGGATTGAGAGTTGATCGGTAGATCATTTCTCCATGCGGCGCCTCATCAGCGTACATTTCCCGTTGTGCCACCCAGCCATCGGCTCCGACGGATACCAGAGTATCGCCGTCGATCACAGCACCAATCCAGAAAGACCCGGCATATAGATACTCCACTAAGGACCCACGCCGGTATTCGCAGCTGTACAGTACCGGTTCACCGGTGAACCAGCACACGGGCCATGGACTGTAATTGATACCCAGAATCCCATAGTTGGTAACAGCGAGACCGATTTCCCCCACCCGGTGCACGGCAAGACAGAAGACCGGTTCGCCCGCTGACAGACGACTGCCTGCCCGGCCTGTTTGTCCGGACTCAAACACAGCCCGGCTCGATGCTGTTGCTGCGATCAATATCAACAGGGCGAAAATGATCGCGGCGCAAGTGAATAATGACAGTTTCATAGTTCTCCCTCCAGCCCGTATATAACCTGAGGCCGGTTTTTGTAAAAGCTACCGAAATATACAGAATTCCTTGCTCCTGTCAACACAATCGTCGTCTACTCCTCGCCTGCAGAGAGAGACGCGTCAGCCCACATCGTGTTCAATCGATCCGCGCAATTGCTTCAGCAGTTTGTTGTTGTACCCCGCAAAGCGTGGCGTTACCGTTGCTCACATAACGGAGCGCGCGTTTGGCATATCTTGTCTTCATACTGGCCCTGGTCACGGCAATCGCCGTCCTTGTCAAACTCCTTGCCGACAGAATCGGGTGGTTGAGTGGCTATAGCTGGCGCCTGGCGATCCTGGTGCAAGTGGCCGGGATTATCTGCGCCCTGGTCTGTTTCCTGAACCGCGAGGCCTCCCTTGACTTTGAGGTCACAATACCTGGAATGGGGGCCGATACCACCACCTACCGGAGCGACCGGGGCGTAGAGTGCAGCCTCGACAGCTTGCAGCAACTGATTCTGCAGGTAGCTGGCGCGGTTGAAACCGAGGGGGTATCTCGCCGACTCGCAAGAGAACAGGCGGCCTGCTTAGATAAGCATATCTCCTTGCCGATGGAAAGCAGCATTGTGGCTATCGGGCTGGGCGATCTGCATGAGGCGGTGGCCAGCCTGAATCGGGGCTTGCCGGACGTTGACGGTAACTCACCGCAGGCCGCCCGGATTCACTTCTTGCTGGGCGTCACGCAGACTCTGCGGGGGAACGACTCCCTGGCGATAACCGCTTATGAGAGAACTCTTACCATCAGGCCGGATCACACCGGAGCCTGGTACCTGCGCGGCTTTTCTCTCGCCCGGCTTGGACGCAACGAAGAAGCGGTGGCCAGTCTTGACAGTTCCCTTGCGCGCGGCCGTAACCGCTGTGACGTCTGGTTGCTCCGGGCCAGGGCTCTGACCGCTCTCGATCGGCCTGATGAGGCCATCGCATGCTATGACCGCGCTCTTGCTCTCAAGGGGAACCTCCCGCTCGCCTGGAGCAATCGGGGGGCGATACTTGATCGTCTCGGTCGCTACGAGGAGGCTCTCCACAGTTACGACAGCGCCATAGCGTACCGGCGGGACTTTGTCGCCGCCTGGTTCAATCGCAGTGTCGCCCTGTATAACCTGGGGCGGACTGCCGAAGCTCTGGCCGGTTGTGACAGTACGCTGAGATACAATCCTGACCTGACCCGGGCTAAGGTGCTCAGGCGAACGATCATGCAGAACGCCGGCAATTGATCCTCACGGCCTCGGCAGGTTCGGCCGCAAAATCTGCTAACGCTCTATTCTCTCGCCTGTCATGGCTTCGATCTCGTCCAGCAGCGCCTGCTCAAGGTCAGCCTCGGCCAGCCGCCTGACTATCTCACCCTTCCTGATGAGTATCCCCTTACCGTCGCCACCGGCGACGCCGACATCGGCTGCCGCCGCCTCGCCGGGCCCGTTTACGACGCAGCCCATTACGGCCACCTTCAGAGGCGTCTTGATATGACGCGTTTTTTCTTCCACGGATTCGGCCAGCCCGATCAAGTCGATCTGGGCGCGGCCGCAGGTGGGACAGGATATTACTTCCACACCGTCAGGGCGCAGCTCACAGGCTTTCAGAATCTGCCTGGCCACGCGCACTTCGTGAAGCGGATCGGCTGTGAGTGATACCCTGATGGTGTCACCGACACCGGTCAGGAGGATAGCTCCCATCCCGACCGACGACTTAATCGTCCCGGTCTCAAGAAGCCCGGCCTCGGTGATGCCGACGTGAAGCGGATAGCCACACCGCTCACCTAACATGCGATAAGCCCAGAAGGAAGTGTGGGCGCTCGTGGATTTCACGGATATGATAATATCGCTGAAGTCCATGCTTTCGAGAATGTCGGTCTCCCGCAGGGCCGCCTCGACAAACGCCCGGGGGTCGTCATGACCGAACTTCTCAAGCAGGTCTTTTGGTAATGACCCCGAGTTCACGCCAATGCGGATCGGCACTCCGGCATCCCCGGCCGCCTGCGCCACCTCGCGCACTTTCCACTGGGCGCCGATGTTGCCCGGGTTGATGCGGACCTTGTCGAATCCGGCCGCTATCGCCGCCAGGGCCAGTTTGTGCTGGAAATGTATGTCGGCCACCAGCGGCTTTGTTATCCGCTCTCGAATGGCACTCAGGCAGTCGGCCGCGGCCTGGTTGGGCACCGCCAGGCGAACGATGTCACAACCGGCGTCGAACAACTCCGTCGCCTGGCGAACGGTGGCAGCCACGTCCTGCGTGTCGGTGTTGGTCATGGACTGTATCGATATGGGAAAACCGCCCCCGATGATAACGTCACCAGTCCGAACGGCCCGGCTGCGGCGTCGCTTGACAGGATAAGTCAGTTCCATATAAACCCTTGACCGCTTCTTAGAAGCCCCGTAGTTTACGACGTTTTGAGTGCATAATCAACGGTTAGTTCAGGGATCGGTCGGTTTTGATCTGGATCAAGAGGGCGTTACCGTTTGTCGTAATCGTGGCTGCCGTCTACGGCTACCGAATGTACGATCAGTACCGCGAACGTGAGCAGGCATTTCAGACCAGACACTACGCTCTGGCTACGGCCCACCTGTGGCTGGCTCGGGCCAGGTTCCGCAACAACCCGCAGATGTATGACAGCTTTCGGGATTCGATCCTCACTGCATACGGCGTGTCGACAGAGGAAATCACCGAGTTCGGTCGACGGCATGAGGATCAACCGGAACGCTACGACACCTATGCCCGGCTGGTACAGAAGTATGTCGATTCACTGACCCTCCTGCCGCCACGAGTGTCACAGTCAGAGGTTCCGACGGGCAGGCAGGCGCACCCGCCACCGCCGGACAGCGGGTGAGTTACTCCTCGGCATTGAATGCCGACGGGAAATGCTCAAGTTGACCGTTGACGAACGTCACCACGTCGAATCTCAAGTCGCAGTTCTCAACATTGTTGTCGATCAGGTACTGCCGGGCGGCCCTGGTCAGGTTAACCGTCTTTTTCTCGTCAACGCGCTCCGCCGGATGGCCGAACTTGCGAGACGAGGCCGACTTGACCTCGACAAAGACCAGAAGGTCCTCCTTGCGGACGATAATATCTATCTCCAGCCGCCCGGTCCGCCAGTTGCGCTCGACAATCTGAAATCCCTGCTGCCGGTAGAAATCAGCAGCCAGCTTCTCGTAGTCGCGCCAGGGTGATGAACTGCGATCTTCTCCGGAGCGGTGCCCACGGCTATGGGAGGACATATCTGTCAACCAACTCCGCCACCGGCCTGAAAGACCGGCGGTGGATTTCGCACGGCCCGTGTTCCCGGAGTTCAGCGAGGTGCGCGCGCGTTGGATAACCCTTATGCCGGGCAAAGGAGAAGGACGGGTACAGTGCCTGATAGCGATCCATGATCCTGTCGCGGGTGACCTTGGCTACCACCGAAGCCGCCGCAATTGATTGACATCGGCGGTCGCCCGCCACGATTGCGAACTGCGGCTGCTGTACGTTGGGAATAGCGAAATTGCCGTCCACGAGGACGAAATCGGGCGCGCGTTTGAGATCCATCACCGCCTTGCGCATGGCCATCAGGGAGGCTTTCAGGATGTTTATCCGGTCGATACACTCATTGTCGATTATCCCCACGGCACAGGGTAAGCCCAGGTCGACTATTTCCTCAAACAATCGTTCACGGCGACGGGCAGACAGTCTCTTGGAATCGTTGACGCCGGGCAACTCCGCTCCCGGCGGTAAGATCACCGCTGCCGCCACCACCGGACCGGCCAACGGTCCGCGACCGACCTCATCGACCCCACAAACCGCCTCGTACCCCTTGTCCTCCAGCATCTTTTCAATGTGGGCGAAGTCGACAGCGAACTTGTTGTTATGGAACTTGACTCTCACCGGCATGCCTTAAATTAGAGCGGGGAAGCCTGGCATATCAACGTTTTATTTCTATATTTATTATCGGCCCGGCGGATAGTGTCCTTAAACGGTTGTTGAAAAAGCATTTTGTCATACTCCAAAACCGGCGTATTCGTCATAAGCGTGGTGTCGGGCGTCCCTGCCCGACACCTGACGACAGGTGACGAGGGAGCCGTCAGGCAGAGACGCCTGACGGCACAACATCATTTCGGCCCGGCGGATGGTGTCCTTAGACGGCAATCGACACCGTGCTATCGGGATAGTCTCTTATGAGCAGGAACATGAAAAAGAAAGCGCACCGGTTCGAGTTTTCGATCATTGCCGGCAGTCTCAAGGGCGAGGTCATCAGGGCGCCTGATCTGGACATAACACGTCCGCCCCTGAGCAGACTGCGCAAGGCCATCTTCGATTTCCTAACGCCGTATCTCGATGCTGCCTGCTACCTCGACCTGTTCAGCGGGACAGGCTCCTACCTTTTCGAGGCTGTCTCCCGCGGAGTTGGATCGGCGCTGGGAATTGAACGTGACCCGCGCCTTGCCTCGTCCATTAATAAGCAGGCCGAAGCCTTAGACGTAGCCGACCGCCTTCGGTGCCTGGCCGACGACGTTTTCGAGGTTATCCCCCGTCTTAAGAAGAACCGCGAGCGATTCGATATCGTAATGATCGCCCCTCCGCAGTACCGGGGTCTCATTGACAGAACTCTTCAGCATCTGTGCAAGCACGATATAGCGAACCGGGACGCCCTACTGTTGTGCCAGCACGACACCTCGGAGACCGGCAAAATCGCCTGGCTGGATTACGAGATCGTCCAGCGCCGCAAGTACGGCAACACGACCTTCACCATTCTCAGACGGAACGACCCGCACCCGATGTGACGGGCACGATGTACCCTTCTCGGACGCTCTGCGTCCATACATCTATATGGAAGCGAAGCGTTAATGACTTTTTGTGGCGATCCGATCGTTTCTGTGCCGCTATGATCCGACGGGTGGGCTGGGTGGCCCATCCGCTTGGAGGCCGTCTCAAAACTCTGTAGTTGATTTGAGATGATCATATTCTTAGTCTGT
>CBFDBU010000037.1:0-23996 GCA_965603125.1 uncultured bacterium | reverse complement strand
GGGGACAGCTACGTACACGGACAATCTTGACGGCACGGGGACTTTTGACTGGACGACGACGCTGGCCGATTCCGGGAGTTATCCGGTTACGTTCTATGCGACTGACGGTGCTTTCCCGGCTGTGGTCGATTCGGAGACGATAACGATAACAGTGTCTAACTCCAACCAGGAGCCGGTCTTAGCAGCGATAGGCGACAAAGGCGTACTTGAGGCTGAGAACCTGAACTTCGCTACTTCCGCCACCGATGCCGACGGCGACATACCAGTTATGACCAGTTCGGCGCTGCCGGGCACAGCCACGTACACGGACAATCTTGACGGCACGGGCGTTTTTGACTGGACGCCGACGCTGGCCGATTCCGGGAGCTATCTGGTTACATTCTATGCGACCGACGGCGCATTCCCGGCTGCAGTCGATTCGGAGACGATCACGATAACGGTAACCAATGTGAACCGGGAGCCGGTGCTTGCCTTTATCGGTACCCAGACCATTCCCGAAGGGGGTACTCTTGAGTTCACGGCTTCCGCCACTGATCCGGACGGTGATACTCCCATTATGTCTACATCCGAACTGCCGGGCTCATCCACGTTTGCTGACAGCGGTGACGGCACCGGCACGTTTACGTGGATTACTACGTTCCTTGATGCCGGGACCTACCTGGTAACATTCTATGCAACCGACGAGTTCTTCCCCGGTTCGATTGATTCAGAGCAGGTGACGATCGTTGTCGGCCAAATCGGAAACCAGGCGCCTGTGTGGGTCCCGCTGAATGATACTGCCGTCTACGAAGGAACCTCGCTGATCCTCAATGTGTCAGCCGGCGATCCGGATGGTAATTCGGTGGCTCTGTCGGTGAATACTACGCTGGGCGAATACGGCTTCGCTGACAACGGAGACGGCAGCGGTGTACTGACCTACCTTCCCACATACACCGATGCCGGTATTGACACAGTGCGTTTCATAGCTACCGATGACGGCTCGCCGCAACTGTCTGCGATCCTTGAGATTACGGTGACAACATATAATGTCAACCAGCCCCCCGAGTTTGAACCGGCCGGTCCGTTTACAACGGAGGTGAACGACACACTTGTTTTCACGGTCACGGCATCCTATCCTGCTGGCTCGACCGGCGGCCGCCTGTACCTTTCGGTGCTCGATGGGCCAGCGAACTCACAAATAGTGGACAACGGCGACAATACGGGGACCTTCACGTTCGCACCGGTAGTCGGCCAGGAGGGCATTGACACCGTCAGTTTCCTTGCTGTTGATGACGAAACACCGGCCTTGACCGGCAGCATGTCGGTTGAGATCACTGTCCTGGACATCAACTTCCCGCCCGTTCTGGATTCAATCGGGTCCCAAGCCGTTCTGGAAGGTGAGCTGCTGGTGATCAATGTCTCGGCGACCGACCCCGACGGCGCCCTGTCCCCGATCATGTCGGTTGACACGGTGCTGGAAAACGCCGGCTTCGTGGATAAACTTGACGGCACAGCCGTCTACACTTTCAGCCCCAACTACACTCAGGCCGGGCTCTACGCCGTCACGTTCAAGGCCAGTGACGGCAGCGATTTCGACCAGGAAATCGTCCTTATACAGGTTAACGAGGCCGGTAACCAGACCCCGGTGTTTGACTATGTGCCGAGCCTGTCAGTGGTTGAGGCTGATACATTGATTGACATGGTGACCGGCAGCGATCCTGACCTGGATCCGATCTCGTTCACGCTCGACACGCCTACTGTGCCTGAGAACTTCTCTTTGACCGACAACGGCGATGGTACGGCCTCCTTCACTTTTGCGCCAAGTTACGTACAGGCAGGCATTTACGATATCGGGGTGATTGTCAGTGACGGCGAGTTGGCGGATACCGCCATACTGACAATTGACGTCGTCGAGGTGGGTAATCAACCGCCGATTCTGGGTCATATTTTCGACGCCTTCATCAAGGAGAACGAAAACCTGACCTTTGAGGTATTCGCTGGTGATATCGATGGGCCGCCACCGGTGCTGTCGGCAGCGCCCCTGCCCGGAACCGCGACGTTCGAGGATCCGGAAGCGGATGGAACCGGTATCTTTGACTGGACACCCTCCTATGACGACTCCGGCGCCCATGTAATTACATTCTACGCCACGGATGCCGATTTCCCGTCTGATATCGACTCGTTGGAGGTGACCATTACCGTGGAGGACGTCAACCGGAAACCCTGGTACCTGATTCCCCACAACCAAGCAGATACGGTCTACGAAGGGGACACTCTGGAGTATTCCATAATTGCCTGGGACGATGACGAGTCGATTCCGTCTATCGAGGCGTATGTCAATGGCACCGACAGCCTTGCGACGAACATGATCTTTGACATGTCTGTTGACGGTCTCAATAGAAACGGACTCCTGACATTCGCTCCCGACCACTCTCAGGGTGATATCGTTCCTCCGTTCTACTACGTGAAGTTTTATATCATCGATGAGTATGACGCGAGCCTGATGGATTCATCCGAGACCATCACCTTCAAAGTCATTGACAGGAATAAGCCTCCCTACATGGATACGTCCGACGGCCCGGGTCCATTTGACATGAGCGAAGGAGACACGCTCACTTTCTGGGTCCGCTCTCACGATGATGACGGCATTTCTACGATGAGTGTCGAGGGCCTGCCGGACAGTAACTACACTCTTGATTATCCTGTTGCCGACAGTATGATAGTGTTCCAGTTCAGACCCGATTACATCCAGGCCGGGCAGTATTTTGTCTCGTTTATTACCGTGGACGATGATCTGGCCGCTGATACGCTCGTCATTGAAATCAACGTGGCTGAGGCGGGTAACCAGGCGCCCGTCTGGTCGACCCCGTTGCCCGATACGATCGACGTGTTCGTCGGCATCTTTTTCGACACCACTGTGAGCGCCACCGACCCTGAAGGTGGCGGTGTAATCCTTCAGGCGACTCCCGTTATTCCCAATGCATTCTGGGATACCGCCAATGGCGAAGGCACTTACACCTTTGATCCTAACGTGGATCAGGCCGGTTCGGTGTATCAGGTGCTTTTCATCGCCACCGACGAACTTGGGGCCGCCGACACCATGATCACCCACTTTAACGTCACCAGCACCTTGCGCGGCGATACTGACAGCGATGACGTCTATACCATGAACGATGTTGTGTTCCTCACCGCCTATATCTTCCGGGGCGGTCCCGCACCGCACCCGCTTGAATCCGGCGATGCCGACATGAGCGGTGCCGTGAATGTGGCCGACATTGCATACATGATAAATTTCCTCTACAATTTCGGCCCGCGACCGCCGCAATAATTGCGCCACGGAAATGCTCCGGCCCAGCGAAAAACCGCCCTCTGGGGCGGTTTTTCCGTTGGGTGCGACGGGCGCTTTCACACGACACGGAGCGGGAAAAATATGTTGATCGGCGGCGCAAAAACACTTGACAAGTCGCCATTATGGCTGTATTTATTAAGGTAGCCTTCGTAAGTGGAAAGCGGCCAGCACTTGCGCGGTCTTACGTTTTTTCT
Source organism: uncultured bacterium (assembly GCA_965603125.1). Taxonomy (GTDB): domain Bacteria; phylum Zixibacteria; class MSB-5A5; order GN15; family FEB-12; genus JAJRTA01. The sequence goes on along the minus strand of CBFDBU010000037.1, from coordinate 20,474 downwards.
CTCAATGGTTGAGAGCAAAGTTTCGTGGAGTTCTTATGAGGATGGCTGGATGGCAGCCATCTTGTATTGAGTACGAAGAACTTATCTTGGCAGATGAGACTTGTTAAAGCTTACTTCACCGATCATTGCCTTTATTGGACGACTAATTCGAAACCAAGAGCGATCCACACTTGTGCTTTATGCTGGTTTCAAGAAGGGAGGTGTATCCGCGGATTAAGAGAATTTATTAACGGTTGCGTGTGATTCCTTGCACCGGGTAGGTTGTTGCAGATCGCTTCGCACCGGGTGATTGTTGTGCCAACCGGGTTTTGTGCGGGAATATGTTGGGAATTTCGTAATCTCTTGAAAGGAGCAATTGTATGGCAAGGAGAATTTCAATAGCGCTGATGCTCTCCTTACTGGTGGTGGCCTTCCTGGCAATGTCGGCGGGCGCCGCTCAGAAACCGGTTGAGGAACGGCAGGTGCTCAATCCTCTTATCAACAGGGTGGAGATGTACTCTTTCCCTGATGAGCACGATTTCTCCGTTTCGACCGGCAGTATCGTGCCGACTCAACCCCTGGGCGGGACTGATAGGCTTGCTGTGTCGCCGGGCGTGAAAGTCGGTGAGACCTGGTACGACTATCAGCGTAACGGCTCGATGCGCCGTATGATCAACTGGGGTTGGGGCCCTGACCTGGGTGACGGCGAGGTTTATGGCCTCGGGATTCATTTCAGCTATATGATGTTGCCGACTTCGCTTCTGGAAGATCGTCACATCTACTACAACTGCTACATGGGTCAGACCGGCACACAGCTTCAGCCCGGCTTGGGGCAGTCCGTTCAGCCCGGGGGTGACTATGCCGGTTACTGTGGTATTGATGTGACCCAGGTGCAGCGGACTGAGGGTGAAACCATTCTTCAGGCCGCAAACCAGGGCGTCATAATCTGCCACAACAACCCGGGCGCCGGCTACGCCAGCCAGGCGTACTATGATGGTGGACCGATGTGGAACTATTGGGCCCCGACCTCGCGTGTGCCTGACAGCGTGCAGACGTATGCGACTTCGGCCGGGGTGGAAGATATCTGGCCGGCCATGCGTTATCACGACGTGGCCGGGCACGATCCGGTGACGCACATAATTGCGCAGTCATCCAATCCTAACGCCGGCGATCCACAGGCGATCTACTATTTCCGCAAGGTGGGTATCGGCGCTAGCGGCGCCTGGGTCTATCCTCCTTACGTGATCGACACCATTTATGATCTCTCGCAGGATGTGGCCTGCTCCATGACCGACGGCAAGATGGCCCTGGTCTGGACGGGCAACCTGCCCAATGACGGTGACTGCGACACCTGTTCCGGTACCTCGCCCTTTGTCCAGCTGGACAATGATATCTACTACCAGATTTCGGACAACTACGGCGCTGACTTCAATCCTCGTGTTAACGTGACCAAGAACGTTGACGGTGAGGCTGGTTTCCGTCCTTACACCGACCTGTCGTGCCTGATCACACAGGATGCAGCCAACGGTGTTAACGCTCTGCATATCGGCTGGAGCGGTCGTGTCTGGCCGGCTGACGCCAACAGTGGTGGTTTCATCGGCCTGAGATGCCGTATGTTCCACTGGGGTGAGAACCTGGGGACCGGTGGTTTCGACGGGCCTGACCCGCAGACTGACAACGCCATCATTCGTACCGTCTCTAACCTGGACTGGGACCAGACGACCTGTAACGGTGGCGCCTGGCAGATGAATGGTTCCAAGATGACCATTTCCGAGTGCAACGGCAGGTTGTACTTCCTGCATGTGCAGTTCAACGATCCCAATATCATGATGGACGACTGTGCTGAACGTGGCATGACCGGCGCGGATGTGGTGGGTTCGGCCAACGGTGAGTTGTATCTGACTGTTTCAGACGATGGTGGTCTGACCTGGGATCTATCTCGTAACCTGACCAACTCGCATACGCCGGGTTGTGACTCCGCCAGCGGCACGGGTGGTCGCTGTGAGTCGGATCACTGGCCGTCGATGGCGCGCTTTGGCACCAACATTGTCGGCGACGACATGACGGGAGCTGAGATATTGCTCCCTGCGGGGGATCTTGCCGTAGACAACGGTTGGTATATGAGCGTGCAGTACATCAGTGACCCGGATGCGGGTGCTATTGTCCAGAATGAGGGCTCTTGGCAGAATGCTAACGTGCAATCATTCCAGTTGGTCTGTGTGGACCCGGAGGCGACGCCTCTGCTGGCGCCGTCGTGGACCTCAATTGGTTTCCCCTCCTGGTCCCATCAATACGTGATCCATGACACCGATCTGGTGCTGGAGAACACGGGTAACTCGGCTGCTACCTTCACGGTGACACCTGAAGAAGATGAAGGGCCTGCCGGCTGGCTGGATGTTTCGGGCAACTTGCAGGGTACCGTCGTCCTTCCGTCTGGTCTTGCCGGTATTATGACCGGTCAGGTGTACATTAATGCCCTGGGTACGGCTGGTGGCCCGTCGGCTACGGTCACCTATCTTGCCGGTCGTTTGATTCTGACCGGTGACCATATCGGCAGTCCCACTACTATCGAGATCGAGCACTGGGTTGCTGATACTGTTATAACGCCGGTCTGGGATACGATCTATGCCGGCAGCGGCAGCAAGTACACCGCCTGTATGGCTCTGAGCGTTGCCAACAACGGCAACTGGGGTCAACAGGGCATCGGGCATGTCAACATGGACTACTTCGACTATGGTGATTGCGACGATGCCGAAGAAGGCAGCGTGGGTGACACCATTCCGGGTGACGCTACGCACTATATCTACGACGCCTCGCCGGTGATCTGCTGGATGGATGCGACCGACACGGTCCGCTGCAACTGGTCGATCTTCGGCGACGGTTACCTCTCTGATAATGGTTTCTTCCCATGGAGCCACACGCCGCCGACCGACATGGGCGACTACGAGGTGTTCCAGTCTTCGTTCGTGACGCGTGACTCTGGTATCATGTTTGAGAATAGCTGGATTGCGCCGCGCGCGGCGGTTGACAGTTGTCACTTCCTGATCCAGTACATGAAGGTCTACGCCCAGGATGGCGAGACGCACACTGGTCTGGCCATTGGTGAGGGGATGGACTGGGATATTGTCTCCGACTCGGGGTCTCGTAACCGTTCCGGTTTTGACGCCGACCTCCGGCTGATGTATCAGCAGGGCTCGGAGTGGGACCAGGATGACGCTTACGAGTGCATGGATAACAGCGATCGATACGGCGGCATCGAGCTGCTGCAGATCTTAGAGAACGGTGAACCGGCGGGCGAGCAGTACGGCTGCTACACAATGGACAACTCGACCCAGGTCTATCCTACGGCTGCGTTCGTTCCGGATTCGATGTACATGTACATGGCCAACAACGAAGGTTATGTGCTCTCGGATTCGGTTGATGCCGATCTGCACGCGGTGATGACATTCCGCTGGGATTACACCCTTGGCCCGGATGACACGTTAGAGGTCTACAAGTGCATGATCACCAGCAACGTCAACTATGCAGCCTTTATCGCCGATGCTGAGGGCTGTCATCGCTGGTATGCGGATCACTTGCAGCCGAACTGGCCGCCGGAGCTGGAACCGATCAATCCGGGTGGAGAGCCGATCGTCTTCGTGTTTGGGGGACCGAACACGATCAATGTCTCGGCCAGTGATAATAACGAATTAGATGAGATTACTCTGACTGCCGTTCCGGATCCGGCCATGCCTGGTCATCAGTGGACGGATAACCACAACGGCACCGGTGTCTTCACGTGGTCACCCACTGCGAACGAGGCCGGCGGCGTCTATACCATTACATTCACGGCTGACGACGGGAAGAAGGGCAGAGCTATCGACTTCGAGGTTGTCGATGTCATCGTGGAGGAGAACTTCGCGCCGGTGCTGGTGATCGTTCCGGATGACGATCCGGTCGTGTTCCAGTTTGAAGAACTGAATACGATCAATGTCTCGGCTACCGATGACAACATTCACGATGTCATTTCCCTGACTGCCGTTCCGGATCCGGCCATGCCCGGTTCGAACTGGGAGGATAACGGCGACGGCACCGGTGCATTCACCTGGACGCCCACGCTGGAGGACGTTGGTCTCTATACCATCACGTTCACGGCTGATGACGGGCATGCTAAAGCCACCGACGTCGAGATAGTCAATGTCGAGGTAGTCGCCGGCTGCTGCAAGATGCGTGGTGATATAAACCACGACGGCCTGCCACTTATTGACATCTCTGACCTGGTGTACCTGGTGGACTACATGTTTGTCAGTGGTCCTGAACCGCCATGTTTCGAAGAAGCTGACGTCAACGGCGACGGCCTGCCACTCATTGACATCTCTGATCTGGTCTACCTGGTAGACTACATGTTTGTCAGTGGTCCTCCACCGCCGCCTTGTTAACTGAGGCGTGGCATTGGACGGAATCGATAGATTCCTTCCGATAGACACACGGCCATCCCCGCTCTGCAGGGATGGCCGTTTTCTATTGGTTGCGCCAGGCCGGGCGCGCCTGCCTGGATGGGGAAGTCCTCTACGGGCCCGGCGTTTTGCCTGTGTACCTCAGATGGCCCTGTGCCCCCCGGGCTTTTTTGTTACCGCGGTTTCTCAATCGCTTTTTTATGTTGCCTGGGGTGACCGTGGTTGGTAACATACTTTAATAAAGTGAAAAGCAGAGTCTGGGGAGTCAGTATGCCGACAAAGAAAAAGCCGCAGAAGCCCACCGCCAGAAAGGCTGCTATAAAGAAAACCAAGACGAAAACACAGGTCAGGGTCAAAACGAAACCCGCTTTGAGTAAAAAGCGCTTACGGACAAAAGCCGCTGGGACGACTTCCGGAAGCAAATACTACTACTTCTTTGCCAAAGGCAAGGCCGACGGCGCCGCTCAGATGAAGGACCTGTTGGGTGGCAAAGGAGCCGGTCTGGCCGAGATGACCAACGTCGGCATCCCGGTGCCGCCCGGATTCACCATCAGCACTGAAGTCTGCAACCTGTACTATGAGAACTCGCTTGAGGTTCCGCGCGCGATTGATCGGGACCTCGAAACATATATGGGCAAGCTTGAGAAAGTGACCGGTCGGAAGTTCGGTGATCCGAATGATCCAATTCTTGTATCCGTCCGCTCCGGCTCCAAGTTCTCCATGCCGGGAATGATGGACACGGTGTTGAACCTCGGTCTCAATGCTGAGACTCTTGAAGGGCTGGCCCGCAAGACGAACAACATGCGTTTTGCCCTGGACAACTACCGGCGGTTCATATCGATGTTCGGGAGCGTGGTTCTGGGCATCGACAAGGATGTTTTTGAGAGCGTCATCACCAGAACGAAAGCCGACCAGCGCATCAAGCAGGACAGTTCTCTGCAGGAAAACGATCTGAGGGGTATTATCAAGAAATACAAGCAGATCGTCAAACGCAAGACCGGCGAGAGCTTCCCCGACGATCCGTACGTCCAGTTGCGCATGGCCCGCGACGCGGTCTTTCGCAGTTGGCACAACCCCAGGGCAATATCCTACCGGCGGTTGCACAACATCCCCAGCGATCTCGGCACGGCCGTCAATGTGCAGGTGATGGTGTTCGGCAACATGGGTAACAATTCCGGCACGGGGGTCGGTTTTACGCGCAATCCCGCTACCGGGGTCAAGGAGTTCTACGGAGAATACCTTCTCAACGCCCAGGGCGAGGATGTTGTGGCCGGGATCCGCACCCCCCAGCCTATTGTGCAACTGGCCCAGGAAATGCCGTCGATCTACAAGCAACTCAAGAACATTACCAGCCGGCTGGAAAAGCACTATCGCGACATTCAGGATTTCGAGTTCACCATTGAGGAGAACGTACTGTTCATGCTTCAGACCAGGGCCGGCAAGCGTACGGTCCAGGCGGCAATCAAGATTGCCGTTGACATGGTCAAGGAGAAGCTGATCACCAGGGCGGAGGCAATTCAAAGGATCGATCCTCAGAGCTTGGATAGGCTCTTGCACCCCAGTCTCGATCCCAAGGCCAAGTACGATGTTGTAGCTACCGGCCTTCCGGCGTCACCCGGCGCGGCGTCGGGGCATGTCTATTTCACGGCTGAGGACGTCGTCAAACACAGCGCCAAAACTTCGGCCATTCTTGTTCGCGAGGAAACCAATCCCGATGACATCGAGGGGATGAACGCAGCCGTCGGTATCCTCACGGCGCGAGGCGGCATGACTTCTCATGCCGCCGTCGTGGCGCGCGGCATGGGAAAATGCTGCGTTTCCGGAGCGGAGGCAATCCGAGTCAATACCGCCAGGAAGCAGTTCCAGATCGGCAAACTCATTATCAAGGAAGGCGAGGTCATAACCCTCAACGGCTCTACCGGTGACGTGATACTCGGTACCGTGCCGACAATCGAGCCGGAGCTGTCCGGGGAGTTCTCCCAGTTCATGGCCTGGGCCGACGAAATCCGTCACCTCAACGTAAGAACGAATGCCGATACTCCCCGTGATGCCGAGCAGGCGATCAAGTTCGGGGCCGAAGGAATCGGCCTCTGCCGCACGGAGCACATGTTCTTTGCCGAGGATCGTATTCCGATTGTCCAGGAAATGATCCTGGCCGACTCCCCCGAGGAGCGGCAGGCGGCTCTCGACAAGCTGCTGCCTTTTCAGAAGAAGGACTTCGTGAAGATATTCCAGGTGATGAAGGGCATGCCGGTGACAATCCGCACGCTCGACCCGCCGCTGCACGAATTCCTGCCCAGGAAGGAAGAAATACAGGCTAAGATTGAGGCCTTAGACAAGAAGGATGAGGAGTACGAGGAGAAACTGGAGGCGCTGCGAAAGGTCATCCGGCGCATTGAAGAACTGACGGAGTTAAACCCAATGCTCGGTCATCGCGGCTGCCGCCTGGGCATTGTGTACCCGGAGATCACCGAGATGCAGGTACGGGCGATAATTGAAGCGGCCTGCACGCTGGCCAGGGACAAGAAGCCCGTGCGTCCGGAAATCATGATTCCGCTGATCGGGCATGTCAACGAGTTCCGCCATCAGAAAGAAATCGCCGTACGAATCGCCAATGAAGTCATGGCTAAACGCAAGGTCAAGAAGCTGGACTACCTGATCGGAACCATGATAGAAATTCCACGGGCAGCCCTGACCGCCGATGAGGTGGCGCAGGAGGCCGAGTTCTTCAGCTTCGGAACCAATGACCTGACTCAGATGACGATGGGCTTTTCGCGGGATGACGCCGGCAGGTTCCTCAACTACTACCTCGAGAATGCGATCCTGCCATTTGACCCGTTTGTGTCTATAGATCAGAATGGTGTCGGACAGTTGATCACTATGGGCCGCGATAAGGGGGTGGCGGCGCGGAAGGACCTGAAGGTCGGCATCTGCGGCGAACACGGCGGCGATCCTGATTCCATCGACTTTTGTCACCGGGTCGGCCTTGATTACGTTTCCTGTTCGCCCTACCGGGTGCCGATTGCCCGGTTGGCGGCGGCCCAGGCCCAACTGAGAAACGCCTCGAGTAAGGCCGGGAGCAAGTAGCACCCTCCGAGGGAAGGCTCATCGCAGTCCAGGATTCCAGGAAGACCGAGACGCCGCCGAGCGACACGCCCGGCGGCGTTTTTCGGTGCCTGCCGGGGTAGCGCCGCCACGTCGTAAAAGGGCGGGCCGGCGGGGAACTTTCGCTTGACAACAGTACTTCACGGTGTTGATTCGTTGGGAAAACAAGCCAATACCCCGGCGGTGATCGGCGCTATGGTGGGTATAATCGACTGTGCTCTACCCGTGGTGACGACTCGCTCTGGAAAGGATGACACCGGGCTGTGAGACAATCCCTGGATGTTATATTCAAACCTAAGTCGGTGGCGGTTATCGGGGCCTCCACGCGGAAGGGTTCGATTGGCCGTGAGACCCTGCACAACATTCTGCTGGCCGAGTTCAATGGTAAGGTCTTTCCCGTTAACCCGAAGGCGTCGGTGATTCATTCCATCAAGGCTTATTCGACAATCCTGGATGTGCCGGACGCTGTTGACCTGGCTATCGTCATAGTCCCTAAGGAGGCTGTGAAGGAGGTCGTCGTTCAGTGTGGCGAAAAAGGCGTCAAGGGTTTGGTTGTGATTTCGGCCGGTTTCTCTGAAGTCGGCCCCGAGGGTAAGCAGAGAGAGCTGGAAGTTCTTCGGGTAGTTCAGGAACACGGCATGCGCATGATTGGTCCTAATTGCTTTGGAGTCCTTAATACCGATCCGGAGGTTAGTCTCAACGCCACTTTCGGCAAGACGTTTCCCAGGCGGGGACGGATCGGGTTCATCACTCAATCCGGGGCGATGGGCGAGGCCATCATGAGCATAGCCCGCGAGTTGGGGCTCGGTTTCTCCTTCGTGGCTTCGATCGGCAACAAGGCGGACATATCCTCCAACGACATGTTGGAGTACTTCAAGGATGATCCCGATACCGATATCATCCTCATGTACCTGGAGAATTTCGGCAATCCGCGCAATTTCACGGTGATAGCCCGCGAGGTCAGCCGTCGCAAACCGATTGTGGCGGTGAAGTCGGGGCGCACCAAGTTGGGGGCAAAGGCGGCCTCCTCCCATACGGGTGCCCTGGCCGGTCTCGACGTCGGTGTCGACGCGCTCTTCGAACAGACCGGAGTCATGCGGGTGGACACCATCGAGGAACTATTTGACGTCGCCATGGCGCTGTCGACACAGCCGATTCCCAGGAGCAATCGGGTCGTGGTCGTGACCAATGCCGGCGGACCTGGAATACTTGCCACTGACGCCCTGATCAACAACGGTATGGAAATGCCCCCTCTCTCCGCGCCGACTATCACTGAACTCAGGAAATTCATCCCGGCCGAGGCGTCGTTCTCCAATCCGTTGGATATGATCGCCGGGGCCGGCGGCGAAGAGTTCCGGAAAACACTCGATATCGTGAAGAATGACGACCGTTACGATTCTATTGTCCCCATATTCGTACCGCCGGTTACGGTCGATCAACTCGACGTGGCCAGGAATATCCACGAGGCGCTGGCCGAAGCGGAAAAGACGGTGCTGGTCTGTTTCATGGGAGCCGGATTGAGTTCGGAAGGCATGGACTATCTCAGGGAGAACGGCATACCGGTGTACATTTTTCCGGAGGCAATCGCCAAGACGTTGGCCACTACCTACCGGCATCAAATGAATGTCAGCAGGCCGCAGGGCAAGTTCAAGACGTTCACGGTGGACTCCGCGAAAGTGGAAGCGATAGTCGAAAGCGCTCTGGCCCGGGGAAAAGAAGCGATCGTGGGCGATGAGGCACTGGCCATTCTCGCCGCCTACGGGATTCGCACCATGCCCTACACATACGCCGGGAGCGTCGACGCGGCGGTCAGGGTTGCCAGGAAAATCGGCTATCCCGTGGTGATGAAAGTGAACACGCCGCCTGTCCTGCACAAGACGGAGATGGGCGGCGTCATGGTGGACCTTCGCACCGACGAGGATATCCGGTCATCTTTTGAAACGCTCCACAAGCGAATCATCACCGCCGGCGAGAAGGGCGAGTTCTCGGTGGCCATGCAACAGTTGATAGCCGGCGGAATCGAAACCGTAATGGGGATGACCACCGATCCCTCTTTCGGACCGCTTATTATGTTCGGTTTAGGTGGCGTATATGTCGAGGTGATGAAGGACGTCGCCTTCCGCATCAATCCGCTCACCGATCGCGGGGCACGCGAAATCGTGCGCTCGCTCCGGTCATACCCGCTGTTGAACGGATTCCGGGGCGCGCCGCCGGTCAATCAGGACGTGCTGGAGGAAACCCTCCTGCGGTTGTCTCAACTCGTGGAGGAATTCAGTTGCTTCTCCGAGATAGACATTAATCCTTTCATTGCCTCGCCTGACGAGAAGCTGTGCGCAGCCGTGGATGCACGGTTTATAATCAGAAGCTCCTGATTTCCCGGTATGGGTTTGAAAACAATGTCCGATTATATATCTTCAAGGATGAGTAGCAAGGTCACCGGTCCTGATCGGCAGGAACGGAATGTGCGAAGGGTCGGGTCGGCTGCCGGAGCAGGCTTCAGTCCTGTACCGGTTGAAGCGGTGTTGACGAAATGGTACCTGAGAACCAAGGGGATATGATGCGATACGAACTGAGATCAATTGGAATTTGGGCTTTCACCAGGGTTGCCTTCTTTGTCAATCTCATCGCAGGATTCTTCATCGGTTTGTTGTATGCGCTGTTTATGTCTTTCATGCTCACGGTGATGCAGCAGTTTCCGATCCTTGAGGATCTCGGTGGTGTCGGCATTGATGAGGGCGTATCAGTCGGCGTTTTATTGATTTTCCTGCCCATTATGGGCGCCGTGGGGGGAGCCATATTCTTCACGCTCTTTGGTGTGATCATGATCGTCTTCTATAACCTGATAGCCCGACTTGCCGGTGGCCTGGAGTTTGACCTTCAACCGGCCGGCCGGCCGTCGCTTCGGCCGATCACGGCCTACAGCGCCGCCCCACCCCCACCGCCTCCCGTGCACACCGGTGGTCCTTCTCCGCCCGGCCCGCAGAGCACGCTCACGCCGCCCGGTTCGCAGACGCAGCCACTGGGACCGCATCCCCCGTATGACGATGACAACCGTTCAGGCCGGGAGAGCAACTGAGTGGGATAGGCTCGATATGACGCAGCGACAGGTGAGAGTTCGCATTGCCCCATCCCCTTCCGGGTACGTCCACGTGGGAACGGCCCGCACGGCCATTTTCAACTACCTGTACGCCCGCCATTGCGGGGGGAAATTTCTGGTCAGAATCGAGAACACGGACCCCCGACGGAGTGACCCTGCCCTGATAGAACCGATCATGAAGGCGATGAGATGGTTAGGGCTGGATTGGGACGAAGAGATCGTCTACCAGGCGGACCGGCTTGAAACATACAGCAGGTACGCGCAGCAGATACTCGCTGACGGGTATGGGTATCGATGTTTCTGCCCGCCCGAACTACTGCAGAAGGACCGGGAACAAGCGCAGGCGGAGAAGAGATCGCCGCACTACAACCGGCGGTGTCTGAATCTGTCGCAGGAAGAGATTGATACCCTTCTCGCCGCCGGCAAACCGTACACTATACGCATCCGGATTCCCGACGGCGAGATCCGCTTTGTCGACCTCGTCTCAGGTGAATTAACCCGCCGCAGCGAAGATATCGAAGATTTCATTGTCGCTCGCTCCGACGGTTCGGCAACCTACAACCTGGCCGTGGTCGTGGACGACCACGAGATGGGTATCACCGATGTTATTCGCGGCAACGATCACATCACCAACACCTTCAAGCAGATCCAGATCTACCGGGCGCTCGGTTTTGAGATACCCCGGTTCGCCCACGTTCCGCTGATCCTTCGTCCCGACAAAAGGAAGGTCTCCAAGAGACTTGGGGACAAGGACGTCATGGCCTATCGCAAAGAGGGGATTCTGCCGGAAGCGATGTTCAATTACCTCTGCCTGCTGGGCTGGTCGTCAAAGGACGACCGCGAGGTCTACACCGTACCGGAATTGATCGATACCTTCAGGGCGGAGAACTTCAACCCGTCCAATGCCATCTTCGACGAAGATAAATTAGTGGCCATAAACAGAGAACATATTGTCAGAAAGACGGATCACGAGCTGGCCGCGATGGTCGCGCCGTTGCTGGTGGAAGCCGGACTGACCTCAAGATACTGGCTGGAGACGCGATGGGACTACCTCCGCGCGGTTGTGGGTCTCCTCAAAGAACGTGTCCGCCGCCTTCAGGATTTCATCACCCTCAGTGGCTATTTCTTTGCATTCGATTATCGATACGACGCCAAAGCCGCGGCTAAACAATTCACTGTGGAAAAAGCCGATCTGTTGGAGGAACTGGTTAACCGGTTCGAGGGCCAGGCCGGATTCACACACGAGAGCGTCGAGGCCACACTGTCGGTGCTGGCGGAGGAAAAGGGCGTCAAACGGGCCGAGTTGATTCATCCCACTCGTCTGGCTGTTTCGGGAATCCCCGCCGGTCCGTCGCTGTATGAAATGCTGGTGGTGCTTTCGCAGTCGGTAGTAGTAGAGAGAATGCGTCGGGCGGTCGAATATATTAGAAGTTCCGGCGGCTCGTAGCACGGTGTTCGGAAGGAATCAATGCTGAAGGAACGACAGATACTTGTCGACACGCCGCGGTTTGAGATTGGGAACGCCCGCCGAGGCCGACGCCCGGTATGGCGACCGCCGCTTGTCACTGTTGGAGGAGCACGCAGAGGAGATCACGGCTTGCTACTTGAGATACCAGATCAGTACGTCGAAGGAGAGGGCAATGCAGTGGGTGTGTAACGTGTGCGGGTATGTCCATGATGATGACGAACGTCCAACCAGTTGTCCCGTGTGCGGGACGTTGGGAGCCAAGTTCTCGGAATACTTCGAGGACGACGAGCAGGACACGGCCGGCGGCAGACATAGTATGGACGATTTCTATCGCGACCTCTTCGCTGACTACGAAGATGAATAGCAGACGGGAAGAGAGATCCGATATGCCGGGACGAGGTCCCGCCTGTTGACCGACGGAAGGCTTTGACGCGCGAGAGAAACGCAGAACGAGAGACCATGTATTTCTCACTTCCCACGGAGTATCGAGAAGCCGGTGTCGACGAACTGAAGGACCGCATTCGTCTCGCTCGGGAACGATTGGGTAACCGGCTTACTATCCTGACGCATCATTATCAACGGATCGAGGTGGTTGAGTTCGGCGATCACCTGGGTGACAGCTACGGTCTGTCGAAGGTGGCTGCATCCCGGAAGGATGTCGACCTAATAATCTTCTGCGGTGTGCGTTTTATGGCCGAGGCGGCCGATATTCTCGCCGCCGCGCATCAGCAGGTTTATCTTCCGAATCCGCTGGCGGGTTGCCCCATGGCCGACATGGCGGACATGGTCGACGTGCTCCAGGCGTGGGATCATCTAAAGCAATTCGGTGGTGAGAAAAGGATCATGCCGATTTCCTACATGAACACGACCGCCGGTCTCAAAGCGTTTACGGGCAAGCTCGGGGGACTGATTTGTACTTCCTCCAATGCACCTGCGGCTTTCAAGTACGGCCTGGAGCGCAAAGACAAGGTCTTCTTTTTTCCTGATGAGAACCTGGGTTACAATACGGGTATCAAGTTTGGGTTGAAACCGGAGCAGATGGTCGTCTGGGATTTCGCCCGCGAGGGCGGCGGACTTTCTGAGGAACAGATCGACCGGGCGACAATCATCCTGTGGAAAGGCCACTGCCACGTCCATACTACTTTCACCGCCGAGCACGTCCGCCTGACGCGGGAGCAGTATCCCGACGTCAGGATCGTGGTGCATCCCGAGTGTACTCCTGACGTGGTCGCGGCAGCCGACGCCGACGGGTCAACCTCGTTCATTGTCGACTATTGCCGGACAGCGCCGCCGGGATCGACTATCGCCATCGGCACCGAGATAAACCTGGTCAGTCGCATGGCCATGCAGCACCCCGACAAGAAGATATTCGAGTTGTCCGGGCTGACCTGTCCCGTGTGCGCCAACATGTATCGCACTACCCTCAACGACCTGGCGTACTGTCTGGAGAACCATGCCGATCTGGAACCGATCAGGGTTCCCGAACCGACAAAGAGCAACGCCCTTGTAGCTCTTGAGAAGATGCTCGAGATCGCGTAAGCGACCGGATACACTGCACACGGAACATGATAGTTGTAGGGCGGATCCGTCTTCGGATCCGCCTGCTTGGGGTAAATGGCAGGTTTGAAGACAAACCTGCCCTACGGGATTGCTGTAGGTCAGAACCCCTGTGGTTCTGACATCTGAGTCTGCGAACGACCTACCAGATGCCAAGGGCGTCCTTGGCGGTGTCGGATGCCATCGTCTTTGGATCCCACGGAGGATCCCACACTAAGATCATCTGAACCTCTACAACACCCTCTACCTCGGCGGCGGCCTTCTGTGCATTCGTGAGCAGTATCTCCCCGTATGGGCAGGCGGGCGTCGTCAGGGTCATTCTTATCTCGACCCTGCCGGATAGTTGGACGTCCACATCGTACACCAGGCCGAGATCGACAATGCTGAGCCGAACCTCAGGGTCCTGAACCGATTTTAGAGCTTCATATATCTGTTCTTTGGCTGGTAGTGTCATGGCGTCAGGTTTCCCTGTGCGACGGGTGACGACAGGCGGGCGGGTGCGGAGTTTCGTCTCTTATTCCGGTTGGTCATCATGTTCGGTCGAGGCGCCGGCGTGCTTATGGCCGTCTTCATAACTCTTGAGCCCTTCCACGAGGGTAACCCACGCCAGCAGGGCGCACTTGATCCGGACCGGGAACTGCCGCACTCCCTGCAGTGAATCGATATCGCCGAGGTCGTCGGGGATCTCCACCTGCTCTCCCTTGAGCATCCTGCGGACCAGTTCGGCGATTCGTCTGACCTCGTCAATGGGCTTGCCCTTTATTAGCTCGGCCAGCATCGATCCGGAAGCGACGGAGATGGCGCAGCCCTTGCAGTTAACGTGGATATCCTTGATAGTGCCGTTGTCCATTTCGACCTGCATCTCGATCTCATCACCGCAGGCCGGATTGGAGCCGTCGGATTTTATGTCGGCTTTCTCAAGCGGCTTTCGACCGCGCGGGGAACGAAAATGGTCGAGGATTATCTCGCGGTACATATCGTCAAGCTGCTCGTTCATACGCCGAAATACCTCCTCATCTCGATTAAGGCTTCTATGAGGGCGTCAATATCGGCCTCGTCGTTGTAAATGTAAAGCGAGGCCCTGGCGGTGGCGGTCTTTCCCAATATCCTCAGCAACGGCTGGGCGCAGTGGTGTCCCGCTCGAATGGCAATGCCTCTTGAATCGAGGAAGGTGCTGATATCGTGAGGGTGGATGTTTGGATCGGTGAATGAGATAGCGCTCCCGCGCTGAGCCGGTTCCTGCGGCCCCTGGATTTCCAGTCCCTTGATCTGCGACAGCCGTTCGATAGCATAACCGGTGAGTTCCATCTCATGTTGCCTGATACTTTCCAGGCCCAGTTCTTCGAGATACGTCAGGGCTGTATCGAACGCCACGACGTTGGCGATGTCGGGCGTGCCCGCCTCGAACTTATGCGGCAACTCAGCCCAGGTGACACGGTCGAAATGCACCTCGCCGATCATCTCACCGCCCGTGTTGAACGGCGGCATTTCTTCAAGCAGTTCACGCCGCCCGTAGAGAATACCCACGCCGGTCGGGCCGAGCATCTTGTGCGATGAGAAAGCGTAGAAATCAGCACCCAACTCCTTGACATCAATGGGCATGTGCGGCGCCGCCTGAGCGCCGTCGACCAGAACCAGCGCCCCCCGTTTGTGGGCCAGCTCTGTCAGTTCGGCCACCGGATTGATCGTTCCCAGGACATTGGACATCTGCGTGATGGCAAGCAGCTTCGTTCTCGGTGTGATTATGCTGTCGATGTCGCTCAAGTCGAGATGGCCGCAGAACGTTATCGGGATTCGCTTGAGAACGGCGTTCTTTTTTTGAGCCAGAATAACCCAGGGGACCAGGTTGGCATGATGCTCCATCTCGGTGATGACTATCTCATCCCCTTCCCCGATGTTGGCTTCTCCCCACGAGTATGAAACCAAGTTGATCGCCTCGGTCGTGCCGCGGGTGAAAATCACCTCCTCGCGCTCGACACCCCCCATGAAATCGGCAGCGTGCGCTCGACTCTTTTCATAGGCGGCAGTTGCTCTCTCGGCCAGGAAATGCAGCCCGCGGTGGATATTAGCATTCTGCTTGCGGTAGTAGTCGGTGATCGCCCGGATCACAACCCACGGTTTCTGCGACGTTGCGGCGCTGTCAAGATAGACGAGCCGCCGCCCGTTGATCCTCTGATCCAGTATGGGGAAGTCGGCCTTGACGGCAACCAGGTCCAGTCGCGGTTGGTGACTATCGGCTGGGATGGGAACTTTCCCGGTGTTGGTGTGCAATTGACTCATGCCTGTACTCTGCAAATTGGTGTCATACTCAGTCCACGAGAACGTAGATATCTTCGCCTTCAACTTTCAGTTCAAACCGGTCGATGCCCACCACCGCCGGGGGGCCGCTGACCGCTCCACTGCGCAAATCGAATGTAGCACCGTGCCGGGGGCAGACCAACTCGTGCCCGACAAGACGGCCGTCACCGAAAGAGGCCGAATCATGCGAACATTCGTTGGCCAGAGCATAGAACCTGCCGGCAGTGTGACAGATGACAATGCTCACATCGGCCACCTCATACTCGCGAACCTGCCCTTCGGGAATATCGCCGACCCTGGCGACTTTGACGAACCGGCCCATTCCTACAAACCCTCCAGGCGACCGGTAAATTCGCCCACTCGCACCGCCAGATCGGTCGGCAGACGTTTCAGGGTGGAGTCCACAAAACCGGCCACAATCATGCGCACCGCCTCCTCCTGCTCGATCCCGCGCGACCTCAGGTAGAAAATGGTCAGGGGGTCGATGGGGCCGATTGTCGCGCCGTGAGTACAGGACACATCCTCGTTAAGGATTTCAAGCTCTGGGATCACATCCGCGCGTGCGCCGCGAGTAAGCAGGAGGTTGCGGTTTTCCTGGTAAGCCTCGCAGCCTCTGGCTTCATTCTCTATTCGTATCAGGCCGGTGTAGGCCGAGGTTGATTTATCGCGCAGTATGGTCTTGAAGTCGATATTCGATTGTGTTCGGGAGGCTGCATGATGGTGCCGGGTGTGGTTGTCGAAATGCTGACGCCCGGACGCGAACAGCAGCCCGATGATGTCACTCTCGGCGCCTTCTCCCGCCAGGGTTACTCCGTAGTTATGTTTCGACACGGCGCCGCCGAAATCAAGCGGGACAGTCAACATCACGGCGCCGCGCTCAAGGGTGGCCCTGTGAGTCAGGTAGGAATTCATGCGGTGAGCGTACCTTTGCAAAGGCACGTAGCGCACGCGGCTTTCCTGAAAACCGAATATCTCCACGGCGCTGTTGACATGACCGGTATCCCGGTCACCGTCCCTACCACTGATATATTCGTCGATCACAGTCAACTCGGCGTTGCGACCGACTACTACCAGCAACCTGTGGAATTGCACTGATCCGGACCGCCCGGCTTGCCGCAGAAGATGGATCGGCTCGGTGACACGAACAGAGTCAGGTACAAATACAAAAATCCCGTCATTCCAGAGGGCGCTGTTTTGCGCCTCAAACTTGCCGCTCCGGCTGTTAATCAACCGGTAGAGGTATTGCTCGACCAACTCCCGATGCCGGTCGACCGCCTCCGACAATCTGCAGACGACCACACCGTGGGAGATGAGTTCATCCACGCCGCGCAACTCAATGTCCCGGCCTCCGACGTCATGAACAAAGCGGCTCGTGGAGTCTTTTTCCCGATGCTCGGACATCGGTTCTTTGGCGGGCAGGACACTGTCATCATGGGTGCTGTCCGGGGATCCGTCGTGGGGGATCAGGAATGTCGCTGGGTCGGTATAACGCCACAGGTGTAATCCGCGCGGCGGAACCGGACTCTCATTGAAGGACCGGCGAGATCGTTCCCTGATATCCTGCAGCCACTTCGGACCACGGAGCAACTCCGGAGCCGATTCGGGGATGAGAAACCTGCTCGCAGGGCTTGTCTTTTGGCTGCTTCTGCCCATTATCCAATTGATCCTTCCATTTCAAGCTCGATCAGGCGGTTCAACTCCACCGCATACTCGAGAGGCAGTTCCTTCGTAAACGGTTCCATGAAGCCGTTTACGATCAGCAGCCGGGCGTCATCCTCCGTCAGTCCCCGGCTGGTGAGATAGAAGAGCTGCTCTTCGGCCACTTTGGAAACGCGCGCCTCATGTTCCACCTTGACCTGGTCGTTATCTACCTCCATGGTCGGGTAGGTGTCACTGCGTGCCTCCTCGCCGATCAGCAGGGCGTCGCATTCGACAGACAGCTTTGTGTTGACGGCGTTCTTGTGAACTTTAGCCAGTCCGCGGTAGGATGCCCTGCCGTTGTCCTTGGAAACCGATTTCGATCTGATCCGGGACGAGGTGTTGGGAGCGGCGTGGATCACTTTTGCCCCGGCGTCCTGGTGCTGATCCTTGCCGGCGAAGGCCACCGACAGGATCTCCCCTTTGGCTCCCGGGCCCATCAGTTGGATGCACGGATATTTCATCGTCAGCCGCGAACCGAGGTTCCCGTCGACCCATTCCACCGTGGCATTGTCGTAAGCTGAAGCCCGTTTGGTCACCAGGTTGAATATATTGCGCGACCAGTTCTGGATAGTCGTGTACCGCATGTAGGAGTCCTCCAGAGCGATCACCTCCACTACGGCCGTGTGCAGTGAGTCGGTCGAGTACACCGGCGCCGTGCAACCCTCGATATAATGCACCCGCGAGCCTTTGTCGGCGATTATCAGGGTCCGCTCGAACTGACCCATGTTCTCCGCGTTGATCCGGAAGTATGCCTGAAGCGGTACCTTGACGTCGATACCGGGCGGTACGTAGATGAACGATCCGCCCGACCAGACGGCCGTATTCAGCGCCGCGAATTTGTTGTCGGTAGTGGGGATCACGGTCCCGAAGTACTTCCTGACCAGGTCCGGGTGCTCTCGCAGACCGCTGTCCATATCGAGGAAAATTATCCCCTGCTTTTTCAGATCTTCACGCATGGAGTGGTAGACCACTTCCGATTCGTACTGGGCCGACACGCCACCTAAGAATTTCCGTTCCGCCTCGGGGATGCCAAGACGGTCGAACGTCTTCTTGATGTACTCCGGTACGTCATCCCAGCTCGTTTGCTGGTGTTCTATCGGTTTCATGAAGTAGTAGATGTTATCGAAGTCGATCTTGGAGAGCATCTCGGTGTTGCCCCACTTCGGCATCGGCCTGGAGCTGAAGATGTCCAGTGCTTCATGACGGCGCTCGGTCATCCACGCCGGCTCCTTTTTCATCCGGGAGATCATCTCCACGACCTCGTGGTTGATTCCCCTGGCTCCCTTGTGGAAGTAGTTGACCGGGTCCTGGAAACCGTACCTCGTGGCATAGTCTTTGTCCAGAGAAGACAGGTCCTCGTTGCGCCGCCTGATCTCGTCCGACATACCTAAACTCCGGTTCCCTCGACGTATTCGGCCTCTACCCAGTCATAGCCGAGTTCTTCTAACTTGAGCGCCAGTTCCGGACCGCCGGTCTTCACTATCCGACCGTGTATCATGACGTGGACATGGTGTGGCTTGACGTAATTCAACAGGCGCTGGTAGTGGGTCACCAGCAGCAGGCCGTTTGAATCATTGTGAAAGCGATTGATTCCTTCCGAGACGATTTTCAAAGCGTCGATGTCCAGCCCGGAATCGGTCTCGTCGAGCATGGCCATCTTCGGGTTGAGTACGGCCATCTGGAGTATCTCGACGCGCTTCTTCTCGCCTCCCGAGAAACCTTCGTTGAGATAGCGGGTGGCGAACGACGGGTCGATTGATAGCGCCTTCATGGCGGCCTTGAACAGCTTGCGAAAATCGGACATGTCGGCACCTTTACCCCGGTGAGCCTGTAGCGCCGCTCGCATGAAATTGGCCACGGTTACCCCCGGGATGGCCAGAGGATACTGGAAAGCAAGGTACAGCCCGGCGCGCGAGCGCTCATCGGCGCTCATGCTTAGGATGCTGCGACCGTCAAGAAACGCCTCACCCCAGGTGATAGCATAATCCGGATGCCCCATCAGGGCGTTGGAGAGGGAAGACTTACCGGAGCCGTTGGGACCCATGATGGCATGGATCTCGCCGGGGAGAATCTTCAGGCTGACCCCGGGGACAATCTGCTTGTCGTCCACCTCAACGCGTATCTCGTTGAATTCAAAGAGAGCTTTCTGATCGGGCATGTTTGACCGTTCCTTGTCGCTTAGTGGTTGTGTTGGCGGCGTTTTTCTTCACGCCTTCCGTGTTCGGGGCGGGAGTCTCCATCAGGGTTTCCAGATTCACAAATGTTGCCGAAGAGCCTGCCCGGTTCGCCGCCGGCGGCAGAGTGCCGCTGATAATGTCCGCCAGTGAAGTGCTGCCGAGAAAGCCGGCAACATATCCGGCCAGGCCGCCAAGCATGTCGTGCACCGAACAGTGGCTGACGTGTACACATCGCTCCAGCCGCCCGGAGCGCTTGAGGCAGTGGTCCGGGTCGATCAGCGGCCCCCCCAGGCCGGTGATTACTTCCAGCAGACAAATCTCATCCGGCGGCCGGGCGATATAAAATCCTCCCTTGCGACCCCGGACAGTCGTTACCAGCCCGGCTTTTCGCAGTTTGGAGAGGAGCTTTGAAGCATACGGCACAGAGATTCCTTCCATTTCGGCGATATCGGGAATGGAGAGCCGGTCCCCTGGTCCCTTGCGGGCCAGAACCAAAAGGCATCTCAAACCGTATTCTTCTGTAGCCGAAAATCGCATATCTCGCTCCAGGTTGCCTTCATTCTCACCAAGCCGAGGCGCTATTTTACAAAATCATTACTGATTTGTAAAGTATTATCTTGAACCGAGCCGCAAGAAAAAGGTTCCCGCGGATTGCG
>CBFDBU010000036.1:0-24198 GCA_965603125.1 uncultured bacterium | reverse complement strand
CGAAAGGCTACGCTACTTTTTTATCAATTTCCACACCTTTTGAAATTAACTCCGAACGAAGACACCAGAACGAGTGCCCGAAGATCATCCGCGGCCCACCAACACCTTACAGCTTTGTCGTGCATAGCTACTCTCCTTCGAATACGATCCTTCTTTCACCATGAGTACAGACAGTGGGGACAGAATATCCCACTCTAACAGCAAAAACCTCCGATACCGCCACTCTGAACGAAGTTTACTACACAGCCTGGCAGCAACGGATGCATTCGCAATCAGGTATGCAAACCTCGTTGACCTCTCTATCTTCTTGTCAGAACGTGACGTCCTTGCCTACTCGGGATACCTGCACCGAGCAAAAGACATGTATCTGTCATTTATTAGTCATAGGACAAACGTGTTTTTTCATCAACTAATAGTGGCTGAATAATATTTTGCCATCCGGTATCATCCCATGTTCCCAACTGTTCATGTATATTGAGGTACTTTTGAGGTATTGGATGAGTGCCATAAACAACATCAAGGCCATATTCTGCCTTAATAAAATCATGGAAATGGGTAATATAAGGACACGGAGGATAACCCACGATTAATCCGGTGGCAAAATGTATCACCTCTGCTCCGTTCTCTTTCATTTCCCCCACGGCATATTCGATATTTCCACCAGGACACCCATCGCAAGTGGTGTATCCGACAATTTCAACTTCCATATTCTTGTACCTACTGAACGCACCTTCTCTGTTTCGCAGTGATTTGAAGCATTTCCCGCCCGCACATCTGCGATAGCGGTCACAGATGATTATGCCGATCTTTGTTTTTTCTTTCATATAGTCTCCAACTGCAAAAGAGAATTTGAAACAATTTGTTAACCTCTTAATATCATAGTCTAATCACCAAGCTCACTTGCCGTTTTGTAGCGCAGCGAATAAGTGGTCAGGTGCAACGATTTATTATGTATTTCATGGATTGCTATAATTCAAGTATAGTATCAAACACTTCACCGTTTTTCCTTCTCGTAGTTTGTTCATATATTTCATCGAATGACTTACATAATGTCGTTAATACGTCTGATATCTTCTCGGCTTTTACTACTACAGGTTGATATTTTGTTTTTCTTGCAATTCTTACGAAATTCGGACTTTTCTTTCGGGCAACGAGGACATCGGAGTCTTCGATTATCTTAATAACTCCTTTCATTTTTTCGACTTTTGCATGTCCCATATTTTTTGCAGTATTAGTCCTTTTTTCTACAAACGCATGTTTTGAATTTGCGAAAATATCATAAATATAGAAATACTCAGTATCGCCCATATGGGTTTTAGCAATATTATTGCCGTCATTTGATCCTATACACAGTCTAATTATTTTCATATCCTCCTCTTCATTGTATAACTCCTACATCAGGGCAGGAGCTGCTTGCTCCCGCACATTTTCTCTTGTAATACCGCCAATTTAACAATTGGGCACTAAAAACACCTCCTGTTAGGGTGCATTGAATTAAATGCGGGGTGTGCGAGATTAGCACCGGTTCACGCTGTACTACTCGAGTTCCAGCCTATCCACCGCATCCGCCAAATGATCGGGCGACAAGTGGGCGTAGATCATTGTCGTTTGAATATCAGAATGGCCCATCAGCTTCTTGACTATCGACAGGTCTACTCCCTGCATGATCAGGTGGCTGGCAAAATTGTGGCGCAGTGTATGCAGTTTGGTCAGGTTCTCGATACCCGACAGCACTGGATATTTATTTATTCTTCTTTTCCTTTTTCGCTTTTCTTTTTTCCTTTGGGCTGCGCTGCGCCTTTTTCTGGGTTTTCCTCTTCCCTTTATCTCTTGTTCCCTTATCACCCATGTCTGTTTCTCCGTGTTTAAGATTGACTTGTACCGGCCCGTGACGCCGAAAACCCTTCTTTGATTGTAGAGTACAATCGTCCACCGCTCAGCTCTTCACCAACATGACCGCCCAGTCCCGCTTCAGCTTGGGATGCTCGGCAATCGCAAACCCGGCCTCCTGTGCGGCAGCTTCGGTGGCATGACATTCGTCGACCGACGCGTGGTGTCCGGGCTCCACAACGAGGAACATGGCGCCCGCCTTTAACGCTCGGTGTACGTCAGCCATGAGCG
Organism: uncultured bacterium; assembly: GCA_965603125.1. GTDB lineage: Bacteria > Zixibacteria > MSB-5A5 > GN15 > FEB-12 > JAJRTA01. The sequence goes on along the minus strand of CBFDBU010000036.1, from coordinate 22,077 downwards.
CAGGTGCATTCGGTGCATGATGCACCACGTAGAAGGCAAGTGCGAAATCAACCCGGCCGCTGAGGTCATCGATCTCAAGACTGCCTTCACTGCATACTCGGGCGTCGATACGTTCCGACAGACCGGCCCTGGCGGAGCGCTGTTTGAGGGACTCGATTACATCGGCTTGGAGGTCAACGCCGATAACCCGTCCGTCCGGCCCTGCCATCCGGGCCATAGCGAGACTGAAGAAACCCGCCCCGCAGCCGACGTCAAGAACCGTCACGTCGCGTTTGACATAGCCCCGCAGGATTTTCTTGGGATTCTGGGAGAAACGTCTTAAGGGCTTATGCCGGAGGTAATGGAGCCACCGGGAACAGAGTTTAGCAGCCATGTTATATACTCCGTCGGGCTGTTCGTAATCTGGGTGTCGCCAGGAAGTTCTCCTTGCTGTCTGGCAGTCAATATAACGAACCGGCGGCCGTGTGTGCAACTGGAAAAGGTGGGGGCCGACCGCATGCCGTCGTCGGCGTACATCCTCGGGCGCTGCCGCGCGTTCTCAGGTCTGTCAGGGCTGTTTGTTCATGCGAACGCTGTCAAGCGAAGGAGCCGGCGACGGCTCGCGCGATCTTGGAGCCCATAGGGCAGTATTCCGGTGGAAGCGCGACTCGCCGTCGCCCAGCGCGGCCAATAGAACAGACGATGTCATGCTCGCTACCGGATATGCTGGTCACCGTTCACGGGCGCCTGGGTCCACAGTTCATAACTGTCATTGGGCAGCAGTTGCAGGTTGCTCATCTCGTATTGGTTTCGATCAAGATCGTACTTGTCGTAGAAGCCGTTTTGGACCTCGTATACCTCACCCGTGTCGGGATCATAGACCCGTTCGTTTCCCAGGATGGCGTCGCTTCGTTTCTCGGCGATTATATCGTCGGATTTGTTTCGCTTTTCCCAGCCCTGCATAATCATGTCGGAGGCCTCGCTCAGTGTCTTGCCGGCTTTCATTATACCGGCGTAGGTGGCGGCCTGCTGCGCGAGACACTGGCTGACATATGCCTGACCTATTGAGAAACTGCCGATTGACGCAACCAGGGTCTTCTCCACGTTCCGGAACTCCTTCTGGGGAGCGGTGACGCCGATGACATTGACTCCGTACCCGATACCGCCGCCGGGATTGCCGGTCTCCGGCATCAAGGTAATGACCGTAACGAGAAACAAACCCTCACCCACGTGACCATCCTTGAGAAAGAGAGCGCGTATCAGTTCCGTACTTCCGCCTGAGATGGCGCTCGGCTGGGGCGTGGCCGAGACGACCTGAAGCTTTTCCAGTCGGGGGCATTGCGGCATGAATGATCGCGCCACTTCTGTGGCGGCAATAAGATGAAACTGCTGCAGGAAGTTGGAGGGGCTGAGGGGGTCGACCACCGGCATATCAATCCAGGGGACCGGGTAACCGCCCATGTTCATGTACTGATAGTCGAGCTGCTGTTGGTACTCGGACAGGTAAACGGGGCCAACCTCGCCGAAACTGAATACCTGCCGCAGCGGTTGTGACGGATCGCGAACCACAAAGGCGAAATCAGCACAGGAGCCCGCCGTGATGACCTGCCACCCAGCAGGTTTGCTGATTGAAAAATGACCGCCGTTGAAGTTCTCCAGTCTCAAATCAGCCGCGGAAACGGCTTGTGAGCCTGCCTGGAAGGCAACCGCCAGCGTTAGGATCGCGGCTATGGTGCGTTTTGTCCACGTTGTGTGCATTTGACCTCCTTTTGTTTGTGTCATTATGTCTTGATCGGCATTACGGGCCGGTATCTTCAGCCCAGCAGCACAGATCCGCGGCGGCGGGAAGCCATCCGCTCATTACGTGGTCGCCTGCCACAAGTGGTTCTTTCGGGCGACCGCGGCAATCTCATCCTCTGTCACAAGAGCGGAGTCGAAGGGTATCACCCAATGCCGAACCGATCCTTCAGAAAGCCGTGGGCCACGCGGGCATTTATCGGACATCTTTGTCCGATAGAAAAACTGGTCAGAGAAGATTGATTCCGCGATCTCTCAGGGCCTCACGCATGTCGTTCGGCCATGCGCCCGCTTGAATTTCCCCGATGTGTGCTTTCTTCAGCATGAGCATACAGAGCCGGGACTGCCCGATTCCTCCGCCAATAGATAGGGGCAATTGGCCCGACAGGAGACGCCGGTGAAAGTATAATCTCTCGCGATCCGACGTTCCTGTCTTGGCCAGTTGAAGACTTAGAGATTCAGGAGTGACACGGATTCCCATCGAAGAAACTTCGAAGGCTGTGTCCAAGATCGGGTAAAAGACGATAATATCACCATTCAGGCCGTATCCCCGACCGTTTGGGCTGGTCCAGTCATCGTAGTCCGGAGCGCGACCGTCGTGAGGCATGCCATCTCCCAGCGGTGAGCCTATTCCGATTATGAAAACAGCGCCATATTCCAAGGCAATCTGCTTCTCTCGTTCAGCGGGGGACAGGGTCGGAAAGCGGTCATACAGATCATTCGCGTGTACGAACGTGATCTCTGGTGGTAGTATTCTCGTGAGAGTAGGAAATATTTGACAAATGTGAGCCTCGGTGCGACAAATGACCCCATATATTTTCCGCGCCATCATTTTCAGGAAGTTCAGGTCGCGTTCCTCACGAGTGATGACTCGCTCCCAATCCCATTGGTCGACATATATGGAGTGGAGATTGTCGAGGATTTCATCTGGCCTGATGGCATTCATGTCGGTGTAAATCCCCTCTCCAGGCCGTATCATCAAATCAGCCAACGCCAGTCGCTTCCACTTCGCAAGTGATTGAACCACCTCCATCTTCTGATCTGCCATAGCCCTTACGGTGAAAGTCACCGGCCGTTCTGCGCCGTTCAGGTCGTCATTGATGCCTGTTTCGGCTTCTACGAACAGTGGGGCGGTAATCCTATGCAGATTCAGTTCCGCGGCTAGGTCATCTTGGAAGGAATCCTTGATTTCCTTAATTGCCGTCTCGGTCTCTCGAGTGGAGAGCGCGGATGTGTACGTCTCTGGTGTCTCAAAGGAGCTCTGCATTGTGTTTCGCCTCTCAATTCAATTTCAATACGATCCACAGAACTTTCAAGCTGCTGTTCAAAATGACATGAAAGAAAGCGGAGGAGGTAGGATTCGAACCCACGGTACCTTGCGGTACAACGGTTTTCAAGACCGCCGCTTTCGACCGCTCAGCCACTCCTCCGTCGTCGTCAATTTTGCACACACCGTCCCGCTTGTCAAGGCAATAAAGGCCTTCCCCGCGAGCCGCGATGCACGGGATCGCCGGGCGTTTCTCACGCCTTCGGGCGCCGCTTTTTCCCACTGAAACGTTGACAAGCGCCATCGCCGTCGTTATGATTAGAGGCGAGGACACTTCCGGAGGATCAAAGCAAGGATCACGATAATTCCTGCAAGAGGAAAGGAGAATGAGATGCTCTACAGAAAACTGCTGCTGGTAATCATGGGTATTCTGCTGGTAGCCTTTGCTCTGGGCTGCTCGGACGATGACGACGACACGGTAACGGGATCGAACGGCGACGATACCGATACCACCCTGGTGCCGGCGGTGCCGACGGCCATGGCCGAACTCAACGCCCCTGTTGAGGCGATGAAGAACTCGGACAACGTCCACGTGGTGTTAGCCTCCGGCTATGTCGAGAGGGCCAAGACGTTCAGTTCATTTCTTACGCCGCCGTCCGCCGCCGAGAACGCGGAGTATCCCGGGCTTACCGCCGACTCAGTCGTCTACACCTGGACCGACGGCGACCTGACGATGACGATGGTCTTCAAAGAGACGGCTACCCACTACTACTGGGCAACCATCCTCGATGGCACTCTGGATGGTATTACTTTTGACAATTTCAAGCTTATCGAAGCTCAGGAGACGATTACCGGCACCAGCGGCTGGCTGAAGGTTTTCCATCCCACGGAAGGGCTGGTTTTTGAGTGGCAATGGACCGTCGACGTCACCGGCAAGTTCACCATGGTGCTGACGGGGAGTGACGAACTCACGATGTTCGAAGTGGAAATCGTGGTGAATGTGAACGGTTCCGGTCACGTGAAATACACTGCGGATGACCTGGTCATCTGGCGCGTGACCTGGAATGCCGCCGGCACCGGTGGAACGTATGAATATGTTGTAGGTGGGACCACTATCTCCGGTACGTGGCCCTCGGGCTGAACTCACTACATAATATCAAGCCCCCGGCAGCAGTCGGGGGCTTTTTTATTGGTTCTGATGCCGCGCGTGGGAGTGCTTATTCCGGCATAGCCTGCGGGCCGCCGTAGAGGCCGATGTGGGAGACGGAACCGTCGAGGTTGTAGATCAGCGTATCACCGGCGTGGCGGGCGGGCGAACCTTCCTGCAGACGGAAGTCGCCGTCGCCGACGAACAGCGGGTCCTCACTGAGGTTGCCGTGGAGTCCGGTCTGGTCCCAGATGGCTTCATACTCTCCGTCTTTGTTGTTCCAGACGATGTTGTTGGTGAAGCGCCACTTGGCCCAGTCGCCGTAGTTCCACACTCCGACGCAGGGACAGACAAAATAGTCACGCCAGCCGTTGGCGGTGACGATGTTGTTGACAATCCGGCCGCGGCTCTCGGTCGACCATGGTGCGATGCCGCAGTTGCCGTTGTGGTGAACGACATTGTTGGCGACATCCATGTGTGACTGCCCGGAGGCGATTATGCCCCAACCGAGGTTGTCGTGCACTAAGTTATTGCGAGCGACGACCCATGAGGTGCCGAAAGCCCCGATCCCTTTCCAGTAGCCGGTGATCTCGTTGCGGAAAGCCAGGCAGGTGGCGTCCCAGGTAACTCCGATACCGGCCCCGCGGCCGTCCTTGATGAGGCAGTCGGTGATGATCGCCACCGCGCCGCGATAAAGAGCTACGCCGTCCCAGTGGTTGTTGATGATGCGGCAGTCGCGGACCGTAATATCGGCGCCCTCGCGTCCGAAGACACCCCCGATTCCCACCACAACTGAATCTATCCGGTGATCGTTGTCGATAATATCCACTTTTTCGATAGAAACCAGTGAGTTGCGCACCACGATAGCCGCGTCAGTGGCATCGCCGTCGCCATCCCGCTTACCGCCGGTGACAGTCAGGTTGGCAACCCGCGAGTCGGGCGAATTCTCAAAATAGAGGCCGTAACCGGCATTGGTCACCAGGCGCGTCCGCTCCCGGTCGCTGCCGATCAGGGTCAGCGACTTGTCCCTGATAACGAAACCGTAGGAAGCCGTCACCTCGGTGTTGGGGTCCAGGCAGTTGCCGCACAATGGATCCGTGAAGCCGGCCGGTTCAGCTTCGTACGTCATCGAGCCCAGGCTCAGCGTGTCTCCGTCGCCGGCGAAGTCGATCATGATCTGAAGATCGGACTCGCGTTGCACATTCAGGATCGCAGCCCCAGCCGACTGGACGCAGAAGAAGGCCACAACCATTGCTGTCAGTACCTGCTTTGTCATCGTGCCGTCAATCTGGACGCGCCCGGCCGTCGTGGCAACAAAAACATGCCACCGCATGACCGAGCACCCGCGGGCCACCGAAAGACTGCAATCCCCAAGAGAGTCTCCCCATGTTGCCGGATGCGGTCCATGATCGTATATTGCGCTCTTAACTGGAGCCACGGAGTCAACCCCCGGGGGAGCCTTGAGACGTGCAGCGGCAATACTTCTTTCGCGTCAGTCACTGCGGCCCTGCGGCCGGGCTGCCTGGGTGCGTCAGTCGCTGGCGGCGATGCTTCGGCTCAAAACCGACGGTTTCTGTATTATTACCTCGACCGGGATGCAGACTTGGGAACTACTGATGGCCTTGGCTGCAAGGGAAGGAGTGATGCAGAAGGTCGTTCTGCCGGCCGGCGATAGCGAAGCTGTCGGCAAAGCCCGGCTGTTTGCCGAAAGGCAATTTGATCTTCGCCCGGAACTGGTGGAGTTCGTTGGAGTGACACTACATGGTCAGCCGGACGGACGAGTCGACCTGATGCACGCGCGAGACTTGGCGGTGATGACTGAGGCGGACCTGCTTTTGCCGGTATCCGTCAGGCCGGGAGGTTCAATGTCCCGGCTTTTGGAACAGGCCGGATCAGCAGGCAAACCGATTCTCAGGGAGTTTCAGGTAGAATACGCCGGTAGAAAGGCGAGGCTCGGCTATCGGATCAGGGCCGATCAACTCAGTAGGGAGATTGCGGCTATCGGAGAGCAATACCTTACCCACTGGACGCGCGCTCCCAACTCGGCCTGGCCGACCGAGCGATTGCAGGATTACTATCTGGCTGTCGCGGAATCAGGGGAATATCCCAGGAGCGCGGCGGCAACCCTGCAGAACATCGTGCTGACCGGGGTGGTCGTGGCTTCCCCACGAAACATGCCCGGCAGCACCCCGACCGTCTCGTTTTCGGCTCTTCCACCGAGAGAACTCACGCCGTTGATCCGGTGGCGGGGGCGCTATTCTCACATGTCATTTGAACCGTATGGCGTCGGCATCGACAAAGATGCGGCGCTGTCGGCGGGTATCCGGCCGGTGCGTTACTACACTGCTGGAGATCGCCGCTGCCCACCACAGGGAGAGCGCTGGCTTCGGCAATCCGCAGGCGAAAGGAGCGACTGGCATCGGGAGAAGGAATACCGCTTCCGGGACGATTTCGACCTGAGCCGAATAGCCCGTGACAAGCTGCTGCTATTCTGTCGTTATCGCTCAGAAGCCGCTCAGATCGAAAAGGCGACCGGCATCAAGACCGTCTCTTTCCTGGCGGACACGACCGAGACCGCCAGCCTTCACTTGTGATGATTGCTGCTTGGGCTTTTGCGCACCCTGTCAGTTACGCGAAATCTTGAGAATCTCGTACTTGAGAATGCCCGCCGGTACTTTGATTTCTACGCGGTCACCTACAGCCTTGCCCAGCATAGCCGCCGACACCGGCGACTTGACCGAGATCATGTCGTTGTCCACATCCGCTTCTTCCGGCGGGACGATCGTGTACTCGATCTCCTCACCGTCACGCTCGTCCCTGACCAGCACCCTGGCGTACAGGTAGACTTTATCAGTGGGCATGGTCTCCGGATCCACCGACTGCACGCGCGATAATTTGTACTCAAGCTCCCCGATTTTCCTCTCGAGATGCGTCTGGGCTTCTTTGGCGGCGGCATATTCGGCGTTCTCCGTGAGGTCCCCCATCTCCCGGGCGTGTTTGATCTCGGCCACGATCCTGGGCCGCTCTTCAAACTTGAGGCGTTTCAGTTCAGCCTCGAGTTTCAGGACGCCCTCTCTGGACATGTAGATCGCATCACTCATAGCTGCGCCAATATAACTCACGCTTGCCCGTCAGGCAAGGCCCGGGGGTTGGTCCGTCGGGAGAAGATCGCAAACAGCAGTATCGACCATGCCAGCCCCGGAAAAATCGGTTCGATCCCAAGCCAGTAGGAACCGTCGCCTTGAAAGAACCGGGAAAGATACCACACGCTCGAGATGAGACCACAGGATATAATCGAGGCCAACGCCATTCGGGGCGCGAGCCGCCGCCGACCTACAAATGAGAAGAATACCGGCACCAGGAGGGCGGGCGTGCCGATCGAGCCAAAGGCATGCCATATATCCACTACCGAACGAAAGAACAGAGCCGTCCCCACCGCCAGAACAGTCGACAGCACCAGGCCGTAGCGGGTGAGGGTGGTAACACGACTCTCCGGGACGCTGCTGACTCGTGGTATGATGTCATTGCCGAAAGTCGATGCTGCTAGGAACGAATAGGAATCGACTGTGGACATGACGGTCGCCAGAAGAGCCAGTGCAAACAGCCCCAGGAGACCCACCGGTAACACTTCCAGAGCCAGCGCCGGGTATGATCCCACCGCGTCGGACAGGTCAGGCAGTATGGCCCGGGCGTAGAGACCGCAACTGGTCGTGAGGAAGTCAAACACGGCCCAGCAAGCGATGGAGATGAATATCCCTTTGCGCGCGACGGAGGTATTCTTTGCCGCGTAACATCGCTGGTAGAAAGCCGGCTCAACCAGGGTGGCCAGGGCGATCACATACCAGACGGCAATGTACCAGCCGGAGTTGCCCCCGTGCCAGGTCAGGTGCGTGGAGGGGATGTGTTCGCTCAGAAACTCGAAACCGCCGTACTCCACGTTGAGCACGCCCAACAGAATCGCAAACCCCAGGAACATCAGCGAGAACTGGAAGATGTCGGTGCGCACTACCGACTTGAAGCCGCCGACGAACACGTAGACCACCGAGAAAAGCGTACCCGAGAGTATCCCCAGCCACATCGGCCAGCCGAAGAGGAAACGGCACAATACCCCCAGCATCAAAATATAAGCACCCGGCACCGTCATCAGGAAGATGATCACGCCTCCGACCAGGGCCGTCCGGCTGTCGTAGGCTTGGGCCAGACGCTCGGGGATTGTCAGTACCTTTGCCTGACGCGCTTTCCTTGCTAAGAACAGGGCGAACAGCAAAGCCGCCAGATAGTATGGCAAACAGAAGACCAGCCAGTTGGACAGTCCGTAATTGTAGCTGTACTCGCCCACGCCTAAGATACCTCCGTACCAGGTGGAGACCAGTGAGGCGACGAAGGCGGGCAGGGTAAGCACCCGCCCGCCTAAGATCAATTCACCGGGAGAACTCCCGCGCTTGAGACGGCCGATCAGACCCAGGGACAGCAGGAGTACCAGGTAGACCAGGATAATGGCGTAGTCAACATGATGCACGGTCCGCTACTCGAGTTCCCATTTGAGTTGAACGAAGAACGTCCGTTCCGCCGCCGGGATATAATAGGCGCCCCAGTCGTCGGCCGCCCCGAACGCCTCATACTTAGTATTGAAAAGATTGTCCACCCGCGCGGCGAGGGTGAACAGTCCATACTCCGCCAACTCTCCTAAAGCTACAGACGTGGAAAGGGAGGTCACCAGGTGAGGGTCTATGGAAAGTTCCCTGTTGTTTCCGTTCTCTATGTACTGTCTACCCGCCGCCCGCAACCGCAATACGAACCGCATCGGATCAACGCGCGAGTCCAGGATCAGACTGGCCAGGTACTCGGGGAAACCCGCCACCGGGTTGCCGGAGTAATCGAGGGTGTCATCAGCGACACCGTCCCAGTCCATATCCTTGTACACATAATACTCCCTCAGTCGGTTGAAGGCGCAGGAGGCGTTGCCCGACGCGGTCAAATACCGGTTGATCCGACAGCGTCCGCTAAGTTCGAGCCCGGCGTGAACGGAGCGATCAGCGTTGCCCATTATCGGCAGGCCGTCTTCGTCAAGGCCGCCGGCGGCGACGATCTCGTTGCGGAACTCAATCCAGTACAGATTCAGTCCGACCGTCCCCCTGTCGTGCCTCAGGTTGCCGCCCAACTCGAAATCATACACACGCTCGGCATCGATAGCCAGCTTCCAGCGTTTCAGCGCGGGAAACGCATCGGGATCGTCGGCGTCATAAATGGTCTTGTCGTCGGGCTCCCGCGAAGACACGGCGAAGCTCGCAAACAGGTCGGCACCATCGGTAAGCTGGTAAGTGACGCCCAGCCTCGGCGACAGGAACAGCCAGTCCATGGAATACTGGTAGCCGACAAAAAGGCCCATCATTGTCTGCTTGAACCGGTATTTCAGATACTTCAGTTGCAACGTGCCCTGAAGGCGAACCCTGTCGGTGGCCCGGTAGCTTCCCTGAACATAGGACGAGGCAAGATACTTCTTTCCGAAATACTCGTAGTACTTGTGACGCGGATCCAGAGCGCTGGTCAACTGTTCCGCCCAGATCACCTGGCCCCAGTGCTCCGAAGAGAAATAGTACAGGTTGGCGCCGATTGAAGCCGAGCCTCTCGCGTGTACCCAGTCCAGCCGTGGATGCCAACCGTACTGGCTCTTGGTGACCCACTTCTGCCTGACCAGGTCTATCTCTTCGACCGCCGGGTCGGCCAGATAGCTGTCGGGTATGTTGTACTCGCCGATATCCCGGCCCTCCTTGAACTGCTCATAGAAGCCTTTACCGCGAATGTAGTAGAGCGTGTTGCGCAGCAGCAGGTTCTCATCGATCTGGAACCGGTGGTGCAGTTCGTAGTGAGGCTGGTTGAAGTTGTCGGTTTGGTTATCGTAGGGCGTCGGATTGTAGCGGCGGTTGGTTTCCAGCTCGTCGCGGCTGATTCCATACCAGGCCATGTGGTAGCGAATGGGGCCGCCGTAAAGGTTGACGGTGGTGGTCATTTTCGGATCGAGACGCGACAGTGAGAAAAAGTAGGCCCAGCCGTCGAACCAGGAATGCTCCCGGTAGCCGTCACTGTACTGCTTGGAGTAACGTCCCGACAACGACCAGCGGCCGTCAATCAACCCCGACGAATACTCCACCGACTGCTTGCGCATGTCTCCGATGTAATCGGTTCCCTCAAAAAGGCCCCCGAAACCGGAGGTGACCGTGATTCGGCGCGCGCGGGTCAGGCCCGCCGAGGCGATATTCACCGAACCCCCGAACGAGGCGTCGCCGAACGCCGACATCCCCACTCCCCGCTGTACCTGCACATCCTGCACTCCCGCCGCGAAGTCCGGAATGTCCACAAAGTACGTGGCGTGATCCTCGGGATCGTTGAGCGGCACGCCGTCGATATAGACCGACACCCGTTTGGAATCGAAGCCCCGTATTTTGTACTCGGTGGCGCCCAGGCCGCCCCCGGCATAGCTGAAGGCGTAGAGATTCGGTGTTGACTCCAAAAGCAGCGGCAACTCGCCCACCATGTGGTCCCGCTCGATCTCCTGCCGCGAAAAATTGGCGAACGCGGTCGGTGTGACCCCCGTGCGGGCGCGGTCGGCGGCGACCACGATATCCTCACCGCGGATGTAGACCGGTTCCAATACAACCACCTGTGGCAGATCAGCGACCCTATACTGCACCGATCTGTAGCCTACAGATGAAAACGTCACCCGTGTCACCGGCTCGTCAGTGTCAAGTACGAACCGGCCCTTGTCGTCGCTGAGCGCACCGACACCGGCCATGTCGGTGACCACCGTAACCGCTTCCAGTGGTTGTCCTTCCGTGTTCACCACCTGCCCCGTCAGGCTGACCGCCCGCAACACGGGGGCGCACAACAGGAGCAGGCTGATGACTGCTGTTACATGGTTCATGACAGTAACCTCGCGTTAAACGTTATGTTCGTGCAAGATTCCGTCCTGTCTCGATAGGTATGCCCGGTTCTACGGGCACGGGGGATGCGTATGACATCTCCGTTTCCCTACGCCGGTATTACCCGGATCAGGTCATGGGGGTATGATCTCAGGCGGCTTTTCTTGCGCCACCCCCAACGGAATACCTTCGATCAAAAGATATACAATGCCAATCGAACACGCAAGCGCTTTTTCGGCGGGCGCGCGCGCTCGTGCCCGGCCCCGTCAGCCCGCTCCATCGCTATTTGGCCGCGCTGATTCGATCAGAACTCGAAGCAGGGCCTTACCGGTGGCGGGCCGCCGGTGAACATGTATTCAACAAGATAGACCACGTCGGCAACGTCACCCGGAAGGCCCCCGGAGCAGTTGACATCCGCCAGCATCGGCGACGGAAAAGGCGCCGGGCCCCCCACGGATATCCAGTCAACCAGGTACACCAGGTCTGAGATATCGATGAGGTCGGCCCCGTCGTTATTGATATCCCCGCGCGAGATCGACAGCACCGCCCGGAAGGCATCCACCCGACCGTAACCGTACTGCACATGTGGCGTATCCGTCAGCGAACCCCAGTCAAGCTCGGTGACAGCCGACCCCCGCAGAATGTCATAGACCTGTTGGGCGCTGAGGGTCGAGTCTCTGGCCAGCAGCAGCGCCGCCGTCCCCGACACTATCGGACACGCCGCCGAGGTACCACCGACATGGCAATCGTAATGACCGGGACGATTGCAACTCCAGGAGACGCTTTGGCTGCACGCCCAAGTAACCTGGGAGTTGAAGCCCGCGAAACCCATCTGATCCAGACTCCATACATCACCCCTGAAACATATGTTGCCGCTGGGAGCTACAATATCAAGCTCGGGGCCCCACTGACTGTAGTGCCAGCGGTAATCATCCAGCATCGTGGCACCAACCGCAAAAGTGGCGGGGTGACTTGCGGGATACGCTACAGCACCAGGCCACTTTCCCCCGTTATTACCGGAAGCGAAAATCACCGGACAACCAAGACCATCCCGTCCGAACTGAATCGCGCTATCCAGGGCGACGTTGATGACATCCCAGCCGGAGGTGGGCCACTTGTAGCCCCAACTGTTTGAGAGGACATCCGCGCCATGCTGCCAGGCATACATAATCGCTTCGGCATTTTTAGACGGAGTAATACCAATTCCAGCGCTGTCGAATATCTTTACGCGTAAGATATCAACGTTTGGATTGAGGGAGAAAACACCGGAAGAACTCTACAGGCCATCGATACTGTCGGTCGTGTGCGACGCCCCAATGATACCGGCGCAGGCCATGCCGTGTGCTCAATTAGGGCCGGGTGACGGGTCATATTCAGGATCGACGAAGTTACGACCGTACAGAATCCTCTCGGCAGGCAAGTCCTCGTGGACGGCTATGCCATCGTCGATGACAGCAACGGTGACCATCCGGTCCAGACCGGCGAAGTCCCACACAGAAGCCTCGTTGAAATCACCGATCACCTTCTTGATGTGCGGCTGATTATCACCGAAGTAGTCGTAAAGCGAATATGCAAACGGCACCGGCCGCACGCTGAACTCCGGATGCGAGAAGTAAGTTTGCTTGAGCTTATAGTACAGGTTGGCCAGCTCCAACATACGATAGCCGCTGGAAGCGGTGTTCCTGACTACAAACACGTTAGCCATACCCTCAAGCTCGTGGTCAATTATCACTCCATGAGCGTCATTGATGCTGTCCACTTGCGCAGATGACAAGTCCGGGTTAAACCCCACGCAGAAGTACATCCCCACCAGGATGGCGGAGTCGTACTCGTTGCGGTAGTACGGTTCAACAAGCTCAATCCCCGACAGGGTGTCCAGCGAGTCGAGGAAGGAGTCATAGTCCACTCCCGTGTACAGGGAACAGATCAGGAAATCGTCGATCGCATGATCGTCATCTACCACCTGTACAATCCTGCCTATCTCCCCCAACAGAACCTGGCTCTCCGGCAATGGTACGACCTCGGCAAACCGGACTGTCACATACGAGGAGTCCACGGTGAGCGGAATAGCCTTTCCGCCGCTGTAATAGTGCTGTGCCTGGGCGATAGACGCAACCGTTATCGCCAGCATCGCTATGGTGAGAATACATCTTGTTCGTGTCATGTTGTCCCCCAACTGTTAAGATTACTCTTGTTTCTGAACGGTCAGATTGCCCAACTCGACGTTACTAAATCCCAGAGTATGATAATCAACCAACTCTCTTTGCTCAATATCGTAGAGAAGCACGCTGTGCGCCGTCACGCCATCCTGGGCTATCAGCCAGCGATTATCCGGTGTCACAACCATTGAACCGACCGGGAAGTAGTATGGTGTGAGGCTGTCGATAAAGGCCTCGGTGTTGACCACTTCGTCGATACGATTGCTCTCAATGTCAAAGACCATCAAATCAGAGGACCCTGGGCTATGGAACGAGGCGGGGTTGCCATAGAAAGCGTACTTGCCGTTCGGCATGATTGCAATCTGACCGGGCCCGCCACAAAAATCCTGGGCGAAAACGATGGAATCAGCCTGTACATCGTACACTTCGAAAGCATAGATATCTCCACCTGAAATCAGGTACAGCAGCCACTTGGATTCGTCAGGAGTCGGTACTAACTGCATTGGCGCGCCATCGGCAAACACGGTTCTGCCCACAAGGCGGGTTGAGTCCGCCAGGTCCAACTCGTATGACTTCCTCTGGTTGAAGATGGCTCCGTACACCCTGCTGTTGTCTGTTGAGAAAGTCACCGATCCCACCGAGGTCGTGTCATGGTACACGATGGAATAGTCGGTGGTCCTCAGAATGTACAGGTCCTTTCCCGCCACAGCCAACAACTTGCCGTCAGACGAAACCGCAACTGCTCCTCTACCACCGTGGGGCAGTTCAGCAATGAACGTCAGTGAGTCGGATTCAACCACGATCACGGAGTTCTCCAGTGTGAGGTAGAGACGTTGGCCATCGGCCGACGCTGTTACATATCTCACACCGGACCAAGGCAGGTCCATAGAATCGAGGTGCCGGGTTACAGGGTGATAGATAAAGAGCTTGGGAACAGGCTCCGGATTGCAGAAGTAGACCCGGTAGTCCTTGGGTTCGTCTGGTACGTGCTGGGGTTGGGTGGCTTTCCCATTGCAAGACACAAGGTACACCACCAGCCCCGGAATCACCACAAACGCCCACAGCCACAGCTTTCTGCTCAGCACTAACATGGTCTTCGCTCCCATACGTTTCTTTTGATCAACTCCAACCAATAACGAGCCGGAGGATTATTTTGTCAAACCGGATGTTTTGGCCCCACGGTCAACTTGACCTGACTTACGCTGCCCAATACTCTCTGACCCTCGCCGATCCCTCGGTAATATCTTTCAATAAGAAAACGCACCCTAAAAAAGAACCGGGCCGGTACGTCCTTGCTGCCGCATGAATCAGCGCCGCACGCACAGAGATCGGCTGGATGGCAATCACCTACATTACTATGACCAACTTACCGATCTGCACCCGGCCGCGGTCATCCTCGACAGTAAAGTAGTAGATTCCCGAGACTACTATCTGGGTGTTGCGGGTAATCAGGTTCCATTGCTCATGCGTCGCCGTTCCGTCGCCGGGTTGCTTGTCGTGCTTGATTTCACGCACCAGGTCGCCGTCGAGCGTAAGGATGCGGATCGTGCATTTCAGCGGCAGGTTGGCGAAGTTTATGGCGCGGGTCCTGTCCACCGGTCGGTCTGTTTCCGCGCGCCCTTCAAATCCCCAGTCTCCGTAACCGGCGTCGACACGGTACGGGTTGGGGTAAACGTAGACGTCAAGGTCATCCCGCTCAACCTCCTCCCAACCGCTGCCGCTGTAGACGACCTGGGCACCTTCGGTCACCGACGTTTCCAGCGAGGCCAGACCGGATTTGGGCGCCCCGTAATCGAAGGCTGTCACGTTCACCCAGTAGGCTACGGTCGGGAGGAGGTTGACCAGTTCCAGTTCGTATTCGAAGTACTTGAGGCGGCCGTCTTCGGTCACTTCCTCCGGCCCGGCCGAGTCTGGACTCAGACTGCTGGGGAAAGGTTGATCGGGGTAGATTTTTCGTATCGGCGTATTGACGCCCGGGCGGGAGACGTTGAAATCCTGGGGTGCGAAGTAGAACTCGGAGTCGGGATACAGCGGATGCCGGTAGGTGGAATTGCGTGGATAGTCAAGTGGATGGAAGCTCATGTCGTCACATGACTCACCGTAGAGGCAGCGCAGTTCCTCGAGGGTAAACGGCGGCTCCAGAAGCTCGAAATCGGGATAGGGGCGTTTGTTCTCGTTCCAGACATACTTGTTGTAGTCCTCACGGTCGTAGGAAGCGACAACACCATAGCTGGAGGCGCGTTCGTCACGAGCGAGATAGACCCGGTATCCCTCGAAATCGAGCTCCCGCGAGAAGACGTCCCGCGTGGTTTCCGACCGTAGCCCGTTGAAGCGCACCCGTATCGCACTCACGGATGTCTCCACCCGGAACTCCGGCGCCGGCGGGGGAGACGCTCCGCGAAAGTCAGGCACGCCGTCCCCTTCATAGAAAAAGGTGTCACAGACGGTGTAACGCCAGACGGTGTCAAGCACCAGCGGGTTCTCGCCGAGGGTATCGATTCGCTCCACGGCGGAGTCGCTGCAACACACGCGGGACTTCCCCGCATAGCCGTTGTGATCGGTGTCAACTCCGGGATTGTCATACACCCATGAGGCCCAGGTGGCGTTAAGGGCCAGGTCGGAAAAGTCCAGGTTCGCCAGGTAACGATCGGGGCGGCCCGGAAGATTGTCGACGTTGCCCTCAACGGTGTGGATATTCTCCCCTGCAACGTAAGCAAATGAGATGGGCAAGGTCTGGTCGGGGCGGATGTCAAACGGCCCGAAAGACAGAAGGTAGCGAGTATCAAAGCCGTCGGCGAAATCGAAGGCCAGTTCCTGGTTGGGATACATCCACAGAGAATCAGTCGGCTGGATAACGGCCGCGTACGTCTGGTTGTAGTCGAACTCCCTGTTGCTCATGACGTAGTACTTGTTGCAGTCTCCCTCGGGGGTCCCCAGGCCGCCGGTGCCGAAATCGCGAACCGGCTCTTTGCGCCGGCCCATTCCCGATTTTTCGCGCGGGCCGAAATCGAGAGCCGGGTTCCCGTTGCCGATCCACCAGTTGTAGCTCACATCCAGCGCATCGGACGGTGTGCGGATGATACGCGTGGCGGTAACATGAGGGCAGGGATGCCGGTTGCCGTCGCCGAAAATCACGTCCGGGTCACCGTCGTTGTCGGCAATCCAGGCGATAAACACCGTGTCGAGATAGTCACAGGTGCCGTACCGGCTCGGATAAGTATGAAGGAAACCGCTGTGATCGTCGGTGAAACCGTTGCTGCTCATACAATCGAAACAGACCATGCAGTCAACATAGATACCCATGAAGACATCCTCGAGGTTTTGCTCACCGATGTTCTTTATCTGGTAATCGAACAGGACGAAATCCTCGGCGTAGGCATAAGACCACGCGTAAGAAGCCTGGGTTACTTCGATGTGCAGCGGAGTGTGCGGTCGTCCGGAGATGTCGTCCGGCACGCCCTGGGTGAACGTGTCGGTGTAAACGGCGACATAGTCTTCCTCGGAGACGGCGTCCAGATACTCCGGCTTTTCGGGATCCTTGATTGAACGATAGACGATTTCGCCAAACGGCTCCTGGTCGGGATACATCTCGTAGGCCCACTGCCAGCCGTCGGCTCCCACCGATACGAGGGTGTCACGGCCGACAATGGCGCCGATCCAGAAAGCGCCCCCAAAGAGATAGGCAATATTGGAATTCTTGGGATACTGGCAGGAATGCGGGATTTCCTCGCCGGTGAACCAGTCGACCGACGGCCCCGGGTGGTATTCCCTGCCAAAGGTACCGTTGTTGGCCACTGCCAGTTCTATCTTGCCCACCCGGTGAGCCACCAGGCAGTGCTGAGGGGCCACCGCCGCGAAGGGGCGCTCGCGAACCCTGGCCTCTTCGGCGCCGAGCTTCATCCTGCTCGATGCCGACAAAGGGGTTAGAATAATGGCAACGGACACTGCTGCCAGAGCGCCTCGTCTCCAAATGGGCCGATTGTTCCCGTTCATTGTTGCTACCGATCTGCCGGCGGCTTGATTGGACAAACCACCTCCCTAACAGATAAGCATTATCGCTCAGGAAGCAAGCTGGTTTTACCTAAATCCGGCCCACGCTCACCAGCAGGTCAAAGCGGAAATCCCGTGCGGGGGGGTGCGGTCAACGGTCGGATACCGGCGAATTTTGGGTAATGGGTCAGCTTGAAAAGCAACCGTCTACTGAAACTTCCTTGGCTTAAGGTAGACCGGCCTTTTCAAATATCATACGGATGGTCTGGACATAGCAGCCAGCGCTTTTTGCGTGCTTTGGATAATGCTTCTTAAATACCGTTTTATCGTATACACCTCCATTGGCAACCATCCCATTCCAGCATTTCTCTAACATATCCCAAGTTACGAGCATATACCAGTCCTCAGCTTTCGGGATTAGGTATCCACCATCGCAGACACAAATGACTATCCGACCGTGTGACTTTTGAGAGTTTACGTCATCACCTACCCAGACACGGTCCTTGATTTGTTTCCTTGCTTCTTCCCATGTCATAATAATACCCCCATAGTTATTTTCAAGAGCCATCTCATAATAGATTCCTCCTACAAGAGTTATATCGGAGGTTGTCCTCAATAAGTATACTGATCCATCAGCCAAACCGACCCACTACGGATATTTCTGTGGGCGGCAGACACCCTCGTCTGCCCTATCCGTCATACTGGCGAAAGCCAGTATCCAGTCTTCGAATCCAACCTGGATTCCGGGTCAAGCCCGGAATGACGAAGGTCCCCCCCGCGTGTGGGGGTGCGGTCGAGCGAATTTCGCCACTTTTTAACTTGTCTGGCAGGACGCGTCTGGTTATCTACAGGGTCAACGTATGCAAGCTTTGAACGAGATCCTTGCCGGAGCCTCCGATGTCCTCTGGGGCGTGCCGATGGTCTCCATCCTGTTGATCACCGGCTTCTTTCTCACGGTCAGATTGCTGTTCATCCAGTTTCGTGGATTCGCCCACGGAGTGGCAATAACCAGCGGCAGATATGACGATCCCAAGCACAAGGGACAGCTTACCCATTTCCAGGCGCTGTCGGCGGCCTTGAGCGCTACGATAGGTATCGGCAACATCGGCGGGGTGGCGATCGGCATCTATTGGGGCGGCCCCGGGGCGATTTTCTGGATGTGGGTGACGGCTTTGTTCGGCATGGCTATCAAGTACACCGAGTGCACTCTGGCGATCAAGCATCGCAAAGTCGAGCCGGACGGCAACATTCGCGGTGGCCCGATGTACTATATCGAACTGGGAATGCATCGCTATTTCAAACCGTTAGCCATTCTCTTTGCGCTATGCACGGCGGTGGCGGCCCTCGGAGCCGGAAACATGGTGCAGTCCAACACGCTGGCTGACTCCCTGGTCAATGCGCTCAAGGTCGGCTACTCGACGGTAAGCATGTCGCAGGTCAGGTGCGAAGGGTTCGAGGATCTGGTTTCCGCTCACAATACTGCCGTGGACTCAGCCGAGCAACTTGTCGCGCGGAAAGACCGGCTGCTCACTTCCATCCGCGATACACAGAGGCAACATGGTCCTGACTCCCCCGCACTTTCCGCGCAACGTACAGAACTGGCGGAGTTGAATCGCCGACTTGTGGAATTGAGAACACAAATTCAGGACTACCGGAACACGGCGGGCGACATGAGGTTCGTTGTGTCAGAGGATGCCGCCGGGCAGGTCTTCTATCTGAAAGATGAGGTTCCCTCTGGTCGACCCGTGAAGGACGGACAATGGGGATTGAAGATCGGCAACGAACGCTTCGATGCGACGGCTGTCACTCTTGTCGAGGAAGGCCCCGTGGGGCAATGGCGATGGACCATCGGCATTGTCCTCAGCATCCTGGTGGGGATTGTAATCATCGGCGGTATCAGGCGCATAGGCAGGGTCGCGTCGTACCTGGTGCCGTTCATGTCCGTGGTTTATGTTCTTTCCGCGCTGGTGGTTCTGTTGATGCACGCGGACATGATACTGCCCGCCTTTGATCTGATCTTCTATCACGCTTTCCATCCCGCCGCCGCCGTCGGTGGGTCCGCCTCCGGCGTTACGGTCTGGATGACCATCACCTGGGGAATGAGGCGTGGTTTGTTCTCCAACGAATCCGGCCAGGGGTCGGCGGCGATGGCGCACTCGACGGCCAAAGTCGAAGAACCGGTGCGCGAGGGAATGGTGGCGATGCTCGGCCCGTTCATCGACACCCTCCTCATCTGTACCATGACGGCACTGGTGATCATAACCAGCGGCCTGTGGGACTGTGGTCTCAACAGCGCTCCGTTGACGATGGCTGCTTTCGACAAGTCGTTACCTGTTTACGGCAAGTGGATGGTCGTCGTCGGTATCCTTCTGTTTTCTTACTCGACGGTATTAAGCTGGTCATACTATGGCGAGAAAGGGATCGAATACATCCTTGGGTCGTGGTCCAAGTTGCCCTACAAGTATGTATATGTGATCTTCACGCTGCTCGGAGCCAGGCTCGATCTGGTGGCGGTCTGGTCGTATGCCGACATCGCCAACGGCATGATGGCGGTACCAAATCTGTTCGCCTTGATCGGTCTTTCGGGCGTTATCTACCGCTTGACCAGAAAGTATATGAGCGAGAAAGCCCAGGGCATGCACCAGCCTTTCAGGCAGGCTTCCCGCCACAAACGTCCCGGACCTCCTGACTGATCATGGCGGCGCCGATTACAGAATCGGAAAACAAAGACGTAAACCTCCCCAGGCGCCATCGGCTTCGTGCGACAGGGAGAGTCCTTACGGCTGTCCTGCTTGGGCTGCTTGTACTGAACTTCATACCTGTCATGGTAATGAATCCGCAGATTCTGCCTGATGCCATGCGGTCTCAGCCCTTTACGGAAGGATTCCTCAACCATACTCCCATGTGGCTGGTGTCGCTGGTTCTTATATTAATTATATCAAAGGGCAAACTTGCCGCCTATGGATTCCACGTGGGGAAAGACTATCGGATAAAACAGGCAATCGCGCTTGGAGCGGGCACCGGCATCGCTTTCGCCCTTATACTGAATCTGTTTCCGGAAGCCGATGCCTTTCAGCGGGATTACACATTTCTTCAAACGGTCGTTTTCGTCTGGCTGTACGCCAGCGTCAGTGAAGAAATCCTCACGCGCGGGTTGATACAGGGTTTCCTGACCCCTTTGGTGCGATACGGATTCTCCGTCCTGGGGGTGCGAATCAGTCTCCCCGTCCTGGTTAGTGCTCTTTTCTTCGGTCTGATGCACTTAGTAGTGTTGACTACCGGGGTGGCGGTGCTTCCGGTGATCGGCTATGTCGTGTTTGCTTCCGTGCTGGGGTTCATCGCCGGCTATCATCGGGAGAAAACGGGGAGCCTTATCCCGGCGATAATGGTGCACATGTTCGGAAATATCGGCGGCTACTGCACCGGCCTGCTTGTCGGGTGACGAATCCTGCGGCGCACCAACCTCCCGCAAATGAAGTCAGCCGGATCTGCGGAGGGGGGGATACAGACCCGGCTGGTGACCTGTGCGAGCGTCATTAATCTAAACCAGTCGGCGGTCGCAAGTGTTCCCGCGTCCGTACCCGGGATAGAGTTGCGCGAGCGTAACTCGTCCGTAAGCCTTGGCGGGCTGCTGAAAAACCCGAAAGTAAAGACAAGACAGTCAGTGTAGGGCAGGAATCCCCGCGATTCTACCATTCTGTGATGTCCTCCGTCCTGGTGACTGTGAATATCGATTCTCAAGTAGCTTTTCGACATGGTTGCTCCTTTCTGGCTACGAATTGACTCAAAAAAAACACAGCCAATCCGAGCGGCCTTTTTATAGGTGTCCACTAAACCGGGGGGTCAGATAAACGTTATGCCAACTTAGTGACTATCCCGTGTCAGGTGCTCTGTCCGCTGGTCAAGCAACCCTCAAAACCGATCCTCTCGCCCGGAATCAGGTATCCGAATGGCTGTCGATAATTGACCTGACCTCGGGTTCGCAGCCTCTCAGCAATGAAGACGGCACAGTCTGGATCACCTACAACGGCGAAATTTTCAACTATATCGAACTGCGAAAGGAACTTGAAAAGGTCGGTCACGTCTTCCGAACCAGGTCGGATACCGAGGTTATCGTTCACGCCTACGAGCAGTGGGGAAAGAACTGCCTTGAACGATTCAATGGGCAGTTCGCCTTTGCCGTCTATGACAAGAGGCAGGAAACCCTTTTTATTGCCCGCGATCGGCTGGGGATTCGTCCCGTGTTCTATACTACGCATGGCGGACGGTTCTACTTTGCCTCGGAGATCAAGTCCATCTTCTGTGAGCCTTCGATTCCGCGGCGAATCGATCTGAGGGGTCTCGACGAGATATTCACCTGGTGGACGACCGCGCCACCACGTACCGCCTTTGAGGGAATAGAAGAACTCCCGGCAGGCGCCTATCTTGAAATCCGCGACGGGAAAATCAGGTGCGACCGCTACTGGTCGATGGAGTTCCCACTCGAGTTCGACCGCGCCCGGACAGTAGCCTCCTGGGCCGAGGAACTGCATTCGCTGCTGGTCGATTCGGTCCGGCTCCGGCTGCGGGCGGACGTTCCGGTGGGTGCCTATCTGTCCGGAGGACTGGATTCATCGGCCACCACGGCGCTCATCAGGCATTTCACCGACACGCGGGTGGAAACGTTTTCGATTGCTTTTCACGACAAGGCCTACGACGAGTCCGGCTTCCAGAAACAGATGGCCGAACATCTCGGCACCAACCACCACCAGGTCAAATGCTCATACGACGACATAGCGGAGAACTTCCCGCGCGTTGTGCAACATGCCGAACGTCCCG
>CBFDBU010000035.1:0-25739 GCA_965603125.1 uncultured bacterium | reverse complement strand
CGAAAGAGACGCTGCTTGAAAAAACAATTTACACAACTCTTGACAGGAACTCGAGGAAGTCGGAGACTAGTACCTTCGCACCCTCGGCCCCGTGTTCCCTCAGCAGATCATAAAGCGCTGTTACTCCTATCTTTGCCGCAGCCCTCCTGAACTCAGGGTAGTAGCCTGCCAAGACCGGCTCAAGATCGGAGGTGTCCGATGAATAGAAAGCGCGCACAGCCAAGCATTCGGACTGAGTCAATTCGGTGTGACGCGCTGAGGCCGGAACCGTCTCCCGGATGAGTTGAAGGTGGAACGGCTCAGGCGACTCCGTAGATGCCGATGGAGTTGGCGTATCAGAGGGATCCGTTGCTGCCAGTTCATCAACAACACTATCTACAAATTGCAGACTTCCAGTCTTGCGGATATAGTCAATAGCAGTCCTTTTGGCAACTACTCCTATCCAAGTAGTAAATCTGCCTTTGCGCGGGTCGAAGGTGAATCTGTGGAGCACCTTGTCCAACACCTTGCTCGCGAGAATCTCGACGTCAACGTCGGTGATGCGGGGCATCTGCTTACGAATCATTGCCTTAACGAGTTCCTCGCTGGAAAAATACAGCCCGGTGATCGCAGATTTGTCACCGGCAAGAGCCCTTGTGATCAGGTTGTCAGCCTGTGATTCATAGCCAGCCATATCGTTACCGCCCATATCCGCATAGACCTCGCCTATTGGGTTATACGTTTGAGTCGGCCTTAGTGACGTGAGTTGCAGTTCTATTGTGGAATACTCTCTAGAAAAGCCCCGGTGAGTTACCATCGAGGGTAGTATGCCCTGGGAGAGGACTCAGCAGGAGCGCGGCGCTCATTTGGATGTGCTCAGGGTCGGTGTGAAGGCAGATGTCGTCTTTGCGACATCTGTTGAGGACATCGGGTTAAGCCATTAGATGTAATGACCACAGATTAACCTTAGGAGGTTTTGTATGTCAAGTGAACTTACGGTCCTGGTCTTTGTAGACCAGGCCAATATGCACGGCCAAGCGACCGCGGTGGATCGGCGTCTCGATCTGGTGCGGTTGGCCAGATATCTGGCGGATCCTGAAGAAGGCAGACGTCTCGTTGACTGCCTGGTGTATGCACCTTTGCCGGTGGTGAATTCCGATGGGGTTCACAAATACCACGATCACCTTCGACACTCCGGATGTCAGGTAATAAGTAAACGGGCTAAGAGACTCCCTGACGGTCGGACCAAGGCAGACCTGGACATGCATTTGGCAATGGACGCCTTGGAGCTTGCTCGGGAGATCAGACCCGATGTCGTCGTGTTGAGTTCCGGCGATGGAGACTTCGGAGCCTTGGCATTACGTATCCGCCGGTTGGGTATTCGAGTAGAGGTAGCATCCTCCACCCAGAGTCTGGCCGGGGAGTTGCGCGCGGCATGTCAAGGTACAATCGAGTTGGACGACTTCTTCGCCACGTGTGAACCGTTGAACGAGAATGTTGAGGCCATCGGGTCTGCGGACATTCTGGACCCGGCATAATGGAATATAACAGAAGGAGTTCAAGATGAGAAACAAGACAGCTACGTGTGTTGTCAACGGCAAGTTGTGTCGGATCAGCGAGTCTGACACGGTTTCTGAGCTTCGAAAAAAGGCAGGTATAGAGCCGCGCGAGAGCATCGTGAAGGTGTCTCATAAGTCTGCCGAGCTCTGTGAGGATGCAGATTCAGCTGTTGACGGTGGTAAGTACCGCAGCATCCCACCCACAACACAAGGATGAACACCAGTAGTGAGCCGGGGTGGGGATACCCACAGTGTCCCCACCCATTGTTTGAGAGGAGATTATCAGATGAAACAGCAATTGATCGAGCGTGTGAAGAGTGAGATCGCAGTGCTGGCGCATGAGATTGGAGGCCTTGGCCCAAGTAGTGACCGTGTCAAGATCGGCGGGGTGGTCATTGGTACACAGAGGTATCTCGGCGTCATCATCGAGAACCTCGGCGTCAACCCGCGCTGCTTCTTCGGCACCAAATCAGTCCGGGCGCTGCTGCTTCTTCCGCCGGTCTATCCCCGTGTTCCACCACTGGGGATCTATGTCAATCGGAGGCATCGTGTAACATCCACACATTTCATTGGACGCTCAACCTACGGAGTGCCGGACTTGGTCAATCAGGGTTGGTACTGGTTCTGCCACGGAGTCGGAAGCCTTGACCAGCCACACCTGCAGGCGCTTTGGCGTCCAGCTGCGAACCCGGCGGATGGACATAACCTCGCGACAGTAGTTGCTGCTGCGCGGGTTGCAATGAACGCCGGCGACTAGAAACGCGAGGACTCGGAGATGAAGAAGACGACAATTCGAAGAGAAAGAAAGATCCACCTCGTCCTTCCAGGTCATTTGCGTAGTGAGCTTCAGAATTTCCTGGCCAGTCGTTCCAACGATGGTCGGGAGGCCCTGGCGTTCTTACTCTGTGGTCGCCATGCTCGACCCAGGCTCCTGCGGCTCCTCGCTCGGCACCTAGTCTTTCCCGAGGACGACTGCTTTGATCAGCGGACCGGGGGAGCCATCAGGTGCGGTAGCACACTGGACGACTTTGTGCTGCGCCTGGCAGACACGGAGGGATTGACAATCGTGACCATACATACGCACCTCCACGATGGTCAGCCAGAGTTCTCGGTCGTTGACGACAGGGCAGAGTGCGTGAGAGCGGAGGCGATCGAGGGGGCCTTTGGAAATCGGGTCTCCATGGCATCGATTGTGTATGACCGGACTGGCTGCCATTTGCGGGCGCGCTTCTGGCGGCGGGATTCTGCCTCAATAGATCCAGTTCCTGTGAAGATCGTATCGTCGCTGGCAGACGTCCTGGGGGACATGGAGGTCAAACCTGATCAGCGGTTTGACCGCCAGGTGCGCGCTTTTGGCAGCGTCTTTCAGACGCAATTACATAACATGCGTATCGGCATGGTAGGACTAGGAGGCCTGGGCGCCATGATTGTCGAGGGCCTGACGCGGTTGGGTGTGCGCCGGTGGGTGCTAGTCGACCCTGACCGGGTAGCAGTATCCAACCTTAACCGCCTGACAGGTGCAACCCGGTGGGATGCGATCGATGCAATCCACAAAGTAGACGTTGCCCGGCGTAATATCCGAGCAATGCACGCAGGTGCAGCTGAAATCAGAGCCGTTACAGAGGGGCTTCCTTCAAGGAAGACCACACGGCTGTTGGCTGGTTGCGACGTGATCGTGGGAGCAACAGATAATCACCGTTCCCGACTGCTACTTCAGGAGATCGGTTCAGCCTACCTGAGGCCGTTGGTGAACGCGGGTGTAGGACTGACGGCGATTAGCGGGAAAGTCCGGGGGATTGGCGTGCGGGTGACGGCGCCACCAATTGGCGGGCCTTGGTGCCTGATCTGCGGAGGGATTGTGGATCCTTTCGAAGCCAGCAAAGAACAATGCGATGAGCAACATCGGAGAATGCTTCAGGAGCGGGGTTATCTCTCAGATACACCACAGCCAGCAGTGTACTGGGTTAATGGGGTGGCGGCGAACCTGGCTGTCAGGTTGATCCATTCCCTTGTCATGCCGTTCAGCGACCAAATGGAGTCCACAGATCTATATGCGGATCTCTACCAGCCAGAGTTCCTGCAGATCGATCACGACACATCAAGGTCTGATTGCCTGGCCTGCGGGCCGGACGGCGGAGGACTCCGAGGAATCGGAGACGTGTACCTGGATCGCCATACAGTGCCACTCGAGGAGCTGGAACTGCGAACACTGAGGCAGCGGGAAGTCAGTGGCGATGAATGCGCCCGTATAGAGCAACCAGCGGCTATCGAGAATGCGGAGGGCGATGTGAACACATCTTCCCAGACTCGGTGAAGAAAGGAGATTTACCTTGAAGTATTGCAGTTTCGGTGTGCGGTTCCAGGGCTGGTGCGAAACAAGGAAAGACGCGTTAGCCGATGCACTTTGCGAAGAGCTTGGCCTGTCACGCACGGCGAGCATGGATGATGTGTTTCTGGCAGTCAGCGAGCATGATCCGGAACGTATCCAGATCGTGGGATTCCGGGATCTCAGCACAGCCGAGAGGGAACGGCTTCTTGAGAAGGCTGAAGCAATCTACGATCGCGTAATGGGTGTTCGCCGGTGTTGAGAGGACTGAGTCTTCTCGCCCGGCGGGTGAGATCGCAGTAATGGCATGTTGAAAGAAGGATCGAGGTCGAATATGAATGATCAGAATGATCGGAACGGTCAAAACAATCAGTGTGAAGAGCCGATCGAGTTAAGGCGCGAGATCACGGTTGAAAAGGTCGGTGGTGACTTCGCAGATTCCGGTATCCTTAAGCGTGTAGTCAAGGAGGAATACGAACAAAACGGGTCCATTGTAACTGTCACAGAAACTGAATTCGCGAAGCTGGGGTGTGGACATACAGGTCCAGTAAAGGCGACGTGTTGCTCGTGTAATCGGACCTTCTGCTCATGCGTTGAAAAGGCGGATGAAAAATCGACGTGCTCAGTATGCGGAAGATTCACCTGCCCTCAATGCCGGATCCGGTCCTTTCTTGATCCAGGTCGGATATACTGCAGGAGGTGCAGTTTCTTAGGCTGGTTGAGTTGGCTTACCAGGGGGTGATGTTGTGGCTTGGTTACTACTGTCAGTGCTGCTACTCTTCGTAACCGGTCGGATCCTACGTTGGCCTAAGGCGGCGATAAGAATAGGATTTGTCATACCGGTTGTGTCCCTTCTCTACTTGGCGTCGGTTTCTACCGACCTGGCGCGCTTTGTGGCGATTATTCTTGCGCCGTTTCTGATACTCGCCTTTCTCCGCATCCGTTCAAAACGCAACACCCGGCGGCAATAAGAGCAGGTCATGCGATACATAGATGCAGAAATAGAAAGGCTGGTGGGAGCCCTATCCATTCTGGACAGCCGAGTAGAGAGGCTCACCAAAGTGGCAGCGGGTGAGAGAAGCCCGAGACAACGTATCCTTCAGTCGCTCCAGGCATTGGCTATGCGCCGGGGCTTCGATCCAACCGCAATACCTGCTTTTCCTGGAACCGAAGGGAATGAACAGGGAGTGGACCTTCATCAGTTGAGTCATGAATGAGACAACAAACGGGGTTTGACCATGTTTCGATATCAAGAAAGAGAATTAGAACCATTAATTCGAGTATTGGGTTCTGACAACAGCAAAGTGAAAAGCCTGCTGAAACTGGCCTTTCTCCATCCTGAGAAAACCCCAGTGGTTGTGCGCCTGCTTCAAACAGAGCTAGTTCGCCAGGGTTATGACATTGCCAATCTTCCGCTGTTTTCAGCCCAATCTGCAGTGACTCTGGTGGACGGCATTCATTTGGGATCCCAGCTAATTGCGCGGAGGGAGGTTGGGCCGTTAACAGTAAGTACAAAAGATCTATTCTCTCCGCATCTACTTGTCGTTGCCCATTCAGGTTCAGGCAAGAGCATGTTAATTAAACATGCAGTTCCTCAGTTGATAGACCACGGGTTCAATGTATCCCTCTTTGACGCTGAAAACGAACACCAAGACATCGCCGTTCAGGTTGGCTTGGACAAAGTATTGGTTCTTGGCAGAAACGACCGAGAAAACCCCTTTGCGGTTCCAGAAGGAATGCCTTATGACGAATGGCTGGCCCAGGTGGATGACTGCTTTCGTGAGTGCTACTATCTGAGGGATCTTTCAATGAATCTATTCCATGCTTTGGTCTCCAAGGAATACGATACACTCCTATCAGCAGGCTCTGACAAGTACCCAACTCTTCGCAAAATAGAATCCGTCCTTCAGAGACAGAAGTTTCCCTTGGTAACGAGGTCTGCGCAGGCGCGAGACTCCCTTCTTAACAGGTTCATGGGGATTAAGAGGAGCTTCGGGTCTACTATTCAATGCCATAAGGGTTTTTCCCAAGACGAGATATTTCAGCGCTCTGCAATCTACGGCGTCAACTGGCTTCCCCCAGAACACCAGTTGTTCTACATCTACCTAAAGACCAGAAGAACGCTGTCCTATTGGGAGAAACAGTTGGAAAGGGACTCTGAGTTCTCCAGGCGATATCAAGGTCATGTGTTTGTTGTAGAAGAATCTCACCGGATTGTTTCGAATATCTTGGCTCGCAGAAATGACCAATTAGAACCATACCTGTGGCGGGCAAACCGGCAGTCCAGGAAGAGAAAAGGCTACTTTCTTTATACAGAGCAAAACCTAGGTACGATACCGACTCCGATATTGTCAAACGTCGGCTGCCTGCTAATTGGAAAAATCCTAGATCACCGCTCGTTGCAGATACTGCGGCAAGTCACGGGCTGGGACGAAGACCAGGTAGACCATATTAGAAATCTACCTCCTCGGCATTTTGTGATTCGGTTGCCATCCTGTCCTGATGGAATAGAGTTCAAGACGCCTGATATTGAACCGCCAAGAACCAGCAAAGATGAAATCCAAGAAAGGATGGATGAAATCCTGTCGAACATCCCATGGCTCCCTGAGGCAAATAGAATCAGTCCCAACATTAGATCGGGTGTAACCGATGTTTCCAACAGTGATATTGGAGATTCCGTAGAACAGCTTCGTGATGTTCATACAAGAGCCCTTAAGAGTGTCCTGCAGAATCCACATTTCAGCACGAGTGAACATGCTGAGTCAATTGGAATGACTTCCCCTTGGACCATGAACCACACGGTCGAGGAACTGAAGAACATGGGCCTTCTGGAGATATTCGCATTCAGTGTTGGGCAACGAGGTAGTCCTCCCAGGTTTCTAAAACTGACTGAGACAGGCGCTCAGTTCATCGGGGCAGACCCGCGTAAGGCACGCATCACAGGAAAGGGGGGCTTCGAACATGCAATCCTGCAGCACCGAATCAGACAATACCTACAGGCTCAAGGATGCAGTGCGACTGTAGAATTCAACCTGAACGGCAAATCAGTCGATCTGGCCCAGTTCGAGGCAGACGGTAACATAAGAGTATTTGAGGTCGAGTTGCATGCGACCGGTCACGTGGTAGAAAACATCAATCGCGACTTGGACGCGGGGTGCCGAGAAGTGGTGATTGTGACCCGAAACAAGACCGAGCAAAAACGCATTATGGCGTTGGTCAATGCAGAGCTCGTCAGCGACAGACGAGACAAAGTCGAGTTTAGGACCATAGAGCAAATCAGGAAGAAAGGAGCGGTCTGATGCGAAGGTTACCCACACGTTATTGGGGCCTCAGAAACTGGAGTAGCGGTCTTGACAGGCTCTTTCGACCACCCATTCCAATGGGCAGGATTCACGTCTTTCGCTGCCCTGAGACAGGCCGAGAGATCACACTACATCACTGTCCGGGTTGTCCAATGTTCCAGCAGTGGGGAGATTCGGAGACCCGCCAATGCAAACATGATTATGAGAAGCACCTTGAAATCCTGGAGAGAAACAAGCTGGAGTTAGAAAAGGAGCGAGAAGAGGACGAACGTCTCAAAGAGAGGCTCGCTGAGGCTGATAAAGAACGACACGCCAGGGAGCAGAGAATCCTTGAACTGGAAGCAGAGCTCGACGAGCTTGACGACTCCGAAATAGACAAGCAGTTGTCATTGAGTGAGGAACTGGACAAGATCAGGTGGCCTAGTAACCCACGGCCCGTTCTCAGGTGCGGGTTTGAGGCGACCAACGGTGTCGCGGGCAACCCTGCCCGAGAGAACCAGAGTGGATCGGATATCTGGCCAGGAGAGGACGAGGAGCAAGACCTCGATTGGGATGATTCAGACGACCCACTCATATGATCCATATTTACAGAGATGACTCAAATGATTCAGATGGCACGGGTGACTCAAACAACCCAAATGGCTCAGGAGACTGAGAGGAATCAGACTTCAGGTCGGAAGCATAGGAACCGCTGTGAGCGGTGGAGACGGTGTAGTAAGAGAAGAGCAAGTCCGCTGGAAGAGACAGACAAGCCAGGAGACAAGGAATACAGCCAGCCAGGGACGCGGCTGGCACGTGAGAACAATGGTAGTAGGCTGAGGATGCCAGAGGCAGTCAGCGACAGACCATGGCGGAGAAAGGCTGCCAGATCGCCAAGGCAACTGCCGCATTGACAGATAGCAATGCAGGCTGTTAGCAATGCGACTGGAATGGATAGAGAAAATGAATTGGATTAAAAGAAAAGGTATAAAGGAAAGCAATTCCATTGGACAAATCAATCCAGAGTGGGAGCATTTGGGTTGTTGCTCCCTCAATTGCCAGAAGATCGAAGATGTTGCTAGTTTCGGCCGGCCAAGATTGATGTGGCTAGATACCCCAGGTTCCAGCTCCCCGGGGAACCTGAGATGAAGACCCGCGAGAAGAGGTTCTTGAGTAAACGGGAACTCTCAGAATTCCTGGGAATCAGCATCTTCACCATCGATTCCTGGGTCTCTGAGAGGCGAGAAATACCATTTGTGAAAATGGGAAGGCGGGTCATGTTCGACCTGGCCGACGTGCGCATGTGGATTGAAAGAAACAAGGTCACGCCGTGCGACCCTCACGATCGACCGCCTCAAAGGTGATGCTTGGAGCTTGACCTGGGACTTGGTTTTTGTATGTTGCTTCTTACAGAAGGTGAGGAGAAATGATGTCTGTCTTTAAGAAAGGCCAAACCTGGTACATCGACTACTATGTAGATGGTAGGCGGAAGCGAGAATCTATTGGACCGAATCGAAAAATGGCTGAAAAGGTGCTAGCCAAGCGAAAGGTCCAAATCGCCGAGAACCGGTTTCTGGATGTAAGGCGCCAATCGCGTACCCCTTTTGAAGAGTTGACCAAGCTGTACATGGATTTCGCGAAGGCAAACAAGGCTTCGTGGGAAAGAGATGAGTATAGCATCAAGCGGCTTTCGTCCAAGTTCGGTGGGAAGAGGCTTGTTGAGATCACTCCCCTGGCCCTGGAAGAATACAAGACGGACCGATTGAAGAAAGTAACACCGGCGACCGTGAACCGAGAGCTTGGTTGCCTCAAGCATATGTTCACGAAGGCAATGCAATGGGATCTATCCACTGCGAATCCAGTTAAATCTATCCGTATGCTAAAGGAAAGAAACACCCGGTTGCGGTATCTCACTCAAGATGAGATTGTCAGAGTCTTGGGCGAGCTGGATACCAGGTTCAAGCCAGTGGTCATAATGGCGCTGTATACGGGGATGAGAAGGGGTGAGATTCTCAAGTTGAAGTGGACCGATCTTGACCTGAACCACGGAATCATCTTCGTACGGGACAGCAAGAACGCCGAGAAACGGGAAGTCCCGATGGCCCTTGAGCTCGTCGATGTGATTAGGGCGTTGCCGAGGAAAGACGAGCGGGTTTTCTGCGAAGATGATGGGCATGGCATCCGCAGCCTAAGGACGGCATTTGAGCGGGCCGTCAAGAAAGCTGGGATCGAGGATTTTACTTTCCACGACTTACGACACACGTTCGCGAGTCACATGGTGATGGGCGGCGTTGACTTGTTGACTGTAAAGGAGCTTCTCGGGCACAAGTCAATCACTATGACTCTTCGATATGCCCATCTCAGCCCGGATCACAAGCGGAAAGCTGTGGAGTCACTCAGGTTTCTATATGGACACAATATGGACACCACGAATGAGAGGCGAAAGGTTGTGTAGTTATTAAGTAGTTATCAGACTATGTGTTACGTTAACGGAGAGGTGGCTGAGCGGTCGAAAGCGCTGGTCTCGAAAACCAGTGTACCTTCGGGTACCCAGGGTTCGAATCCCTGCCTCTCCGCTTTATTTCTGCTCGCACATGTAAGGTTTTACATGACAATGGATTAGGTATGTCGATATTGAGGCGGAAGGTGGCCGTGCCTGATACGTGCCAACTTGGAGACGCCCTTTAGGGCCGGCTTCTGCCTTTTGGAAAAAGGGTGCAAGAAATTCCTTTTCTTCTTCCGCCATCAGATCCGCGTGTTTGCAGTCACCGGGATGGGGCCGTCGAAAGAGAGACTCTCTCCCCTACTTCCACTGATGCTGGATTGCGTGTACGGTTTGAAGCCTGTAATTCAGGGCCGCTGATACCTCCGGTCCGCTCAGACCAAGCTTCTCCCGCAACCAGACCGCCTCCAACCTTCGCCATTCCCTTATGCTGCGAGTCTGCTTCGGCAGTGCCAGTAATCGCTCCAGCGTTTCTTCCATCATGGCCAGGCTCCCTGGTTTTGAGTCCGGCCGCAATGATAATACACTTGAATAATGAACGCAAGTTGGTATCACTGGACGTCCTATCCATCTGCTGCAAAACCGCCCTGTCCAACAGACATATCCAGGGGGTGGAGCGTACATTCATAATGATGTCAATAGTACGAGGCTTGGTGACATAGGATCGCAGACAAGGCGTACCCCTGACGCATTTTCCGACAGGGTCCCAACCAACTGATGGTGTGTTCGCCGCCGCCAACCAAAAACAGAAGCCCACCGAATAGCGGGCTTCTGCGCAAATCAGTGCTACCACCGTCCGCCTGATGAGCACTGCGGACGAGAACTTCTGCGATAGCTACTTCTTCTTTTTCCTGGCCACCTTCTTCTTGGAGACTTTCTTCTTGGCGACCTTCTTTTTCAATCCCAGCAACCCGGCCTTGGCTGCGACGGAGCCTACTGTACGTTTCAGTTTCTTGGCGATTTCGGCATTTGGAGTCGTACGATACAACTTCCTCAGCATCGCCAGGTCCGCCTTGGTCCACAACTTGACGCCCGGTCTGGTGGCCGGCTTCTTTTTCTTTTTCGTCGCCTTTTTCGCAACTCTTTTCTTAGTTGCTTTCTTGGCTTTGCGCATTGGACTCCTCCATCGGTTGTTTGGTCTCATTCACAGAAAGCTTTTTTCAAAACCGTGTCAAGAAAAAAACAGTCAGCGATGATGGCAATCATCGCCTCACCCAAACCCGAAGTACATGCCTGGGATGTGATGCATGTGATGACAACCGGTCTTCTGGTCAATGGATGACACGTCGACAGGTGAAGTACTAACGGTTTGCTGAAAAACTCGGGACAGAATGCAAGACAGCAACGGCCTTCCATTACAGGTCATCTTTGAGCCCCTACGTCATGCCCGCGAAAGCGGGAAGGGTTCGAAAGTCCAGACATTTTCGTGGCGTGTTGTTGTATGCCTGGATGAGTTCGACGAAGCGATCGTTGGTAAAGGTGGCCAGGTCAGTTTTTCTGGGAAGGGTTCGGCGCATGCGGCCGATTGCATTTTCGACTCCGTCTTTTTGCCACGGCGAATATGTGTCACAGAAGAAGGTCTGGACATTGAGTGCATGCGGTTCGTGGTGGCGCGCGAACTCGGTGCCATAGTCGAAGGTGACTGT
Source organism: uncultured bacterium (assembly GCA_965603125.1). Taxonomy (GTDB): domain Bacteria; phylum Zixibacteria; class MSB-5A5; order GN15; family FEB-12; genus JAJRTA01. The sequence goes on along the minus strand of CBFDBU010000035.1, from coordinate 14,445 downwards.
CTGGCGCCACTGCGGTGGCAACGATGCGAGGATGTCGGTCATAGCTTTAGCGATAGGTTTCGCGGCCTTGCTGGGTGATCGGACAGCGATGAGCAGGCGGGAGTGCCGCTCGTGCAAGGCGAGGATGGCCTGTCCATAGGTTTTGAACAACATCAGGTCGGCCTCCCAGTGTCCCGGTGTTTGGCGGTCATTGGCCTCCTCGGGCCGCTCGCATAGAGGGCGGCGGTGGGCGATGAACGAGGCCGGGCTCCCGCCCTTGCGACCTCGCCAACCGCGTTTGGACTTGCCACGTGGCAGATAATGACGCCACTTATAGTCCTTGGTTCGGGCGATCTGTGCGTAGATGAACCGGTAGATCGTCTCGTGGGAGATCACGCACACCCCTGCTTCTCGGGCGAGCCGTCCGGAAACTTGCTCGGGGGACCAGCCTTGTACCAGGCGCGACAGCACCGTCTCGCGTAGGGCTCTGTCCCGGTCCGGTTTGGAGCCACTCCAGCGGCGAGCGAGGCTCTGTTGATCCGCATACACCGGCCGATACCGACCGTTCCGAGTACAGTTTCGTTTTATCTCCCGAGCAATAGTCGATGGCGCGCGATCCAGAATTGCCGCAATTTGCCGGATCGAGCACCCCGCGGTACATAATCGGGCAATCTCACACCGCTCTTCAATGGTAAGCTGACTATATCTTTTTCCCATAACAACACCTTTATAAGGTGTTGCACTTCGATTGTGAAGATAGGGGATCCAGTAAAGGGTTGATACAGTTAGATTCCCGCGTGAGGGCTTGTTGAAAAACGTACTCCAAGCGGTGGCGTCGGGTGTCTCTGCCCGACGCCTCTATGGATTCGTGCTACTGCCGGGCAGAGACGCCCGGCAGCACCAGTATCAATGCTTCGGCGGCCGGCTGCTGTGACTTTTTCAACAGGCCCGTGAGCTGGAATGACTCGCAATGGAAGGTAGTTGCTGTGTTGCATTCTGCCCCGAGTTTTGGAGAGGCCTCCTAAAGCCTGATTCCCTTCTGAAAGGGCTTGAAACTGGTCTTAGAGAGATCTTCGTCGTGGGGGTTGAAACTGATCGAGCGCGAGACCGGCATCGATGGATACTCGGCCGAAGAGACCAGCGCCTTGTTGTCCACCGGCTCCAGATAGGCCATGCTGATCACTAACTCCTTGTTGTACTCCGTGAGCATCTTCATCCTTTGCGAGCCCTGCTTCAAGTGGCGGGAACTGCCCGTGAAGGCGAACACGAATTCCGGATTGGAAGAGTGGATTTGAACCGTCCGTATTTTCTCGTCCTGGAGTTTGGTCTTCACGAACTTCAAGAGCGCAAACATGGCCCCGAACTCGAGATCTACGAGCTCTCCGCCCGCCCGACACCGAAACAGGATGCCCAACTCCGGAATGGCAAAGCAGATCATCCCTCGGCACAGCCCGCGGCGTACGAGGGCAGAATCAAGTTCGGGGCAGTGGAAGGCAGCTAGGTAGCATTTTGTGGGTGCGTTGGTGGTTTTCATCCCCCTTAATCGAGCAAGGGTGATGCCGGTTTCCGGAAGAGGCGTTCGTTTAAGCCAACTGCATATCAGAACACAGGATAGGTCGGGGTCGAGGGTTCCGCAGTTGAGCAATATAGCGGCAAAACTGACAACACTCGGCAAACTGGTGAAATCCTTTTCACTCGACCGACTGCCTGAGTATCTTCGCAAGGTCGGCATCTGCTTCGACGTACTTGCCGGTGGCGGTAGCCACAAGCTCCCCGCTGTCCTTTGTTGCCTGTCCTTCCGTAAAGAACACCCGGCCCTTGCGGCGTACTACTGTGCCTGTCAGGGTCACGTGATCGCCGATATCGACCACAGAAAGGAAGCGTACGGTCATCTCAGCGGTAACGGCATACCTGTCGACGGCCAGGATAGCCTTGATCATGACCTCGTCCAACAGCGTGGATATCAGACCGCCGTGATATATCCCGCGGTATCCCTCAAACGCCTCTGTAGCCGTGATGCTGGTTACCGCCTTTTCTCCGTCATAGTGGAACCGGGCTTTCAAACCGCATGGATTACGGTCGCCACATACAAAACAACCGGAATACTTGAGGATTTCCTTCATGGCAGAACCTGTTAACCAATCGAAGGCCCAATGCCAACAAAAAAAAGCCCGGCCATTCTCCGCCGGGCTTGCGTTTCGTTGCCGTTACCGGTTTATTGGGGGTTGATGCACACCTGGTCCTGGTATTGCCAGATGGTGTTTCCCAGTCTGAAAGCGACTGACAAACCGCCGTTGTCAAAGGCAAGATTGCCTGTCCAGGTGGACTCGACAGGATCGGCGCCATCCTTCTGGTAGGTCATCGTCAGCGTGACCGAGACGGAACCGGTAACCGGGCAGTGATCCCAGCCGGTAGACATCGTCTTCGCCAGCGTGAATCCGCTCAAGGTTGCTTCGATAGCGAAGGTTCTGGTAACGGTGGAGTCGCCGGTGACGAACTGCCGGCGGTACTCCATCCGGTTGGTTCCCGTAACGGCGGCCTGGGCCGTGTTGAGATTGCCAAAGGTGTAGTCGGCAAAGCCCCTGATGGTGTCGGTTTCGCTAGTCCAGGTCCAGTAGTGCTTGTACACAAGTTGATCCCGGTTAGCCCAGGTCTGCTGGTAAGCGCCGTCCTTGATATACTGAATGGAGTCGAGAACGGTGGTCCCATAACCATCGTACTGGTTGAGTATGAAAACGCGGTGCCAGCCGTTGGCGTAAGAGGTGTCGAATACGTCGTTATCCTCGGGACCGGGTGCATACTGCGCCGGGAGAATGGTGCCGTTTTCGTCGGAAATACCATGTACGGTATTCAAACCGTTCCTGAGGAAATTGACCGTGGAATCGACAAACATGTCGACCTGGCTCTGAACGACAACAAACTCCGGATCAGTCAGCGATCCGTAGTTGGTGCTGGAAGTACTCTTGTCATCCGAGCCGCACCCCGTGAGAATCAAAGCGATCACGCCGATAGCTACGGTCAGGCCCGAAACGAGAATGCGTTTCTGCAAGCGCATACACCGTCTCCTTTCGTCTTTTCGTCCCGTTTGGGGCCGGCCGCGTCAACATTCCTATGTAAGGAGGAAAACCATAATGGCCTTTTGAATATGCAGCCGGTTTTCCGCTTCATCAAAAATCACTGATTGAGGACCGTCCATTACCTCGTCGGTGATCTCCTTGCCGCGTTCTGCCGGCAGGCAGTGCATTACGATCGCCTTCGGATCAGCGACCCCCAAAAGGGCACTGTTTATCTGAAACTTCCTTAACCTTTTCTCCTTATCCTCGACCAGATGCTTTTGCCCCATAGAGGCCCAAACATCCGTATAGACTACATCGGCACCGGCAACCGCTTCTTTAGGGTCGTCGGTGACGATGATCCGGCTGTCGGGGTTGGCCCTGGCTTGTTCCATGATCTTTGCGTCCGGCCGGCAGTCTTCGGCGGTCCCGATACGCAGGTCGAGAGGGATCAGCGAGGCAAGGTTCAACCAACTGTTGGCTACATTGTTGCCGTCGCCCATGTAGGCCACCTTGTAACGATCCCTTGGGCCCAGGTGCTCGGTGGCGGTGAAGTAGTCGCCCAGTATCTGGCACGGATGGACCATGTCGGTCAGGCCATTGATCACCGGAACCGAGGCATACCGGGCGAGTTCCTCTACGTCCTCCTGGGCAAACGTGCGAATCATTATCATCGCCACGTAACGCGAAAGCACACGCGCGGCGTCGGCCACAGATTCTCGCTGGCCCAGTTTGATCTCCTGGCCGGTCACATAAACAGCGTGGCCGCCAAGCTCATTGATGCCGACCTCGAACGAAATCCGTGTCCGAAGGGATTCCTTGGTGAAAATGCACGCCACGGATTTGCCCTCAAGCGGCCGGGGAGACATCTCCTTCTTTTTCATCAGGGCGCACAGATCAAGGACCTTCAGCACTTCGCCGGTGGTCAGGTCGGTGATTTGGCACAAAGAACGGGGCATATTTCCTCCTTTGGCAGGGGTTCTCGGTAGTTCATCACAAAAAATCTGTTGAATTAAAGCCATACAACTATCCTTGTCAAGGAGCCATTCCCCACCGGGACACCGGAAAATGATGTCGGTTTTTGCTTGCGCGCCTTCCGGGGACCTGTTATCATCCTTTCTATAACTGAACCCCGGGATTGCTGTTTTGCGGGCTTTTCCGGGCCTTTACGGTATATGACAGCAGATGACCAACAACAGCAATAAGGAGGAAATCAGGTGAAAGGTCTAATCAAGGGGTTACTTATCCTGGCGATTGCACTGGCGGCTGTTGTCCCGGTTGCCGCGGACACGGAGATCAACTTCTCGGGCCAGGTCAGGCTGCGGGAAGAGATCGACGACAAGAATCTCGACACCTCGCAATCGATGGTTAACATCGCCGACCTGCGCACGAGGCTGGCCGTGGAAGCAGTCGTCGACGGCAATACGCGCGCCTTCGTGCAGTTGCAGGACAGCCGCCGGATGGGCGGGTTTGACCAGTTCGGCAACCGTACTTCAGGTGAACTCAACGACGGCAAGAGTGTCGAGCTTCACCAGGCCTACTTCCACATCGACAACTTGTTCGCCGAGGGAATAGGCATGAAAGCCGGTCGGTTCGAGTTGGCCTTCGGAAATGAACGTGTCTTCGGCCCCGTCGGCTGGAGCCAGGTCGGCCGGTCCTGGGAAGGCAGCATGGGTTGGTTCGACCATTCCGACTTCAAGCTTACCGCCTTCGGCCTGAAGGCCATAGAGCGCAACAACCCCAAGAAGAATGCCGATTTCGACATCGCCGGAGTCTATGCCACTGTCAAGGAAATCAATCTTGACCTGTTCGGTCTCTATGAGTATGACGCCGATACCAGTGGCAATTACTGGCTGGTCAACAACATTGACCGAACCAGCATCGGAGCCTACTTCACCTGCCAGTACGAGGGGTTCGACGTGATACTGAATGCCGTCCGCCAGGGCGGAAACATACCCCGGGGTCTGGCCCCGGCCGAGACTGCCGACAATGACGACAAGCTCAGTGTCAAAGCCCTCATGTTGGCCGCTGAGGTCGGGTACTCCTTCGAAGGGCAGGTCACGGGCAGATTGGGCGTAGGAATCGACTACACGTCCGGCGACGATAACCCTGGCGACGGCGAATTCAAAGCGTATGACAACCTCTACCTCGCCGGCCACAAGTTTCAGGGCTACATGGACTTCTTCACCACCGCTGCGGTAGCGGGCCGGCCCTACGAAGACGCCGGGCTACTTGATTGGATGTTTCGGGCCGAGGTGGAACCGGGCGATGGCTGGTGGGTCAACGCCGACGCTCACTTCTTCTCCACGGCGGCGGATTACGTGAATCCGCTCGCCAATACAACCGTGACCAAAGATGTCGGAGTGGAACTGGATGCAAAGGTTGCTACCACTCGCGTCCACGGCATCCATATCGAGGTCGGTGGTTCGGTATTCTTTGTAGAAGATGCTTTCGCCGGGGTGCAGAATATGGATCCCCGCCTCTGGTTGTACACAATGATGACTGTCAATTTCTAATCTGCACCTGTTGGCGATTCAAGGGCTGCCCGCTCGGGGCGGCCCTTTTTTCAGTGCGGCGGCTAAGCTGTAAAATCCTTGACCTCCGGCAACCAATCGGCGAATATAACGTATGTAGTCCTCAGAAAGGAGCTTCCGGCATCGCGGCATGAACAAGAAGACGGTCATATTCGGATTGGCGCTCGTCCTCATCGGCTTGTTTATGCTCGGCCGCACTTTCGACTTGATCTGGTTTTCATTCGGCGACCTGATCCGTCTTTTGATCCCCTTCGGCCTTATTGCTCTCGGCGTCTGGCTCATAGTACGCAAGAAACGTCAGGAAGACCGGATTCGGGCTGAGATGAGTATCAGTGGTTTGCAGTCCCAGGCGACAGGCACTTTCTCAGACCATGCCCAGGCTTCGCGGACGCCCGACACCGGCGCCTTCGCCGACGAGCAAGCAACGATGGCTCCCCCGGAATCGGAATCAATATCCGACGCCTACACTACGAAACGACCCCGCGAAAACGGGACAGGCAAGGTCCGTTACAGCAAGTTCCTGGGTGACATGTCTATTGACTGCGACGGAGTCAGCCTGCAGAATGCCGAGCTGTCGATAGGGATTGGTGATGTCGAGATGAAGCTTCGCGGCGCCATACTCTCGCCGGGGCTGAACAGGATGATCATCTCCGGATTCATCGGCGACGTGCGTCTCTTTATTCCCCCGGAGATAGCCTACACCGCCCACTGTTCGAATTTCATCGGAGATATCGAGATCGCCGGTCGGAGAGCGTCCGGTTTCGGAAACAGTCTTGAAAGCAAGTCACCCGACTACGACGCATCCGAGCGCAAGCTGTACATAGCCGCCAATCTCTTCATCGGAGATATCAAAGTCTACTCTGTGTAGGGCCACCGCACCGATGCCGGATCGCCGAGCGGCGCTGCAGACACCGGCCGTCAGGCAGACACACATCTGAGCTCCTCCCCCCTCAACAACACCTTCGTCATTCCGGGCTTGACTCGGAATCCAGGTTGTATTCGAAGACTGGATGCTGGCTTTCGGGCTTGTTGAAAAACGTACTCCAAGGGGTGGCGTCGGGTGTCTCTGCCCGACGCCTCTTTGGATTCGCACAACTGCCAGGCAGTGACACCTGGCAGCACAATATCTCGGTTTAGGGCCACCTCACTGATGTCTCAGCCGACCTACAATATATACCGGCTCAGGTCCTCGTTTTGAACGATCTCCGAGAGGGTCTCTTCGACCATTTTCTCTGTGATTCGGATGCGCTTCTTCCGCGCCGGAGGCTCAAAGAGAAGATCCTCCAGCAGGGTAGTCATAACGGTATGAAGTCGACGGGCGCCGATGTTCTCGGCCTCGGTATTCACTCGCTCCGCATATTCGGCAATTTTCTTGACAGCCTTCGGGGCAAACTCCAGGTTGACACCCTCGGCCTTGAGAAGGGCTTTGTACTGGATCACTAAGGCTGCTTTAGGTTCGATGAGGATGCGTTCAAAATCGGCTGCGGTCAGGGAATCGAGTTCTACTCTTATCGGGAAGCGCCCCTGCAGTTCCGGGATGAGGTCCGAGGGTTTGGCGGCGTGAAACGCCCCGGCGGCAACAAACAGAATATGGTCGGTGTGCACCATGCCGTACTTGGTCATCACCCCGCACCCCTCCACAATCGGCAGGATATCACGCTGCACACCCTCGCGGCTGACATCGGGGCCGGATTTGCTGCCGTTACCCACGATCTTGTCCAGCTCGTCGATGAACACGATTCCCGACTCCTGCACGCGGTCAAGCGCCTGCGCGATGACCTCATCCATGTTTATCAGTTTGTCCAGCTCTTCGTGCATCAGGAAGCGGTGGGCCTCTCTGATGGTCATCTTGCGCCTCTTCGTTTTCTTGGGGATCAGCCCGGAGAACATCTCCTGGAAATTGACACCCAGTTCCTCCATTCCCATGGGAGAGAATATCTCCACCACCGGGAACTGGCGATCAGGCGCTTCCAACTCCACCTCGCGATCATCAAGCTGACCCTCCTGCAGTTTGTGGCGCAGTTTTTCCCTGGTCCTGGCCACGGTCACAGCCGCGTCTTCTGTCTCCGCCCCGGGCGCTGCCGCTCGCGGCGCCGGCGCCAGCAACAGGTCGAGCACACGATCGACGGCGTTGTGGTTTGCCTTCTGCGACAACTCCTTCGACATCTCCACCTTGACCATGTTCACGGCAATGTCGGTAAGATCGCGGACCATCGACTCGACATCGCGACCCACGTATCCGACCTCGGTAAACTTGGACGCCTCGACCTTGATGAAGGGCGCCCTGGCCATCTCAGACAGCCGCCGGGCGATCTCGGTCTTGCCGACGCCGGTGGGGCCGATCATGATGATATTGTTGGGCATGATCTCGGCGCGCAGTTCCTCGTCGACCTGTTGGCGACGCCAGCGATTCCGAAGGGCGATACCGACCGCTTTCTTGGCGTTGTGCTGCCCAATGATGTGTTTATCCAGGTGGTCGACCACCTCTTTGGGCGTGGGAAAGTTGTTGTTCATTTCAGGATTTCTACCTTGATGTTCTTGTTGGTGTAGATACAAATGTCAGCGGCGATTTCCATAGCCGTGCGGGCGATCTTATCCACGCTGAGCTTCGGGTTGGCGACAATCATGGCCCTGGCGGCGGCCAGCGCGTAGGAACCGCCCGATCCGATGGCAATGATGCCGTCGTCCGGTTCAATGACGTCGCCGTTCCCGCTGACCAGAAAGATGTTCTTCCTGTCGGTAACGGCGATAACAGCTTCCAGCTTCTGCAGCATCTTGTCGGTGCGCCACTCTTTGGCAAGTTCCACGGTGGCGCGGGGAAGGTTGCCCGAGTATTCCTCGATCTTTTTCTCAAGCAACTCATAGAGCGCCAGGGCATCGGCGGCTGTTCCGGCGAATCCGGCCAGTATCTTGCCCTCGTGCATGCGGCGGATCTTGACTGCCTTGGTCTTCAGAATGGTCTCATCGAACGTCACCTGGCCGTCGCCCGCCAGGGCTGCCTTGCCTTTGTGGATGATACCCAGGATAGTGGTGGAGCGCGTCTGCATGGTTTCCCCTTACTGGTTCGAGCCCGAGCGTGGGTGGGCTTTCTTATAGACCGATTTCATCGTCTCCGCCGTCACATGCGTGTACTTCTGCGTCGTCGAAAGAGACGAATGGCCCAGGATTTCCTTAATCAAGAGCAGGTCGGCGCCGTTCTCCAGAAGATGGGTGGCGAACGAGTGGCGCAGGGCGTGGGGCGTCAGATCAATCCCTTCCGTTCGGGCGAAGGCCTTGACCAGACGATCTACCGACCGCACCGTCAGTTGTCGGCCGTACCGGTTCAGAAAGAGCGCCTCCGACGACGAGCCTTGAACTTTCATATAATCGCGTCTGATATTAAGGTACTTCTGCAAATCCACGAGCGTACGCTCCCCCACCGGCACCAGCCGGGTCTTGTTCCCCTTGCCGGTCACTGTCATCAATCCCTGTTCCTGATCGATATCGGATAACCTGATATTGGCCAGTTCCTCACGTCTGACACCGGTGGCGTACAGCAACGACACCATCAGGAAATCCCGCCAGTAAAAGTAGCTTCGCTTGTCCTTGCGGGCGTTGCGATGCTCAAACATCGAGACGGCTTCTCCCTGGGGGATGAATCGCGGGATACCCGCCTGGAATCTCATCCGGGGCAACTCGAAAAGGTAGGGCCGGTACTGCGTACGGCCCGACAGGTATCTCTGGAAACTCGCCAGGGCCGACAGGAACCGGGCCAGCGAGCGGTTGGAGACATTGTTCTCGGATCGCTCGCGGAGATACAGGCGCAGGAACAAAGGATCGTTCCTGGCCGCGTGGGGAAGCTCCGCATACTGCTTCTCAAGAAACGATATCCAGCCGATCAGGTCTCGGCGGTACGATTCGATCGTTTTGGCAGCCCGACCCTGATCCCGGGCCAGGGATCTCAGAAAACTGTCGAGCGCCTTTTGCAGCATGATGATACAATATCCCCATAAACAAACCTGCCGTCAATGGAAATGAACGGACAAGGCTGATCGCAGCAGCATCGGGCAGGTTGCACTCCTTCGGCCGCATCGGCTTACCGCACCTTATGTATGGCGAGGGGAACGGGACCATGAACGGGGATGTCAACCTGCGCCCTATACCGGCGTTTGAGACTTGGACTCTTCCTCCGGGGATGTGTCCGGAACTTCCGCCATCTCGTGCCGACACTTGGGACACCTGAGATACTCACCACGCTTCTTGGAGATCTTCTGCACCATGAAAGCGTAGCCGCAGGCGGGGCATTTTTCATTGATCGGTTTGTCCCAACTGGCAAAATCGCATTTGGGGTATTTGGAGCAGCCGTAGAACAGCTTGCCTCCGCGGGTCTGCTTCTCGGTGATCTTGCCGCCACAACCGGGGCGCGGGCAATCAATCCCCAGCGTGATGGCCTTCGTATTCTTGCAATCCGGGTATGCCGAACAGGCCATAAACCTGCCGAACCGCCCCGTTTTGATGACCATCGGCGAACCGCATTTCTCACATTTCTCGTCGGTCGTGAACTGGTCTCGTTCACCGGGCAGCGGCTTGGTCGATTTGCAGTTCGGGTAGGCCGAGCAGGCCATGAAACGCCCGTTGCGGCCCCATCTGATGACCATCGGCGAGCCGCACTTCTCACAGACCTCGTCGGTGGCTTCGAACATCGACTGCTTGATCTCCTCTTCCCTCTGCTTGAGCCCGCTAATAGTCTCCATGAACGGCTCGTAGAAACCGTTGAGTACGTTGACCCAGTCCTCGGTGCCGTCCTCGATCAGATCGAGTTCGCTTTCCATGTCAGCGGTGAAAGTGATGTCAAACAGATCGGGAAGGTTCTCCACAAGGATTTTATTGACAGTTGTGCCGAGCTCAGTGGGAATCAGCTTCCGCTCCTGCGATTCAGCGTACTTGCGATCCTTCAGGGTGGAGATAATGGTGGCATAGGTTGACGGGCGACCGATACCGTCAGCCTCAAGCTGCTTCACCAGCATAGCCTCCGAAAAACGGGCCGGCGGCTTGGTGAACGACTGTGACGGCGTCAGTTTTTTCAGTTTCAGCCGTTCGCCCTCTTTCAGGTCCGGTAGCGTCTCGATCCCGTTGCCGCCGTTGCCGTTCTCGTCGGGTTCCCGGCCCTCGCGGTAGACCTTCAGGAAACCGTCGAATCTGACTTTCTGCGCGGTGGCTCTGAACAGGTAGCGACCGGCGGATATGTCAACAGTCTGGACGTCGAACCGGGCCGGCTGCATTTGGGAGGCGATAAACCGCTTCCATATAAGACTGTAGAGCTTGAACTGGCTCGGAGTCAGTTTCTTCTTTACCTTCTCCGGCGGCAGTGACATGTACGTCGGGCGGATGGCCTCGTGGGCGTCCTGGGCTTTTCTCTTTGACCCGTAGACGTTCGCCTTGGCCGGAAGATACTGCTTGCCGTAGTCCTTGCCTATCAGGGCGCGGACAGCCGCGAGCGCTTCCTTCGACACCCGCGTGGAGTCGGTGCGCATGTATGTGATAAGACCGGTGGGGCCTTTCTTGCTGATTTCCACACCCTCGTAAAGCTTCTGCGCTGTCGACATGGTGGCCTTGGGAGAAAATCCGTATACTTTGGCCGCTTCCTGCTGCAAGGTCGAGGTGATAAACGGCGGAAGCGGCTTGCGCTTGCGCTCCGATTTTTTAATCTTCGTTACGGCAAAGGAGGCCTTCTTGAGTTCGGCAATGCAGGCCTTGGCTTCTTTTTCGGAGGCTATCCAGGTCTTCTTAGCGCCGGTGTCAATCGGGCTGGATAATGTTTTGTCGTCAATCCGGTAAAGCCGCGCGGTGAACTCATCCTTGCCGGTGGTGACCAGCAGGGCGGCGATATTCCAGTACTCCTGCTGTGTGAAGGCCTCTATCTCGGCCTCGCGCTCACATACCAGCCGCAGGGCTACCGACTGCACTCGACCTGCTGAGAGGTTGTGAGCCACCGTCTTCCACAGGAAAGGCGAAACGGTGTAGCCGACGATGCGATCCAACACCCGGCGGGCCTGCTGGGCGTTGACCCGGTTCATGTCAACAGCGCGTGGGCTTTTCATCGCCTCCAGAACCGCCGACTCGGTAATCTCATTGAACGCTACCCGAACGAACTCGGCCTTGGTGCCGCCTTTCAGGCAGTTGGCAACGTGCCAGGCGATGGCCTCGCCTTCCCGGTCCGGGTCCGGAGCGAGGTAAATCGTATCAGCTTTCCTGGCAGCCTTCTTGAGTTTGCTGATGGTCTTTTCTTTGCCTTTGATGACCTGGTATTCGGGTTTGAAGCTGTTGGCGGGATCGATTCCAAGCTTTGATTTGGGTAGATCGATAATATGCCCGACGGTCGCAAGGATGTCATACTCTTTTCCCAGAAAGCGAACAAGAGTCCGCGTCTTGGCGGGTGACTCGACAATTACCAGGTTCTTGGCCATTTGGATTCCAGCGTTTGGGTTCGATGAGAGTTTTATGTAGTTACATCGAATCGGGACGCTCAAACTTTACTTTTCCCTCCAAAACTTCTCTCAAGGCCACCATCGTGATCTTGCGGGCATCAATCTGCACCTCGGGGTCTTCCTCCATTCGCTCCAGGGCCGCCAGTCGCACCGCGTTGAGCCTGCGAGCGTGTTGTGAAGCGACAATCACCGCTTCATAGCTGTTCAAATCGAGCTTGCTTATGTCCTCAATCGAGAATAGTGGCATGTGAACCTCCAGGAATTATGTGAAAGCCTAACCGGAAATCCTCTTCATTTGTTCCGGGTTGAGTTTGTCCGTACGGCAGTGATGTGCCTCAACGATGCTCAGTACCTGCGAGACCGCCTCGCCAAGCTCTTTATTTACAACGACATACTCAAACCGGCGGTATAATCTCATCTCCTTGCGGGCATTGTGGAAGCGCACGGCAAGTTGATCGCTGGTCTCGGTACCTCGCTTCCTCAGTCGCTCTTTGAGGGCTGCAATGGACGGCGGCAGTATGAAAATGGTTATGGCATCAGGGTACTCCTTTTTCAGCCTGAGGGCGCCCTGGATATCAACGTCCAGCAGCATGACGCCTCCCTTTCCCGGCGCCTGCTGAAGCGGCCCGCGCGGCGTCCCGTAATGATAAAGATGGACTTTGAAATGCTCGGCGAAGAAACCGGCTGCGACCAGCCGCTGGAACTCGTTGTCGTTGATGAAATAGTACTCCCGGCCGTTTCTCTCACCGGGTCGTCTTTGACGGGTAGTGTATGAGATGGAAAACCGCCAACCCCGATCCCGGCGCGACGGGGAAAGCAATTTTCTGCAGATCGACGTCTTCCCGCCGCCGGAAGGCGACGAAACAATGACGATCTTACCCGGCTTGCGCCGGCGGCGCCTTCTCGCCGGTTGCATCCTGACAGATCGGCTACTCAACGTTCTGAACGAGCTCCCGGAGTTTTTCGATCTCCTCCTTGACCGAGATCGAAGCGCGTGTAATCTCAATGTTGGTGGCCTTGGAGGCTATCGTGTTGGCTTCTCGGTTCATCTCCTGCAGGATGAAAGTGAGTTTCTTGCCGGACGGTTGCTTTGCCTTCAGATTCCTCCTGGCCTGGTCGAAATGACTTAGCAACCGCGTGCATTCTTCCGAGATATCCGTTTTCTCGGCGATAATGGCGATCTCCTCCTCCAACCTGCCGTGATCCGGAACCGGCCGATCCAGGAGTTCGTTGATCCTGGCCGTCAGTTTGTCGCGATGGCTTTCCACAGAATCAGCAGAACGGGCCATGATCTGCCTCGTGAGTCCGACCAGAACCTTCAACCGCTGAGCCATATCCCGCGCCATAGCGGCACCTTCACGGCGCCGCATGCGACTCAACTCGTTGACTGCTTTGCGGACTGCGCGTTGCATCCCGGACCAGATAATGTCTTCGTCGAAATCCTCCCGCTCCGGAGTACCGATCTCCGGCAGAAGCAGCAGGTCCCGCAGGTGAATCTCACCGGACAGCTTCAACCTGCTTCTGAGCGCCTTGAGCTGCTCGTAGTAGGCACGCGCCGCCTTCTTGTTGATGGGATATTTGTCGGGGGAGGTCTCGGGCTGCTCGAAACCAACGAAAAGGTAGACCTTGCCGCGGTTCAACCGGCTTGAAACAAGCACACGCAGGTTGTGTTCGAAGGCAGAGAACTGTCGCGGCAATCTGACCGATATCTCCAGGAAGCGGTTGTTGACGCTTGATATCTCGACTTTGAACTTCCCGGCCCGGGTCGTCAACTCGGCCCGGCCAAATCCGGTCATTGACTCCATAGGTTGACCTTTCAATCAGGATCGGGCACAAAAGAAGCAGTTTGACCTGCCCTTGTCAACCGATAATCGCTTGGAAAGGTCACCTACGAATTGCTTCAAATTAAATGTTACTGAAGGGTGATGGATTTGATCTGAGAAATGATACGTTGCCTCATATTCAGTGTTACCGAAAGGAGACGAGAATATGGGCGGAAATTCAAAGCGAGAGTATTTGGCCGCAATAAGGGTGCGCTATCGTCAAGCGACCAAAAAGGAGAAGGGCGGCCCGGCCCAAAACCCGTTTACCACTCAGGGGAGCTTCTGGCGGCTCTCAAGCGAATCTGGCTGGCCACCGACCAGATGTGTTGAAAGAAGCTGGTGGCGGCAATATCGCTCTGGCTGCCGTTCTACGAACAAACGCATGAGAAACTGTCGGACGAGACTAAGAACAAACTCTTGTCAATCAGCGCCGCGACTGTTGACCGATTGCTGGCCCCAACCCGCGTCAGGACTCGCCTGAAAGGCCGCTGTGCCACCAAACCAGGCAACCTCCTGCGAAATCAGATACCCATCAGGGAGTGTCCGGAATTTTGTGTAAGCGACCGGTTCACGATTGTCAGATCCTTCC
>CBFDBU010000034.1:0-26303 GCA_965603125.1 uncultured bacterium | reverse complement strand
GAATGACCTGCCGCCTTCGATCGGAACAGACTGGCGGAATCGCCGGAATAGGCAGGTATACTGATAAACACCGGGAGCGATCTTGCAGACATCCATCTGAACCCGATCCCCGGGTACTGGCCGGTTGTAGCGTTTTGTTTTACGGTGTCTCCGGCGATACTTCGGAAGAGGCTCGACTTTGTTCCGCTTCAAGACCTTGTGGATGGTGGCCAGCGATAGAGATACACTGTGGAGGCGGAGAAGTTCGTTGCGGATCATTTTCACGCCAGATTTTCGCTGCCGCCTGATACCAAGAATCAAAGCCTCTAGTGTAGTGTTACAGAAATAACTTAACAAAACATGAGGCCCTAACTGATTGACTGCCACAACCATAACTTTTCGTGAATAGTAATAGTATTTAAGGAACACTACACTAGAGGTGACCTCACCCTTAAACAACCTGGCCATTCTCTACGAGGCTCAGGGCAAATACGCTGAAGCTGAGCCGCTCAATAAGCGTGCCTTGGCTATCTGAGAGAAAGCCCTTGGGCCGGAGCATCCGGCTGTAGCACTAAGCTTAAACAGCTTGGCCGCTCTCTATGGGGTGCAGGGCAAATACGCAGAAGCTGAACTGCTTAATAAGCGGGCGCTGGCTATCCGTGAGAAAGCTCTTGGACTGGAGCATCCGGATGTGGCGGCAAGCCTGAACAACCTGGCCGCTCTCTACGGGCACCAAGGTAAATACGCTGAAACTGAACCGCTTTACAAGCGTGCCCTGGCCATCCGGGAGAAAGCCCTCGGCCCCGACCACCCGGAAGTGGCAGCAAGCCTGATGGGCCTAGGGAATATGTATATGGACCAGGGCAAATACGCTGAAGCTGAACTGCTTAATAAGCGGGCGCTGGCTATCCGTGAGAAAGCTATCGGACTGGAGCATCCGGATGTGGCGGCAAGCTTGAACAACCTGGCCGTTCTCTACAGGCACCAGGGCAAATACGCTGAAGCTGAGCCGCTTCATAAACGGGCGCTGGCTATTGGCCAAGAGGCACTTCGCACGGATCACCTTCAAGTGGCCTCACACTTGAAAGCGTACTCAAAGCTTCACCGCCTGCAGAGCAACCGTAATCAGGCGCTCGAGATGGCGGAACGGGCTGTTGGAATAAGACGAAAGCACTTCATCGATAACGCCTTCGTCCTTTCCGAGAAGGATGCCCTTACATATTCGCAATACCTGCGCAATTCGGTTGGCAACTATCTTTCCTGCTACTTTGAGCTTGGATCGATTGACCGCGCTGCCACAGCGGCGGTGGCTGATGTAGTATTCTCAAGTAAAGGTCAGGTCTCCGACGGGATGTTTGAACGCCGAAGAGTTCTGGTGAAGGAGACAGATTCGACAACCCTGACTCTGGCCGAGTCTCTCAGGTTGGCCAAGTTCCAGCTTTCACAGCTTTTTGTTGAGGGGCCTGGCGAGGAGCTGGAGGAGTACCACTATGAGGTGGATTCGTTAGGCAGGTTAGCCAACGAATTGGAAGCCGACCTATCACGTCATAGTATCAGTTTCAGAAAGCAGCAGGACTATGAGAACGTAAGCGCTGAGCGGATCGCATCGATGCTACCGGAGAACTCGGTTCTTATTGAGTACCTGAAGTACTACTATCAGCAGTTGGAGCCTGACAGCGGTATACCGCGCTACCTCGCCATTCTGGTGACTAGTGACAAGGAAACGATGATCGTCAATCTTGGTGATGCGTCTGAGATTGACCCATTAGTTGACCGATACCGCAAACATGTTTTGGCCGTTTCTAGAGCCAAAAGGATGCCTACAGTTCTTGACCTCCACGAGTACAAAGAGATTAGTGAAGAGTTTTACAGCAGGGTGTGGCAACCCGTTGAGAATTATGTGGCAGATAAAGAACTGGTGCTAATTGCTCCTGGCGGCGCTCTGAACATGGTATCGTTCGCTGGCCTGATGGACGGTGACGGCAAGTACTTGATAGAGAAACACGCCGTCCATTACTTGTCAGCCGGTCGTGACGTCATCCGTTTCAAACATGAAGTGGAACCGGGCAGCGGGCTGTTCGCGCTGGGCGATCCCGACTATGACGCCACGGCGCTTGCTCGGCTGTCTATTCCAGAGGAGACACCGTCTGATTCTCTTCCGGAGCCGGACCTCTATGCGGCCAGGAACATCCGTTCGGGTTGCGGGGAGCTGAAGGATATCACTGTGAATCCCTTGCCTTTCACCAGGAGCGAAGTGGAATCAGTCGCAGAAACATGGGCAGCGTCATTGGATGAGCCGGTGGCGGTTTACTTCGGATCGGACGCCAGTGAAGAGAAGTTCAAGGTGGAGGCTTCGGGTTGCCGGGTCATTCATCTGGCGACACACGGCTATTTTCTCGAGGGCGCCTGTCAGCCTGACATACTGAGACGAGGACTTGACTCGGATATCCACTTTGTGGGAGAGAATCCGCTTCTGTTGTCGGGTCTGTTCTTTGCGGGGGCCAATCTTCATGGAGAGGGTGCCGACAGTGTCGGGGCAGAAGACGGTATATTGCCGGCTTACGAGGTTTCCGCAATGGACCTGGAGGGTACGGAACTTGCCGTTCTGTCGGCGTGTGAGACCGGCTTAGGTGAAGTGAAGGAAGGTGAAGGCGTGTACGGTCCGCGCCGGGCTTTCCAGATGGCGGGAGCCCGAACTGTGATCAGCGCTCTCTGGCCGGCGTCGGACAAGGTGACGGCCGACATGATGTGCCGGCTTTATGATTGCAAGAGCGAACCGTTGCCGATGACTTTTCGTAGGATTCAATTGGAGAGCATCGATGCTCTTCGTTCGCAGGGGAAACCGGACCACCCCTTCACATGGGGCGCCTTCATCGCCCTGGGGGATTGGAGGTGAGACCAAGTCAGGATCAGCGACAGCTTCCGACGATCAGATGGCTTCCCACAGGTTGGGGCGCCATTCTCCCATGGCCGGTGGGTCACACGCTATCGACCAGCTCAAGCTCTGTCCCAAGAAAGGCAAGGCGGCGTGGGCTCTGCCGCGTAGGTCTTTATGATACAAAGGGCTGGTGCCGGGTGGTGCCGGCTCTTTAGTCTTGCGGTTTGGGCGAAACCCAGGTGGAATACTTTCCGACCGCCACTTGTGATAGTATTACTCCGGCGTTTGCCTGGTGACTGATGCATGGTCTGTTTCCGCGTTTACAACATCAGTACAGACATAAATACAACAGCCCCCTGGCTGTGGGCACGTTCACATAACCAGGGAGCGTGGATGTTGGTGTTAGCCACGCCATTGCCATGTCAATCGCGGATACGCTTGAGCCATAGCCGGCACGACTGTATACAAATACGCATTCAATGATCAGGCCGTCAATCCGGGATTCCCCCATATCTGACAGGAAATTTCCCCGACTTCGTACAACAAAAGCCTTGCAGCGAAACCTCGCCAACTGCTTGAATCCACAGGAGGCGTTGATCCCGGCAAGAACAGTGTCAATATCCGCCTCACCCATGCTGATGCATAATCCGTGGAATGCCTTGCAGCAAGGGGCCCACGTCTGATTTACGGTTACCGGACAGGGTATGCGAATTGTACCACTGACGGATTATTTGCGTTGTTACGCGCAAATCCATGTTCATCCTTGGCTGAACCGCAAGGAACAGTTGAGGTTATCTCAAATAAGGGTTTCTCCTGTTTTTTTCAGGTTTCCACACCTTTTGAGATAAACACACTGACATCCCCTGTCAGTAGGCCTTTGTACATTAGTGACATGGGCCAGACCAGTCAGGTGCCGTTGACGGGCAGCCCAAGGGCAACTCAGTATAAGACTTGACACGAATGCTACTATCAGTGTATACTTGGATAAAGAGAAACCTGGGTACCACCTTGAGGAAACGGTCGCTGACTATCATCTTAGCGACTGTCACGCTGGCAGTTTCAACCTGTCGGGTGGCTGTTAATGCCAAGAGCCTCGTTGTTTTTGATTCGGTCGAGGCTCCCTACTCCCTCCCCTATAGATTTGACGTTGTGAGAAAAACGAGTTATCGATCTGCATCTGGTATTCCTATCGCGGCACGGTGGCACCAGTCCACATGTCCCACGGAAAGCCGGCTGCTCTGTTATAGCATCCAGAACAGCTGGCAAGTACATGATACGCTGACAACCCTGGTGTTTTACTCAGACAGGGTTTATGCCAATGCGTTGCAGCACTTCAACATCAAGACCTATGAGGTATACTCAGACTATCCACGTGATATCGACAAAGATGGCAGATGCGACGCTGCACTCGTTTACAAGGCTAACGACAGCCTGTTCCTGGAGGTATTCAATCAACCCAAGGGTAGTATCTCACGCCTACTGCTGGTACCCGGCGTGGACCTGGATGGGAATGGTTACTGGGACGGCCGGGGATTCATTTACGGCGCCTGCGACGCCAATGATGACGGTTTCAGTGATCTGCTGGTCGGTACGGACGGCGGCTACGATCTATACCCCCGGCAGCTAATGTGCGTTGACATCCACAATGAAAACATTCTCTGGGTCTTCGCCTATTCAGGTATCGTTGCTGACCGGAATTTCCATGTTGAGCCTCTTCGACAAGGTGCCGGGACCTACATCGTATTCGGAGTCGCATCAAAGGGAAACGCTGCTCAGGTTGGCGACATGAATGACCAACACTCCTATCTCATCGTGCTTGATGTGGCAGGCGGGCTGGTCTTCAAAGAGGAGACCGGGCCGGTCTTATCAAATGCCACGCCGGTACTTGTCGATTATGACAGCGATGGCGAACTGGACATTATTGTTCCATGCAGATCCTGTAGTACTGATGCCGGGACCGGCGGCAGTTCGGACGTCCAGTCGGTGATCAAGGTCTTCTCCCGAACGGGTGTCTTGCTGGACAGCTTTCAATCCGGCGAAGGAGCCAACATCCTGCGCCTTGATCTTTTCGATATAGATTCTAAGAGTCCCGATGAGATCGTGGCAACCCTGTCGGATGATCGAGTGATTGTCTACAACCAAGACCTGAGCATCCGGACTGTTTGCGAATCATATACGCCAATCGATATCTGGGCTTGCCGTGACTTCTTGGGCACAGGCGAAAACCAGCTATTGGCAGCTACAGGTGATGACATACTGTGGTTGCTCCGGCATGATTTCGCGCCTCTGGCCCAGCTTGCTCTCGGTGCAAACCCATGCCGCCGGCTGTCACAATTCGATGCTACTCTGCCCGGCCCAGGCGGTTATGACCTGCTGTTGGTAATTGACAACGGACTGGCGCTGTATTCGCTGTCAATATCAAAGAACGACCGGAGTACCGTTTTCTCTCGCAAACCGTGGCTGACCTTTTTCTTTACCGCCGGACCGCTCGGTTTCGCAATCGTGCTACTGGGTTACTACTTGCGCCGCGCAAGACACCGCGCACAGGTAATGGAGCGCCAAAGAGAGGAACTAAGCAGAACCGTAGAGGATTTCAGAACCACTAAGGACAAACCGGTGGACGTTGAGGAACATCGCGACATGTTGACAAAGGTAACTGATACGGAACAATTACAGCGAGCCCTGATCGACGCCGTGACAGAGTCCTTTCTCCTCGTAGACACTAACTTGACGATTCTAACTGCAAACAAGACCGCTGCCGAGAGACTGGGGACGCGTGTCGAGAACCTCAGAGGAAGACATATTACAGCTATCGTTCCCAGTTATATGAAAAAGAATGAACTTGACCAAAGGCTGCAGAAGATCGAGCAAGTCATCAAATCAGGTGAGCCAATTACTACTCATGATGAGCACAGAGGATACATCTTCGATACTCACTACTACCCGATAAAAGACGCCGATGGAGAGGTTTGTTGCATTGCTATCTTCGCACGTGATGTGACCCAAAGAGTTCAAGCTCAGCAGGCGCTACGGGAGAGCGAGGAGCGGTTCAAGAAACTTTCAGACCTCACTTTCGAGGGGATATTGATCCACGACATGGGCTTGGTTATCGATGTAAACGAATCGCTCATGAAATTACTTGGCTATACAAGAGAAGAATTAATTGGCGTGAATATAATTGAGCTATGTGTACCACAGGAATATCACGCAACTATAAGAGAGAATATTGTCAAAAGATATGCGAGACCCTATGAAGTGATGGTGAGAAAGAAGGATGGAACGCTGTTTCCAATAGAGATCGAAGCAAGAAACGTAAATGTTGAAGATGATGAGTTCCGGGTCGCTGCAATAAGAGACATCACCGAACGCAGACAATCTCAGCAGGCGCTGCGTGAGAGCGATTCACGATATAGACTTCTTATTGAAGCTTCTGGGTCAGGTATCAACCTTCTTGACAGAGAAGGGAATTTTCTCATTGTAAATGAACGGGCTGCTGAGATTTGGGGAAAGAGACCAGAGGATTTGATCAATAGAAACGTTAAAGAGGTGTTTCCTCCGGAATTTGCAGATGAAGCATTGAGTATTATTCGAAAGGTGAGTGAAACAGGAACAGGATTCGAACAAGAGAGATTTATTGAATCTATTGGTAAACATTTCATCGAGAATATCCAGCCTGTATTTGATGATAAGAATAAATTTCTCGGCGTTCAAGTTGTGACATTTGACATCACCAGGCGCAAGCAAGTAGAGGAAGCGCTACGTGCAAGCGAGAACCGCTACTCAAACTTGATAGAATCAGCGCCTGAAGGGATTATCGTTGCAAGAGTCGACAGGCCCGAGTTTCTTTTCGTCAACCCCGCTATCTGTTCAATGACCGGGTACAGCGCCCAGGAGCTCCTGCAGATGAATCCTCGAAGCCTTGCTCCCGAGGGATCAGGAGAGCGGGCGATGTCTGAGTTCAGATCACATGTAGTGGGTGAAAAGCACTATTCCAGAGATCTACTAGTGAGACGGAAAGATGGAACAGAGTTCTACGTCAGCATCTCTTCTGCTGTCACTGAGTTCGACGGCAAACCCGCTGTTATGGCGTTCTTCAGGGATATTACAGAATTGACACAAAAGGACGCCGAGTTGCAACGGCGCAAGATAAATCTGGGAATACTGGCCAGCCGGTTAATCGAACTCCAGGAGAATGACCGAAAACATATCGCCCGCGAACTGCACGACACTATCGCTCAGGACCTCAGCACGACGAAGGTTGGATTGGAGAAAGCAATCCTTGAGGACGGAGGTTGTGACGTTACTTGCCTTAAGGGCTTATCAGCTAACCTCTCCGCTACGATACGCGATCTGCGAAACATCGCCTCTGATCTTCGACCCCCGATGCTCGACGAAATGGGCTTGGCGGCATCCATCAGATCCCTACTAGAGAGACATGTGAAAGACCTCAAGTGCAGCTTTCGCATACTCGGCCGGGAGCTGCCACTCAAGAAGCCCAGGGAAATCAACGTCTTCAGGGTATTCCAGGAGATCCTTCTTAACGTGCAGAAGCATGCGCACGCGGACAGGATCGATGTGAAGCTCAGTTATTCGGCGGATGATCTGTGTATATATGTGGCCGACAATGGTAGTGGATTCGATATTCAGCAGGTGAAGGAGAGTGTCATGGCTGGCGACAGCTTCGGTCTTCTTAACATAGAGGAACGAATCGCATTGGCGGGAGGCCATCTGGATATAAAGACGTCGAAAGACTCCGGGACTGTGTACACCATAACAATCCCGATTGATTAGGGAGAGCAGGGCCATGGATAGAGTCAGGATATTCATCGTGGACGACCACAGGATGTTCCGACAGGGACTGACCGAACTGCTGTTGAAGAAGAGCGGTTTTAACGTTGTCGGCGAGGCTGCCGACGGCAGGGAGGCCATTGGCAAACTTGCGCGGGTGAAGCCTGATATTGTGCTGCTGGACATATCGATGCCGGAGATGGATGGACTCACAGCCATTGAGCAGATCAGGAAGCGCGCGCCATCTGCAAAAATCATCATTCTTTCCATGCACGACAGGAGCAGCTACATTTGTAGCGCGCTGAGCCTGGGTGCGTCGGGATACCTGCTGAAGGATGTGGATGCCGAGGTACTGTTCCAGGCCATCGATGCTGTCCTGGATGGAGAGACCTATCTCAGCAAGAGAGTTAACCAGTCGGTCATTCGAGAATACGTTGACCAGTCGAAGGATCGAGGGTTTCTCTCACCGATGCAGACGCTCACAAACCGGGAGCGCGAAGTATTCCAGTTGATGGTTGAAGGTCACACCGGCAAAGCCATGGCCCAGAAACTGAATGTCGCATACAAGACCATTGAGCATCACAGGTCCAAGGTAATGGAAAAGCTCGAGTGCAGTAACATCGCCGAGTTGATTCATATGGCCGCACGAGAGGGATTACTGCATCTGTGACCTACCCAGCCGCTGGTGCTTCTCCAGCGGGCACAGCGATCCTATAGGGCATACGAGATATATAAATACGGGGTATCCCCTATTGTACCACTGTCCGCAAACGCTATATTCCAAACAGTAGAGGGGGGTTCGGGGCCGGGCGACGGCGCCCGGCCCCGAGTCGACAGGGTAGAAGTACAAGCCGATGCTCTGCAAGTAAGGGCAGCGTTTGATACGAAGAACAGTGAATTGCGAAGGGACATGGGATAGAGGAGAAATCCGACCGTGGCGTGTTGTAGTCGTCAGTGTCTGACTCAGGAGCGCCTGGTCTGGGTGGGGCTATGGTGAGGACGGCTGGTTTGGCGACGAAAAGCAATCCATCCTGGATTCAGGATTCTATTGGGTATTCCATCCACCGCGGGAGGTGGATCGAAGATCAAGTAACCGCTACTGGCAGCATGTGTCGGAAGCATTCATCCGGAATTTGAAGGCCAACTGCCGGAAGCAGGAGGGGCGCGTCTAGGTGACGCAGCATGATTGTGACTGGGTACCAAAGCAGGCAGGGTCTGTCAATTCCCCTATCAAGGAATTATCAATCAAGATTGGTGGGCCTGATTGTGACTGGCGGCGGTCGTGTGCTCGGGTCGCCAGGGTCGCGTATGCGCTTATTGGTACCCAAGTTAAACCGGGAACCTGATTCGTGACGAAAGGAGGTGATTCTATCGGATAGCGATGACCCCATTAGCCAAGATGAATGAGTTCTTCCCCGAATGGGCGTTGAGGGTAAGACCACAGAATCTGACGGTTGCAGGGAAAATTATAAGGTCAGGCAGAGAGAACCACTAACCCAACCTGGGTACCACCATGAAGGTTAATGGCCTCTCCGCCATGATACCCCAAGATACCATCCTTGTCCGAAGACAGTCAAGTATCCTGTGTAATCGCCTTACGCCCAGCTCCCGAGTAGTCGGAAAGGAGGTGGGTTTGGCACAACTGTCGCAAAAATCGCGACTATACTACAAACAACTAGTGACCTGTACTAGTTCAAATGTTCGGAATTGTCTACAAGAATTTTAGGAGGAATGTACATATGTACCGAATTACAAAAGGCGTTCTGATGACCATAATCGCCCTAACTGCCTTGACGTCACTGGGTTGGGCCGATGTCTATACCGTCGACAACACTGATCCTCAGGTTTACCAGACGCTGGCCGGCGCCCTTGCAACGGCCGCACAGAACACCGGGACGCACAAGATCGCGATCATGCCGGGAAAGGGCTACGATACCGATTGCGATCTGACAGTGCCCGCCAACGTGGATGAGATCTACGGCGTGCCTGATGAACGAGGCCCCGTGGTTTTCACGGCGCCAACCTATCAGACTGGTGCGTTTCTTGATGTTTCGGGAACCACCGATCTTGATATCTCCGCGATAACCGTAGAGAACTACCTGTGGGGTATTACGAGTCAATTTGGCCCGTTTACCGGATTGCATGTCTTCGACTGTGTATTCGATAACAACGGCGAAGACGGTGTAGCGAATTATGATGGCGGAGCATTCTCCATACACGGCTCCGACATCTTAATCGAGGATTGCGATGTTATAAACGGTGAGCGAGGTATCCGTTTCGGATACAAGTACTGGGATGCAAGTCATGCCAATACCTGGGTAGGTCCGGCGACCGCTCTGGATAACATTACAGTTCGCCACTGTAACATCAATAACCTCGAGCAGTACGCCATTTACTTCGACGGCAAAGATGCCCCGAGCATGAACAACGCCGTCGTCGACATTAATACCGTTGACGCCTGCACTGACGCCGGTATCCAGCTGTGGCCTCAGGGTGCCGTGTTCAACAACGTGTTGGTTCAAGGCAACGTTGTGAGCAATTGCACCTGGGAGGGCATCCTTGTAGCCAACGTTCTCTCAGGCAATGTTCTTGACAACGAGGTTTTCAATTGCTCCAAAGGAACAGTCGGCGGTGCCGGTAATACGAACCCGAGTCCGTATGGCGGCATTTATGTCAAAGGTACCGTTACCATCTCAGGTAACACCAGTTACAATAACGGTATGGGTACCGGCATTGGTGACTGGGGTCTGTATGTTAACGGCTATTGGCTTAACATCAACAACAACTGCTTCTGGGGCCACGCTGGTCCTCAGGCTGCCGACGTAAACACGACGGGCGCCAACTGGTGGCATGACAACTACTATGGTGACATAGTAGCCGGCCAGACGTCATATCCCCTGGGCCTGTCTACGGACTTTACTCTGAAGAAGCGCACGAACACGCCGGTGGCGGATCCCAGCACCGTTGAGGTCTGGAGCAACACCACTGTCGAGTTCATGTGGGAATACCCGGACGTCTGTGATCCGTACCAGCCTGGTCTCCTGGCTCTGTACGAGTTCACAGTGACCTGGAACCCGGATCTGCTGCTTTACCTCGATGGTGACAACACCGACCTGCTGCC
The DNA here is from genome assembly GCA_965603125.1 of uncultured bacterium. GTDB lineage: Bacteria > Zixibacteria > MSB-5A5 > GN15 > FEB-12 > JAJRTA01. The sequence goes on along the minus strand of CBFDBU010000034.1, from coordinate 15,537 downwards.
CGACGCCGGTCTGCATATGGTCGATGTTGGTCCCGGAACGGCCACCTTTACAGGGGTCAATTTCGACACTCCGACCGATGCCGAGGGCGCCCTTGCCTGGATCGAGTTCCAGGCCATAGGTCTTGGCCCGGCGACGGTCGCAATCTCCTCTGTTTACCGTGATCCCGACAACGTGGGCATTCCCGTGACCAACGGGTCCACTATTATAACGCTCCAGGACACCGATGACCCGACCGTCGAGATAGATGCTTGGCAGGAACCGGTGGTCCGCGCCTATCCGGATGCAAACACGTATTCTCAGGGGTGCACGGATGGGTTCGTTGAGCTGCATGTGACCGCACATGCCTGGGATAATTTCAATCTCAAAAAAATCGAGTGGCGACTCAACGACCAAGACCCGTGGGCGATACTGTCTGACGGCAGCGGTCTTACCGTTGCCGACTTCACGACCTTAGCCGTGATGATCGACCTCACCGATGGCCGTATCGATAAGAACGACGACAACATTCTGAACGTAAGAGTCAAAGATGATGCCGGTAACCCTCCCGGTACGGACAACTACTCGTTCTATGTCGACTGTGCCGGACCGGTGATTACTTCATGGTCGATGGCTGATCCGAACTGCCAGGTTGGGGCGGAATACACTAACGATGTGACAGTTGACGTTGCTATCGTTGATGATGATGCTACCAACCGGATCGACTTCATGGAGTTCGGCTACACCGGATTCCCTGAAGGTCCTTTGGCCTATCTCAACCCGACCACATTTGATCTCCACCTGGCTGGCGATGTGGGCTTGCCACCTGTAGAAGGGCTCAACACGGTCAATCTGCAGCTAACCGATGCTTACGGCAACTTGAGCGGCTGGACCTCGACCACCATTAAGGTCGACACAGAATCCAGTTCCCCCGGTGGTTTAACGCTGGATGGTGGCGCCGCCAAGACCAACGATCCCAACGGCACGATTACTGTTGGCGGAACCTGGTCGGCAGCGACCGGATCCGCATTCTATATGCTGACTGAAACCAAGGTCGACATTGAATGCGATTCGCCCGACTGGATTGACCTTCCTCTCGGAGACCCCGGGCCGTGGACTTTCCCCTTCGACATTGAGACGACTGAAGAACTCCACTGGGTGTTCCGGGCCTGCCTTGACAGCGCCGGTAACGTGAGCGCCATCGACAGCGCCAGCATCACTTATGATGAGACCGCGCCTGAGATTACTGACCTTCTCATCAATAACGATGATCGTTGCACCAACAGCAGCGCCACGCAAATCACTGTGACGTGGGATGCTGGCGAATACCCCGATGTGGATGAGATTGGCCTGTCACTGACACCTGACGGCCCGTATACGCCCTTCGCGGCCACGACACCACAGCCGATAACGTTCCCCGTCGCATATACTGGTGATGGTGACTACTGGGTCTATGGTGTCTTACGGGACGATCTCGACAACGAGAGCGTTACTGAGGCGTCGGACGACATCTATGTCGATGGCGTCAATCCCACATTGACCAGCGCCGATGCTCAGGACCAGGACTACCCCTCGACCGATCCGCCGATCTATACGCACTGGTCCAATGACGCTGAGATCACGCTGACGCTGGTTGGTCTGCCGACCGACGTGGAGATTCTGTGGATCCGTGAAGACGGCGGTACGTACGAGCGCTATGACGTACCCCCCCCTCCCCTGACTGATCCCTATTACTACCCCTACACCTTCATTGATCAGACCGAGCAGGTGAAGCACACGATCGATGTGTATGCTGAAGACTGCTCTGGCCGTACTTCTCCTACAGTCTCGACCTTTATCTACTTCGACATGGCCCCTTCCAGTCCGCCCACGATCAACAGTGTCACTGTTACCTCCGAGGATCCCACCGATGTATTGTGTGTCGACGTCGAAATTGATGCGACGGACGACTACTCAAACGGTCGGCCGTGGAAGTACAGGATCTCTGAAAGTGGTTTCGCATGGACTGCGTGGACCAACTACAGTGTGAATCCGCTCGCTCCTCCATGCGTGGCTCTTAATGCCGCCCCGGGCGATGTCACGAGAACCATATGCGTTGAGGCGTCTGACCGCGCCGGCAATGTCACCAGCGACTGTTCGGCGACGGTTGTGGTTGACCAGGAACCTCCCGACGGCTCGTTCAGCATCGAGCAGTCCGATAATGATCTGGCTGCTGACGGATTCACAAACTCTTTGACCGTCTGCATCATTGACATTGATTGTACTGAATCCGGTACGATGAAGATCAAGAACAGCGACGGATCCAATGCCACTGAATGGATACTGATCACGGAGACTCACTGCTCGTTTGATCTGGCCTGCGGTGGGTGTGGAACCCGTACCGTATGGATCAGATTCCAGGACGACGCCGGTAACTTCAGCGACTGGGGCGCCATTACTGCGGATATCGAATTCCGCGATCAGGTTCTCTGCCCGCCCGCCCCTCCGATCGCCGGTGCTACTGGAGTACCCGGAGGCAGCACGGCCATGAGTTGGACTGCAAACACCAATGGTGAGGACCAGTTCTACTACCTGAAACACACTAAGACCGGCCTGTACCCGACCTATGATGACGGTCCTGCTCTCGCGCCGGGCCAGACCACTGGTGATACTCTGGAAGGCCTCTTCACCGACATGATACCAGGAACGACCCACGAGTTCCCTGGCCCTAACTCCGATCCTGCTCAACCGCCTGACATCTACTCGCATTCGATCTGGACAATCGACATGGCCGGCAATATCTCCGACATGCCGAACTTCGAGATCGTCGAGACCAACTATGTTCCCGGCGATGTTGATCTTGACGGCACGGTGGAAGGTGTTGACGACTTTGGCGTGTTTGCCATGTGCTATGGTGAGCCCTCAAGCTGCAACCCATACTGTGACTTCGGTCCAACCAATGACGCTTCGGGAACCGGCTATCCCATTCCTGACCTTCTCATCGATGTCGAGGATCTTGCCATCATCGGCATTAACTTCGATGAGTACGGCAAGCGCTGGAAGGGTCCTGAGGACTTCGGTGATGCTGTGGGCAATCCTGTCACACCGAGTGAGATCAGCCTACAGGCTGTCGTACCCGGTGAGATTCAGCGGAATTCGGAGTTTGTCGTGTCCATCACCGCCGACAATGTTGAGGCTATCAAGGTCTACCAGTTGATTCTTGAGTATGACCGCGATAACCTTGAACTCGTCTCGGTGGAACGCGGTGAAGTTCACAACTCTGTTGAGATGTCGTTCTTCCATCACCAGAAGGACGCCGAGAATGTTGATGTGACCGGCATGGTCATGGGACGCGGTGTTGCCTTTGAGGGTGACGAGCTTGCCAGACTGATCTTCAGGTCAAGCGACGGTTCCTTTGATCTGGAAGCTGTCGAGCTCACGCTGCGTGACCGCCAGAACAACCCAATCGAGGCGGCTCTCACGACCGCTTGCAAGCCGATAGTACCATCTGCCTTCTCACTCTCGCAGAACTACCCGAACCCGTTCAACCCTGTTACGACTATCGAGTTCGGTTTGCCGACGGCGAGCAGTTACACTCTGTCAGTGTACAACATCGCCGGACAGGTTGTGGAAACCTTTGAAGGCCACGCTCAAGCTGGTGTAGTGTCCGTCGTTTGGAATGCTACCGGCTACAGTTCCGGCGTGTACTTCTATAAGTTGGAGGCCGGCGAATTTGGCCAAACCAACAAGATGATACTTCTCAAGTAGCGACTTGGGAGGTAAGACGGGGTAAGAGAAGGGGAATTCATATTCCCCTTCTCGATCCCTTGATTGCCTCTCCGCACAACAACAAACGTAGGAGGAAACGGATGATCTGCAACACAAAGTCTTACCTTACCGGGTTAGCGCTTGTCGTTCTGGTTACTGTGTTGCCCCACTGGTCTCATGCAGCACATATCTACCTTGAGCCTGACACCATCTATATTACCGACGGTAGTATCGGAACAGAGTTTGATCTGGAAGTGCGTGTCGACGCAAGTACAGTCGGAATGCGGTTGTACGAGCTCCTCGTCAACTACCAGCCTGGGTTGCTGGACACTGTTTCCTTCACTCTGGGGCCGTTGCTGGACAACTCCGGATACTCTGTGTTCGACGCGTACAAGATCGTGGAGAGCGATGAGGATACTGCTCTCTATTTCCTCGGCATATTGATGGGCCCTGATGCCGTAGTCGACGGGCCGGGTGTGGTGGCCACTGTAAGATTGCGGACTAAACAGGCTGGGGAGGCTGATCTCGGTATATTCAACGCTGTACTCACCGATGTTAACAATGACACCATTCCATCGACGAGCGAGGGGTCAATAGTATTTATAAACACTCCGCCAGACTCGCCTGTCTTGATTGAACCCGCATGGGGAGAATCAGTCTCAGGCTTGCCGGGGGAGGAATTCGATCTCGTCTGGAGTGAATCGAGATCGGTTTATCCCGGCGAGGGCATACTCTACACTCTTGACTATAGCAAGACATCGGCTTTCTTGCCCGAGTCCACTGTCACTGTCACTGGATTGATCGACACAACCTTTACTCTGTATGTAGATGACTTGAGGAGTGGCCAATACTACTGGAGAGTGAAGGCCATTGGTAACATATATGGTTTCGAAAGTGACCCAGATCTTTACCCGAGTTGGTTTCAATTCGTGTATGGAGCTGTTGAACCAGAGCAGTACGATCTACTCGTGCCCGCCGACGGTAGCCTGATCAACATCAACAATAAGGAGTTCCTGCTGTATGATTGGGAGGACGCAGCCAGCGCCAATCCGAATGATACAATTAAGTACATCCTCTACCTGAGTTCCGATCCGGCCTTTACCCCAGGCTCGGAACTACATGTGGACTCTACCGAGGATGTGTCCGAAATGAACATACCAACCGCGATACTCCCGCTCGCTGAATGGGGTTATTGGAAGGTCAATGCGATAAACAAGTATGATTTGTACAGGTGGTCTTCCTCCACCTTCTCAATTATGCATTACTGGCGGGGGGACCTCGACAACAGTAGATTCATCGACATTACCGACCTGGTGTTCTTGGTTGATTACATGTTCGCAGATGGTCCAGCACCGGATGTTCTTGAGGCTGCTGACATGAACTGCTCAGGAGGGATTATTGATGTTAGTGATCTGGTCTTCTTGGTTGACTATATGTTCTTAGAAGGGCCTTATCCAGATTGTGACATGTAAGCAAGTCTGAAGGAGCAGAATCGAGAAAATTCGGAGCGGGGATTCAAGTACCGAATCTGGTTGGATTCTCCGACCGCCGGGGACGTGAACGGCACGGGCAGAGAGCCCGATCACTATAGACGCTATCCTTTTGTATCCTCTATTATGTATGCAGTGCCTGTAGGGCCGCCACAACGGCGGCCCTGCCCCATTGCCGGTCTTGTGCAGCGATCGGCAAATGGGTTAGCGGTGCACAACACAAGACCAGGTTTATGGCGCTTGTTTCACAGAGGGCTAGGTAGAGGAATTAACTTGGAATTTTTCCGAGGTTTATATATATAAGTGGTTGTCGCAACGCCGATTAGGCCGATTTCAGGAGGGTTTCAAAGGGGACAGTCACCAGGCAGCCGAGTTTTGCACTTAAGAGAATACCGGGCCCCCAGTATTCCAATTATTTCAGGACATGCAAGTGCCGTTTGAGAGCCTGTTGAGAGCGGCGTAAGTGCCACACGTCCCAATACTTACGAACACTTCAAAGAACTACGAGCAGACTCTTCAGCCTAAAGTAGCTGCCGTCCATAGAAAGGCCAGCGACTTTTGGGGCTGCGTGGACCCAGAGTCTGGGAACGAAAACCCAAAAAGACCATTGTCGCCAGTCGTATTGTGACTTAGATTTCAACTTCACCTGTCCGAATTGTCTGAAGACGTGAAAGGGCGAGAAGGACAGAAAGCGGACCTTCATCCATGGGAGAATGCACACTATGCGACTCTATCTGATCAATCCGTCCAACTCGCTTATCACTATCGTCAGAGTCAAGGAGAGCCGCTGGAACCGCTACCGCGTGTGGAAGCCACTGAGCCTGATGGTGCTCGCAGGTCTGACCCCGCCGGAGTGGGATATATCGATCCTGGACGAAAACCTTGGCACGCCGGACTACACGGCGATGCCCCGGCCTGACCTGGTGGGCATTACGGCTTTCACCTCGCAGGCGAACCGGGCCTATGAAGTGTCCTCTTACTTCCGAAGCTTGGGCGTGCCGGTCGTCATGGGCGGCATTCACGCAACCATGTGCCTGGACGAGGCCATGAAGCGCGTGGACTCGGTAGTCACGGGCGAAGCCGAGAGCATCTGGGCACAGGTCCTCAAGGACGCCCAGCACGGCGGTTTGAAGCGCCGGTATGACGGCGGCTTCGCGGAGATCAACGCCGTCCCCCTCGCCCGGCACGACTTGCTGGACGGACAGTATGCCTTCGGCGCGATTCAGACCACGCGCGGCTGTCCCCTGAACTGCAGCTTTTGCAGCGTGACGGCGTTCAACGGGGCTCGTTACCGCCAGCGGCCCATCCCCGATGTCATCCGCGAATTGCAGTGCATCCGTGAGAAACGTGTGCTGGTGGTGGACGACAACCTTACCGGCACGCGCCCGGAGCACATCGCCCGCGCCAAGGACCTGTTCCGTGCCATTGCGCGGGCTAACCTGCGCAAAGAATGGTTCGCCCAGACCACCGTCAACTTCGCCGATGACGAAGAACTCCTGACGTTGGCCGCGAAGGCCGGGTGCCGAGGCGTCTTCATCGGCTTTGAGTCCCCTGTGCCGGAAGGGCTTCGGGAACTCGGCAAGAAGTTCAACCTTTTGAATGGCCGCGACATGCGCGCCTCGGTGCGGCGCATCCAGCGGCACAACATCCTGGTCGTTGGTTCGTTTATCATCGGTTTGGACGTGGATGAACCGGGTATCGGCAAACGGATCGCCAGGGTGGCCCACCAGTACGGCGTGGACAATCTGAACACGTTGTTTCTGACGCCCCTGCCCGGCACTCGATTGTGGGACCAGATGAAAGCGGAGAGCCGCGTCGCCCTCGAGGCCTTCCCGGAAGACTGGAAATATTACACGCTGACCTTCCCGGTGGCCCGCTACAGGCATCTGTCTTTGGCGGCGAGCATAGATGAGATGATCTCTTGCGACCAGACCTTCTATTCCATGCCGCGCATCCTGCGCCGGGCATGGCGTAGTCTATGGGGGCGCCGCATGCAGGTGGGCAGCCTGGTCGGGAGTCTCTCCTACCGGAGCAACCTCCGGCTGAACCGCAAGGCATATGCAGACTTCAAGCGTCAACGCGGCAATGGGCACGATACGGCAGAATCTTAGGCTTTCCCATCATCCGGGTCAATCAAGGCAGGACCCCGTCTCCTGCATGATGGGCGAGAGGATCTGAGATCGCTTGTCTTGACGACCATCGGATAAGGCAGGACAAAACGAGAGCCCGAACCATGGCATCCAACCGACCCGCCTTCTAATAGGTCGCTCATTCGGCCAAGCCTGCCGGCAGGCGGTCAGGAACTCGGCCGGCATGGGGCAGGCGACCCATCGGATCTCCCCCGGTGTCATGAGAAACTTATAACCCAATACAACCAAGACCGGATTGCGCATGGCACCGACTTGAGTATCCGTTCGAGGACAAACATCTTAATCTGATGAAGACGTTGAGCGCACAGCATGAGGATCGCAAATTAGCAATGAATAGTGCGCTGCACAAAATCATGAAAACGCTAATGGGCGGTCAGAATCTTGCTTAGCCTCTTGAGGCCTGTTGACATTGGCTATCCGGCAGGCTAAACTGCTGTGAGAATGCGTTGCACAGTATTGAGTCGGCTGCGGATATCGAGGCCGCTATGGAATCCCCCGGATATGCCCGGTGGGGTCGGGACATCTTTTCGGTACTGATGATAAGTTGGATGGGCAATGAGCAGGACGTTTGAGCACGACGTTTTTCTAAGCTACAGCTCCCGGGACAAGAAGACCGTCCGCGCCCTGGCCGAGCGCTTGAAAAAAGACGGGCTGCGGGTGTGGCTGGACGAATGGGCGATCCAGCCGGGCGACCCGATCAGCCTCAAGATACAGCAGGGATTGGAAAATTCCCGAACACTTCTCATGTGCATGTCCCCGACCTACTTTGAATCAGAGTGGGCGACGCTGGAACACCACACCCTGCTCTTCCGCGACCCTGCCAATGCGCAGCGCCGCTTCATCCCGATTCTTATCGAGGACTGCACCCCGCCGGACGTCATCGCCCAATTCCTTCGCATTGACTGGCGGACACCCTCCGACGAGGCCTATCGAAAGATATTGGTCGCCTGCCGGGGGGACGAGGCAGAAACGACTGAACTATCAGTACAAGAGGAGCCAGTCGATCAGGCGCCGATGGTCCTGAAAGGCCATAATGGTAGTGTCTGGGGTGTGGCCGTCACGCCTGACGGCAAAACGGTCGTGTCGGGGTCAGCCGACAAGACGGTGAAGGTGTGGGACCTGGAAACAGGCCACTGCCGCGCCACCTTCAAAGATCATACCGACTTCGTCAGGGGTGCGGCCGTCACGCCTGACGGCAAAACGGTCGTGTCGGGGTCAGCCGACAAGACGGTGAAGGTGTGGGATCTGGAAACCGGCCACTGCCGCGCCACCTTCAAAGGTCATACCGACTTCGTCAGGGGCGTAGCCGTCACGCCCGATGGCAAAACGGTCGTATCGGTTTCGGACGGCAGCACGCTGAAGGTGTGGGACCTGGCAACCGGCCACTGCCGCGCCACCTTCAAAGGTCATACCGGCTGGGTCTGGGGCGTGGCCATCACGCCGGACGGTATGACGGCTGTCTCGGGTTCAACGGACAACACGCTCAAGGTTTGGGATCTGGCAACCGGCCACTGCCGCGCCACCTTCGAAGGCCATACCGACTTCGTCAGGGGCGTGGCCGTCACGCCCGACGGCAAAACGGTCGTGTCAGGTTCAGACGACAACACGCTCAAGGTGTGGGATTTGAAAACCGGCGACTGCCGCGCCACCTTCGAAGGCCATACTGACGGAGTCTACTGCGTGGCAGTCGCGCCCGACGGCAAAACGGTCGTTTCGGGTTCATACGATAATACACTGAAGGTGTGGGACCTGGAAACCGGCGACTGTCGCGCCACCTTCGAAGGCCATACCAATAGTATCTTTGGTTTGGCCATCACACCCGACGGCAAAACGGTCGTTTCGGGTTCATACGATAATACACTGAAGGTGTGGGACCTGCCGGAGCCAGATACAATCATCGAGGCTGCCGAGACTACTCGTTACACCAATGCCAAAGTCGTCCTGGTCGGCGACACCGGCGTGGGCAAGACCGGCCTGGCCCTGCGACTGTGCGAGGGCCGCTGGGAACCCACCGAGTCCACCCACGGCATGATCGTCTCCAAGCTGGAGCTTCCAGCCGACACCCCGACCGGCATAGAGCGCGAGGTGTGGCTGTGGGATTTCGCCGGGCAGCCGGACTATCGGCTCATCCACCAGCTCTATATGGACGAGACGGCGCTGGGTGTATTGGTCTTTGACCCCCAGGACGACAACCCCTTTGATGATTTAGGATACTGGGAGAAGGCCATGCGCGCTGCGACCAGGTACGAGCCGGCCAGGCTGCTGGTGGCGGGGCGCTGCGACCGGGGCGGGATCACTATCAGCCGCAAGCGGTTCGAGCAGTACGTCCGGCAGCAAGGACTTGTCGGCTTCCTGAGCACCGGGGCCAAGACCGGCGAGGGTTGTGAGGAGCTCAAGGCGGCCATCGCAGAGAACATCCCCTGGGAGCGGCTGCCCTGGACGGCCACCTCTCAGTTGTTCAAGACGCTCAAAGATGCCATCCTCAAGCTCACCGAGGAAGACGCGCCCCTGGTGCGGCTGCCCGAACTGCGCCAGCGGCTGCAACTTACCCTGCCGGAGGAAACCATCGGTGAGGCGGACTTGCGGGCCGTGGTGGGGCTGATGCAGGGGCAGGGCGCGGTGCAGATGCTCGGCTTTGGTGGTTTCGTGCTACTCCAGCCGGAGTGGACTAACCGCTATGCCTCGGTGGTGGTGCGCATGGCCCGTGAGCACACCGATGAAATGGGCGTCGTGCCGGAGCAGCGGGTGCTGGAAGGGCGGCTGGAATACCAGGACATGAAGCGTCTGGCCGAGACGGACGAAAAGATCCTCCTGCGGGCCATGGTGCAGACCTTCCTGGACCGCTCGCTGTGCCTTCGCGAGGATACACCCCGGGGGACGATGCTTGTCTTCCCTTCTTACTTCCGCCGCGACAAGCCGGACCTGCCCGAGCACCCCAACGTGTTTGTGACCTATGGCTTCGCCGGGGCGCTGGACGAGATCTATTCCACCCTGGTCGTCCGGCTGAGCTATTCGGACGGGTTCAAATACGAACAGTTGTGGAAAGACGCCGCCGATTTCACGACGCCGGGAGGCAAGCGCGTGGGACTGGCCATGACGAAAAAAGTCGAGGGCGCAGCCGAGATCGTGGTCTATTTCGAGACCGGGGTGCCGGACGACACCAAGGTCACCTTTATCAAGTACGTCCACGAGCACCTGCTGGCGCGGGCACAACCCCGGGAGGAGGTGACCCGGGTCCGCACCTACGTCTGCCCGCACTGCAACGAGCCGCTGGAAAACCGTCGGGCGATTCAAATCCGACAGGCGAAGGGACGGAAGGACATCATCTGCCCTATCTGTGAGGAGCGGCTGCCTCTTATGGATCTGATCGAGGAGAAGTTCGCGTCCGATGAGTTCCTGCAACGGGTGCGCGAGTTGGACGAAAAAGCAGGCATCAACCTGGACAACGAGAGCAAGGAACTCATACTTGTAGGTCACGCCATGGCCATAGCGGGGGAGGCCGGACAGATATATCGCATCGTGGCCGAGCCGGACTGGGGCATCGATGCTGAGATTGAGTTTAAGAACGACAGGGGCGAGGCCAGCGGTAAGCGCGTGTACCTGCAACTCAAATCGGGAGACTCCTACCTCTATCAACGAAAACGCGACGACGCGGAAGTGTTCACCATCAAGAAGGCACGCCACGTAGAGTACTGGCTGTCCCAGGCTTATCCGGTGATGCTGGTCGTCCGCACGTCCGATGGCAGGATCCGCTGGATGAATGTCACCGAGTATCTCAAGTGCCACGGACCGGAAACAAAGCAGATCATCTTCGAGGGTGAGCCTTTCACGGCGCCAAATGTGGCGCGGCTGAGAGACAAGGAGTTGCGCGAAGGCGAAGGGGATTGATGTTCGCCGCCTCGGGCAACGGGCAGCCAACAAGGCTATGCCGCCGACGCTCGTACTTCGCACCGCCTGGATTGTCAACGTCCCGGAATCCAGCGTCACTCAACGTTCCTTCCCGTAGCCGGTGCGATAGCCCGACCGGGCTTGAACCTGATTAGTCGACTCCCTTCGCTCGTAGCGCTGTCGCCTCAGGAACTCTGTCACTTCGGCATCCAGGGCCGACACCAGCATCCGGTGGGCTCCTTCACGGGCGATGGCATCCAGATCGCCGAAAAAATCAGTCGCCTTCAAGCTGTACAGACTTCCCGAGATGCCTTAGAGTCTGTCTATCGACTTACGGTACAATGAGATAGGGGATCAGCGGTGGGTCGGATGATGGGGGGGAAAGGTGCCTCTGTGGATGCGTTCGAGGCGTTTATGTTTTGCCAACTACGTCGATGTGAGGCCTATTGGTCAGACCATCCGCACCGACAGAGGCACGCACCTGGTGCAAGCCCGGATTGCCTTGACAACCCCAGCCTCCTGAGCAAGTCTTGCATTTGCGTCCCAATAGGTTCAGCGCCAGGTCAGAGGTCCCTGAAACAACTTGTCAGCCTTGACCGAGTGGGTTAAGTTCTGGTATTGTGAGTAGACGCTGGGCCATTCCGCTTACCGCCTACTATCTCAGTCTGGTGGCATATTTGGTAGCAGGCCTTTACCCTGAACAGCGTATCTGGGGGATTAAGGGGTTTTCGTATTTTAGCCGTTGCCTCCGTTGCCGTTTTCGGTTTCCTGTTCTTTCTCCTTCGCGCCCAAACACACTTCCTTGGGGACGGTTACACCCTCTTGTCGTCTCTCAGTCATGATCATCCGCTAACCTACCGGGCTCGGAAAATCGGGCTTCCTCTACTACTCGGGTTTGTGAAGGGCATTATCGGGGGCGATCCTCAGAAGGCAGCTTTGCAGAGTTACCAGATTATCTCGATTACGACAGGCGTAACCCTCGTTGCTATTCTGGCATCTCTTTCAGCCCGCCTTCCGCTGCATACGACGGGGCGGGTGTTGTTTCTGTTGGGCGTGTCGTCGGGCGGATACATGCTGCTGTTCTTTGGCTATGTTGAGAACTACTCGCTGTTCGTCCTGATGGTGATGGTGCTCGACGACAGGTCTCCTTGTTCTCAGGGGCCTGGTAAAACGCTGGGTGATTCTGCCCATTGTTGGCTTGACGGTCTTCCTTCATGTGTTAGGGGTTACGCTGATACCGAGCACCCTGCTACTTCTGTTTGCCAACACTCGAATCTCTCGCATACTTGGGAAGCTTGGATCTGTGTACAGGCATATGGCTGGAGCGGCAGTGGTGGGAGTAGTGCTACTCGTCTTCTGGTACTTCTATTCAGCAGACTACTTCTTTCGATTCTCGTTGGTTCCTCTGCTGATGAACCAGTTCACTGTAGACGGGTATACCTTGTTTTCCGGCAAGCACATGGCAGACGCCGCAAACCTCATGTGGCTACTTGTGCCGGGCGTTTTTGTTCTGTGCGCGGGGCTGGCCTTCGTGACGGATCGCTCATGGCTCAGACGCCCAGAATTACCGTTTCTTACAGTCCTGACCTTGTCTGTCGTAGGAGCCGCCTTTGTTTTTGATCCCAAACTTGGAATGCCGAGAGACTGGGACCTCTTTGCCTTTGCCGGTGTTCCTCTGACGGTGTCTTTCTACCACCTTCTTCTGAGTTCTCGGCGGAATAGACGTACATCGCTTTTCATAGCGGCCCTGTCGATTGCCCTGGGGTTGCTCGTGCTTGTTCCCCGGGCAGTCAGTCAGTGTATTCCTGAGGCTGCTCTGGCTCATGCTCACCTCTACACGCGTCTTGATAGGATCAAGAGCAGGAATTTCAGCCGCCTTTTGATGAAACTCTATCACAGATGGGGTCATGAAGAGACTGCGCGGGAGTTGGAGGAACGATGGCAGCAAGACTATCCGCAGCAGGCTTGGGTGGATGAAGCCAGAGGACTTGTTAAGCGACAGGAATACGTTCGCGCGATGATCCTGTTGACCCAGGTCATCAATAGCGCCCCCCTTCCAGCCTCGCCAGACTAAACAGAATCAGTCCGAAGCCGTCAATAATAGTAAAACCGGAAGTCTACTAATGGGAACGAGGGAAAGGTAAAATGACACGTGGGACAATTTGCTCAATGCTGGTGATGCTGGCTCTTTTGTGCGACATGACTGCGTTTGCGGCCACGATTAACGTGCCGGATGACCAGCCGACAATTCAGGCGGGGATTGATGCGGCTGCCAATAGGGATACCGTGCTCGTGGCGCCGGGGACATACTTCGAGAACATCAACTTCAATGGGCATAACATCGTTCTTGCCTCGCTGTTTCTGACCACCGGTGATAACTCGTATATCGCGCTAACTGTTATCGATGGTGACTTGTCAGGTTCTGTTGTTACTTTTGAAAACAAGGAGGATAACACCGCCGTCATTATTGGATTCACAATCCGAAATGGTTACACTAATGGATGTGGCGGCGGGATTTTTTGTGGTGAGGATTCAAGACCGATAATAAGCGACAACATCATAATCGAGAATTCATCCCTCCATTCTGGTGCTGGAATATATTGCCGGATATCGCATCCCACTATTATTAACAACACCATCAGTGAAAACTCAGTTGTTATTGATACTTATTGGGGTGATGGCGGAGGAATATACTGCTACAGTTCCACTTGCATTATTAAGAACAACTTCATAAACGGGAATTTCTGTTACTTGTCCGGTGGCGGAATATCCTGCTGGGCTTCCCAACCCACCATTATCGACAATACCATCAGTGGAAACTCGACGGTTGGCCCTGGTGGCGGGATTATGTTACACCAGTGCGATGGAACGATTAGCGGCAACACCATCAGCGGGAATTCAACTGGGGATCGAGGTGGTGGGATTAGTTGCTGGAGTTCCAATCCCATCATTGAAAACAATATCATAAGTGAAGACACAGCCAGCACCTACGGAGGCGGAATATGCAACATGTATTCGTTTCCTTACATTGTCAACAACACCATCAGAGGGAACATAACCTACGGCAAAGGCGGTGGGATTTTTTCCCGCCCCAGTTATCGCTCCCATTCATCCATAATCAACAACATCATCAGGGGGAACATAACCTACGGCGACGGCAGTGGGATTTCCCCCCGCTCCAGCTATTATCCCCATTCAACGATAATCAACAACATCATCAGCGGGAATTCAGCCAAATACGGCGGCGGGATTTGGTGCGATTCCTTAAATCCCGTGATAATCAACAACACCATCAGCGGAAATACTGCCAATGACGGCGGTGGGTTGTATATAAATCGCTACTCGTGTCCAATATTGGAAAACACAATTATCTCTTTCAATAACAGCGGTGGCAGTGTTTCCTGTTGCCCCGTTAGCAATCCCAACCTGACCTGCTGCAATGTTTACGGCAACGTCGGTGGTGACTGGATTGACTGTATTACCGACCAGGCAGGCGTAAACGGCAATTTCTCAGCCGATCCGCTATTTTGTGATATGGCTGCCTGGGACTTTCATATCTCAGGGGAATCTCCCTGCGCACCGGCGAATAATACCTGTGGGGTTCTTATTGGAGCTTTCGATGTCGGATGTAACTGTTGTGAGGTCAGAGGCGACATCAATCACAGTGGTTCATCGATCGATATCGCTGATCTGGTGTACCTGGTGGACTACATGTTTGTCAATGGTCCTGAACCGCCATGTTTCGAAGAAGCTGACGTCAACGGCGACGGCGCGCCACTTATTGACATCTCTGATCTGGTCTACTTAGTGGACTACATGTTCAACAGCGGCCCAGAACCGCCGGCGTGTCCGTAGGAGGTTCGCTGAAGCACAACTGAAACAGTAGACTGTAATAGAAGCCCCTTTCAGGTGCAATATCTCTCCCATTGCACCGAATCCTGCCCCTCTGGCGGATTCAGAGCACACTTCGCCGGAGGGGTTTTCTTGTGTGCATCGGGGGAGGGCAGTAGTTGAGAAAAGGCGCGAATCTCCGGCAAATAGATCGAGAAAGGTCTTGATAATCGGGTAATGATTGCCACTGAACACGGTTTTGAGTGCTCTTCCTCAGTAAATAAGCATGCCCGCAAGGTGGCTCAGCTTTGATTCTTAGCAATCTTGGCGGTGATCCGGTCACCGAGTGGGTATTATTGAAGGGGTTTCTCTATGATCACCGGAGACGCCACTCCCAAACCTGTCATCGGTCGGGCAAAACCGGCCAGTAGGGGTCACGTTAAAACCGGCCATT
>CBFDBU010000033.1:0-31264 GCA_965603125.1 uncultured bacterium | reverse complement strand
ACAGACTAAGAATATGATCATCTCAAATCAACTACAGAGTTTTGAGACGGCCTCCTTTGGAGTGGGTTTATCCTCTTCCCGCACCGGGTCGTCCGCCCAAAATCCCCCTTGCGCTCGTTTCTGACTGTATCTAACTTCCACACAGGCATAAAACAGGCTTGCCTGTGCCTGCGCCGGAGTGGTGGAATGGTAGACACCAGGGACTTAAAATCCCTTGGTCCTAACGGACCGTGCCGGTTCGAGTCCGGCCTCCGGCACCAACTACGTTGGTTATTTTGTGGTGCTGAAGTGGAGCGCAGGCGTGATTGCTGGATAGAGGCCGCAAGGCAATAGCACACATTGTGTGCCGCAAGGCAAGAGCACACTTGTGTGCCGCAAGGCAAAAACCCACATTGTGGGCCAACTATGTTGGTTTTATTGTGGGATTTAAGTGGAGTGCGGTTGAAACTGCTGGATAAAGGCCGCAAGGCAAGAACCCACATTGCGGGCCGCAAGGCAAGAACCCACATCGTGGGTAAACAGGGAGTTTATTATGCGCCATAGCATTTTCATTCTGCTCTTGATAGCAGGTAGTTCTGTACTCAATGTCCCGCCCGTCAGCGCGACCGAGGTGTCGCGAGTCGAGTTTGAAAGTCACAACATCCACCTGACTCTCGACGTACCCGCTCATCGGGCACACTTCACAGACAGCGGTAGTGTTGCCGTCAACAAGGGATGGAATCTGTTCTGCCTGATCATAACGGCGACAGTGGAATCGCTCACTCTGGCGGACATGACGGTCGCGTATCGGGCGGTGACGTTGGTCGACAGCAGTTCATTGCCTCCTGAGATTGCGTCCTATCTTGTCGAGTTCGAAGCAGACGTGTCGGCGCGGTTGGTGCTGTTTGAGTCTGATATCGAGGGCGTGCATCCGTTCGCGATCAAATACTCCGCGGAGTTCTTCGAGGATGTGAGCAAGACGCGGTTCTCTCGCGAACGGGTCGGGTCCGAGGTGTCGGCAACGATACTGGAACAGGGCGCGTACCTCAGTTCGGGAGCGTACTACTACCCGGTCGGTGATGAATCTCTGGCCGGCTTCACGCTCGCGGCGGACATTCCCGAGGCATGGGAATCGATCAGCGACGGCAACCGACTGTCGTCCGAGGTTCGCGACGGCAGGAAGATTCAATCATGGGAGAACCCCTTCAAATCCGACGGCTGTATGTTCATGGCGGCGCCGTACGTCACCAGATCGACCTGGGTAGCCAGCGTTGAGGTAGCGTGCTACTTCTTTGAGGCGGATACCGGTCTGTTTGAGGACTACCTTGCCGCCACCGCCGACTACATTCGGCTGTACAACGACCTGATCGGTCCCTATCCGTTTAGGCGTTTTACGGTGGCTGAGAATTTCTTCTCGACCGGCTATGGCATGCCCGCCTGGACGCTTCTGGGGCAGCGGGTGCTGCGGTTGCCGTTTATCATAGGCACCTCGCTCGGTCACGAGGTGCTGCACAACTGGTGGGGTAACAGTGTCTACGTCGACTACGAAGGCGGCAACTGGTGCGAAGGGGCCACCGTCTACGGTGCCGACTACCGGTACAAGCTCCTGCAGTCACCCGAGGCGGCCAGGAGCTATCGCAAGGACATTCTCAAGCAATATGTTGCGTATGTCGACGAAGGTAGCGACTTCCCCCTGCGCGAGTTCACGTCGCGCTCCAGCCCCGACACACGCAGTATCGGATACGGCAAGGCGATGATGGTGTTCCACATGATCGAGGAAGAGATCGGCACCGAGTCGTTTTTCGATGCTTGGAAGCTGGTCTACAAGCGACATATCGGGCAGAAGATCAGTTGGGAGGAATGGATTGCCGCCTTTGAGGAGACGAGTGGGCAGGACTTGTCGTATGTGATCCCGCAATGGATTGATCGACCGGGGGCGCCTGTTATCGAATTGGAAGTTCAGGATGGCGCCGCCCCGCCGCCGGGAGAGACCAGGCCGGTTGAGTTCTCATTACAGGCAGGAAGTGCTGAGGACTACCGCCTCCTGGTGCCGCTGCGCTTCACAGGACCGGACATCTTGATTGATACGGCGATACTCTTGACGTCGGCCCGACAGTCCTACTCGATCTCAGTGCCCGAAGCGGTAGCGACAATCGAAGTCGACCCCGACTACAACCTCTTCCGCCGCCTCCACCCGGAAGAAGTCGAGCCGATTATCTCGGCCATAATGGGCCAGGAAGACAAACGGTTTGTCTGCGACGCTGATAATGCCGCGGCGGTCGAGCCCTTTGCGGCTTTCGGGCAGAATCTCTCCGAGGATTCGGTTGGTATCGACGGCTATGATTTGTTCAAGTTGCCCGACCGCGCTTACGTGCCGATAATCCTGAACCCGGCCGGACTACCGGAGTACCTGTCCTTGCGTGTGACAATCGCCGGCGACGCAGTTACGGTGCAGGGGATTGAATATCAACGCACCGGCCACACGTTCGTACTCACGGGGGAGAAGCATGACGGGTTCGACAAGTTCATGGTGATAATCACCGATGACCTTGAATCACTGCCGCGAATCGGACAACTGGTGCCTCACTACGGCAAGTATTCCTATCTGGTTTTCAAGGGAACGCGTAATGTCGGCAAGGGGCAGTGGAAAGTCGAATCCTCACCGCTGAAAGTAAAGTTACCATAGCCAACCAACTATGTTGGCTTTATTGTGGGACTGCAGTGGAGCGCGATTGAGGTTGCTGGATAGAGGCCGCAAGGCAAGAACCCGCGACGCGGGCCCACATTGTGGGGTAACAACGTTGGCTAGTTTGGAAAGTTCCGTCAGGTCATAACTCTGTGTACTACATTTGGAGCAGAACTTGGGTATCAGATGATTGGGACAAGTGTGGATCGCTTTCAAAAGTGTTTCTTGATTAGATCGAGGCAACAGTGCAAATAGTACTATGGAGCGCAGTTGGGTAAGAATGTCTCCACTCTGCGCAGGGCGTCATCGCGACGCGATCGATTCATACATGCTGTGCAGCGTCTCAGGGCGGTTTGGCATCATACGGGGATCAACGCAGTCAACTTTTGGAGGCATGCTATTCGATGTCAAGACCTTCTTAAGCCCATCTATGCTATCTGGGAATTAACTTATGCCTGCAATCTGCGTTGCTCCTATTGTGACGATGGAACGGGTCGTTCGTACCCACCTCAGGCCAGAGTCAGATCCCCTCTTCCTCACAAAGACGCCCTTCACTTATTGACGATGATACGCAAGGAAGTACCAGCGATTCTGTTCTGCGGGGGTGAGCCGACTATACATCCTCATTTTCTGAGCCTACTGCGTGAGGCTAGCAAACTCGGGTTTCGACCGATTATGCTCAACACGAATGGTCTTCATTTGGAGCGGTTATTCGTAGAAGATAACAATCTGTTTGATATGCTGGATATAATCATCTTCAGTCTAGATTCCATGCGACCAGAGGTGCTTGACGAGTTGTACTGTTCCAAGCGGGGCACCGGACAGCGAGTTCTGGATGCCATCATGTTCTGTACGAACGTTGCCAGATTACACAGGTGCTCTGTATTCGTTAATTGCGTGGTGACAACAGACACAATTGATGATGTGTGGGAGGTCGCTGCTTTCTGCAGAAAATGCGATATCGCATTTGCACCGGTTGCTGCTAATTGCGGAATGGGCCGAAAGGACAATTTTCATGAGATGACGAACTATAACCAGCTTGTCGATAAGCTCTTTGATGACTCATGCTTACGTTTCCCAAGTACTCCAAAGATATATGAAGTACTCATGCGGTTCCTGCCTTTCGAATGCCATCCGAGCCTTCGCATTCATATTACACCCGATGGGTTTCTTCCGTGGCCCTGTCAGAGTGCAATGCTCTTTGATCTGTGCGTTCTTGACTATCCTTCCATTGGATCACTAATGGATGCCGCTGACAGGCGCTACCCCATATACAAACATGGTCTCAAATGTGGTAGTCCCTGCTATCTTGCCCAGAACGTCAGTACCCACTATTACTGTCAGCAACCGCTTGCCACAATCTTTCACACTGCACGCGATTTTGTTTTCAGAGGTAGAGGATAGATTGTGGTTTTGCAACGAACGTCCCTTATGTGGCGTGGTCTCTCTCCACCAT
Source organism: uncultured bacterium (assembly GCA_965603125.1). Classification (GTDB taxonomy): domain Bacteria; phylum Zixibacteria; class MSB-5A5; order GN15; family FEB-12; genus JAJRTA01. Next base: position 27,143 of record CBFDBU010000033.1, on the reverse strand, counting down.
GTAATCAAGATATGAATTATTCCAGCCACGATCGAAGCCAGGAGACTCATGGTGAGACCTATGAATCGCTCAGCCTAAACCCTCCTCCCTGTTGCCTTTGCGTGGGCTGCTAAACGGATTACAGCACTTCTCTATCCGCCTCGACAATAGGCTCCAAGTCACGGGTGGCCCGCCATTTATGGTGGGTTTATTCTTCGATCATTACTGATCTGTGTGCAGTTACAGTCATAGTCAACTTATACAGCACCCAGGGCAAGAAAACTCACTTGTGCCACTCCGAGATAGCACTTAACTTGACCCGTCGCCTGTGCTGGAGCGGTGGAATGGTAGACACCGGGGACTTAAAATCCCTTGGTCCTTGCGGACCGTGCCGGTTCGAGTCCTACCTCCGGCACCAACTATGTTGGTGTTTCTGTAGGACTGGAGTGGAGCGCGGTTGTGGGTGCTGGATGGTGCCGCAAGGCAAAATCCCACATTGTGGGCCGCAAGGCAATAACCCGCGACGCGGGCCAACATTGTGGGCCCACAGTGTGGGTCAGTGAATTGTATGAATCTGATAATCCTCAACGAAAGCGATGACATCGGCGGCGGGCGCTATCGCCTGGTCGATCATCGAGCCGAACACATCCGGTCGGTATTGAACGCAAGCGTGGGGGAGACTGTCGAGATCGGGCTTCTCAATGGTCCTGCCGGTGTGGCGCGGATCGAAGAGGTGACGAGCGAGGGCGTCGTGCTGATCTGCGGGCCGCTCGAGAAGGTGGCCGATCCGACGCCCGCGATAGACCTCGTCTGTGCCCTGCCGCGACCGCAGACGCTCAAGAGGCTTCTTGCAACGGCGGCCATGATGGACGTACGGCGGCTGCATCTGGTGCGCGCCAACCGGGTGGAAAAAAGCTACTTCCAGTCGCCGCTGCTTATGCCTGAGAACTACACTCCCTATCTTATCGAGGGCCTTAGTCAGGGGAAGCTGACGCGTCTACCCGAGGTAGCGATCCACAACCGCTTCCGTGTTTTTTTTGAGGACACGCTGCCGGCCCAGGTGGCCGCGGCTGCCGAAGAAAACGCGACCCCGCCCATAAGATTGCTGCCGGACCCTGAGAGCACACGAGGTCTTGACCGTTTGTTTGACAGGGACACCAACTCATGGGTGCTGCTGGCGGTTGGCCCCGAGGGAGGATGGGTGCCGTTCGAGATCCAGTTGATGGAGGCGGTCGGTTTCCAGCGGTTTACGCTCGGTCGATTTGTGTTGCGCGTGGAACATGCCGTCACGGCCGCCCTGGCCCAACTGGAACTGTTGCGGACAGCAGAGCGCGAGCGGTAAATAACACCCCACCTGCTTTGCCACAGACAGGAAGCTCAGACGAGACGTGTGACAGGTTAGCAGGTTGTTGAAAAGGCCTTTTTGTCATGTTTAGAAACCGGTGGATTCGTCAGGCCTGCGAAAGGGGCTGTTGAAAAAGTCGTGGTAGCCGGCCGCCGAAACATTGTTACTGGTGCTGCCAGGCGTCTCTGCCTGGCAGCAGCGCGAATCCATAGAGGCGTCGTGCAGAGACACCCAACGCCACCCCTTGGAGTACGTTTTTCAGCAAGTCCGAAAGCGGGCATCCAATAAGGCGTTGATATCAGTGGATTCCCGCTTGCTGAGAAATGACGGAGGGGCGCGCTCAGAGATGACCTATGATGGAAGGCAACCGCTGTTTTTCATTCTATTCCAAGTTTTGGAGCAGCCTGTTAGTTAACAGTGTCTGCTTTGAACTCAGAAGTCTCGCCGATCACAGCCGCGCCGATAGAATCACCCCACACATTGACAGTCGTCCGGCAGCGATCCAGGAACCAGTCGATGGCAAGGATAATGCCGATGCCTTCCAGCGGTAAACCAACCGCCGTGAGTACCAGGCTCATCATGACCAGCCCGGCTTCGGGAATAGCGGCCGCGCCGACCGAGGCCAGTGTAGCGGTGAAGAATATGATAATCTGGGCACCGATTGAGAGGTCGATACCATAAATCTGCGCGATAAACAATGCCGCCACCGCTTCATAGAGGGCGGTACCGTCCATGTTGATCGTCGCTCCCAGAGGCAACACAAACGAAGCCGCCCTTTCGTCGACCTTGTTTTTCTGCTCGACCGACTCCATTGTCACCGGCAGAGTCGCCGAGGACGAGGCGGTGGTAAAGGCGGTAGCCAGAGCCTGACCCATATTCAGGAAATAGCCGAACGGATTTCTCCTACCGAGGAATCTCAGAATTGTCGGTAGAGTTATTACGGCGTGAATCACGAGACCGATTATGACTGTGAGGGAATACAGCCCCAGGGCAGTGATCAACTCGTCCACCGACGCGCGGTTCTCAGCGACGATCCCGCCGATCAGAGCAAGAATACCGATCGGGGCGAAATATATGATAAGCAAAACGATTTTCATTATCGCGGCGTTGATGCCTTCGAAGAAGCCTATGACCGGTTTTCCTTTGTCTCCGATGACAGTCAGAACACCGCCAAACAGGAGCGAGAACACAATCAGCGGAAGAATCTTGCCCGTAGCCGCGGCGCCAAAGATGTTGTCCGGGACCAGGCCGACTATAACGTCGATTATCGTCCCGCCGCCTTTCATGGCAACGAACTCCGGGACCGTCGCTCCAATAGGCGGCACCCCGTCGCCGGGGCGGATCAGATTTACCAGGATTATCCCGACCAGCACCGAGAAACCGGTCGTGGTCATATAATACGCTAATGTCTTTCCGGTGGTTCTTCCCAACTTCCGGATGTCGCCCAGGGATGTCACGCCGACAATTATGGATGCCACGACCAGGGGGACGACAACCATCTTGAGGGCGTTCAAGAAAATCGTTCCCAGGAACTTGATACTCAGCATGAAATCACCGAGCCACAGTCCGCCCATAAGGCCCAGAACTGCTCCAGTGATCATGCCGATCAGGATGATATTGCCCGCACGTCCGGTCATAACATGGATCCTTTGCTTTCGTGGAGTTGCATAAGCCAGTATATGATGTGCTGATGGTCTCAACAACCAAAATCGGGGCTGTACTTCAACCGCCGGGCTCCCGACGCTCTCGGCTTGACAACTGGGCACTATATTGTATACTCCTAATGGGGGGAGCATGGGCTACCCCCACATTTGAAGGACGATATTAGGGAACCGGAGGTAATATCATGTCAAGAGTAACGCCCATTTTGCTAATGCTGTCTTTGATTGGGGCTGTGGCCGGGAGCGTTTCTGCCGTTGATCCCCTGTTTGATGCACCGGTTCATTACGCGGTCGGGTTTCAACCCGTGTCGGTTTTCTCAGCCGACTTTGACGACGGGTGGCGGGTTCAAACTCGTTTGGACCCGACCAAAAGTCACCCCCAAACAAGTTTGAGAGTGCCACCCTGCCGCGGAGTGTCAGGCAGAAGAAGTACTATCTTGTGGCACCCAACCACGGCCACGAGAGCCGGTCAAGGACTGATAGAAATCGGTCGATTCTACAGTATACAGCAGGCGCAGGCGTCCTGCTGCAAGTAAGATGCAACCCTGCGACAGCGATGCGTGTATCAGGAATAAGCCTATGAAAACGCAGGTCGCGCGATATCGGCACCTTGCTGATGAAGAGCGAATGATCGGCCATACACACTGGAGGCAGGCAGTGCTCAATGTTCGCAGACCCCGGCGATCGGCAATCAGGATCATCGCGCTTGCCGCAGCGTTCCTGTCGATAGCCGGGATTGCCCCGGCCCAGGACCCCCTTCTTGAAGTCCGGATGATGGACACCACGGCCGAATCGGGCAGTCAGAGTGTTTCGATTCCCATCTACATGAAGAACTTCGCCGACACCGTGGCCGGTTTTGCACTCTGGCTGCAGTTGGACCGAGCCGACCTGATGTCGTTCCACGTGGAGGTCGACACCGTCAACACGTTGATTTCAGGTTGGGAGTATATCGAGAGCCGCCATGTCAGCAGCGAGCCGCACAACCTGCGGATTGTCGGCCTGGCCAACTGGCCCGCCCCTCCGAATACGCCCGGGATTGCCCCCCAGAACGGCCCGCTACCCCTGGTCAGGATGCGAGCCGACATAGCCAACATACTTGACACGACTACCGACCGCACCGTACGGATGATTTTCAATCTCACTTTGGAGAACTTCGCCTTCTCCGACCCGTACGGCCAGGTGATCGGAACCGTGCGCGACTCGGTTCTGGATACCGCCTACTATGCCTGCCAGGCGTGGGCAGGCAACACCTGCCTCGAATGGGAACTTGTGGAAGGACCGCAGGAGCCGTTCGACTCCATGTTCGCATACTGGGACTACTCATCTTACTACGACTGGGACCGGGTGCTCGTGCACAACGGCTCACTCACGGTCACCGACGGATATGTCTGTGCTGACATGAACAACGATTCCTTCCCGGCCGATATCTCCGATCTGGTGTTCCTTGTGGACTACATGTTTGTCGGGGGGCCGCCGCCATCGCCTCTGCAAGCGGCTGATTGCAATGGAGACGGCCAGATAGATATCAGCGACCTGGTCTACCTGGTGGAATTCATGTTCATCGACGGCCCTCGGCCTGTCTGCGGCGCTTAGCGCGGCGGTCGAGTCGTTCCCCTTGTGGCGCGACCACTTTCTTTGTCACATACCGTGATGTTCCTGACATGTCCCGCCGACATAATAGAGTAAAATGTGTCTATTTGCTGTTGACAACGGCTATCCGGATGAGTATTATAGAGATGTCCACTTTGAGCCCGATTACGTCACATGGCAACACGCCATCCGAGGAATCGAGTGCAGAGAGCAACTAACTTCGCCGTAGCTGTCTGGGTGGTCATAGTGGCATTTAGCGTACCGGCAGGGTTGCCGTTGTATGCCACCGAGCATCCGCACTCGGGCAGTTCGACTTTACAGACATTCTCGGGCGCCAGTCTTGCCTTCACCGCCAATGCCGGGCAATTCAACGACAATGTCCTGTTCCGGGCCGATGCCAGCGGAGCTGCGATCTGGCTGACAGAAACGGGTGTGTATTATCACTTTACACGCAGCCTGACCGACAATACCGGCCGGAACCACCTGACAACATTCGGCTACCAGTTCCCGGCGAGTCCGGACACCGTTGAAACGATTATGATCAAGACAGCCATCGTCGGAGGCAATCCTCATCCGCCGGTCACCGGCGCGGAGCCGATGGGGGCACGTTCCAACTACATACTGGGCACCGATCCGGGCAACTGGTATACGCAGGTTCCCAATTACCGTGAAGTCAACTACGAACATATCTACCCCGGTATCGATCTGAGATTTAAAGGCTGTTTTGGCCACATGGAGTATGACTTCCTGATTGCAGCCGGGGCTGATCCGGACCTGATCAGAATCCAGTATCAAGGTGTTGACTCGCTGTCTATCAACGAGAACGGCGACCTGGTCATTCTCTGTAGGCTTGGCGAACTCATTGAACTCCGGCCGGTCACCTACCAGCTTGATGGAGAGACCATAGTCTCCATCGATGTGGAGTATATCCTGTTGGGCGATAATGCGTTTGGTTTCACTGTTGACCCCGGCTATGATTCCACGCTGCCGCTGGTGATCGATCCGGTCCTGACATACAGCAGCTTCTTGGGAGGCGGGGCTAATGACTTTGGACGCGCTATCGCCATCGATTCGGCCGGAAATGCCTTTGTCGCCGGGTATCTGAACTCCACCGACTTCCCTCTTGCGGATGCCTACGACAGCACCTACAACGACACCGGCCCTGTCAGCAATGACGCTTTCGTGCTGAAGATCTCGACAGCAGGAGACTCGTTGCTTTACAGCACCTACCTGGGAGGCTGTCTGGACGACCGTGCCCTGGGCATCGCCGTGGATCAGGCCGGCTCGGCCTACCTCGCGGGCATGACCAGATCGGATGATTTCCCCACCGCAGGCGCGGCTCAATCAGCCCACTTAGGAGACCAGGAGGCATTCGTCGTCAAGCTTTCGCAAGCCGGCGACGCGCTGATCTACTCATCCTTTCTTGGCGGCAGCGGGGACGACGTCGGCACCGGGGTAGCCGTGGACGACGCCGGTCGGCTGTACATCACGGGCAACACAAGTTCCACCGATTTCAACCTCACGGACGAGCCATACGATGCCGACCTCGGTGGCGTCATGGATGCCTTTGTGACAAGGTTCAGCCCCTCCGGTGCGACGCTGGAGTTCAGCACTTACCTGGGCGGCGAGATCAGCGACTATGCCGTCGGGATCACAACCGACATGAATCAGAATGCTTTCGTCACCGGCTACACTTCGTCGTCGGATTTTCCCACTGTCGGCGGATTTGATCCCACCTACAACGGCGGCCAGAGCTACGGAGACGCCTTTGTCACCAAATTCGACATCGATGGCAATTCCCTGGTCTACAGCACTTTTCTGGGAGGTGCCAAGGATGATTTCGGCCTTGCTCTCGCCGTAGATAAAAACCTCAATACATACGTCACCGGCTACACTTTCTCGGCCGATGACTTCCCGCTGGTGGACCCCTATGACATGCATCTCGGTGGCTCTTTCGACGCCTTTATCACCAAGCTTGGCCCTGACGGTGATTGCCTGGTTTATAGCACCTATCTCGGAGGCTGGGGTGATGACATCGGCTCCGGCATTACCATTGACGGTCAGGGCGACGCCTATGTCTCCGGTTTCACGTCTTCCGACAACTTTCCCTGCGTTGACGCCTTTGATGACAGCTTCGGCTACAAGTACGATGCTTTTATTACCTGTCTGTCGGCATCCGGCGATTCGCTGGCCTACTCCACATACCTGGGCGGGGTTGCCTTTGATTTTGCCTATGGTATTCGCGTAGATACCGATCAGAATGCATATGTCGTGGGCTACACCGGCTCTCACGATTTCCCGACTCTTGATCCCATCCAGGATTCGATCTGCGGCGGCTATGACCTCTTCGTGACCAAGATGGCCCGATGCGAGTATATCTGCATCGATACCGACCAGGACGGCTTCGGCGATCCCGGCCATCCGGAAAACGCTTGTCCCGATGACAACTGCCCGACAATCTTCAATCCGGACCAGGCTAACGACGACGAGGACGGCTATGGAAATGTCTGTGACAATTGCGTGTTTGTAACCAATCCCGATCAGGAGGATTTCGACCAGGACGGTGCCGGAGACAGTTGCGATACGTGTACGGATGGCGACGGGGACGGGTACGGCGATCCGGGCTTCCCGGTCAATACGTGCCCGGAGGACAACTGCCCCGAGATTGCCAACCCGGACCAGACTGATACCGACAGCGACGGAATCGGCAATGACTGTGATGATTGCACCGACAGCGACGGGGACGGGTACGGCGATCCGGATTTCTCTGGCAATACTTGTCCTGACGATAATTGCCCTTACGCAGCCAACCCAAACCAGGAAGACTTCGATAACGACCTGGTTGGCGACTCCTGCGACAATTGCCTTAGTAACTACAACCCGGATCAGGCTGACTTTGACTACGACGGCATCGGGGACACCTGCGACGTGTGCACCGATTACGACGGAGACGGTTTTGGCAATCCGGGCTTCCCGGCCAATACCTGCCCGGTGGATAATTGTCCGTTCACGTATAATCCCGGGCAGGAAGACAGTGACGACAATGGCATCGGCGATGCCTGTGATGCAGGATGTTGCGAGCCTCCGATAAGAGGCGATGTCGACGGTGATTCCGGTGCCCAGGTAACGATATCAGATCTCGTCTATCTCGTTGATTTCATGTTCAACCAGGGCCCGCCCGCCCCCTGTCCCGAGGAAGCCAATATTGACGGCAGCGTCAGTGAAACCCCCGACATTACCGACCTCGTCCATCTGGTCGACTACATGTTCAATGCCGGCCCACCTCCGGCCGATTGTCCGCGGGTGGGAGTGGGTCCTCGGCAGGTGCCACAGGCAACGGATCGGTAGCGCCGGGTAGATCTCAAAGCATCCTGCGCACGTTTCGGAGGTAGCCTGGCGGGCCTGCAGGCGGAGTTTATTCTATAAGGTTGTTGAGAAACACGTAACACAATGCAAAACAGCAACTGCCATCCATTACAGATCATCTCTGAGCCTTTCCGTCATTCTCTCTCCTCCGTCATTCCGCTCCTTCGTCACCTGTCGTCAGGTGTCGGGCAGGGACGCTCGACTCCACGCTTATGACAAATCCGCCGCTTTTCGAGTATGACAAAATGCTTTTTCAACAACCTGTTAACAGCATCCCGATCCGCCATACCTCCATGAGGGGACATTCGATGTCGCCTTTCTTGTGAACAGACGGTGTCATAAATGCTTGCCTGTTTGCGGTTTATCAGCTTCATTGCAGCCGACGCGTTCAACCTGACACACCGGGAAAGGCATGAGAACAGCATTCGTTTTGATCTGCGCCTTGTTCATCTCAGGCTGCGGCGGCAGCAGAGAGACAAGCGAAGCTACCCGCGCCACATTGCGTATCGGCACCGACGCCACCTACCCTCCATTTGAAACGGTGGATACTGAAACCGGGCAACCACAAGGATTCGACATAGACCTGATAACGGAAGTGTGCCTGACCAGCGGTTGGGAAGCGGAGTTTATTGTGACGCCGTTTGACGGCATCATCCCCGGACTGACCGGCAAGAAATATGACGCCGTCGTCTCGGCCATGACGATTACTCCCAGGCGGGCAGCGGTGGTTGATTTTTCGGACCCGTACTATTTAGCGGGGCAGGTTATCGCCGTACCGCTGGAGGATTCCGCAGTTTTTTCCGTCAATGATCTCTCCGGCAAGAGAGTGGGTGTACAGCTTGGCACCACCGGCGAGATCATGGCCAAGAGCATGGACGGGCTGCATGTGTACTCGTTCGACAATATCGGCGCGGCCTTCATCGACATGGCCAACGGGAATCTCGACGCCATCCTCAATGACTGCCCCACAACGCAGGCATATATCAATCGCCACGGCACGGCAAAAACGGTGGGGCCGGTTCTCACGCGGGAGCACTACGGTATTGCGGTCCGTAAGGGCGAAAGTGAACTCTTGGCAGCAATCAACGGCGCTCTGCGTGAGATTCGCAAGAGCGGTCGCTACGAGCGAATCTACCGGAAGTGGTTCGGAGAGCCGCCGCCCGAGGAGCCGTCGGCCGATACAACCGCGGCAAATGATTCGTTGTGAACGCTGACGCTTCTGGGCTCTCGCGCGACACGGGTTCCGTTGGTTGGGTCGTGCTGTAATGGCGAAACACTTCAGGGGGCGGATTCCCAATACAAAAAGGCGAACCTGTCGATTCGCCTTTCTGATTTCCGGTCGCTTTGTGGTCGGATCCGGTGTGGCGGTATTACGCCATAGGCTTTACTTTGGACGTGTCGATCCGGCCGGATGTAGGAAAACTGGACGCCGCCGTCGATCCGGCAAAAGCCATCACGCCCATGGCCACGAAATTCACGAACGGGACCAGCACCAGCAACCCCCAAATCGATGAACTGCCGGAGGCTTTGGCGACCTCCATCCAGAGAATGGCAAAGGCGATTAGATTCACCAGCGGAATGAGGCAGAACAGAAACCAGAACCAGTCTTTGCCTGCCATCTGGATGAGCAGGAACGTGTTGAGAACCGGCACAAACGACCACCAGGCTTTGTCCGCACAACCAACCTTCCGGGCAATTTTGTACTGCGCAAAGGCGAAATAGAAGTAGACCGCCAGCATTATCAGGAAGAAGACCGCTCCAAATCCGGCTCCTCCGTCAGCAGGTTCGTACATCATTATCCTCCTGTCTCTGGACGCTTCAGTCCCTGAAAGCCAAGAAATTCTACGAATCGCACAATCAATAGATATATCGGCCTTTACGTCCATTACTTTAGGGTTTTGATTTGACACAACACGCTATCACGCAATGCCTTACGCGACGCTCCTCGAATTGAGCGCTGCTCCCCGAAGGCCCGACGTCAGGTCTCAGCCCGCGCAGCAGCAACAGACCTTGTTAGAAATACGGCGCCTGCGTACCTTGGGCGCCATGAGTATCGTCGTGAAGAAGACCGGCCGTGGCACTACGGTCTGGTTTTCGTTGCTGGCTGCACTCACATTCGCGGGGGCGCTTGTGGGCATTGGCTGCGGCCCGCCCCGGATTGAGCACAGAGTGAGCCGGGATTGCGTTCCGTATGACCTCGAGGTTGAGGTCGACAGCAGTACTATGACCGTGATGTGGAAGTCCGGATGTGACCGGCTCATCAGCGGGTACAACGTCTACATCAGTGAGAGTCCAATAGCGGGCGCAGCCCCCGACCTGACGCCCGGCGAATCGATTGAGCCATACAACCAGGCTGTATTCGCCGGCGATACCGATCCCGGCGACGGGATCGAGCGCTTCGTTGCTGAGCGTCTGGAGAACGGCGTCAGGTATTACGTATCCGTACGTGTGGTCTTTCCGGACCGTTCGTTGTCGGGACCTTCCGGCGAGGTATCGGCGGTCTGCGGTCCTCGAAGAGATATCGAACTGGCGGCGCGCTATTCGTCGGAGCAGGATGGTTTCTCTTTCAGCAGGAACATGTATGTGCGGGCGGATGACCTGAGCAACGACCTGTATTTCTATTCGAAGGATGGTCGGGACTACCTTGCCTCACCGGATCGTCTGGGTGGATTCCTTCGCACCAACAGGTTTGCCTCGTTGCCACAGCGAGGGGAGTTCGATGCCGTGAAGCACTATCTGCTGAAAGGGGCTTACTCCGCAACAGCGGATCGGATTGCCGTCAAACCAGGTGACTGGTTGTTGATTGCCACTGTCGAGAAAACGCACACCCTCGTCAAGGTACTGGGGTTTAGCGGCCACGACCAAAGACGCCGAGTAAGGCTGTTTCTTGCTTATTGCCCGGCAGCCGGCGAACTCCTGTTCTAACGCCGGGTGACTCCATGGGTGGAACGTACGTCGCCGACAAGCAGTTGAGAGGTTGACATTACTACCGATATGACCGATAATAGTAGACAGCGATACCGACACCGAAGCAGTCGCATCGACGCGGATGGCGAGCGCGACAGGAGGTTTGCTTGGAGACTCGGTCCGATATCAAACATTTTATTGTTGAGAACTTCATGATGGGCAAGAACTCCGAGGAACTCACTGACTCGGGGTCTCTGCTTGATCTGGGAATAATAGACTCAACCGGCGTACTCGAACTGGTGGCCTTTCTGGAGGAAAAGTTCGGGTTCAGCGTCGAAGATGACGACCTCGTTCCTGACAACCTGGATTCGATTGACAACCTGGTCAGGTATGTCGAGGTCAGAACCGCCGGGTAGACCCCGGCAGTAGCCATACTGCAGATACTGCGAACTGATGTCACCCTCCAGCCTTTGAGAGATGCCGGGGACACCTACCTCGCTAAGTTGTTGAGGAACTCGTGACAAAAGACAAACAATCGGTGCCGTGGGGCAGAATCCCCGAGGCGCCATCGGTAACGATCACCTCCGCCCCCGACAAACCACGATGCTTCAGATCCGATAGAAACTACCGCCAGCAGGTCTCCGATCCCGCGGCACTTTCAGATCCAGCGCCACCACCGACGTCAACAAGCTGCGGCTACGATAACCATTGCGATGCCACCGGCGCTTCCTGTGGTGCTGGTAACTGCCGGCATTGATGAAACTGTCAAAATCCATCGCCAATATCCTATCGTACACCCGCCTGACCACATATGGAAGCGGGAATGATCCGCAATGGAAGGCAGCTGCTGTTTTTCATTCTGTTCCGGGTTTTTCAACAGCCTGCTAAGGCATAAAGAAAGAGGACTATGTTTTACAGAGGAACGAAGTAGAGACTTTTTCCTCTGCAAAGATCGACCGTGGATCCGGGTGACCTTTACCAGCGAATCGACATCGAACACGGTCTTGAACTTAAAGAAGCTGCTGAAATGGCGACCAGAGAAGCGAGTTCTGGCGCAGCTATTATCCCGCTGCCGGCAGTGATTTCAGTCCCTTATTTGTTTCTCTAAAAGAATGCCGCTTTGTCCAACATTCACCCCCTAAATACCAAAACTGCTAACCCAACGCCCTTGCTGCAACAGACCCAAGAATTTACGCAAGAGGGCTGCCTGTGGTCAACTGGTAACCAGGTCCGTAATGAGCGCCTTCACGTCCTTGAGGTGGAACGGCTTGGGTAGTACGGTCCTGATGCCTTTCAGGGACACTTCACTCTCATCGAGTTGGGTGCCCCAGCCGGTGATCATCGCAATCGGCAACTCGGGATGTTTCTCGTGCACTACCGCAGCCATGTCGAGACCCGACATGCCCGGCATGCCCAGGTCCGTTATGACCAGATCAAACGGCTGCTTCTCCAGCGTTTCCAGGGCGCTGTATCCATCGGGACAGGTCGTCGCGGTGTGGCCGTCGATAGTCAGCATATCTTTCAGGATCTCTCGAATCTGGTCGTCGTCGTCGACCACTAAAATCCGCAGCCGATCCGATCGCCTGGTCCTGCGCGTGATGTCAGAATCTTCATCGACAGCAACCGGGCGGCTAAAACTGACCTTGAAGATACTGCCGTTTTGGCTGTCGCTTTCAAACTCGATCCGGCCGCCGTGGCGAACTACAATCCCCTGGACAATGGCCAGCCCCAGTCCGGCGCCACGTTCGCTTTTCGTAGTGAAAAAGGGATAGAATACTCGTGCCTGATTCTCAGACGGTATGCCGCTGCCGCTGTCCGCCACTGCCATGTAGAAACCGGCATCATCGGCGACCAGAGTGACTTTGACCGTAGCTGCGGCGGGCGAGTTCTCCACTGCATTCTCAATCAGCTTTTCGAGGACTATCAGCAGATCGGCCCGGCAGCCATTGATGACAGCCTCATTCACTGAGATATCGCACTTAACGGCAATGTCCTGCTGCTCGGCCAGCGCCTTCCAATCAGGTTCGCTGTGGTGGATACTTGTCTCCAGCACCTCGCGAAGATCCACCGGCTCCAATTCTTTGTACCTGGGGCGCGTTGTGTATTCCTGAATGCGTCGAACGATCTCAGCGCCATCCAGGGCAAGGGACTCGATCTTACCCAGATCGGACTGCAGGGCGTCTTCGGTCGCCTTGATTTTCAGCAGTTGCAACCGGCCAATAATGCCTCCCAGGATATTGTTGAAATCGTGCGCAATACCCGATGTCATATCTGTGAGCGCCGCCAGCACTTCATGGTCGGTCATGCGGGCCGACGATTTCTCAAGTGTTTGCTTTGACTTCCTTAGACTGCGGTTGTGCAGGGCGACTCTCATGACCGTCTGCGCCAGAAGACTGAATACGGAGAGTAACTCCAGGTCGTCAAAATTGAACCCCGACGCCTGGCGCGTCCAGACCGCGAGCACGAAACGATGATCGCGGTCGGGGAGGATCTCCACTCCAACGAGGGCGGAACAGTCTCTTTCAAACCCGGCCGACAGGTCGAACCATAGTCGCCCGTCTGCCTCCCGGGGATCCATCGTCGCCAGCGCCTCTTCAACGGCGCGGGTGATTTCGCCGGTAAACTGCGGCCGGGCCGGTTGTGAATCGAAAAACTCGTTGACCTTGAAACGGCCCGTGGCGACGTCAAGTGACAGAAGACAAACACCCGAAAGCGGCACGGCCAGGCGGGACTGACGGACAATCCGGGACACCAGATCATTGAACTTGCAGTCATCGCCCTGCAGCTCGAACATCGAGAGCGCTTCACCCAGGCGGATCGAGAAATTGTTGACCAGGTGAAACTGGTTCGCCATGCACATCGTTCCCACCAGGACTTCAAGCAGAAGCCTCAGGTTGTGTTCGACGCGTTCACTGATCGGCGGGGGCTGAGCGCGCCAGTAGGCAACTATCTCGGCGATCAGTTCCCCTTCCACGCAGTGCGTGAATGCATAACGGTGAAGGAAACCGTTCTCCTCGGCGAAATGATCTTTCAGCGCCGTGTCGTCGGTGAATTCCGGCCCAAGGCTCACGAGCCCGAGCTCACCATTGTGTCCGGGAGACTCCGGTTTCGACCAGGCCCGCTCGAGCAACTTCAACCCCGATACCGGAATATCGGCGGCGCGCTGCAAGGCAACCGGAATGAGTTCCCTGCTCCCGGGCTGTCGATAGAATACCGCCGTGAAGTCAGCATTCAGGTGAACGGCGGACAACTCCGACACCCTGTCCGCCTGGGCAATGATGCTGCTTAGCTGATTACTTCGCTGGAAGTTATAGTATCTGCGAATACGGTTGGCCGAACTCCCCATTTCAGTCCTCCCCCCGGAGCTGGGCGGCGACAGTTTGTTCTTGTTGACTGCGGTGACGACCTCCGCGCACTTCCCTGACCATATTGAACCGATACTTCCCTTCCTCAGCCGGGCCAAAGCCGATCACAAACGATCCAATCTTAACTTCCCCCGTCTCCTCCCCATGGATTCGGCACAGCCGGCGACCACAGGCCCGTGTCAACAGGTTCCCCAGTCCCGTATGACCGACCATGGCTCGGTCGAATGTCAGGATCACCGATTCCCCTCTGGCACCCAGGCAGGCCTCAACCTCAATGGCTCCCGAACAGATGGCCTCATCCATTACAGTCAGGAGAAAGGGCAGGATACAGTCGCAGATATCAATGTAACGCAAAGCGAAATCCGCGCTGCCTGTAACTGCGGCCTCTATTGTCACCGAGATGTTCTTGGTGTCGGCCATTTGCCGGGTGTACCCTCGCAGGAGTACCGGCAGTTCCGCCATTAACCGGTGGCATGGCATCCGCCGCTCCAGGCTCTCGTTGTCAAGCATACAGAGGTCCCTTAGCATCGGCAGAACGGCGGCCATCTGATTTGCCGCCTGGGCTATTCTGTTCATCCCGGTCTGATGCATCGGCGCCGTGTCGCTCCCGCCACCGGAACAGAGTTCACCTTGCATGATTTCCGCCTGCCCTACGACCACCGAGAGAAGGCTCAACAGGTCGTGAAAATGACCGCCGGCTAATTTGTGAATCGTGTGGAATCGCTGCAAGGCCTGATCCGTGGACCGCTCGGAACTCTCCGCCGAAGACGCTCCTGATGGAACCATGGCCACTTCTGAAAGCATAATGCTCAGACCCACGAGCTGCGCCACCGCCGCCAGGAAATCCTTCCCGGTCAACAGGTAGTTGCCGTGAAGCGGCGATCCGAAAGCTACAACGCCGTCTATGCCCGGCAACTCAATCGGGAATTGAAGCTCGGAATTGACATGGTCAAGGTGGTACCGTTTGGCCTCGGGAGAATGGCGAAACTCGCTTTGAATGTCCGAATAGAGCCATGGTTCGCCGTCGCCGGGCAATTCTGCCGCCGACACGCAGAGGGGCATTTCATCGACGTCTCGCACCAACGGTTCCACAGAAGCGCGCCTTGACACAACCTTCGCCAAGCCGGTATCTCTGGTCACGACCATACGTGACACCTCCAACTGGCGACTCAGGGCCTTGAACGACTCCAACAGGATATCATCAAGAGCCAAGGCCGACTTCGCCGCCAGGTTCAACCGACCGTAAAGACGCACCGTCTCTGCTGCGGTCGAGAACTGAGATTCGTGGAGACGGCAGGAGAGACCGGCAATTTCGCGCAGGGCGGAGGCGGCGCTGCCGTCTATGTCGCCGGAAAGACACAGGACTATCAGGTACTCGGTTCGGTGAGAACGCATACTGGGGTGCACAAACAGGAACCCGGGAGGGCGAGCAAGAAAGCAGGCATATTCGGGCAAGGCCTCGCCCGGAACGAAATAGCTCTTGTGCTGAATGGCAGTCGCCCATTCACCGGCGGCAGCCGGCGCCGCAGTATGAGCCAGGTTGTCAAACCGGCTGATATCCCCCACCGCGAACCGAATTCGATAGATCCCGTCCTGCTGACAGTAAATCGCCCCCAATGTGCCGGCCCACTGATCCGTCAGGATGTGAAGCATGGCCTTCAGAAAGTCATCGGCGTTGCGATCGCGCTCAAAGAGCTTGTCCACGAACTCACCGGCGACGCTCTGGTCCTTCGATGTCAGCAAGCTGTCTTGCGAGTCAATGGCATTCTGCACGGAGTCCGCTAATCGGCCGGCACTCTCGAGCGGCACCTGGCTATCTGCCGTCAGCACACCACGCAGTCGCCCGTCCACCAGAACGGGATAGACACTTTTGTCATCGATCTCAATTGCAGAACTGGAAATACAGGAGGCATCGGGACTACCGGCCTCAGCGGTAAGCGTCTCCTGGACCGACAGAAGCTGTCCGTGCGGGATATACAGCCATGAATCCTCGAAACCGTTCCGACCGTCCTCGGTAACCCGCCGGAACGCCTGTGGCACCCCCGTGGCAAGATACAACCGTGTGCCCTCGAGCAGTGACACGTGAAGGATATCGCTACAAAGCATGTCTTTGCTATTCGCCACCATATATCCCACACAGACACATTTGAGACCTGTGACCCTGACCGCTCATACTCAGGACCGCGAGGCATCCTCGGCAAAACACTCGTTGATTCGCCGTGCTGATCGGTCGATGATGGACAGGTACCGCGTCAGGGTCTCGCCGGTCGGCTGCCGCTGCGATCTTATCACCTCCAGTGATCCCATGATGCCCGACAGTGAAGACCTGACGCGACTTCTCAACCGCGCGTCGCCAGGCGCGTCAGATTCGGTTCGGTAATCGGCGCCGGCCGGCCGTCTCAGATTGAATCCTATGGCTACAGCCAGAACTGACGCAATAGAAGTAACTAAAGAGAGATCAGCGTCGCGATACTGGTAACGATTCCAGGTCCTGGTGTCGGCCAGACCGATCAGGGCCGGCACCCTGTCCCCAACCTTGACGGGCACGAGCAAAGCCGACTTGACGTCAGCGGAGAACGCCTGGTGTGCCTCGGCCTCGCTGATTTTTTTGTCGGTGTTTTCCTGATTGATCAACATCATTCTGCCGGTGTCGCGGACGAGCCGATGATATGGCATCAGCGACAGCACCATGTGTCCGTCGTGCGGCGTCGTCGGTTGCACCGTATGCTGAACGGCCAGAGCACGCGAACTCAGGAACGCCCCGTCGTAATCAAACGTCGATACGCGAACGCACGAGCACTTCAGTTCGGTGGAAAGCAGGTCCGCCGCACGCTCAAAGAGCTTCTGCAGATGGTATCCCCGGGCAACGTCGGCCAGGAAGGCGTCAACCACCTTGACGCTTCGTTCTCGGACACTGATGTCGACGTGATAGATTTCCTCGGTAACAACGTTCTGCAGCAACGGGGCAATCGATCGAATCAATTCCTTGTCCTCGGCCGAATACCGGCCCGGCTGTCGGGAGGCGACAACGAATACGCCTTTGACTTTGCCGCCCTGTTTCAACGGCATGGCCACCCACGACCTGACGCCGCTGCGGGCAAGCAACTGGTCAAAATCGATTCCTACCTTCGTCTCGACATCATCGATCACCTCGGGCAGACCGGTCTTGAGGACGCGACTTATGTACCCCCCAAGCGTCTGGACGTCGGAGATTTTCTCGTTGAGAAGGGTTCCGTTCTCACCCACCGAGAGGCGTCTGGCGGATCTCTCGTCGGTAATTATCATCGACAACAGGTCCGCCGGGACCAGTTCTGTGACCGTGCGAGCCAAACCGGTCACGATTTCACCAATGTTCTTCCTGTGGTCGAGCGCTCCCGCAACCGAGTCGCGCCAAAGCTGTTGCTTCAGGCGCTTGTCATCGGCAAGGCGATGTGAGTCCAGCGCGATCTGGCGGGCGATGATATCTACCGCGATCTTCAGGTTCACGCGCGCCTCATCCTGACACCTGTCATCCTTGTGTGTCCAGAGCAGAAACAACCCCAGCACGCGGCCGTCGGCAACAAGGGGAAGCATCAGCGTGGGCGGGTTCAACCCCGAGGGCAACCGCCCGATGCAGCCTGGAGCCGCCGCTCGATTCTCATCGCTGCCGCACTGTAGAAGTCCTTCGTCGAACCGTATCCTTCTCAGGTCGTCAAGGACGGCATCTGAATCTCCGGAGGCTGAAACAAACCCGGTTACGGAAGTTTTCGGTGAGAAGCCGTAGACGGCGCCAAGGGAGAAATCGTAGAGATCAACCATGTACTCCAGCGATTTGCTCAGGACGGACGCCAGGCGACCCTCCACCCGGACGAGTTGCTCCAGTCTCTTGAGAAGCTCCAGCCGCTGAATCAGCTTCCGATTGTACTTGCGGTTTGCTCGAGCCAGCGGAAACCAGTGTGATATCCCGCTGACGAGGAAGGTCGCACCGGTGATAATACCGATCCAGGAGAGAAGGCGGTAGAACAGGGGATCGGAAACAAACGCGATTTGATCGAAAACGCCCAGGGCGCTGTACACTCGCGAGAGCGCAACCAGAGTCAGGATCACCAGTCCGCCGGATATGTATCGGTAGCTCTCTTTGTCATCAGCTCGAATCTGATCCTTGAACTTCGCGATCAGGACGAGAGCACACAGCAACAGCAGGGTGACGGCCAGGTCGGCCATTGGAAATATCATCGACCACCTCCTGAAAAGCTACTCTACTACTATTCTTAGGATTATCGGCAGAACCGGCGCACCGGCTTAACCACCGGTGGGCTCCCGAAGACAGCCCGCCCGTGGCCGATGGGTGAGGGTCCGACCTGCCCGCGGCTCAGCCGTCGATCTGCCGATTTTCGCTGGGAGAGCCTGCTCCTGGCGTGTTTTGGACCCTGCTCGCGTCCGGGAGGGTCACCGGCCGGTTTCTATGGTCTACTTATCCGGAAAACAGAACCGGGTTGACAACCCGCTGGTAGTTCTTGAAATGGGTCTTGGATATGCCGGGGAGTTCCTCGACGCCGTACCGCTTGACGATTTCCCTACCGGCCTCGTCCACCTTGGGAGAGGCGCCACGGGGGATCTCGAACCCGTATTTCTCGGACAGATCGTTCATGGCCCTTATGAAAGCCGCCCGCGCCAGTATCGAAGCCGCCGCCACCTGGACGATCCTTTCCCCGCGCACCAGTTGTTTCAGGGAAACGGCGCGCTCGCGCGATGCAAGCGCATTTTCCACCAACTCGGCCTTTCCGAACTTGTCGGAAACAACCAGTTCGGCGTGGTGGTCGCTCAGCACGGCGTCTATCACGCGAGCGTGGCCCTCCGCCAGGAGCTTGTTGAGATTCCTGACGGTGCTGTACGCTGTGTTGTAGGAAGCAGGATCTATGGCAAGCACGAAATGGGGAAAATGCTCGCGAAGCCGAACGTCGATCTGGAGAATCCTATTGCTGGAGATCAGTTTGCCGTCGCGCACACCGCAGTCCTCGAGACGCTCCCTGTCGCCGTCCGAGGCAAGGAAAGCAGCCACAACGAGCGGGCCGAAAAAATCACCCTTGCCCGATTCGTCAACCCCGATCACGGAACGCTTGGCGGGCATAGGTCAATTGGCCCGTTCGATATATTCACCGGTGCGCGTGTCCACCTTAACCTTGTCTCCCGCTTTGACAAACATGGGCACCTTGACGGAAAGGCCGGTCTGCAGCTTAGCCGGCTTGGTGACATTGGATACCGTATCACCCTTGACACCCGGTTCGGTCTCCGTGACCTCGAGAACCACCGAGGCGGACAGGTCTACTGAAATAGCTTCACCGTCAAGAAACAGCACTTTGTACTCATCGTTTTCAATCAGGTACCACCGGGCGTCGCCCAGACTCTCGACTGGTATGGATACTTGCTCATAGGTTTGAGAATCCATGAAAGTAAACTCGCCGGTGTTCTCGTAAAGGTACTGCATCTTCTTCTCTTCCATGTCCGGCTGCTTGAAGGAATCGTTGGCCGAGAATACTTTCTCAACTACGGCCCCGGTCTTGATATGCTTGAGTTTGGTGCGGATGTTGGCTTTGCCTCGCCCCATCTTGAAATGCTGGTAGTCGACAACGTAGTACGGCTGGTCGTCGACGATAATCCGCAGGCCTTTCCTGAAATCGGACGGTGAATACATCTTTCCTCCTGTCTTAACCGGCCCCAAATATAGCGACTATTTCTGTACGCCCAAGCATTTTCTGCACCCCTTGTTACGTCGATCGATGGCCAAGCCTTCTGAGCCCCCCTACTTTACTGACTGCCAATTCGGCACCTGCATTGGGGGTGTCCCCCCGGGCGAGAAAAGCTGGATTGGATGCTGACCGAGGTGGCCTGACAAGAGAGAACTATGGAGAAGTTAACAGAGACATCCAGGGCGATGAAGACTAACACAAAACCGACTGAGATAATTCCACTTGATCTGCATACAAAGATAACCCTTTACAATTTGTCACGCTCAAATATCACTTGACCGACGCTGCCTCTGGTTCCCCAATGTACAGAAGCCTCTTGATCTCAATACCAGCGGGCACCAACTTATCTACTCCATGGCGCTGACAACGAGGTCGATCTCGGTACCGATATCAAGCTCGGCTCCCCCGGGTTCGGACTGCTCGAGAACCGTCTCCGGCAGGTACCTCTCATCGATCCGGTAAGTGATGACGCCTCTTTTCAGGAACTTCTCCCGCAGGCGGGTATCGGCTTCGTTGAGCGTCAGTCCGACCACTGTCGGCACATAGGTGAAATCAGCCGCCCGCCCGCGGTTGACAGCCAGATTGACCGACGAGCCGAGCACGATCTCCGAACCTGCCGCCGGGTAGGAAAAAACGACCACCTTCTCCGGCAGAGTGTCGGAAAAAGCCCAGACTATCTCCCCCACACCCAGACCGGCGGTTTCCATATCCAGCATCGCCTGCCGCACCGAAAGACCAGCCACCTGCGGTATCGACACGAGTTTCTGTCCCAGTGACACCACGAACTTGATGGCCCGGTCCTTCTTGACCTTGGTACCGGCTATCGGAAACTGGCTGAGAATCACTCCCTGCTCTTTGCCGGGTGAGTACTCCTGTGAGGCAATCTCGTGCCTCAAACCAAGCTGCTCCAGTGACATGCGGGCCTCGACCGTACGCTGCCCGACGAAATCCGGGAGCGGGAACTCAGTCCCCTGCCGTGTCATAATCGGCATCACCACGCTGTCCACCATTACGTAAGCCAGGAGCAGGATTACCAAAGGAAAGACCACCCACAAGACGACCTTCCGCTTGAATGTCCCATACGGGAGAGGCCCGGTAAGAAATCCGGCCTGCCGCTTGCGACTCTTGTCCAGCCTGGAGGCACGAATCTGTGGCATATCCGCGATGATTATATGTCCGCGCACTTCGCCAGACAAGCTTAAAACCGCCGGGCCTCAACGTCAACTTCATCGCAAGGGTAACGCCATTGCGTGAATGATTTCGCTGGCGCGCGTGTGAATTATTTGCTTGGTTAGCAGGTAGATAACGGTGACAGGAGGAAGAGATGTTTTGCCCCAAGTGCCGCTATGAATATGAGGTAGGTGTTGCGATCTGTCCCGATTGTAATGAGAGACTGGTTGTGTCACTACCGACTGATGAGGACGACGACACCGATGATGATCCGGTATACGATGACTGGATTCAACTGGCGCGGCTGACCTCGCTCGAGTATGCCGAGATGATCGCTGAGGCCTTGCGCGGGAAAAAGATACCGGTCATCGTCCATTCAGGCGCCGGTCATTTCGGACAAACCGGCCAGATGGGCGTGTCCGCCTTCCGTCCCGTCGGAGGTGGCCTCTCTCTGGCAGTGCCGAGGGAGTTCGTTGTCGAGGCCGACCAGGTAGCCGAGACAATCCTTGGCGATGATTGGAAGAAAGCGCGACTGATAGACATCGAGCCCTGAGAGGGTGATTAGTGTTCTGTAATGCGAGCGTCTTATCTTGAGCATGTAACTCACCCCTGACCGGTTGTATTCATCAACAAAACTCCGAAGAAACCTGTTACCCGAGGTCGGTTCTTCTGATCCTGACAGACTGTTGAAAAACGTGCTCCATGGAGTGGCGTTGGGTGTCTCTGCCCGACGCCTCTATGGATTCGTGCTACTGCCGGGCAGAGACGCCCGGCAGCACCAGCATCTTAGGGGAAGTCTTGGATTGATTGCCGCTTTGGGAGGCATCTGATTCAGGCCACGCACCGTCAGGGCCCTTCTTTAGGCAGCGATATTTCGATCTGAAATCCGATTACGCCTTCCAAAACTTCTCTGGTGTCATCATCAAATGGTATCTGATACCACAAGCTCGGTCTGATGAAGTAGTTCCTTACCCCGATCCCAAAGGCAAGGTGATGATCAAATCGATCTCCGAAATCCTCGAAATCCTCCGTTGCCATACACAGACCCATGATCTCGGTCAGTATTGTGAAATGACTCGTCCCAGCACCAACAGAGAAACCGTAGTGACACAGCAGTTCTTCATTGCCATGGACGCCTCCCTCCGGGATCCATGCTTCCGGACCAAACTCGAACCCTAAAATACTGCCCGCAGAAGTCTCTATTCTCCAAACCATATTCCAGTATACAATCCATGCATCCGGAAGAGACCGGCGCATCTGGTGGAGGTTCGCCAGCATGCCGTACGATACAGCTTCCAAGCTGTTATAATTGTCGCTGGCAGAAGGGAAATGGATACCCATGGATAATACTGATTTCGTATGCTCTGACAGTTTATTCGTGAAGTGCATACCGAAGTAAACATTGCCCAGGGCACTCTGTTCCACCTTCAATCTCGGCATTCCGAATTGATCAGGTCCTGGGAAATAGCTCACCCTGGAATATGGTAGAGAAAAATCAAACCCTAGTCCATCTGACAACGGAATCTCAAGATAGAAATCGTAGGTTCCTGAGAAGGTAGTCTGTTCCAAGTTCCCTTGCAGATTGGCGTGTAAATAGCGTAGTCCCAGGGTCGGGTCTTCTTCCGGGATTGGATTGAGATAGAACGTTTGCGCTGACGTGGAAAGCGAGCTGCCGAGCACGACACCGGCCCCGAGTAATGCTGCGATGAGTCTGCTGGTTGTTTTCATCTTACTACCCCCATTCACGAGGATTCTGGATTAAATTCAACAGAAATGTAATTAAAACCGTATCGGTCGTCAACAGCAATAACGTGGAGTGCTAAGCGTTGAATTGCCTCACACTATACATTATTGAGGAGTCGCTGCTTCGGTTCCATCGCTCGATACACTCGATAACGGGTGTTCTCGAAAGCGACCTCAACCTCAGAGAACCTGTCGGTGAGCAGGGGCTGATACGGCAGGAATCGATTGGCCACCAGTTGCAGCGCCCCTCCCGGTGCTAAGTAGTGTGGTGACTCGCTGATGAGTTGCTCCGTCGGTCGATAGTCGGTATCGGTTCCGGAATGAAAGGGAGGGTTGGAGACAATCAGATCGAATTTCCCGGAAACGTCGCTGAACAGGTGCGAGGGATAACAGCGGGCGTTCTTGAGGGCGTTGGCTTCGATTGTGCGCCGTGTCGAGGCTACCGCAAGAGCGCTCGTGTCCACCATCTCGACTTCACTCCGAGGACAGGCGGCTGCGGCATAGGCCCCGACAATACCGGACCCGCAGCCCATATCGAGGATCCTGCCGCCTGCGGGTAACCGTGTATGCTCAAGCAGAAGGGCGCTGCCCGCATCCAGATGCCCGTGACTGAAAACGCCGGGAAGGCTTACCGCTGTTAGTTGGACTCCCTTCAGCGAGAAGGGCCAGATCTGCTCCCAGTCCTGCGGCGAAGCGTCGCTTGTGTCGTGAGCAGAGCATCGGGCTTTGAACATGGCCCCGTGACGAGCCGAATCCACCTTCTTCACCTCCCCCAACCACCGACCCAGGTCAACCGTGCTCGACCCTATTCCCGCCCTGTTGGCGCCGACCAGGTAGATATCGACGTCGTTTCGCGCCGACGCCGACAGCAAACCCAGGGTCATGTCCAGCAACTCCCTGCCCTTGGGCAGATATATCAGCACGCAGTCGCAACCCTGCAGCGGTCGGGAGAACCAGATTTCGAATGTGGCCGAGGCGACATCATCATTCGCGGTCAGGCTCTCTCTGTAGATGCTGTAGTCACGGTGCAGAAACACCGGGCGAGACCCCGCACACTCGGCCTGCAACCGGCTGACCGAATGACAGTCCGGAGGGTCCACGACAAGCAGCGAACGCCCGCGGAACTCCTCGATATTGCGCAGAACGAGTTCTGTTGTTTTCGAGATACGGTTCAATGGTTCGGTACCTGCTTTCGCGGCTGGACAGCCGTGTCGCCGTTCTTCTCTCAACTTTCCAGCCTCAGTTTGGACTTCTCCGTCCCCTACCGCAAGCTTAAATGATGAACGGACCGGCAAGGGAGTTCTCTCGCCCGGATAAGATGGCTGTTAATGTGCAGTATACCGTTGCCCCGCAGGCAGGAACAACCTATCTTGTGAATGAGAGGAAACAGTCGTGGCGCCGGGAGACTCAGTTGTCAGTGGTAATGCCGTTGCAATACCGATCTGCGAAACGAAACGCACCGGTTGCGCTTGTTGCACTTCTGGTCTGCGCGATATGTCTTATCACCTGCGGGAAAAGTGAGATGGGAAAAGCCCGGAGCGATATTGACGGCCTGGCCCCCACAGAGATCATGGGCTGGTCGGTTTCAGACACCGTCGGCGCTTACGACCGGGAGACCATTTTCGATTACATTGACGGCGCTGGTGAAGTATACCGCGCCTATGATTTTCGCGAAGTAAAAGTGTGGCGACTTGTCAAGGAGAACGCACCGGATATCCTTGTCGAGATTTTTGACATGGGATCCGCTGAAGACGCCTATGGTGTTTTCAGCCACTCCCGCGAAGACGAATCACGCGGGATCGGACAGGGGTATGAGTTTCGCGGCGGCCTGCTCTGTTTCTGGCAGGGGAGATTCTTTGTCTGTGTCCTGGTCGAAGAAGCGAATGATACGACAAGAGAGGCCGTCTTTACACTTGCGACAGGAATTGCCGAGAGGATTCCCGCCTCTGACGGTCTACCGGGGTTGATCGGCTGCCTGCCTGCCGCCGATCTCCATCCTGAAAGCATCCGGTTCTTTCACCTGAGCTCTTCCCTGAACTACCACTACTTCCTCGCCGAGCAGAATATCCTGAACTTGAGCCGCGATACCCGGGCGGTGCTGGCCAGGTACGGAACCGGCCCCACCTGCCTGCTTTGCGTAGAGTATCAGTCGACCGACCTGGCCGACAGCGCCTATGGCAGTTTCGTCAGCGGCTTTCTCCCGGAATCGAACGGCCGAGAAGTAATCGAGATCGCACCAGGGAAATGGGTCGCCTTCAGACTTCAGGCCGAGCACGTGATGATCGTCCTCGAAGCCTCAACTGAATCGCGGGCGAGCGAGTTGCTGGAAAGCTGCGCCAGGCGCCTGACTGAAGTCGTCCAGCAGACGGGGGTCGGACAATGACAGAATCAACCATTACGCGCCGTGATTTCCTCAAGGGCGCCGGGTGCGCGGCCATCGGTATGGCCATGGGCTTACCCGTGACCGCCCAGGAATTGCCCGCACAAACCGCTAAATCGAGAGTCGTGTTGATCCGTGATAAGCTGGCTGTCGGCCCCGACGGCAAGATCAACGGCGAGGTCATTCAGCGTCTGCTCGACCGGGCCATGATCGCCCTTTTCGACAAGGAGGATCCCATCTCCTGCTGGAAGCAGATAATTCGCGCTGACGACATTGTCGGCATCAAATCCAACGAATGGGGCCCGCTGCCGACAACGACGGAAGTTGAACAGGCCATAAGGTCCGGCGTTATGAGCGCCGGTGTTTCGGAGAAGAACATCAGCATTGATGATCGTGGCGTGCTGGATAACCCTCTCTTCAAGAAGGCGACGGCTCTGATCAATACCCGGCCGATGCGGACTCACGCCTGGTCGGGAGTCGGCGGTCTGATCAAGAATTACGTCATGTTTGTGCCTGAACCGTGGAAGTACCACGACAACTCATGCGCCGATCTCGGGGCCATCTGGCGCCTGCCGGTTGTAAAGGACAAGACCAGGCTGAATGTACTTGTTCTGCTGACGCCGCTGTTTTACGGTGTCGGTCCACACCACTTCGACAAGACTTATGTCTGGTCCTACAACGGGCTGCTGGTCGGCACCGATCCGGTTGCCCTGGACTCGGTGGGCCTGCGTCTGTTTCAGGCCAAGCGGCAAGCTTACTTCGGCGAGCAGCGACCGATAAAACCTGTCGCGCACCACATTGCCTTCGCGGACAAGAAGTACGGCCTGGGAACCAGCGATTCGGACCGGATAGAATTGGTCAAACTGGGCTGGCAGGAAGATGTCTTGATCTGACCACTACCAAGCTGTTGAAAAGCTCGGGACAGAATGCAAGACAGCAACTGCCTTCCATTACAGGTCATCTCTGAGCCTCTAGTGTAGTGTTTCCATAACGGCTTTACAATGCCCGACCTTTTCCAGGATCTCCTCGGCTTTCTTGGTCCAAATAAAGGGCTTGGGGTGCTCGTTGTTAAGCTGGATGTACTCTTCGATGGTCGCCACCAGTTTCGGCACGCTCTGGAACACGCCTCTTCGGATTCTCTTGCGGGTCAATTCGCCGAAGAAACGTTCCACCAGGTTCAGCCAGGATGAACTCGTGGGCGTGAAATGAAGGTGGAACCGGGGATGTTTGGCCAGCCACTTCTTCACATTGGGGTGATTGTGTGTCCCATAGTTGTCCAGGATCATGTGGATGTCCAAGCCCTTCGGAACCTCGCGGTCAATCTTGCGCAGGAACTTCAGAAACTCCACGTTCCGGTGGCGCGGGTAGCACGACCCGATCACTTTACCCTCCAGTACATTCAAGGCCGCGAAAAGGCAGGTCGTGCCGTGGCGTTTGTAGTCGTGGGTCATCGTTCCGCAGCGCCCCCTCTTCAGTGGCAATCCGGGCTGCGTCCGGTCCAGTGCCTGAATCTGCGACTTCTCGTCCACGCACAGCACCACCGCTTTGTCCGGCGGGTTCAGGTATACCCCAACCACGTCCGTCAGTTTTTCGACGAACCGCTTGTCCTTGGAGAGTTTGAACGTCTCGACACGGTAGGGCTGCAAGCCGTGGGCGTCCCAGATACGGCAGACGGTGGCGTTGCTCACGCCTTGCGCCTTGGCCATCGTCCGCGTGGACCAATGCGTCGCATCCTTGGGCGTCGTGTGTAGGGTGGCTTCCACAATCGCCTTGACCTTGCCGGCGGACAAAGCTTTCTTGCTCGGACCGTGCGGAGCGTCCTCGGCCACGCCAACCGGCCCTTTCTCGGCAAATCGCTTCCACCACTGAATCACCGTCGGGCGGCTCGTGCGCAACTCCTTGGCGATG
>CBFDBU010000032.1:0-31347 GCA_965603125.1 uncultured bacterium | reverse complement strand
CACTCGAGAAGATGCAAAGGCCAAGATCTTTGAGTATATTGAGGTGTTTTACAACCGGGAACGCCGTCATTCGAGCCTGGGCTTCAAAAGCCCGGTTGACTTCGAACGGACAGCTACCCTAACTTAACTGGGTGTCCACTTTTTCGGGGGAAGTTCAAGCCTTTAAACGGCGACCGTGTCGCGAGTCCCAACCCCGTTGGAAGAGCGTCGGGGAGTCTTCAGCGCCGGTCCTGCTTGCGCTTGATACTCTCCTCGGCTATGAAATCAACCATCTGGAAACCGAGAGTGGAATCAATACTTAACAGCCGCTGCAGTATGCTGTCGGACCTGGCCGGCTCCTGATTAAACGAATAGGAAGCGCCTAGGCCGATCCAGGCGGGGTAGAAAGTGCTGTCAAGATATACTGCCCGCGCGAACTGCTTAGCGGCTTCGCTAAACCGGTCTTCGGAAAGGTGGAGCATACCCAGCGCCTGGAGACACTCCTTGTGGTCGGGGTCGAGTTTTATGGCTCGCTCGTAGTCCGCCCGGGCCTGGCCGGTTTTCCCCAGTCGATTCCTGACAGTGCCGAGAAAGTAGAACAGCGCCGCCGTGTTGATTCCCTCGTCGGCAGCTTTCTGAAAATAGAACTCGGCGCTGTCATGGTTCTGCAGGGTGGCAAAGCAGCTTCCCATCGAGAACATCGTGACGCCGCTGCTCTCAATCTCAAGCGACCGTCGAAGCAGCGGCAGGGCTTTGCCGATGCGTCCGATCCGGGAGTAAGCCTGGCCCAGGTTGGTGAGAAAGACGGCGTTGGCCGTATCAAGCCCCACGGCTTTCTCGTAGTATTCTATGGCTTCACCAGGCCGGCCCAGATTGGTCAGTGCTGTGCCCAGGTTATTGCAGACGTTGGCGTCAGCGGGATTCATCCCGTGGGCCTTCTCAAGAAAGGTTTTCGCCTGCTGTGAGCGGCCCATGCGGGAATGGATCAGCCCCAGGCTCTTGACCGCGATGAAGTTGTCCGGATCGAGCCGCAGGGCGTTCTTGAAGCTCGCAAGGGCGTCCTGGTACTGCTTACGAATCAACTGCGTGCCGCCCGTGCGGAGGTAGACCTCAAGCGAATCATCAGCGGCGAATGTCCCTGCTGCCAGGCTGAGCAGGAGAACGAAACAGAGTTTTGCTGCAATCATGCCTCTCCTATCGGTCGCTTTTCCCGCAATCTACAAGTCAGCGGCGTTATGTCAAGATGAACCCTCTGAAAGTAAGCCGCTGCGGCCTGCCACCGGACATAATAACGAGACGGCCCGCAAAAGCGGGCCGTCTCCCCTTAGGCATTGGGACGCGAATTAAGAGGCATCCCCCGTCCCGTCCCTGAAACAGAGGGCAAGCTTTCATTTCGGCCTTCGTGGAGGGTGGTCGTTCACCATTGCAAACGACAGGTACTCCAGTTCCATGGCCATATTTTCATTGCGAACGTGAACGTCATCCGGAACCCGCAGGTTCAGCGGCGCGAAGTTCAGTATTGCCTTGACGTCGGCCTTGACAATGTCGTCGACAATATACTGGGCCACTGTGGCCGGAACCGCGATCACGACTATCTCTATGTTGTCATCCTTCAATTCCCCGATCAGGTCCTTGATGTCGGAGACGACTATTCCCTTATGGTTCGATCCGATCTTTCGCTGATCGTTGTCAAACAACTTGACGATATGAAAACCCTGTCTGATGAACTCCTTGTAGCTCACCAAGGCCGAGCCGATATTCCCGACGCCGATCAGCGCCACGCGCCAGACTCTGTCTATACCTAAGATACGCGCGATCTTGTCCCTGAGTTCCGTTACCGGGTAACCCAGCCCTCTCGTTCCGAATGACCCGAAGAACGACAGGTCCTTTCGCACCTGCGCCGGAGTCAGCTTTTCCCTTTTGGCTA
Organism: uncultured bacterium; assembly: GCA_965603125.1. Taxonomy (GTDB): domain Bacteria; phylum Zixibacteria; class MSB-5A5; order GN15; family FEB-12; genus JAJRTA01. The sequence goes on along the minus strand of CBFDBU010000032.1, from coordinate 29,441 downwards.
ACTCCTTTGACGAGACAGTCTCATGCTCACCCTTCTCAAGAAGAGACAAGGCCCGGAAATACAGAGAAAGACGGCGAATCGTCGACTCCGAAATCCTGTTTCTTGTGCCTGCGTTCAGGTCAGCCTTCATTCAGATTCCCCGAAATGCCCGGCAAAAGCCGAGAACCTATGTGAAATGCTTCACAAGAAGATGATACGGGTGGGACGGAAAACTGTCAAGGTAAAATATATCCAAAACTGCTATGTAGTTGCTTAACAGACACGAATTCAACGGCTTACTGAAGCACCAGAGGGCCGGTCTGCTTGCAACATGCTCGAAACCGAGTTCCGCCTTCAACCGGTATTTGCCGATTTTCCCGAGCCTGTTGACAGGCGACCCCGGTGACGGTAGATTGATCGGGCAGTGAACGCGGCTCCACCACAAGTACCCAGGATTGTCATAACCGGCGCGCCCGCCTCAGGTAAGACCGAGTTCCTCCAGCGTCTCAGCAGGGAGCCGGTGCTTGACGCGTTCCTGTTCTTCGATGAAGTGGCGCGGCGGCTGCTCGAAGAGAACCCCGACTATCGACAGGACTGGGGCGGATTTCATCGTGAGATCTATCGTCGCCAGGTGAGGCAGGAACACCGGGCGGGGGAAAGGCCGTTTATCACCGACCGCGGAACGGCCGACGCCTTGGCGTTCCATCCCGAGACAATGACAGCTACGGGAACGACTATAGAGGAAGAGTACCGTCGTTACAGCGCCGTGATCCAGCTTGGCAGTTCGGCAGCGCTGGGTGAGAGGTATTACCGTGTGGACGCGATTCGCGATGAATCAATCGAGACCGCGCTGGCGATAGAGAAAGCCATCACGGGAATCTGGCGCGGGCATCCGGGGTACCGCTTTATTGAGGCGCTGCCGGACAGCGACCGGAAATACCGCAATCTGCTGGGCGTCGTCAAAGGCCTGGTGGTACTGTGGCGACAGCGGCCGTCCCCCTGACTTGAGAGACGCGCTTTGAGCGGCGCTTGAATGAGTCGAGAGACGCCGACTCCACGGAATATGGTTGACACCTCCCGGGCTACGAGCTACCGTGATCTCACGAGGCGTCTTCGTCTCCCGGTACGCGCGACGCGGCGCAGATATCCATTCGAGCAGACGGCAGGCGTCGCCGGATCGTCACAGGCCAGGTCAGACGCACGACGGGACAAGAGACACAACAAATCTCTGTTTTAGTCGTCTGATGAGAAAGAAAATGTCAGGGAAAGGGAACAGGATGAGAGCATCGGTGATTGCCTCAACTCTCCTGATACTCACGCTCGGGGCACTCCCCGTAGTAGCCGAGTCGGACTTCGCAAAGAAACTCAGGGGAGACTATTCAATACTGGGCCAGGATCTTCTCAACCATACGGGAGAGCTGGCGACGATAAGGGACTTCGTCTACGAGAAAGACGTAGCGACATTCACTTTCGCCGAAGGGACAATCCATCTGCTGCGATACGTCAATGATCGTCCCACAACGGCTCTTTTCATCGGGAAGGGTCATGCCAGGATCAGTATCCCCTCTCACGTCGAGCGGCAGTCGCTTCTGACAATTGCGCGGGACAGCGTAGTGGACGAGGAGTTTGAAACCTGTCTCATCCGGATTGGAGATGATTTCGACTTAAAATTGCACGAGGAGTTTTCTTTCGAATTCAAGCAGTTGAGCTGGAGACATTTCAACCAGGCCGCCAAGAAACCACAGGCTGAAATCTTCTTCAAGCCTACTCTCCACCACCTCTATGACAACTACTTCCAGTTGCTGCGGTCGCTGTACGAACGTGGTCCAGAGGGCTATTTCTGGATTGACTTCAACCGCTATGTGTTCACGTTTGATCCCAGCCGACCGGAGCAGGTATCGGTTGCCTATGAGTTTGAGGGAAGCGACATTGTCGCCACCGACGGCGCTGTCTTCCAGCGAAAAGAGAGCGGTGTCAACACAGACGCCGCCATGTCCGATATCGCTTACCCGACCACGATCATCGATCGCCTTGCGAACATCGAGATGTCGGGGCTTGACGGCAAGCGGCTGGAATCGGCGCAGACAACCACCAGGGTTCTGGTGAACGCCGACAGCATGCGGTTCGTGTCGCTGTTTCTCGACCGTAACCTCAAGACCGATTCGATCTACTTCGCGGGAGCTCCGGTCGATTTCATCAGGCGCAGGGATTTTCGGTTCATCGGGATCGTTCTGCCCGAATACAAGTTCCGGGGTGACACCCTCGATTTCACGCTCTGGTACCACGGCAAGCAGTTCGATCACGCCATGCCCTGGGTTGCAAACCCCCAGTCATCGCCTCATTCCTATGATTTTATCACTCCCGAAGGGTACAATTACTTCATGCCCGGCATGGGTCAGGTAGAAGAGTTGGACAACCGTCGCCAGAAGTTCTCCGCTACGCCTGAGCGGCTGTTCGACAGATTCTACTATCGGTGCTTCACCGGAGGACTGGACACGGTGTCCGTCGTTACCGACGTGGGCATGTCACTGAGCTTTCTTGACTGGGAGTTGATGTCCAAGAAAACCTCCGACTGCTATATCCCACACGAGATTTACGTTGCAACGGTGACCGAGGCGTTCAACTTCATGCTGGCCCGTTTCGGAGCGCCGCCAGGTACGTTCGAAATGTACGTCAGCGCGGCTGGTGGCTTTACGATGCCCGGTGTTATGAATATCCCTCACATTGCCTGCGTTACAGCCGGGCCGATGGAAGCTTTCGGAGGGTTTCACGCCGTGGCTGGTCGGGAAACCGCGCGCCAGTGGTTCGGCTCCCTGATGCAGCCGGCCACCGATCGGGAGAGATGGATTGTCGAAGCCGCGCCGGAATACGTCAACCTGCTGTTCCTCCAGACGGCGTTAGGATCGGCGTCCTATTCCAACCTGCTGCACCGGCGCGACTCGGTGTACATATTCGTAGAGAACAATAGAGACCTGCCCCTCGCCACCGGCGATCGGGTCCCCGGCGCGATCCGGGCCAATAAGGGTCTGTGGCTGTTTCACATGCTGAGGCTTCTCATGTACGATCTCGAAAGCGGCTCGGACAGGCTGTTTCTCAGGTTCCTTCAGGAACTGTCTCTGCGGGCGAGCATGAAGAGCTTCACCAACCAGGATTTCATCGCCCTGGCCGAGAAGCATTACGGGCAACCGCTGGACCGCTTCTTCGAGCAATGGCTCTACGGGCGCAATTACCCGGAGTATGACGTCGCATGGACGGTGACCGGATCCGGTGCCGGCTTTACTATCGGCGTCGACGTGATCACAAAGCAAGTGGCCCCGGAATTCACCATGCCCGTCATTCTGAGAGTGGCGGGCGTCGACGGAAGCTCCCGGTTCTTCCGGCAGGAGATCAGCGGTCTGCACGACAGCTTTGAGTTGGGCCCGCTTGCCGTCGAACCCAAGAAGCTTGTATTCGGCGAGTTCTACAGTGTTCTGTGCAAGAGCAAGGTGAAAAAGAGATAGACGTTGCCGGGCGCAGGGCTGTGGCAGCAATTACAGCAGTGTATTGAGCAGCTTTTCGATGTCGGACATCATGAACGGCTTAGCCAGGAACCCGTCAGGTTTCGGGTTCTCCGATTCGGATTCGACATCACCTACAGCGTAGCCGGAGATAAGCACCACCGGCATCTTGGGGAATTTCTCTTTCGTCTTGGCCAGAAGCTCCAGGCCGGTCATGTTGGGCATCCGCATGTCGGTTATGACCATGGAGAACTTGCCCGATTCAAGTTTGTCCAGCGCCTCGGTGCCGTCGGCGGCGCGGACAGACTCGAAATCGAAAACCTCCAGCATCTCCGAAAGCAGTGACGACATGTTCGGATTGTCGTCCACGATCAGGATCGGTTTCGCCAAATCACGTTCCTCTCGATTCCGTCTTCTTTATTTATCGGTATGAGAGTGCCGGAACTTCAGTTCGCGCTTATCCTCCGCTTGCAGGTATCGGTGGGAGCGAGCGATAAGCTCAGCCTTGAGAGCGGCAATGCCCTGGTCGCGAGCAGCAGATACCGCCAGGGACGGCGCCTCGTAACCGGGCAACGGCAGAAAACCGGGGTGGGCGTCTATCTTGTTATAGATAAGCAGGTAGGGGATTCCGTCGGCGCCTATTTCATCCAGCACCTGTCGCGTCTGAGCGATTCTCTCTTCGACATCCGGCTGGCTGCAGTCAATGACCTGCAGGAGCAGATCGGCCAGGCAAACCTCCTCCAACGTCGACTTGAAGGATTCTACCAACTGGTGGGGAAGCTTCTTAATGAATCCCACGGTGTCGCTTATGACGATCCGACACGGATGACTGGTGGACATTGCCCGCGAGGTTGAGTCCAGGGTGGTGAACAACATGTCGGCCGTGCTGACATCCGACTGCGTCAACCGGTTGAACAGGGTCGATTTGCCGGCGTTGGTATATCCCACGAGCGCCACTTTGAACATAGCCTGCCGTCTCTTGCGCTGCGTGGATCGCTGGCGGTCAAGTTTGGCCAGGCGGGCCTTGAGGTGGGCGATCTTGTCTCGGACGCGCCTGCGGTCAATCTCAAGCTGCGTCTCGCCGGGACCTTTGGCGCCGATCCCGCCGTACTGGCGCGAGAAGTGTATCCAGGCTCCGGTCAGTCTCGGAAGCAGGTACTCCAGTTGGGCAAGTTCCACCTGGAGCCGGGCGGGACGGGTTCTGGCCCTGGTGGCGAAAATATCAAGGATGAGGATGGGTCGATCAATCACCTTGGCCTCAAGGGCCTGCTCTAAGTTGCGCTGCTGGGCCGGGGAGAGAGTATCGTCGAATATCACGCAGTTGGCTCCGAGTTCGGGGAGCATATCTTTTAGTTCGTCGACCAGTCCGCGGCCGACAAAATAGGTTGGATTCGGTTTTCTGCGGACCTGCGTCCGCTGCCCGACGACCGAACCGCCCGCAGAATATGTCAGGCGGGCAAGTTCTTCCAATGAGATGGATACTTCCCGGCGACGGTGAGAGTCATACGCCAGGCCGATCAGCACGGCCTTTTCAGTCTCGGCTCGTCCGTATTCGATTGCCACTACCGAAATATACGCGCATCTCCCGCTTTTTCAAAGCCCTTTGCGCGCATGTTTCGTGAGCGATCAAGGCAGGGCCGATTGAGACAATCAGCAGTCCCTCCGATAATAGTGGTATGCCGGTTATCGAAAAGACAGTCACTACCGAGGGTCACCTGATTGACTCGGGGATAATGCGCCGGATCTTTGATACGATCATATCCGACGGCGGCAGCTTCGAAATCGCAGACTTCCAGATCGGGCGTAGCAATGAAGAGTTCTCGCGGGCCAGACTGCACATTACATCTCCCGATGCCGCCGGTATGAATACGATTCTACTGAAGCTGTCCGCTCTTGGCTGCCAGATCGATCCGGAGCGGACCGTCTGTCTCGGGGAGGTGGAGGCCGACGGCGTAGCGCCTCCTGATTTCTACAGCACTACCAACCAGGAGACGTTCGTGCACCACGACGGCGCCTGGCTCAGGGTCGATAACCTGCGGATGGACGGCGTGATCGTTGTGAAGGACGACCGCGCCGCTATCAGGAAGATCCGCGATCTCCGCAAGGGTGACAGCGTGGTGCTCGGGCTGTCGGGGATCAAGGTAAAGCCGGAATTTGCTGAGCGGGATCGGGATGAGTTCGGGTTCATGTCGGGTGATGTTTCCAGCGAGCGCAAGGTCCGCCTGGCAGTCGACCGCGCTGCGGAACTGATCGGAAGCGGGAATAAGAAAGTCGCGGCGGTGGCCGGTCCGGTAGTGGTGCATACCGGCGGCGCGCCGGAACTGGCGCGGTTAATTCGCCACGGCTACGTTCATGCCCTCCTGACCGGGAACGCCCTCGCCGTCCACGATGTCGAGGTCGCTCTTTACGGCACCTCACTGGGCACCGACCTGAAGACCGGCAAGCCGGTCGAGATGGGTCACCGCAACCACCTGCGGGCCATCAACGAGGTCTGCCGGGCCGGATCGCTCGGAGGCCTGATCGAGGAAGGCAAGCTCAGCTCGGGGGTGATGTACGAGGTGATCAAGGCAGGCATTCCGTTCTCGCTGGCCGGGTCGCTTCGAGACGACGGACCCCTGCCCGAAACCGTGACCGACATGAACCGTGCCCAGGACGACCACGCCCACATACTCCAGGGTACCGACATTGTCCTCATGCTCGCGTCGATGCTCCATTCCATTGCCGTGGGGAACATGATTTCGGCCAGGGTGCTGACTATTTGCGTTGACATCAATCCGGCCGTCGTCACCAAGCTGAAGGATCGCGGCTCCCTGCAAACAATCGGCGTCGTGACTGATGTCGGTCTGTTCCTCCACCTGCTGGCCGATAAGCTTCTGGCCGGGAAGTAGGCTGCGGATCCCCGCTCCCAATTCATTCCGACATACAGAGACCGATATTTCGGTAGTGGGTCAGTTTCAATAATCTTTTGACATAGTTTGCGCAACGGTTATCCTGCTACCATGCCAAAGCACTCACGAAAGAAGAAGCGGCCGGATGTTAATGAACTGGCAGCGGACATTGTCGACTAGGCAACGTCTGGGGAACCACCAGAAGATGACCAAGCTGAAGGGCCGGAGGTTGAAGAAGGCAAGAACCCGGCGGCGGTAGAGTTTGGCAGGTTAGGCGGTCTCAAGGGGGGCAAAACCAGGGCCAGAAAGCTAACCCAGAAACAGCTATCCGATGCGGTCAGAAAGGCTGCTTTGGCACGGTGGGAAAAGAAACGCAACTATAAAGATCGTGTCACGGATTGAGGTGAAGTGTATCATGTTTCCTAATACGCCGAAGCATAACAATGGTAATTGATTCTTCATAGGAGATTTCAAGAGTTATATGGATATCTCCCGCGGCTTTGATGTACTGAATTGATCTCTCTTGTGGCAGGGGTCGCAGATGCATACCAGGCGTAAATCCATTCTCTTGTAGCAAAGTTAATGTCCCCCGGATTTCTTTGCGGTGAGTATTGTCTATTTTCTTGTAATCTTTCCAGAATGAACGAGCAAACTGGAGCTTGATTTGAGGCTTGCAGTTGTCTTTAGCCTTGTTAGAGTTCTTCGCCGATTTCTTTTTCTTTGGCATCGAAGAGTGCTAACAATTCATCTATGGTATCTACTGTATCAAAAGCCCCACACTCAAAATCCTTGTCGGCTGCGCGTTCTTTGGCTTGCCATTCTTCAGTTAAGAACCAGCTTTCATCAGTACTGTAAGAGATAGACGTGTAAGAATCTGAAGTCGGGCTCGTTGTTGCTGTATTAAGCTGGTAATGGGCATAAAGCATCACTGCCATCACATCTTTATTAGAATGTGTAGGAATGAGAGTAGGCATTACTTATCCTCCTCTTCTTTCGAGGATCGTCTCTCGATGAGCCCTTGTTCAGTAAGCTTCTCGATCTGATCGGTGATTACTCCAGAAAGAGAATTTGCTACATCATAGGGTAACAAGATATCCTTATATAGCCCAAACTTAAGTTTGTCTATCCGCCATTTCCCAAAGGATAGAATCATACCATGAGGAGTACTTGTTACTCGCACATAATCAGCATAGTCGTGATTCTTTGCTTCTTCGGAGACATAGAAATCTTTGCTGATTTCTTTAGCCAGCTTCTCGGCACTCTTTTTCTTTTCGTCTGCCTTCATATCTTCATACCATCGGCAAGTTCACGATAATTTATTATGATGTTTCCTCATCTTATTACGCATGGATACACACTATATCTCAAAATAATCACAAAAACCGTATTATCCAAATCTTTTTTGCCAGCAGAAAGCTTGAATGTGCATAAGCATTTGTCGAGTAACTCCTTAGCAGATGACAATGGGTGGATTATTTCTTCGACAATGGCTGACCGCCAATTCACTCAGACATACATGCTGGGATATTTCGGTTGGAGTCATGCCGACCACGTCATATCATGTGGCGGCATGGAACTGCTGGCAGTTTTTTTCAGTTCGTTCGTGGTCGGGTTTTCGGGGGCGATGATGCCCGGTCCGCTTCTGGCGGTCGGCATTGCCGAGACACCCCGCCACGGCTGGCGCACCGGGCCGATAATCTCCACCGGCCACGCCGTTGCGGAGATTGCGGTCGTGGTAGCCCTCTCGCTTGGCTTTGCGGCCATCGCTGAAAGCGCCCTGGTCACCGCCGTTATCGGCGTGGTTGGCGGAACAGCCCTGGTTGTGATGGGCGCCGCAATGCTATATGACATTGCCAAACATCGCCTTGACTACACCGGCTCCGAGGCCGCGGGAAAATCCGGCCATCGACTGGCCGTTAAGGGGATCACGGCCACGCTGTCGAATCCCTACTGGTTCATCTGGTGGGCCACGACCGGGCTGGCTTTCATTGCCAAGTCATTCAAGTTCGGTGTCCTGGGACCGGTAGTGTTCTACTTCGGACATATTCTCTCCGACTTCGTCTGGTACAGCGCCGTCTCGGTCCTGGTGTGGCAGGGGAAGAGCCTGCTGATCGGCCGGAGACTTAACATTCTGATCTCCTGCTGCGCCCTTTTTCTGGTCTATCTTGGGATCATTTTCATTATTGACGGCCTGTCGATCTGAAGGCAGCAAAGCTACGCGGTTCCGTCACGTGAGAAGGAAAATGGTATGACATTCCAGATTTGCCCCGTAACCGACGCCGAGCGCCCGTGGGTCCTTCAGGTGGCACGAGGATGGGGTGCGGATTTCACCGTCACCCGTGGTCGAAAGGTCTGTCCCAGCGAGATTGACGGTTACTACGCCGCCGATCCATCCGGCCGGAAACTCGGCCTGGTTACTTTCGAGATTATCGGCGACCAGTGCGAGGTTGTCACCCTTGACGCATTTGAGAAATTCTGCGGTGTCGGCACCGCCCTGATGGAGCGCGCCTGCCGGGACGCCAGGGAGAAGGGATGCCGGCGGGTATGGCTTATCACCACCAACGACAACCTGGACGCCATCCGGTTCTACCAGCGGCGGGGTTTCACTATTGCCGCCGTGCACGTCAGCGCTCTTGAGGAGTCACGGCGACTGAAACCGACCATCCCTGAGATCGGGCTGCACGGAATACCCCTGCGTGATGAGATCGAATTCGAAATGATGCTCTGACCGCGCCGTTTACCGTTTGTATCCGATCGTCTTCAGGAAGCGGTTGCGTTCCTCTTTGTCCTTGTCGGTCTCGATGCCCACCGGCGTTTCACCGTCCACCACGCCGAGTACACCCCGCCCCTGGTCGGTTTCAGCGACAAGAACTTCGAGCAGGTTGGCCGTAGCGCAGAAGATACGGCAGACCTCCGGAACGTTCTTGATCTGGTTCAGGACGTTGATCGGGTAGCCGTCACGAAGGAAAACGAAAAAGGTGTGACCGCAGGCGACATCAAAGGCGGCGTCAGTGGCCATTTTGATCAGGTCGTCGTCATTGCCGTCGCAGCGGATGAGTCGCTGCTGGGAGGCCTCGCAGAAAGCGATCCCGAACTTGAGCGTTGGCGAGGAGGTCACCAGCGCCTCGTAGATATCCTCCACCGTCTTGATGAAATGAGTCTGCCCGAATACAAGGTTTGCGTCGGTGGGTATCGCCACCTTCACGATCTTGGTCCTGAAGCCTGGTTTCATAGCGGTCACTTTGTCACCTCGATTCTTCTTCAACAATCACAATGAGCTCAATCAAATCACCGCGAACGATCCGGTCCACAACGTGCATACCCGAAATGACCTGTCCGAACACAGTGTAACGCGCCTCCAGGTGTGGTTGCGGCGACAGCGTAACAAAGAACTGCGACCCGCCGGTATCTTTGCCGGAGGTTGCGATCCCCACCGTGCCGCGCCGATAAGGCTCGGATGAGTATTCACATCGGATATTATACGGTGGCCCGCCCCAACCATCCCCCCTGGGATCGCCTCCCTGAATCACGAAATCGGGGACGACACGATGGAAACTCAGCCCCTCGTAGAAGCCGTCATCGACCAGCTCGACAAAACTGAGTACGGTGAGCGGGGCCGTGTCGAAATAAAGCTCCATCTCAAACTCACCTTTGCTCGTGGTAACGACAGCCGACGGATTGACGGCGTATCGTTCGATTGCGTTCTCGATCTCACCTTTTCCAATCCGGGTCGGAGCCGGCGGTGCTATATCGAGTCGGTCCTCGTTCAATACATCGCGGTAGACCAGGGCAGCTTCGCGCCTGACATTATATTCCCTGTCGAGGGCGCCGTTTATCAGGATCAGGACAGCGTCGCTGTCGTCCGGGCTGTGCGAGAGAAACGCCCCGGCTACCTGCACCAGCGTCCGCCGCAGGTCGACATCGAGTTCCTTCCCACCGGACATCATCTCGTTCAGCCTGGGAAGATACAACGCCAGCCGAGCGTCCTTTATCAGTTCCAGCGCGGAGGTGGTCACGACCCGGTCGCGGTCGGCCAACGCCTGTCGGATGTAGAAATGGACGTTGGCTGTGTCGAGTCTTACCAGCACCTCGAATGCCGCCGTGCGCACCAAGGGGTCGACATCGTTGAAAAGGTGAGCCAACCGGGGCGTCACCTTGCCGCTGCCGACCAGACCGTAGGCCTCGGCGCAGGCTGCCCTCAAGTAGGGGTCGTCCCCCAATGAGAGGGAATCGATCAGATTGACCGCCCTGTCTCCCTGTACCACCGCTAAATATCGTGCCGCCGCAGCCGTGAGATTGACCGGCGGGCCGACATCGATAAGTTCTCGCGCTTCGTCAATGGCGCCGGCGTACTTCAGCCTCTGCAGGGCCGCAAAGAGTTCCATGACAAGTTTCTCATCCTTCTCTCGACGGAGAACCTTGACCAGCGCTGCGCCGGCATCCGGTTCATCTTTGCGTCCCAGTTCGGAGACGGCCCGGGCAACTACGTTCGGATCGCCGTCATTCAGAGCGATCGTAAGGTAATGAAACGCCTGGGATGAATTAGACCGCGCCAGCCCGCGCAGACAGGTCGAGCGCACAAAAGGATCGGGGTCGGCCAGGTGCTCGATAAACGGAGAAGATACCTCGGCTACCTCAAGGCGAGCCAGGGTGTATAGCCCTGCGGCGCGAACGATCTCGTCGGATTCATCACTCACGGCCTCGATCAGCTCCGCAGTCTTCGATTTGGCTTCGGCGTTGCAGAGAGCCAGACACGCTGCCTCGCGGACATCCGGGGAGGGATGATCGAGATAACCGACCAGCAGATCGGCGGCCTCGGTCATGCTGCTGTCGGCCAGGCGCCCCGCCGACGCCACCGCCATAGCGCCGACTGCCGAGGGGAGATCGAACGCCACGTCCAGAAGTCTGGCGGCGTATTCTTTCTGTCCGGTGAGTCCGATTGCGAACCCAGCTGCCGCGGCCACGTCGATCACGTCCTCCCGGGTCTTTTCATACAGGAGAGGGCCGCTGTCTTTCCCGCCAATCCTTCCGATTGCCAGGGCGGCACGGGCGCGTACCTCGGGATCGCTGTCCTCAAGATAGCCCTTCAGTTTGCTGCTGAGTGTCCGGCGGTCTTCTTCGTGAATCAACTCTGCGAGCCGCTCGTTGATCGATCTTTCGCGAAACCGGTCGTACAGGTAGTATCCGATGATGACGAGGATGAAAATGGCTAAGAAGGCCGCAAGCCTATTAAGTACCTTTCTCATAGACTGCAAATCTAAACCTGCCCCCGAAAGGCGTCAACTTATATAATTCCTGATTTCCCATTTGAATCCGCACCCAGCGATTGAGATTCGTTAGCATATGGCCTATGGAAAGGGATTTGCTGGACTCTTGGTCATCGTAGAAGGAAGAACCCAATGGGTGAAGGATGCAAGAATGCTCTAAGGATGAATTTTTAACCGTAGACTGAAGCTTGTTGACAATTCGATGAGATTCCTTATTATTCAGATATTGAAAGATGTGAATCGTGGTTTCTAACCATCATGGGAAATCTCGGGTTAAGAATGTGCACGATTGTCAAGCGCGTAACGGAAAAAAACCGGGTGAGTAGCTTAATGGAAGTATATAGCAATGAGCCTTGCCGCATGGATGGCTGCAATAGGGCTGCTGTCGTTGGCAGCAAGTACTGTATAGTACATAGGAGTAAGGCAGCCCGAGTTAGAGACAGTATGCAGAGGGCGAGAAAGAAGACAAAGGGAATGAAGCCATCGACCTATGTTGTTGCAAGGATGTGGAAACGCATTAGAAACCTATTTAGTTCTGAATCTCGCCCCAAGAAGACGATGGGATCGCGTGCAGGTGGCCATGATTACAGAAGTAAGCTGGAGCCCGAGGAACAAACTGTTGAGCTGCCTTGGAAATGGTACACGAGCCCTCCGGTTGACGACGGTCAGAAGTTGTTTCAGAATCTTTGCAGAAGCTTGCCTGGGATATTCGCAGCAGTGGGGCACTCTGGACTAGATTTGGTCTTCATTCTAGCAGACGTTCGGGATCTAAGATGGAGAGGCCTTCTCTACTTACTCTTTAAGTACGAGGCGGTATATTACTCACCAGAAAGTCTCTTCGGCCAAAGTCCTCTTTATGAAACTCTGTCAGGCGAGCCCTATTATAAGGCTCCCGTCATTGCTGGGAAGCAACTCAAAGTCGGTATATATGCTGTTGAACGTGAATCCCTAGTGTCGAATCTCTGCTGCATAAGAGATATTCCAACACCACTGATAAAGCAGGTACAAGCGGATTGTCCTGTGGGGATGTTCACCGTAGCATATTTCTGCGGACGGAGCCTTGGAGTCCGACATGTTTCTCCTGATGCTAAATCGGATAAATCGGTACCATTCAGTATGTGATAAGGAGAACCTTATTGTGCAGAGAACCATAACAGGAATCCAACTCTTCTGTGAAGCTCCTTCAGGACACTCAGATGAAATTGCGTTTGAAACGACTGGTCCACCATCGGATTTCTTTCAGTCAGCGGACGATGCTCTGGGTTTTGGCGGATCGCTGGTTAGGTGGATTTCCGAAATGGACACCCCTGATAAACAGTACATTTCAAGAGTCGACGACCATTCTGTGAAGAGCTTCTTCGCCGGTCGAGCCGAATCCGGCAGATGGGATGTGTACTTCGCGTCCAACGATATGGGGATCCGATACAGCCTCTTAGTGGAATTCAGTGAAGCGGGGTAAGGGAAAAAGGTCGAGAAGGCGTGACGTTCAGGCGCAAGCGTGATTCAGCGTTCGGTCAGGAGCGTGTATTCCTCCGGGCGGCGGTCGTTCAGGGCATGATTGCGGGGCGTGATCATCTTGTCGAGGGCCAACGAGACGTCGACGTCCACGATCCTGACGACTTCCTCCGTCGCCGATGCCTGAACAAGAACATCGCTTCGCGGATCGGCAATGGTGGATAGACCGGTGAAAGTGAGATCGCCCTCCGTCCCGACCCGGTTGGCGGTAATCACAAAAACGCGGTTGATGACGGCGTGAACCGGAATCGCCTTTTGTGCCAATCCGGGTATCACGAGGTTGGACGGGTGGCAGATGATGTCCGCTCCTTTGAGAGCCAGCACCCGCCAGGCTTCGGGGAACAGCCAGTCGAAGCAGATCACCAGACCGATCTTACACGGGCCGACATTGAAAACCGGCAGGCCGAGGTCGCCGGGCGTGAAGTAATCCTTCTCGTTGACGAACAGGTGCAGCTTGCGGTACTTCCCGAGGCAGCCGTCCGGGCCGACCAGGACGGCCGTGTTGTATAACCGGTCGCCGTCGCGTTCGTTGATCCCGGATACAATGTGCATCCCGTGCTGTCGGCACTTCACCTCCAGGTAGCGCATGAAGATACTGTTGTGAAGTTCCTCTGATGTCTCCCACGCCTGCTCGCGTGATCCGAAGTTGTAGCCCGAATTGCACAACTCCGGCAATACGAGAAGATCAGCACCGTCGGCGTTCGCCGTCAGGGCGTCGATCCGGTGCCTGGTGGCCCGCATATCACCTAAATGAGGCGCCAACTGAATAAAGCCGATTCTCAACTGTACCTCCTGGCGCTCGAATCAAGCGCCGAGTTTACGCACCCAGGGCGGTCGACCGACGACGTTCACTCTCCACGGTCGTGTCCAGTTCCCGCTCAAACGGATGTGCCATCTGCCAGCCCGTCTTCCCAATGTCACGGAACCTCTCCAGGCGGCGGATCGTGATCTCGGCGAAGATCGGGTCGATGTCAAACGTCACGCAACGCCGACCGAGTCGCTCGCAGGCCAGAAGGGTCGTACCTGAATGCGAGAAGAAATCGATGACGGTATCAGCCTCGGAAGATGACGCCAGGATGATCCGCTCGATGGCCTTCAGGGGTTTCTGAGCCGGGCAGCCGTTGACGTTTTCCTCCATCCGGTAGAACACCTGTTGCACGTCGACCCAGACGTTACCGGGCCGGATACAGTCGGATTTGCCGCGCTGGAGGTTCTCGGTGACAACACCACCGACTTCCTTATGGTAACCGCGCAGTATTTTCGGTATGTCGGTATACTGCACGCGGAAGTCGGGATTGCCTTGTGCATAGCACAACAATTCTTGGCGTACAGCCATCCAGTTCCCGGGGGTGCCGTAGCCGCGCTGGTTGCGCATGGTAATAAACGACCGCGATGTAAATCCTGTCTCCTGCATCATCTCCATGAACTGCGGCAGCGGCTGGAAATGGTCTCTCTGGTCGGCACCTAACCAGACATACAAGTATGATTTATCCGTCAGCACAGCTTCCGTAAGATGCACCCACTTGCAACACCAATCCACATACTCACGCACCGGACGTCTCTCGGACACGGCCAGATTATACGGCGGGTCCTGCACGGCCAGGGTGGCGGATCGGTTCTTGAGGACGGTGCTCACAAACGACGAATCAGTAGCGTCACCGCAGCCGACAACGTGCCTGCCCCGGGGGTCTTCCCACACCTGGTCTCGTCTCAGGCGGCAGTAGGGCAACAGGCGTCTGCGAATCTCGGGCAGGCTAAAATCGCGCTTGACCGAAGGTGGATCTTTCATAACTCCATGAAAACCGCATGCCGATACCCTTCAACAAAAACAATGTGAGTGTTGGTATCAGTCGTCCCCGGAGCGTAACCGGCAAACCGCTGCGGGACACCGCAATACGGGCGCAGCGAAAAAAATCGGCGGTAATCCTTGAGAAATCAGTGCAAAAAGCGTATTTTATAACTCTATGGCTGATAAGATACTGTGGGCGCCATGGCGAGCCGAGTTCATCCTTGGACGGAAAGAGAAAGGATGTATTTTCTGCAACCGTATTAAGAGGAAGGACACTGTCAAGAATCTCATCGTCTACCGCGGGAAAAAGAACATCATCATCCTCAACAAGTTCCCCTACAACTCCGGCCATACCATGATCGTTCCCAAACGTCACATTGCTCGTCTGGAGCAACTCACCGACGTTGAGGCGGTGGAGTTCTTCGAGCTTGTCCGCAAGACAGTCGTCGCGATCAAGAAGGGACTCAAACCACACTCGCTAAATGTGGGAATGAACCTGGGGAGTTCCTCGGGAGCCGGGATTCCGGAGCATCTTCACATACACGTCGTTCCGCGATGGCAGGGCGACACCAACTTCATGCCGGTTATCGGCAAGACGAGCATCGTCTCGATCCCGCTGGAGCCGGTGTACGAATTGCTAAAGAAGGAACTGGCCGCGCTATGACCAAGCGTCGCAATATCCCCACCAAGGCAGAACTGATCCAGTTGCAAAAGCTGTACAAGACCGATGAGAAGATCGGCGAGCGGCTCGGCGGTGTGCCCGCCTACCTGGTGGCATACTGGCGGCGCAAGAAACACGTTCCGCGGCACTCGGTGCCCAAGTTCTCGGAGAAAGAGATCAAGAGCCTCTGGGAACGGTTCGGCGATGACGACCGCTGCGGCCTGGAGTTAGGTATCTCCAAAGCGGCCTTCTACAACTGGCGACGGCGATACGGTATCAGGGAGAAGCCGGCTTTTCTGAAGTTAGAGCAGTTGGAGTTGAACCTTCCCGGCCTGAAACAGCCGTCACCATCGGCGTCGCTGTGGGGAAAACAGACAGTGGCTCAGAAAATCCTGGCGCGGGCAGCCGGTCAGGAGAAAGTCGAAGCGGGCCAGACGGTCGAGGTGGAACCGGACCTGGTCATAACTGGCGATGGGGTCGGCGGTATTATCGAGCAGTTCCGCGGGCACGGCGGCAGGTATGTCTTCGATCCCGGCAAGATAATCATCAACCTGGTTCACCCGCTGGGCGCGGACGGCAAACCCTCGGCCCGCGCACATATCAGGGAGTTTGCCAGGCGCCAGCGGATGCGCAACTGCTACGATTACCCCGAGGGCAGTAGTCACCAGGTAGTGATGGAGCAGGGTCACATGCTGCCCGGTCATCTTGTCGTGGGAACGACGCCCGATGTGGCCGCCGTGGGTTGCCTGGCGGGGTTCGGTTCGCCGATCAGCGCCGACGCTATGGCCGGGCTCTGGGCCACCGGCAAGGTTCCGCTTGAAGTGCCCGCCACCATCCGCATTGATATAGGCGGCCGCAAATCGCGCGGAGTGTACGCCAGGGACATTGTGCTCTCGGTAATCAGGCGTTTGGCCACGGAAGAATGTGCCGGCAAGGCCATCGAGTTCTATGGTTCCTCAATCTCCCAGATGAGCGTCAGTGAGCGTTTCACCGTGTGCGACCTCTCCATGACGATAGGCGCCCGGATCGCCGTCTGTCCCTTTGACGCCGCCACCCGGCGTTACCTGACCGGGCGCGTAACCGATCCGGTCGCGCCGGTGCTGGCCGACAAGGACGCCGTCTATGATGAGATCTACCAGATTAATATCGATCACCTGGCGCCGCAGATCGCCTGTCCTGATGGCCCCGCCAATATCAAGGCGGTCTCCGAGGTGGAGAGCCTGCCGGTCAACGTGATTGTCCTTGGCACCTGCGCCAATGGCCGCTTTGACGACCTGCGGGTGGCGGCTGAGATCCTCAGGGGCAACAAAGTCCACCCGGATTGCAAGATGCTTGTTCAGCCCGCCTCCCGGATTACCTATCTTGAGGCGCTGCGCAAAGGCCTGATAAGGATTCTTGCTGAGGCGGGAGCGGTGGTCCTGCCGCCCGGCTACGGAGATTGCAGCGGGCCGCCCTGGGTGCAGCTTGGCGCCGGGGAACGCGCCCTGACCACCGGCAATAACAACGCCCCCGGTTGCCTCGGCACCGAAGAGGCGGAGGTCTACCTGTGCTCCCCGGCCACGGCCGCAGCCTCGGCTGTCAACGCAGCCATCACCGACCCCTCGAGGTACGGAAGGTGACCGTCGAAGTGCTGTCATCAGCAACATGAGTGTCTGCGATGGTTCGATGCGAAACAATAACACGCTATCGAATGTAGAATCAGTATCGTAATATGCGCTATTCCCGTTGCTTCAAAGCCGGATGGAGAATTCTGGCGGTAGTGACCATATTGGTCCTTTCATCGAACTCACAGGCGGCGTCGCTGCTGATACCGATGGACGATACCCAGGCCGACCACCTCAAGGCGTACGGGGTCACCTTCCAGGCGCTCGAGAAGGGATACGAAGCACAGTGGCTGCTCAACTACCGGGCCGGCTCGTTCCTTATTGACTTCTCATCGGAACTGGTCGACAAGTGCCTGCTGATGGGCGTCTCCTGCGAAAAGATCACCTCGGGGCAACTGGCCGATATCTACCGGCAGATCGAGGTGGAAAACATGGAGCGCGTGGTGCTGGAGAAGGCCCCGGCCGTCGCCGTCTACTCGCCGCCGACCAGCCAGCCCTGGGACGACGCCGTCACGCTGGCCCTGACCTATGCCGAGATCAAATACGACCTGATCTGGGACGAGGAAGTTCTTTCCGGCGCGCTGGAGGAATACGACTGGCTGCACTGTCACCACGAGGATTTCACCGGACAGTACGGCAAATTCTTCGCCGCCTTCCGCAACCAGTTGTGGTACCAGGCGGACGTGAAAACCAACGAGGAGATGGCCCGCAAGTTGGGTTTCGTCAAGGTCCCCGACATGAAGCTGGAGGTGGCGCGCACGATCTCTGACTACGTTCGTCGTGGCGGGTTCCTGTTCTCGATGTGTTCCGCGCCGGAAACAATCGATATCGCTCTGGCTGCCGGTGAGGTGGATATCGTACCCACCGAACTGGACGGCGACCCCGTTGACCCCGGCGCCCACGAGATGCTCGACTATTCGCGGACGTTTGCCTTTGAGAATTTCACGCTTGATTTTGACGCCATGCGTTACCGTCACAGCAATATCGATACCTACCCGGACCGCCTCGTGCGTTTTGCCGATATAGAGGACGACTTCTTCTACTTGTTTGATTTCGCCGCCAAGTTAGACCCGGTGCCCACGATGCTGACCCAGTGCCATCGCTCCACTGTCAACGGCTTCATGGGGCAGAGCACCGCCTGGCGCAAGTCGCTTCTCAAGAAATTCGTAACCGTGCTCGGACAGCCGGACAATTTCGACGAGGTCCGCTACATCCACGGCAATCTTGGACGGGGGACGTTCACGTTTCTCTCCGGTCACGATCCGGAGGACTACCACCACATGGTTCACGACCCTCCCACCGACCTGTCTCTGCACAAGAACTCCCCCGGATACCGCCTGATTCTCAACAACGTCCTCTTTCCCGCCGCCAGGAAAAAAGAGCGCAAGACGTAGCCCAGTAGTAGGTCAGGCCCCCCGTGGGCCTGACACGATAGTTTCTTTTGTCAAGCGGCAGGCCGTTTGACCTACTTTATGTGCTGGCCACAAAAAACTCCCCCAAAACAAGTAGGTCAGGCCCCCTGTGGGCCTGACATCGGCTGTGGGACCAGGCACGCCTGTCTTTCGCGCTTCGCGCGGCTCCCAGTATTGTGCCGTCAGGTGTCTCTGCCTGACGGTCCCCCCGTCACCTGTCGCCAGGCGTCGGGCAGAGACACCCGACGCCACTGCTTTGGAAAAACCGGCATCGCCGATGGGTGGCAGGTTCAAACTCGTTTGGACCTGGCCGAGGAAGGTGCGGAAATGGGTTCGTTTTGCGTATTTTTATAATCGGCCAACAGGATCGGGTGTGTTTTTGCGGTCGGCATGAGTTGTCGGTCGAGGCGCATTTCATCAGCTACCAGACAGCAGACACATTTTGGGAGGAAGTTGTGGTGTTTTTGTGGGGGAGCCCACAAGTGGGTGCTTTGTGCTTTGCACCCCCAATGTCATAGGTGAGCGCAGGCGAAGGGGGGTACCGAAGTTGACATTGCAGCTGTGACGGAGTTTGTTGCTGCAATGGGGGGAAGTATCGTATATTGCTTTCATTGAACGGATGCACCGGAACACACCGGGACGCCAACCAGCCGCATTTTGGTGAAAGGTAGAAAATGAAACAGGTAACGTTACGCCCAATTACAAAAGAGAACCTCCGCGATTGTCTCCATCTGGAGGTTGACGAATCGCATACTGAATTGGTTGCCAATAATGCCAAGTCGTTAGCTGAAGCGTATGTGAATTCATCACTCTACGCTTTTGGCGTATACGACGCTGGTGCCAGAGGATGGGAAACACGGAAGTCACCGATGGTTGGCTTCACGATGTACGAATTAGTGGCTGGAGTTGGGTTCATCCTGCGATTAATGATAGATCGGAATTACCAGAGACAGGGGTATGGTACAGCAACAATGATTGAGGTAATGAGAAGATTACGTCTGCATCCGGAAGTCGAAAGGATAGCCACCAGCCATCGAAAAGAGAATGTTGCCGTCGCTGGTCTGTGCAGGAATCTGGGGTTCAGAGACTGGGGCATAGAATGGGCTAAAGATTTTGAAGACGAGGTTTATATGATCCTGGACGGCAAGGGAAGGTGACAGACAATGGCGGACTGATTGCATGGCAAGCTGTGGGGCACCCGGGCTTCATTCGGGCATACCCTCTTCGTAGTTACGTGTGGATTGTTCGGCGTCAATCCAATAAACGGTAAGCTCGATCAGTTGTTTGAGGTTTTTGATATCTTGATCTTCCCACTTCCTAACATAATGGGTCTCGTCGTTCCCCAACCACGCTGCTCTCTTGGCGACGGACTTGATTCTTGAATCATCGATATCATCCTCAATGCACTGGCCCAGAAACTTCTTCTTGATTTGTTCGATCTTTTCGTCGTCACCATCGCTTAGTTTGATCAGGTAGTCTTTGACGAGCAGTTCCAGAGCCCGACGATATCCACATCCACACACTTCACTGAGTCCGTTTTGCTCAGCGAAATGAGCGTGTGCATACGCCTTCGCAAACCTCTTTGAAATGTCTGCAACTCTATCGAGTATGGGTGGCTTCTCGATTACAAACGGAAGATAGGATTTATTGAGGACGAAGTAGTTGGCCAACTTGTGGGCGGCAGAGTAGAATCCCAGAAACACCAATCCGCATCGGTCGAGAGGACACTGAAAAACAAGCACCATGGCTTCTCGCAAGAGTCGATCCGGTATCTGGTACCCGCCATGAAATCGAGGTTTCATGCCATGGTTACAGGCTGGGCATTTGTCTGGGAAACCCGAAATCTCGGCTGTGCGTCGCTCGCCATCCATACCCAAGAATTCTATATTCTTCAAGGTCACTCTTCTCAACCTCCACCAAGGTCTTGCGATACCCCTACCCCATCCCAAAACAACCCACCAGCATACACCGTCTTGGGCGGGTGGCTGTGGGTCTCATTTCCAATTACACTCTACTGATTTTTCAGCCATTCAAGTCCTTGGCAAAAGGAAACGCCTGTGGTCGTCGGGGTCAAGTGTTTTGTGGCGGAGGGGATAGGATTCCAATATGGGAACTCACCAGTTGCTTCGCTATTGGTGGGATACCGGTTGAGTATGGGATTGGGGTACTCGGTCAGGTCCAAACGAGTTTGAACCTGCCACCCTGCCGGCTGCGCTCGCCCCCCGCCTGCGCTCGCCCCTCGACTGCGCTCGCCCCTCGACTGCGCTCGGGGTGACAGGGTGGTGCGGGCTGGTGCCAAGGGGCAGACATCGCCAAGGCTGCGCTCAATGAACGACCGCCTTTGACATGCACACAACAACCTGCTAAATTGCAGCTATGACACAAGACGCTAACAGGACGTTTATCGCCATCGACTACGGCAGCCGCCGAATCGGTCTGGCCAGAAGTGACCCGACCGGGCTGATCGCCTCGGCGCTGACAACACTGGAGGTGAAGTCGCGGGGGGAAGCAATCCGGAAGATTGCCGATATCTTAAGCGAGCATAAACCGTCGGCGCTCGTGGTCGGCTATCCGCTGCTGCCGTCCGGGGATAAAAGCGACAAGTGCCGCGAGGTCGACAGTTTCATCGAAGAATTGGCCGGCATCTTTGACGGCCCGATCCACAAAGTTGACGAGTCGTATTCCTCGGTCGAGGCGGCGGATATCGTTCACGCGCACGGCAAGAAGACAGGGCAGAACAAGAAGCGACTCGACCGCCTGGCGGCAGTGATAATCCTGCAACGGTTTCTTAACGAGAGCACACACTGAGTTTTGGCAGGCATGAAGATCAGTGGACGAATAACATTTTTCATCCTTGCCGTGGCGCTGGTGATAGCGCTGGTGGGATGGGCGGCTCTTTCCTACACTCGCACGGTGGACCTGGGCGAGCGCACGGTGTCCATCGTGATCAAATCGGGAGACTCTTTCGGCTCGGTCGTGGACAGCATTGTGAAGCGCGGGATAGTCTCGTCGAAGATCATGCTTACCTATCCGGCCCGGGTCTACGGGATCGACCGCCGGTTGACTCCCGGCAGGTACGATTTCACCGGGAGGAACTCCTGCGGTTCGGTACTCAGGAAACTGCGCGATGCCGACTTTGTGAGGATCAAGGTCACCGTGCCGGAAGGCTCCACTATCTGGAAAGTGGCCTCGATTCTTGCTGCGCGGCTTGAAGTCGATTCGGGCCAGGTGGTGAACCTGAACCACGATACGGTTCTCCTGGCACACCTGGGCCTGCCCTGCCTTGAAGGATATCTGTTTCCCGAAACATATTTCTTTCCCTGGGGTTTTGGAATCGAGGAGGTTGTCGGCGAGATGGTGGCCATGTTTCACGCTAAGACTGAGTCGGTCTGGCCGGACAGTCTGCCGCATGGTCTGTCGCTCGACGAAATAGTCACTGTGGCTTCCATCGTGGAAGCCGAAACCAGCCGCAAGGGCGAGCACCACCTGGTGGCATCGGTGTATATCAATCGACTTCGGAAAGGAATGAAACTCGACGCCGATCCCATGGTCATCTACGGACTGGGTGGACTCGACCGGCCACTCAATCGACGGGACCTGAAGAAGGACACACCGTACAACACCTACCTGAACAAGGGTCTGCCGCCGACACCGATCAATTCACCGGGACTCAAATCGATCAGGGCGGCGCTCGATCCCGAAGTGACCGACTATCTGTACTTTGTTGCCGATGACAGTGGCGGGCACCAGTTCTCACGGACCAACGCCGAGCACAATCGGGCCATACGCAGGATTCAAAACGCCCGCAGGCAATCCAATTGAGCGGTAGCAATCTACTGCTGACAGACCTTGTTTTCGATGATGGCCCCGAATTCCGACGCCACATCGTCCAGCGCGCCCTCTTCCAGCATGGCGAAGGCGGTGGATTGACGCGAGCTGTATCCCAAAAGACCGAGCACCCGCCCCTCGGACTTCAGCGGCTGCACTACAAAGGAGCGTGAGTCGTCGTCCAGGAGTAGTTTCCTCTCGAAGAAGTTGCCGCTGAATGCTCCGCAGAAATCCTCGGTATAGACTTGTCCGTGCTCGGCCACTTTCTCGAACAGTGAGGAGTCCAGAGGAAGATTGAGAGACAGGCCTTCACGACCCTGACCGTCACGCCACGTCGAGATGGCCGACAGCCGCGGCCCGCCCTCGCTTCGAATCACCAATACGCCTCTGTCAATGGCGTAGATCCTGCGCAGCCATCGCGTCAGGGCAAAGAATGATTCCGACAACTGGGCGTCATTCCTCAGGAGAACGCGGTTGTCCGGCCGAGACGAGACCGGGACCTCATTTGAGGTTGCGCGGTCATTCCTGCTGTCGCCTGTCATTTGTCTGCTCACGTTATCCGTCTCTCACTCACTTACAGCCGGTTCTTTTTTCAGGCGGTATTTCTTGACTTTCCGCCACAGGGTGGTTCTCCCTATGCCCAGTTCCTGGGCGGTCTGCGTGAAGTTCCAGTTGTTGTCGTTAAGCGCTCTGGCTATAAGCGATCGCTGGCTGTCGTCCAGCAGTCCGTTCTTTCGTCCTTTGATGGTCACGGACGTCCTCGCCGGCTCCAAACCCCGGGAATCTCCGGCAATGAAGGTGATGTCCTCAGTCTCAATCTGATCGTTCCGGCACAGAGCGGTGGCTCTCCGCAGGCTGTTTTCAAGCTCGCGAACATTGCCTGGCCAGTTATGGCATAGCAGCTTTTCGACCGCCTGCCGGCTGATACTCAGGCCGGCGCGATTCGTCTCCGCCGCGTTCCTTCGCAGGAAATACTCGGCGAGAATCTCAACATCTTCCATTCGCTCCGCCAGGGGCGGAATCTCCACCGGGATTACGCTCAAAACCGCCCACAGATCCTTATCATACTTCCCCTCCCTGACCAGAACCTCCAGGTCCTGGTTGGAAGCGGCGATAACTCGCAGATCGACTTTGCGCACCTTCAGGGAACCGCCCGAACCGATCTCAAGTGTCCGAAGGAAACGAGCCAGCCGTGGCTGCAGCGGTGCGGGGACGCAGGACACCTCGTCAAGGAACAGCGTGCCGCCGTCAGCGCTCTCTATCAGACTCACATAGTCACCGTTCCGCCTCAGGGCTGCTTTGTCGCTCCGGGGATCCAGTTCCGCCGCTATCAACTCATCGGACATAGCAGAAAAGTCCACCGCCACAAACGGTCCGTGGCGACGCTTTGAGTGATGATGCAGCGTCCGCGCTAGGAGCTCCTTGCCGGTGCCGGGCGCTCCTAAGATCAGAACGGTGATATCGGTAGGGGCCAGACGGCTCGCGGTTTCTCTCAGTTGCAGCATCGGCTTGGTAATGCCGACGATGTTGTCGAACCCATAGGACAAGGCCACCGCCTGGCGAAGGTGGATCAGTTCACGCAACATTTTTCCCGCCTTCAGCACGCGTCGAACCTCTGAAATCAACCGAGTGGGTGATACCGGCCGGACGAGATAGTCACAAGCATCAGCAGGCAGCGATTCAGGAAATTCACCTCCACCCTCACTTAGAATCAGGAGTCCCGGCGAAGTGCCCGGCAATCCCTGTCTGCTTTTCTCCAGCAGCTTTTGCACCGGTTGGTCGGCAATCCGGTCAGCGGCGATCACGAGATCGAACGATTGTTTCTCGATCAGTTTCATGGCGGCGTCAAAGGAATCGGCTTCAGCGATTTCGTACTTCTCATCGGCGAGATGAGATACCGCCAGGCGGCGATCTTCCTTAACGATATCTACGATCAGAAGCCTTGCGGTTTTGGAGGTGGTCCCCGAGTTCACGATGTAGCGACCTGCTGTGGAGGGTTGACGATCAATTCGGTTCTAAGAACACGCCCATCCAGAAGGCGGTCGGTAGCCAGGTGAATGCCCATGCGTTCGGCCAGACGGCAGGCGTACTCGGCCCACTGAGGATCCATTGGCGCTTCCATGCCGGTCGGCTGACTTTCGGTATCCACCCTGATGGATAACCGGCCGTCACCATCCCTGTTGAGCGACACCGACGTGGAGCCTTCGGGCCGGTCAAGCAAGTGGGCCATGAGAATCGACTCGAAAAGGCTGACGCAGGCCGCTCCCCCTGCTTCGAGATTGGCGCTGCCGGCGCGGTCGCAGATTCTTACGAAGCATTCCCGTCCCAATGACGAGGTGACCAGGTCGATCGCATGTTCGATCTCGGTGACAAGGTTGGACGAAGAAACAGGCATGCTGTTGTAGTCCCAAAGCAGGCTCAGCCTGGTCAGGGACTGGTCGAGTTCCCTGGTCTCGTCGATGATCGTCTGCGCCAGTACGGTTTCATCCTCGGTGAGGCCTTCATCGGCTGTGGCCTTAAGAAGGCTGACGGCGATCATGATATTCGATATCCGGTGCCGGAAGCGGTAGAGGAAGAAATCCGCCAGGAACGGCTCCTTGGCTGCCTCGGGAGTCGCCACAACTTCAAAGCCGACCAACGACAGGTTCAGACCGGCTCCGGACAGATTGTGCATTGTCAGTTTGCGGTTGTGCATGAGCCTGGAGAGGCGCTCTTTCATCTCTCCGAACTCCCGGTCAACAAACTCCGCCTCGTCCTCATCCAGCAACCGGGTCGCGGCGCGGTTGAGGCACATGATCCGACCGGAGGATCGGTTCACGATGAGCGCCGGTATCCGACTCGACAGGCAATCCCGGATGCGATCATCCAGGCTGTCGATAGCGTCGTACATGTCCCGGAAGCGGTGTACCAGCCCGCAGAAGCGTTCCCGTGCCGCTCGCCGATCAGTTTCGCTGTCCGGCCCGAAGTGGCCCAGTATCAGGGTCTCAGGACGCCCCGGATTGATCACGCCGGTCTGGATTTCGTAGGTGCGGCCATGCCTGTCGTCCGGGGGGAGGTACCGGTGCGTGAAAATCGCCCTCTCTCCCTGGGCCATGGCGCCTTCGATCAACTCGAGGGGGAACAACTCGACATCCTCGGGATGTAGGTAGTGGTTGCCGCGGATCACGAACACAATGCCGTGCGTGACAGCCAGACCGTCGAGAAACTCCTTTTCCGTGTCGGTCAGCCAGCCTCGGTAACGAAGGCCGAACAGTAACGAAGTCAGCGCCCCTTCGCCGGCTACATGGGATTTAACAACCTGCATGCGATCGCATACGGGCAGGTCGATAGAATTGCACACCGGTGGTTCATCTTGAAACTGTTTGGAGCCCATAGTCCTCATCTCGTTTCACTTTGACACACAAAAGAAGTATCGACTCTCCTGCCCCGTCCCTTTAGCGGGCTGTTGAGAAACCTGGAGCAAAAGGCAGGACAGGCGCAGCGACCGGGTGGCACTCTCAAACTTGTTTGGGAGTGTTTCTTGCGACCAGGTCCAAACGAGTTTGAACCTGCCACCCGCCCGTTTCATTTTGACACACATAAGATGTATCGATTTGCCCGCCCGTCCCTTTAGCGGGCTGTTGAGAAAGCTGGTGCAAAAGGCAGGGCAGGCGCAATGGGCGCGATCCTGCCATTCTATTTGGCAGTACTGCCGGGATGCTGCCCTTCGACTACATGATTTGCAGCGGGAAGCACGGATGTGTCAGGATCATAGCCTTGATAGTGGCTCTAACGCGCGCAACGAACCTCTGCGTTTGTCAGGCCCGCTGCGGGGGCCGCAACTTCCCTCAACTTCGCAGTTGACAAGGAAGAGGTTTATACGTATACTCCAGGTGTGCAGTCGTGCGGCATGGTTATCCTGGTGGAGAACATGCCCGAGTGATGGTCTCACTGAGTCGGCAGGGAAGCGAAATCGAAAGATAGCTAAAGGACAGTTTAATCACAATCACTCCCTACAGAGGAGGAGAAGATGTCCTTTTCAATCCGTTCCCGTCGCCCACAGGCGGGTTTCCTGGCTCTACTGGTAGCGGTGGTCATGTTGGCGTCCCCTGCGTCGGCGCAGGAGACTGAACTGGCGCTCAGGATCAATGACACCAGCGCCTATCCCGGACAGCAGAATGTTGCCATCTCGGTATACCTGTCAAACCCGTTTGACATGGTGGTTGGTTTCAACTTCTGGGTACAACTGGACAGGCCCGACATCATGGTATTCCCGACCATTGCCGATACGGTGATTCACACCACTTACTGGGATTGCCTCGAGTGGAACGGCATGACCTGTGTTGATTCGGTGCTCGTCAACGAGTCGGCCGAGTGGGATTTCTGGCACGCCGATACGCTGGTGGCATTGTGGGGTTGCCTTGATACTGCGGGCACACTTGTCTCCGGCTGGGACTTCGTGGTTGCGACGTCCCTCTCAGGCATGGGTTATGACCTGCATGTTATCGCTATAGCCAACCCTCTGGGCGAACCACTCACTAACGGCATCCCACCACAGGAAGGAGGCCTGTTGGTCAAGCTGCTGGCCGATGTCTATCTCATCCCCGATACGATGGTCGACCGCACCGCCAATATCACGCTTCAGCCCTTTGTCAACGAGCACTTCTGTTTCTCAGATCAGTATGGACAGTGCATTGGACTGAATGGGACCGTAGAGGTAGATAACGGCTCACTCACGGTCTTCAGCGGCCATCTCTACGGCGATGTCGACTGCAGCGGCCAGTGTGATATCGCGGATCTGGTCTACCTCATAGACTATATGTTTGTCGGCGGCCCCGTGGTCGAGTGTCTACCGAACATTGACTGTGACGATGACGATATGATCTCCATCACTGATCTGGTCTGTCTGGTTGACTGGATGTTTGGTTCCCCATAAGGCGCGTCGGTCCCTGCCGTGCTATTCGGACTTTCAGGGACACTCTCGGCCGGACGTTGCCTGCTGCGCTTGAGAAATCGCTGAACCGGCAAGCCTGGCCTGCCCGATAATGTAAACAGGCTGCCGGGTCTTACGCCGGCAGCCTGCTGTGCTGAAGGTATCGAACAAAATTGACCGGCATCCCCTCCGTCACTCCATGAAGGGGTACTTGTAGTCCTGTGGCATCACGAACGTCTCCTTGATGGCACGGGGCGAGGTCCAGCGCAGCATGTTTTGGATACCGCCCGCTTTGTCGTTCGTTCCAGAAGCCCGGCCGCCGCCGAACGGTTGCTGGCCCACGACCGCTCCGGTCGGTTTGTCGTTGATGTAGAAATTGCCCGCCGTGTGGCGAAGCATCCGTTCGGCCAACTCAATAGCCTTGCGGTCGTTGCCGATGATCGCACCGGTGAGGGCGTACGGCGACGTCGTGTCGCATTCGTGCAGGGTCTTGGCGTAGGCCTCGTCCTCGTAGACGTAGATGGTAACCACTGGCCCGAATATCTCCTCCTCCATTAGTTTGTCATGCGGATCGCTCGTGAGCACCACCGTCGGTTCAATGAAATAGCCTTCGGACTTGTCGTAACCGCCGCCGATGAGAATCTCGTCGGAGCGGCACTCTTTGGCATAGTCGATATAGGGGGTGATCGAGTCGAAAGCTGCTTCGTCGATGACGGCGTTGACGAAATTGGTGAAATCCTCCGGGTCGCCCATCCCCAGTTCGCCCACCTGCTTGAGGACCAGCTCTTTCACCTGCGGCCAGATCGAGCGTGGGATATAGCAGCGCGAGGAGGCGGAGCATTTCTGGCCCTGGAACTCAAATGACCCGCGCACTATCGCCGTGGCCAGCCCCCGAACATCGGCCGAGCTGTGAGCAAAGATGAAATCTTTGCCACCGGTCTCACCCACGATGCGGGGATAACAGCGGTAGTTGGCGATGTTCTCACCGACCGTCTTCCACATGTTCTGGAAGGTGGCGGTCGAGCCTGTGAAATGAATGCCGGCCAGATGTTCGTTTCTGAGCACGGTGTCACCGATAGCCGAACCGCGAGCGAAGATCATGTTGATGACGCCGCCGGGCAGACCCGCCTCGCGGAAGATCTTCATGAGCAGGTGCGAGGTGTAGGTAGCCGTTGAGGCCGGCTTCCACACCACGACGTTGCCTAACATGGCCGGGGCCGTGGGGAGGTTGCCGTTGATCGAGATGAAATTGAACGGCGTCACCGCGAAAACGAATCCCTCCAGCGGGCGGTGATCCAGGCGATCCCAGATACCGGGGGCGCTCTCGGGCTGAATTTCGTATATCTGCTGCATGTAGTAAGCATTGAAACGGAAGAAATCAACCAGTTCGCAGACGGCGTCAATCTCGGCCTGGAAGATAGTCTTGGAATGGGCCAGCATGGTGGCAGCGTTCATGGTGTGGCGGTACGGCCCGGCCAGCAGTTCGGCGGCCTTTAGAAAGATGGCCGCCCGGTGTTCCCACGGCGTCAGCGCCCAGGTCTTCTGGGCCTCGACGGCTGCCTCGACCGCCATTGTCACCTCGGCCTTGCCACCCTGGTAGTAATACCCCAGCTTCAGGTCATGGTTATGAGGTGCGCTGATCTCGATCTTCTTGTCGGTCTTGATCTCACGGCCGTCGATCACCAGCGGTATCTCCAGTGGGTTGCCTTTCAGTTTTGCCAGCGCCTTTTGCAGTTCGGCCCGGTCCGGCGAACCCGGAGCATAGGCTCGCACCGGCTCATTTCCGGGGAAGGGGACTTTGAATACGGACATTGCTACCTCCAGACGGACACAAGGGACTACGGTACATATTCTACAGCCATCTCATGCTGTCCGGGAAAATCCCGGAGCACATCAACGCCAATGATAACAGCAAACCCCTCAGGGGGCAAGGGGGACTACCGCTGGACATAAAAAAGTGATCCAAGCAAATGAGAATCGGAACCAAGTCGTCACGGGCCCAAGCCTGCAATGCTGGCTAACTCATGCAATGATTAGAGCCCATTTCATAACCTAGAATTATGCACAGTTTAAGCTTGCGTCATATAAC
>CBFDBU010000031.1:0-38362 GCA_965603125.1 uncultured bacterium | reverse complement strand
ATGGTTGCCCCGACTGCGCAGTAAGGGGGATACGTACACACCTTAGGTCAGGTACTGTACGTCTTCAGACAATTCGGACAAGTGGTATTGAAATCTAAGCCACAGTTTGTTTGATAGCAATGGCATTTTGGTTATTTCTCTCTCCGTCGCAGCAAAAATGAGGCGAAGGGACAGCACTCTCATGCTGTCCCTTCTTTCGTGGCCCGATTGCCGAAAGAACCCTACGCCGCCTTACCTTTCTTCGGGCAGAGCTTCAACTGATCGATGGCGTGTGACCCGCCGGCGACGGGGATTTTGCCCGTCTTTGCTTTGTGGTCGAACAGCTTCTGAATCTCAAGCTCCAGCTCAACCGGCACCTCTCGCTGGTCGCATAGCGTGCGAATGTACTGCTCCTGCGTCATCTTGGGCTTCTTGGAGCCGTTTGGTGAGGTAGAAGCACCCACGGTGCCGTTGCCTGCACTGTCACGGCCAAGCTCCTCATAGGCCGTCATGCTAACGTTGGTGGCAAACCTGAACGCCCTGGCTACCGCTCTGGTCTCAGCCATGCGAATCAAGTGCGGCGCGATCCACTCGTTCACGTTGTCAGGGCTGGTGTCGCCCAGGCCGTGGAAGGTGGCTTTGCCGGTCGTGACTTCAGCGGACACAACAGCTAATGGCTGTTCCTTCGTCGGCACGTGGAGCAGGCAGGTCTTGACCGCCTTCAGCCCTTGCCGGTGGGCCTCGTCGAGTAGGCCAGCGAACAGGATGTACTCCTTGCCGTTGTGCGTGATGGTGTGGGGGTTCGGGCGGGCAGGCTTTGCGGCCCGCGGTGGTGATTCGACAGCTGTGTGGGCGGTCGGTTGGGAAGTGTCTCCGCCAGCCTTGGAGAGACTCCTTTCGATCTCTGGTCCGCTCGGTGGCCAGGCTTGCGATATAACTGCAGTTGAATCACAGCCACCTCACGGACCTATAATTGCGAACTGTCACCTGTAAAGGAGCGGACGGAAAACTGCTGAGAAAGCGTGAAGTCCAACTGGAACTGAAGATTGAGAAGTTGCTTGATCTTGTCGAGCGAGGGGGGGATCTGCCGCTCGTTCGTGAGAGGATAGAGCAGAGGCAGCGCGAACTGGACCGTGTACGCGTTGATCTAAAGCGGATGGCACAGAACGGGCGTAGGCCGGTCATGATCACTGAGCAGTGGGTTATGGAGAAGCTGGCTGGATTGGCCGGTCTGGTCCAGTCTGTGCCTGAGAGGGTATCATCGCTCAGAAATGAGTTGCGCCGCGTGTTTCCTCAGAAGCTGTCAGTTATGCCCTCACCAGTGGAAGGCGGAGTGCAATTCACTATAGGGGGCGACGCTCATCCGTTTGGAATAGTCCCCCGGAACGAACTGCAATTATGTATCATAGCGGTGCAGGGACTTGAACCCCGGACACGCGGATTATGATTCCGCTGCTCTAACCAGCTGAGCTACACCGCCATTATAAGATTCAACCACATAATCTAATAGATTATCGACACTTGTCAATACGATTCAAGCCGACTCGTCCGACTCGCTGCGAAGGCATCGCCGAACGGTGTCCTCGATCAGATTGATGTCGATACAGGTATTCTTGCAGGGGCCCTCGGGCCGCTGATTGGGGAACCCGATGACCGGGATGTTCGGATTCACTTCCTTGAAGCCCGACAACAGGTCCCGCTCGCAGGCGATGGCGATGACCATGTGGGGACTTACCTCCCGAATCTTCGTGCGGGCCTGAGAACCGCCGCCGACCGTGGCCATCTGGAATCCGTATCTGTCCCTGAAGCTGCGAAGCCTCTGAAGATTGTCGCGGGTGAGGCAGCGTGGTGCGAGAATCAACAACCGGTCAGGCTCAACTCTCACTGGCTTTGACCCGACGATCACGTTGTGTATTTTCAGGAAGGAGTTGGTCAGCCGGTCAGGCGAGATGCCGAAAATCCTCCCCAACCCCGTGACAATCGACAACAGTTTGTTGATCAGTCGGGGATTGGCGATCTTCCTTGTCAGAGGTCGCCGGACCGCCGCCGACCACGTAAACAAAACCGTCCACAACATAAGAGCGCCTGTGAATACGAGAAAAATGATCGAAAACAACCGGGGAAGGAAACTGCCGGCCTCGGCCAGGCGCGGGTATATCAGCCACAGAAAGAACCCGGTGACCACCGCCAGCGCCGTCGCTGCAAGAACGGCCAGTCCCAGAAACAGCCGGTAGTCCGTTTCCGGCGATCGCAATTCCAGTCGACCATCCCAGTCGAGCCATTCGTCGCCCAGTTTGCGGTCGGCAACGTCGTCTGTGGATTCCTGCTTACCCATACTAAGGAATATACATGCTGAGAATCATATTATCAATAAAACGACGACAGCGCCAACCTGAAGCACACGCGCATCAATACGATCATCCAACCAGGGCAGAAAGATGACACTCGACGGATTCGGCCAGCGCGTCAAGGTTGTAGCCGCCTTCAAGGAATGAAACAATACGGCCATCACACCACCGCGTGGCAGACAGCTTGAGCAGTCGTGTCATCTCGCCATAAGCGGCGCTGGAAAGGAGCATGCCCGACAGCGGGTCGTCACGGTGGCCGTCGAACCCGGCCGATATCAGGATGAACTGGGGCTCGAAATCATCGACAGCCGCAATAACTCGTCCCCTGAACGTCTCGAGCCATTCAATGTCGCCGACACCCGCAGCCATGGGGATATTAAGTGTATAACCGGCTCCCTGGCCTTTCCCCGTCATCTCGGGATGCCCCGTGCCGGGATAGTGGGGATGCTGATGCATACTGATGTACAGAATGCGAGGATCCTCGACAAAAGCGCTCTCGGTACCGTTGCCGTGATGGATGTCCCAGTCAACGATGGCGACACGCTGAAGACGGGACTCCTCAAGAAGATCAGCGGCGGCGACGGCGATGTTATTGAAGATACAGAAACCCATCGCCCTGTCCCGTTCCGCATGGTGACCCGGAGGGCGCACTGCGCAGAAGACAGAACGGAACTTTCCGCCATGAACCATCCGCACCGCTTGTACGCCGGCACCGGCCGCATGTCTGGCAGCTTCAATTGATCCCGGCGTCGCCACCGTGTCACCCGCATCAAGCATCACCGCTTGCCTTACTTCCAACGACAGAATACCATTGACGTAATCTCGATCATGAACCCGCTCTATCCATCCCCTCTCGGCAGGTTGCGCCTCGATGAAGGTCACCTGCCCGGAGATGGGACTATCCTTGATGCGGCTCAAGATCGCCCGGAGCCGTTCGGGCCTCTCAACATGGTCGTACCCTTGCAGGTGTTGCCCGAAGAGCTCGTGATGAATGAGACCTGTCATCTTGCTCTCGCTACTTCACTGATCCGCAACGCGGCCTCCCGGTGAGGTTCGGTCACTCTTCGGCCGGTTCAAGCGGCGTCCACTCACCGAAGTACTCCACTACGATCTTGCATCGGCCTTGCGACGTCCACGTCTCGTTGGCGTTATAGCCCCATTGCAGATACTCAGACCCACCTCCGCCGCTGGTCGTGATGAGGAATCGGTTCCGCAGATGGCCGAAGGCATTGGCGCGAGACGAGGGCCAAGCCGAATCGCCCCCCGACGGGTCTACCGGTATCCAGCCATAGCCGGGGAGGTATATTTCCACCCACCGATGAAACACCTCGTCGTAGGAGGCATCATCGCCGCGAATCACTATCGAGCCGACATATCTTGCCGGCAGGCCCGCGGCCCGGCACATGGCGATGTAAACGAAGCTGTACTCGGAACACGACCCGTTGCCCCGCTCAAGAACGGTCGGCGCTATGTTCCAGCCACCGGCCAGTTCATACTCAATGTGATCGATCACATAGTTGAATATCCTGCGAGCGATCCAGTAGGGGTTTGTCTCGGAGCCTGTGGCCACCTTGACGGCCTTCTGTATGACCTCATGATCCAGGGAGAACTTGGTATCGTTCACGAGGTAGGCCTCCCTTATATCGGCGGGGATGTCCTCGAGCGCGCCGACCTTATCAGGGAAGATGTAATACCGGTTTTGATAGAGCGTCACTTCCGCCGCCATGGAGACTGACGTAAACTCGGATGCCGCCAGGTCGTCGAAGTGGAAATGCGCCACCTTCTGCCCCCACTTGTCCTCGATCACTTCGCTCGGCAGCGGTTGGAATACGACGTCGCCGATCAGCTCCTGGTTGTTCATGTCGTGCGGTATCGCCAGGTATACATCCAGAGTCTTGACGGAGTCAGGCCCGAAGTTTCTGAGTTGATGAACGAACTCAAGTTGCATCGATTTTTCCTCGGTCCGATCAAAGGGCGTATGGTCACGCACCAGGAGTTTATATATGCGGTCTGTCTGATAGTCCACATTCCACAGGTGTTCGCCGTCGAAAGCCAAACCCCAGCAATGCGGTCCCGGCGATGGCAGCGTGATGATCACGTCTCCGCTTTCGGGGGATATCATGTAGATCTCGTCCTTGTATCGATCAGATACCCAAAGGTAGGTCCCGTCGAATGCCAATCCACATGGATGCGATGTCGGTGCCGAAAGAGACACTATCGTAGTGCCGTCCTCACTGCTTATCTGGTGGATTTTGTCGGCGCCGTCATCGCATATCCAGAGGTAGTTGCCGTCCCATGCCAGACCCCGCGGCCTTGATACGGGGCAGAATATGGTCTTCACTACTAACCGCGTTTTCGTGTCCAAGGCGTAGATCAACTGTTCCTCGGCGTCCACGCACCACAACCGTGTGCCGTCCGAGGTGATACCGCGCACCACGTAACCGGGTGTCGGCAGCGAATCGATCACAGACCCGTCTGCGGGATCGATCTTGTAGAACATGTCGGTCATTCTGTCGGCGTTCCAAAGGCAGGCGCCATCGAACGCCAGTCCCTGCGGGTGATGCTGTGGCGCAGCAAACGACAGCAGCGTATCCCCCGGCAGCGACACCGCCGGTTGCCACAAAAGGAGAACGGCAACCAGCGTCAGCAACAGCTTGTGAGCGGTGTGCGTCATTTCTGACTTCCTTTCCGATCAAGTGTGAACGAACACCGAAAAGTCGACAGTTCTCGGCCGGATGTCAAGTGGTGGGTCAACGGCGAGCGCAATACACTGTGCGCTAATAAGTTATCTAAAGTACAAGCAGACAAACGGCTGGGAGATTCGCGGCTGTCGGATTGAGTTCATCGGGATCTGCACTGAGTGCAGGAATATTCAACAAGAGAAAAGCATTCCCGAAGCAGACGGAGAGAAATCACAATAGACAAAAGGAGGAAAAACTGATGTCCACAAAAGAAGTTCAACAGTAGATCGTTTCCAACAAGCGACGCCGTCAGAGGACAGAGAACGCCGCTGTTGTTTCGACCGCCGGCGTCATCGAGAAAACAGAAAAGGTGAATACCGTGAGCGGCGGACGTCCCGTTTGTCGCACCGAAAGAGACTCAGCCGCCGCCTTCGCGCCTCCCGCCCGGTTTGATCCCGGTATCGGTTACATAGCAGGTTATCAAATCGAAAGGTGTGACGTCGAAGGCCGGTGAGTAGACCGAAACATCCTGCGGAACGGTACGGGTGCCGAAACCGCCGGTAACCTCATCGGGGGAGCGTTGCTCGATGACAATGTCGTCACCACATACCGTGGAAGCGTCAAAGGTGGTCGCAGGAGCCGCCACGTAGAAGGGCACCCGGTGATGGTCGGCCAGCACGGCCAGGGAATAGGTGCCGATCTTGTTGGCCACGTCACCGTTTCGGGCTATGCGGTCGGCGCCGACTATGACATGGTTGACCTTCCCCTGTTTCATAAGCATTCCCGCCATGTTGTCGCAGATCACCGTGACGTCGATCCCCTCCTGCTGCAACTCCCAGGCGGTGAGGCGGGCGCCCTGCAGCAAAGGACGGGTTTCGTCGGCGTATATTCGAAGTTTCTTTCCCTGCTCGCGGGCGGTGTAGATGACGCCCAGCGCCGTGCCGATCCCCCCCGTGGCCAGAGCGCCGGCGTTGCAGTGCGTCAGCACGGTCTCCCCGTCCGTGAGAAGCTCGGCCCCGTGTCTGCCGATTTCCCGGCACATGAGACGGTCTTCTTCGTGGATCGCCTCCGCTTCGGCCCACAAGAGGCTGAGCCTCTCTTTGAAATCGTCGGTGGGCATACCAGCCAACCGGTCGCAGACTCTGTCCACCGCCCAGAAGAGATTGACCGCCGTCGGGCGGGCGGCCTTGAATTCGTCGGCGATGCTCCTGATAAACTCGATATCGGCCCGGCGCGCCCGGCCGGCAGCCACGGCCATCCCGTAGGCAGCGGCGATTCCGATCGCTGGCGCGCCACGCACGTCAAGACGCTTGATGGCGGCTATGATGTCGCGGTAGTCGTCAAGTTCAAGGTATTCCTCAACCAGTGGCAGTCTGCTTTGAGCCAGGAGGACAAGCCTGTTGTCGACGCGTTTGATCGGCGTGAATCTCATATCGTACTTGTCTTTTGCCGAAGGTTACTCACCTGCTATTTGCAGGATAAGAGTACGCGTCCGGGGGCGATTGTCAAACTCCAGAAAGACCACCTGCTGCCACGTGCCGAGAGTCGGTTTCCCCCCCACGAAAGGTACCGTGATATCGGGGCCGATCAGGGCCGCCAGGACCCTGACCCGTAAAGCTATTGAATGCCGGTCGGACCGGGGCCGCTTTGGAATAAGTAGTCGACCATGTGGATCAGATCAGCAATGTCGACAATTCCATCGGTGCCGGCTACATCCGCAGCCTGCAAAGTTGCCGGCTCGGGACCACCGCTGAACATAAAATCCACCATATAAGCCAGGTCGGCCACGTCGGGACCCTCGCCGTTTCCGTCAATATCTCCCACTACCCTGGTCGGATCCGTGTTACCGTCGCCCGGCTCACCGAACCACGTCGCATTCTGCAGCGTGTGCCACAGAGCAATACTCCGACCCAGATCGCGTACCTGTCGTGGCTGCTCAAAACTGGTCTGCCCGCTGATGTCGATCACCGCGTAGTCGGACTCAAATGACTCCGCGGCCTTACCCAATTGAGTACTACTTAGGTCCACAAGGTAGATGTTGTACCGGGACCCCGATGAGAAGTCAGGAATTGTGGTTTTACCAGACGCATCGTTAATGGTCTCAATCTCCGCAAACTCCGAGGCATTCACGGAGTTCGTTTCATACTGGAATACCACGCCACGCGGCGTGTAGAATTTATTGAGTGCTTCGACAATGGCTGCGATAACCTCCTGGGGATGAGCGGGATCGTCACCATCCTTCTGCTCCCAATGAAACAGCAGATTGACAACCAGGTCTTCGCTGTTGACTTCATGCGCAATTACCGTGGACGTAGTGGTGCCGTCCCCCGGCGGATTCAGCGGTTGATTCTCTGCCGCTGGAGACCCGGCGTAGAGGCCGGCTGCCATCACCAGGCCCATTAGGACGGCCACCGGCAGGATCATCGTTCGCGTTGGTCCGGCCCGCCTCACTGGATATGTATAATTCGTTATCATCACTGATTACTCCTAATCACTTCACGTACCGACGCCCTAGACAATCGGATGTGATTCTCAACCACCTCATTTGGTCGCCGATAAGTATGCCGCCCCGAAATAGTCATAGGCTTTCTTGTAGTTGCCCGCGGCAAACTCCTCGTCACCCTTGGCCAACTGTTCTTCGGCAAAATAGACTCGTTGCCCGGCCGCCATCATCTTACTGACAGACTCGGCCACAATCTCCCGAGCAAGCTCAAGATGGCCACCAAACTGCGCAGGCAATACGAATATTGCAAGGGGATGCACCTGCGATCCATGGTTGGCCAGATTCTGTTCGATTTTCGTGCGGAGGGCGAGAGTAGTCCAAGTTTCGAAATCCGCCCGATTCTGGTCCAGACCTGATCGGATTAAATCGATCTCGGCCGCCATCAAGAGCTGCCTGACGCCTATCACGGTGGTCGAATCGTAAAGGTGTCCGAGCCGGTGGTATGAGGCATAGACCTCTTCGCCGGTGTGATCGTTGTACTTCTGATCCAAGGTTTCATAGACAAACAAAGCGACCAGATAAACGGCGTCTGAAATTATACAGAGCAAGGATGTGTTGGCACCGCCTACTAGCGGTAATACCGCAACCTGGTTGCAGCCTCGACTGGCAATCATCTGAACCGATGTCGCCGTGTTCATCACTTGGAGCGCTATCATCATCTCATTTTCATCCGGCCGATGTGACCAGTGGTACACCGCATCGGGGAATCCGTCGGAAGTCACTAAGACTGGTTGATCACTCTTCTCTGTGGTGACAGCATCGGCTGACCCCACACTCGCTACCAACAAGTCTGTTTCCTGACGCCACTGGCGGAGTTTCGGAAGGACTTCGGCCAACGGTGCAAGCTCTTCGTCAGTGACCGAGGCGAGTGCATCGCGGGCATCAGCAATGACCTCTTCTCTCCCTTCCATTTGGTACCTTGCGGCCATTGCTTCATAGGCGTTCAAAACACTTTCGTACGCCACCCTGACGTCAGCCCCATCGGCCGCCGTATATTGTCCTCCGGTCTCTGCGTACACTGTACCGCCGGTCTCTGCGTACGCTGTACCACCGGCAAGAATACAAAGAGCGACGAGAAGGCAAAAGCCCTTCAGAGGAACAGTTTTCAATCTACAGGTGAGTTTCATCTGTAGTACCTCCATTGGTTTGAGATTAGTTAGTTGTGGATTCTTCCCGTGCTGCTCCCGCACTGTGCAGCGTGCGGTGCACGCAAGGCAGGACTCGGTTACCGTTACACGCTCGACATCAGTAGAGATGATCATAATCGTCCTGGACAACACTTTGTTTCATCGTACCCTGCGAGAGTTGGGAAGACGACTGGCCGATGTACTTATCATTCGATGTCCGACGCCGGTTATCGCCGCTGGCGATGCAATGATCATTCCGGTGATGCACTATATCTACGAAGACAGTCTCTTTTGCAACCTAAAGCGTTCATCCGCTGCTCAACGGGTTTAAGATAGCCCGTTTTGGCTTTGATGTCAACCGAAACCTCGGTCGGGTGGCCCAAAGATTCCGAGGGGGGCAGGCAGCCACGGCCACACCGTAAGCAGCGGCGATTCCGATCGCCGGTGCGCCACGCACGTCAAGACGCTTGATGGCGGCTATGATGTCACGGTAGTCGTCAAGCTCAAGGTATTCCTCATCCAGCGGCAGCTTGCTTTGAGCAAGGAGGACAAGCCTGTTGTCGACGCGTCTGATCGGTGTAAATTTCATATCGTACCGGTCTTCTGCCGGCGGCTACTCGCCTGCTATCTGCAGGATAAGAGTACGCGTGCGAGGGCGATTGTCAAACTCCAGAAAGACCACCTGTTGCCATGTGCCGAGAGTCGGTTTTCCCCCCACGAAGGGCACCGTGATATCGGGACCTATCAACGCCGCCCGCAAATGAGAGAAACCGTTGCCGTCGTGCCAGGTTTCATCGTGCTTGTACGGACGATCAGATGGAACCAGTCTCTCCATCAACTCCGGCACGTCTTTCAGCAGGCCCGGCTCGAACTCAATCGTGGTAATACCGCCGGTCGAGCCGGGGACAAAAACCGTGACCGTCCCGGACTCCAGACCTGAACCGCCGACCGCATCGTTGATCCGCCCGGTGATGTCAACGATATCCCCCGGGCCGCGCGTCTTGAGCTTTATTTCCAATGTCTTGATCATCAGCGATACTACCCCGGCTTGAGTGTGATCAGACCCTACGCCCCGCCCAGAAGTGCACTAAGCAACGACACCTGGCGCGACGATGAATGCTCCAGCGGTCTATTCATAAAGAAACCTCTTTACTTTCTTGGTGGAAGTCTTCTCCAACTCTTCGAACCGCACGTCGAAGGCGGCGATCCGTTTGTACGAAGCGATTCGTTCGTTAACTTGGCGGACGACCTCAGCAACTGAATGCATCACACGGTCTCTATCCGGTGGGCCGGGGCGAGCTTCCGGGTCCTGTACGGCGGCGAATTGATCCATGTCCGGAACAATCACGGCCCGAACTTCTTCCCCCTGTCTGCCTTCCTTGGGGCGGCCAAAAACCACGGCTTCCAGAACGCAGTCCGACTCCAGAAGCTTTTCTTCAAGCTCCTCCGGGTAGATATTCTTACCGGCGGCCGACACGATGATGTTTTTCCTGCGGCCGGTGATCCAGAGATGACCTTTGTCCAAACGACCCAGGTCGCCGGTGTGGAGCCAACCGTCGACGATCAATGCGGCCGTTTCCTGCGGATTGTCTCGGTAGCCGCGAGTGACGTTGTCACCCCTGACGATGATCTCGCCGATGCGGGCGGAATCCGGGTTGTGGATTCTTACCTGAACGTTGTCAAGCGGTGGCCCCACCGAGCCGAACCGGACAGCGCCCGGGCGGTTGACGGAAACCACCGGGGAGGTCTCGGTCATGCCGTAGCCCTCCAGAAGGTCAAGACCGATCAGGTTGAAAAAGCGCGCCATCATCCGCGGCAGGGCTGCAGCTCCAGAGAAAAACATCCGCACACTACCCAGCCCGGCGCGATCACGAACCGACCTGAACAACACCCGCCCCCATCGGAAACCGACCGCCCAACCCAGACGGGACAATCCATAGAGACTGTGGAACATCCACCGTCTCGGCCAGGGAGCCGCCTTGAGCCTGCGATGGAAGGAGTGGTACATCTTCTCATACAGAAGCGGAACACCGATCATGATCGTCACCCGGTTATGGGCGATGTCCTCCCGGACTTCCTTTGACTTCATCGATCGGGCATAGACAATCGTCGCCCCGGACGTCAACGGTGTCAGGAATCCGCAGGTGGCTTCGAACGTGTGATGCAGGGGAAGCAGCGACAGGGCAACGTCGGCGCTGTCGACGCGGAGCGCCCTGCTGATACCTTCTAAGTTGGCCAGGATGTTGCGGTGCGTCAGCTCCACCGCCTTGGGAGCGCCGGTAGTGCCGGAGGTGTATATTACGGCGGCTACTTCTGCGGGTGGTTGTTGTGACTTCGGAAGATTCTCCGACATCAATCGCGTCCAGCTTTGCGGTGAGGATTCGTCAAACGAGAAGATCGCTAGGTCGTCTCGCATCTCTTTCAGTTGTCTCTCGAACCGGCTGCTGGTGAACGCGGCCCTGAGCCCCGAATGACGAACAATTTGGCCGATTTCCTCCGGCTTGAGATTAGCGTCAATCGGGATGACACTGCCTCCGGCGGCAAGGATCGACAGGTATGCGATCGCCCACTGGGGGCAGTTCTCGCCGATGAGACCAATGCCGGGACCTTCAGCCGTTCCCTCACGCACGAGACCCGTGGCCAGACGTCGCGCCAGATCGAGCGTTTCGGCATAGCTGTACCTCGGCCCCCTGCCTCCATTCCCAACGAGCGCCGGGTGGTCCGGCTGCCGCTCTGCAACCAGTTCAAAAGCTGCAAAGAGGTTGGGCGAATTGGTGTGCGGATCGGCCGTAGACGGGCTCATCCCGTAATTTAGAACCTGGTGGAGTGATTGAAAAGGGAAAAACAACTCTCTCGCATGGCACCGTGAGCGACCGCGTTTGTTACCCCAAAGTCCTTGACAAACCCTTTGTAACAAAGTAACTTAAGGCAAGCACAGTTGCTGCCACCAACGGCTGAGACGGACAACGCCGGCAAGAAGCAAGGCGACATCGGGAAGAATCGTTCGACTAAACAGTATCAGTCCG
Organism: uncultured bacterium; assembly: GCA_965603125.1. GTDB lineage: Bacteria > Zixibacteria > MSB-5A5 > GN15 > FEB-12 > JAJRTA01. Next base: position 26,698 of record CBFDBU010000031.1, on the reverse strand, counting down.
GCAGCCGTTAATAGTAGTAGAGCCGACAGGCTGCTATTGGGAACGAGGGATAGAATATGAAACGTGGAACGATTTACTCAATGCTGGCGATGCTGGCTCTTTTGTGCGGCATGGCCGCCGCACCCGGGTGCTCGAGGAAAGGGGCTGATTCCTCCACCACCGACGAGCCACGCAGAATGCCGGCCAATCTGAAGGCGTCCGAGAAACAGCTCTGCGAGAGTTCGGCTGGGTTCGGACTGAGGCTTTTCCGGGAGATAGTGGACGCGGAGCCCAACAGCTCGAACATCTTCATCTCTCCCCTGTCAGCATCGATGGCCCTGGGGATGACACTGAACGGCGCCGGCGGCGAGACGCGCGACTCCATGCAGTCGACCCTGCAACTGACCGGCCTGACACTACCGGAGATCAACGAATCCTACCAGGGTTTGATCGACGTGCTGATCCATGCCGACGACGACGTGAAGTTCCAGATTGCCAACTCAATCTGGTATCGCGAGGGGCTTCCGGTGATGACCGAGTTCATCGATCTGAACAAGACATTCTTCGACGCCCTGGTTACGGAGATGAATTTCAACGACACTGCTGCCGCCGACATTATCAACGCTTGGGTCAACGATAATACTCTCGGCAAGATACCCACCATTGTCCAGAAGCCGATAAACTGGGACATTGTCATGTTCCTGATAAACGCCGTGTATTTCAAAGGCGCCTGGACCTCTGAGTTCGACGAGGAACTCACGCGCGACACCCTGTTTACTCTTACCGACAACTCCAAAGTCCCGTGTTGCATGATGTATCAGGAGGGTAATTTCGCCTCTTACCACAATGATCTGTTCGATGTGGTCGACCTTCCCTACGGCGGAGGTTCGTTTCGCATGACGCTTTTTCTACCAGGGCCGGAGATCGATGTAAACGAATTGGCCGCGCAGTTCACCGATGCCAATTGGGCGGAATGGATCGGCAATCTGGAGGAAAAACATATCAACTTGGGCCTGCCCCGGTTCAAATTTGACTACAAGATAAAGCTCAACGACGTTCTTGAGGCTATGGGGATGGGGATTGCGCTGTCGCCCGGCGCGGATTTCAGCAACATGATCGAGGGAGACGAAGTGTGGATAGATAAAGTCCTGCAGAAGGCGTTTATCGAAGTCAATGAAGAAGGCACCGAGGCGGCTGCAGCTACGGTTGTTGTGGTTGTTGTATCGATACCACCAAACGTCAACTTTGATCGCCCCTTTATTTTTGTAATCAGGGAGAACGTATCCGGAGCCATCCTCTTCATGGGACGAGTGATGGAGCCGGTTTACAATTAGAGCGTTAGAGCGCAGGTATGCGCATAATAGTAACATGCGGGATTGAGAGCCTGAAAACCGCGGTAAAACAGGAGGCAGATCATGCCCAGGGAAACCTACCGGTTACTGATTGTACTGGTCGCTTTGCTTTGCCTTGGATGTTCGGAAAAGTCGGTCGACCCACCTGATCCGGGACCACCCGAACCGCCGTTTGCAAAGGCGACTGCGGCTGAAAGATCGCTGCTCAACTCCAGCACGAGTTTCGGACTGAACCTTTTCCGGGAGATCGCAGATGATGCGGAGGCGGCGGACAATCTGTTCGTTTCGCCACTGTCGGTATCTGTGGCTCTGGGGATGGCTCTTAACGGCGCCGACGGAAGCACTCTCGAGGAGATGCGCTCCACGCTCGAGATGGCTGACCTGAGCCTTGAGGAAATCAACGAATCGTATCGGAATCTGACCAGGCTCCTGGTGCAGGCCGATCCCCGGGTAATGCTTGAGATTGCGAATTCAATCTGGTATTGCGAGGGGCTACATGTCCAGGACGAGTTCATCGATTTGAACATGACGTTCTTCGATGCCCTGGTTACCCAGATGGATTTTGGCGACATCGCCGCCGCCGGCATTATCAACGATTGGGTCAACGAGAAGACTCACGGCAAGATCCCGGATATCGTACAAAGCCCTATTTCACCCGGGTTGGTGATGTTCCTGATCAATGCCGTTTACTTCAAGGCGACGTGGACCGCGAAATTCGAGGAGAGCGCCACCCAGGACGCGGTCTTCATCCTACCCGACGGATCCAACAAGACATGCCGGATGATGGCACAAGGCGGTAATTTCTCATACTTTGAGAATGAACTCTTCCAGGCGGTTGACCTGCCATATGGCTCCGAGTTGTTCAGTATGGCCGTTTTCCTTCCCAGGCCCGATATCGGTATCGACTCAGTAGCCTCGCAGCTCAATCTCGGCAACTGGGAAAACTGGACGGCGAGTTTCGCTGTCCGGGAGGGAGATCTGTATTTGCCCAGGTTCAGGTTCTCTTACGAACTTACGCTGAACCAGGCCCTGATGGCACTCGGTATGGGAATCGCCTTTGCTCCGAGTGAGGCTGATTTCACACGCATCTGTCCCGGCTTGTTCATAAGCGAGGTCAAGCACAAGAGTTTCGTCGAGGTCAACGAGGAGGGAACCGAGGCGGCCGCGGTGACTTCCATCGGTTTCGGTACGACGGCCGAACCGCCCACCAAGTTTTTCATGCACGTTGACCACCCATTTCTGTTCGTGATCTGGGAGCGGGAGTCGGGGACGATCGTTTTCATGGGCCGGGTTGCCGATCCGGTATATGATTGACCGGCGGCTTAAGTGCCTGTTGCAAGGAGATAAATCATGATGAAGATCATTGCACGACCGCTGACCGTGCTGACAACATGCCTGTGCCTTTGCTGTTCTCAGGGTACGACGGTGTCGAACGATCCCCCACCGCCCGCGCCGTCATTCGCGAACCTGTCGGCTGCCGAACGAAGCCTGACCTCCTCCGGCAGCGTCTTCGGACTGGAACTGTTCCGTGATATCGTCAAACACGAACACGCTGATTCGAATGTGTTCATTTCGCCGCTGTCGATCTCAGTAGCGCTGGGCATGACCGCCAACGGGGCCGTGGGCGAAACGAGGGAACAGATGTACACAGCGCTCCAGTTCCCGGAGTTGACACCGTCTCAGATCAATGAAGCCTATAAGAATGTTATTGAAATCCTTCCTCAGATCGACCCGGAGATAACCGTTGGGATAGCGCAATCGATCTGGTACCCACCGCATATATCGGTACAGCCGAATTTCATCGACCTCAGCCGCGCCTATTTCAGCGCCCTGGTGAGGGAACTCGATTTCTCTCTGCCCAGCGCTAATGATACTATCAACATCTGGGTGGCCGGGGAAACCAACGACAGGATCCCGAAGCTGCTTGAAAACCGCATTGAGCGGGACATCATCATGATCCTCGTCAACGCCATTTACTTCAAAGGCGCCTGGATGTATCGCTTCAATCCGGATTCTACGACGGATGATCAGTTCACTCTCGCCAACGGCTCACAGATCGCCTGCCGGATGATGAACAAGCTCGGCGACGTCGGGTACTTTGCCGATTCGCTGTTTGAGGCGGTGAATCTTCCCTACGGCAAGGGGGATTTCGCCATGGCCGTATTCCTTCCCCGTCCGTCACTCGGCACACTGGAGTTGGCCGAGCAGTTCACCGAGAATAACTGGGCTGCGTGGGTTCAGCGCTTCTATGAAGAGCAGGTCCTGCTGCAGTTTCCTAAGTTCAAGATCGAGTACGGCATCGGCCTCAATAATCACCTCAGGCGTCTGGGCATGACCCTTCCGTTCCTGCCGTCGGCTGATTTCAGCAACATGTTTGCCGGCGGCGGCGGCTGGATCGACACCGTCATACACAAGGCGTTTGTCGAGGTGAACGAGGAAGGCACCGAAGCTGCCGCGGCTACGGTGGTGCTGATGGAGAGATCGGGGCCGATTACGTTTCGGGTTGACCGCCCGTTCATTTTCGTAATCTGGGAACGGCAGACGGGGACGATTCTCTTCATGGGCAAGGTTTCAAGACCGGTTGGCAGTTGAACGATCTGGAACGCTTTTTCAACAGTTGTAGGTCGAGACCCCTGCGGTCCTTTGAGCATGATTTTGTAGTGCGTTGAACGGTAACTGCATACTATGCCATCACATGCTACTATCGATATCGGTATCATCATAGTTGTAGGTCGAGACCCCTGCGGTCTCGACAGATTCAGGTGTCAGAACCACAGGGGTTCTGACCTACAGGACTGAGAAACTCGGGACAAAAGACAAGCCCGTTTATAGGTGGTGTACGCCTTCGTGCACCGGCTAAGCGTCACCTGACAGACGAGGACATCCACCGGGGGGTACGCTTTTTCAACAGTCGATCTGACAGGCGGCGATGTGCGTCGGTAGATGAAGAACCTCCCGGCGACGGACATCACATCCGGGCGTCACTCCGGGAACAGCCATTCGAGCAGTTTCGCCATTGCCCGGGGTTCCTTATTGATGATATCGGTGCCGTGATCTCCACCCCGGAACATGTAAAGCATGAAATGCTCCTGGTTGATCTCCAAAAGGTCCATAGAGGATTCGGCTGTGTACTTGTCCTCAGTAGCCGCGAAAATGTACCCCCTACCACGGAAACCTTTCACCGCCTCGGCGGGCTGCATTCCATGGTAATTTTCACCCGGGGACAACATCACAACGGTCGAGACGCCCGGCATGATCGCGCTGAGCATAATAGCCGTGTTGGCGCCGATGGAAGCCCCGATCACGATGATGTTACCAGTATCAATGGCCTCACCATGTTCAGACAGAAGAGCGTTCACCATCGCTTTGACATCACCGGGGTATTTGGCGAACTCCGCCGTATCCAGGGTGCGCCAATGGAGAGTGTCACTGCCGCGAATCACCGATTCGCCGTGACCTCGCAGGTCAAAGCTCAGCAGATGCGGCATGGGTTGCGTCGCGCGGGCTGAATCGGCATCTCTGTATTCTGTGACAGCCCGGATGAAAGGGTCGTAGCTCTCATGCGTATGGGCCATCATCGGCAGGAGCAATATCAAGGGCGCTTTCCTGTCGGGTGATGGGGTATACCAGGCATAGAGACGCAGAGAGTCATCGGTTGTAACGTACCGCTTCTGTGAATCGGGCATCTCCCCGGTTGGAGACGCCGCCCACACCGCGCCTGCCGAGAACAACCAAAGGACTGCCGCAGTGATAAAACCTGCTGCTGGATTCATCAGACCACCTCCTTGTGTGCACGTCGGTTACAGCCGGTCGGGTTCTCCCACCCCGAAGTCATCGTTGAATCCTGGCCCCAGTCCGGGATTGCGGACCAGCCTTATATAACGTTGGTTTCTTCCATGGTTCGGCCGGCAGTAAATCTCTCCGGCGACAACCCGGAGATGTCGAGCGGTGGTTTCCTGCCGGTGAGAATCTCGGCCGTAATCATTCCCGCTGCCGGGGCATGCATGAAACCATGACCGGAAAAGCCGGTCACATGGAACATCCCCGACAGGCTCGGCTCATAACCGATTATGGCGTGGTGGTCGGGAGTGGTTTCGTACAGACCGGCCCACTGGTTGGCCATCTCGGCTTGCTCCAGTTTTGGAATACGATCCAGCGCTTTTTCCAGAATGGCATCGGTGTAGTCCGGATCAATGGAGATATCAAAGGACGGCTTGACCGACATATCGGCCCACCCCAGAAGCAATCCCCTGGATTCCTTGTGAAAGTAAAGACCCGATTTCACGTCGACCACCATCGGGAAGTACGCCTCCACGAAATCCAGTTCGCCGGTGGTGACTATCTGGCGGCGCACCGGTTCGACCTTGACGTCAGCCCCGACCATCTGGCCGATGAGCCGTGAGTGCGGCCCGGCGCAGTCTATCACCAGCGGACAACTGATATCTCCCTGGGTCGTTTTCACGGTGGAGATCCTGCCGTTTATTTCTTCAAACCCGGTCACCTCGGTATCAAACTCGATCTCAACTCCCTGTTTGCGCGCAGCTTTCTCGTAACCGGAGAGGAACTCGTGAGGGTCGCCGAGGCCGTCCTCTTTACAGAACGTCGCCGCGCCTATGCCGTTTAGCGACACGTGCGGCGCATGGCGGCTGATGTCTTCCGGTTTCAGCAGTTCCACCTCGAGACCCATCGAGCGCTGCAAATCATAGCTTTTCTTAAACCGCTGGATGTCGCCCTCATCCTCAAGGAGAAACATGTAGCCGACCCGGTCAAACAGGGCGTCGTAGCCTGTTACATCCTTGAAACCGGCGAACTCCTTCTCGGAAAGCATTGACATTTGTATGTTAACAGCAGTAGAGAATTGCGCTCGAATGCCCCCGGCGGCTTTGGATGTAGCTCCCGCTCCGGGCAGAGGCTCCTTCTCGACAAGAATGATCCGACCGTACTGCGCCCGGGACAGGTAGAACGCCACCGCCATCCCGATAATCCCGCCACCGACTATTACCGCGTCTGCGCTTGTCCGCATAAGATCATCACCTCAAGAGCATGTCTAAAGATGGTTGCATCAACCCGCCAAAGATCAATATAACGACACCCGAAGTCAAGGCCATTTGCTCGACGCGCTGACGCGCAAAAAGACAGGCTTGCCTGCAAACTTGATTGGGAGTGTTTTTTGCGTCCAGGTCCAAACGAGTTTGAACCTGCCACCCGTCGATGTGCAACCCCCGGGAGAGTGAGGCCGGGCATTATTACCTTGTACAACCGACAGCCGGTGAATAGATTCCCGCTATTATGAACGCTGCTGCCATCGATAGATTCCTGAAGATGTTCCGGCTTAGCGGCACCCACATCCTGATCGTTCTTTCGGTGTTCGTGGGGGTAGCTACAGCAATCGGGGCATTAGGCTTCAAGGTCCTCATAGAATACTGCAACGAGTTGTTTTTCGGTCACACCGACCAGATTCTGACGCACGCGGTCGGCAGCGGCGGATACAAGTTCTGGTTGCCGCTGATACCGATGTTAGGCGGGCTGATAGTGGGACCGCTGGTATACAAATTCGCCGGTGAGGCCAAGGGGCACGGGGTGCCGGAGGTGATGAACGCCGTGGCACGCTTGGGGGGAATCATCCGACCCCGGGTAGCGTTCATCAAGACAATCGCCTCAGCTATTTGTATCGGTTCCGGCGGTTCGGCCGGAAGAGAAGGGCCGATCGTCCAGATAGGTTCGGCCATCGGTTCCACCATAGGGCAGGTATTCCACATGTCCGGCGACCGGGTGAGAATTCTCGTCGGCTGCGGCGCTGCGGCGGGAATCTCGGCGGTCTTCAACGCTCCCATTGCGGGTGTGATTTTTTCGCTGGAGATCATTCTCGGTGATTTTGCAATCAAGACGTTTTCGCCGGTGCTGTTGTCTTCGGTGGTGGCCTCGGTGGTGACGCGGACATTCCTGGGCAACCACCCGGCTTTCGATGTCCCCGACTATTCGTTGGTGTCGGCCTGGGAGATTCCGCTTTACTGCGGGATGGGAGTCGCCCTGGGTTTCCTGGGAGTCGCCTTCACGCGGTCGTTAGCCTGGTCTGAGGATTTCTTCGACCGGCTGAATGTCACCGATTGGACCAAACCGGCCGTGGGTGGGCTGCTGCTGGGTGGCATTGCCATTTTCTACCCGCAGGTGCTGGCCGACGGCTACGATACGATCAAGCTGACCCTGTACGGCCAGTTAGGTGCGGGACTACTGCTGGTTCTGGTCTTCCTGAAAATGCTGGCCACTTCGTTCACTCTCGGCTCCGGAAACTCCGGCGGCATTTTCGCCCCGTCGCTTTTCATGGGAGCGGTGGCCGGCGGGGTGTTCGGTTTCGCGGTCAATTACCTGTTCCCCGGCGTCACGGCCACTCCCGGCGCTTACGCCCTGGTGGGGATGGCCGGCATGGTGGCTGCGGCTACTCATGCTCCCATCACGGCGCTTCTGATCATCTTTGAGATGACCTCCGATTACAGGATCATCCTGCCCCTGATGGTCACGGTGGTCTTCTCGGCGCTGGTGGCCGGGAAGCTGTTTGAGCATTCGGTCTACACGGTCAAGTTGGCTCGACGCGGAATCGACATCAGGGGCGGCAAGGATATCAACGTGCTGCGCTCGCACCGGGTATCCGAGATCATGGACCGCAAGTTCACCACCATCGGCGCCGCCACCCCGCTGGCAAAGATATTTCACACTATCGAACACTCCTCCGAATCATATTTCGTGGTTGTCGACCGTGAGGACAGACTCAAGGGCGTGCTCTCTTTTCAGGACATTCGTTCGCTGCTCACCGAGCACTCGCTGGACTATCTCGTTATTGCCCAGGACCTGGTGCGCCCGGAAACAACGGTGATCCATGCCGACGAGAACCTGGAGGAGGCTTACAACCTGGTCAGCGTCCGCGATCTCAAGCTGATCCCGGTGGTCGATCGCGAGGACAAACGGAGAGTAATCGGTGTCCTGCGCCACGAGGATCTGATCAACTACTACAACAAGCAACTGATCGACACGCTGCGGCAGTGAAGGGGGGGCTGGGGGGAACGCCATCGGTCAAGATTTGCACACTTCTGGGGGAACCCAGACTCTTGACTGATTGTTCCGATTATTGAGCACTCGGAAAGTACCGATATCTGCCGACCTTAGACCGAGACGGTGTGGTGGTCCCGATTTGCGCCGGGGCTTAACACCTACCGTCTGGACGGTATTATGTATGATAGTCATAATTGTCTACATTTTGTTTGCAGCCCTGATTGCCTTGACGGCCTACGAGTTGTGGACTTTAGTGTGGGGCAAACGCAAACCCGGTAACGACCAGGAAGTTTAGCTACCTTTGGAGTCCAGGCCTGATGACGACGCGTTTGGCGGTGACTTAGGTTGCAATAGAGATGGAAGCGGTCCGGGTGGTGGACCCGGTCTTGTCATTGGAACCACACGACATATCGTCAAAGATAGTCGCAAGCACCCCCCCACAAACAGACCGATTAGGGCCACAACTCCCGCCTTGCACAACTGGTCTCCAATCGGCATATCAAGAACGCCCGGTGAGAAGATCACCGGCACAATAAGGATCCAGAACAGCACTCCGGTCACCACCAGGAATATCAGATATTCATCAATCATATTCTTTCCCCGCACGAACTTGCTTGGCCGCGCCTTGAGTGCGAAGAACACCTGATCATTGCCTCGAATGATAGCCAGGATTGATATCATAACGGCCAGCATACCCAAGCCCAAGGTCGCCAATAGCGTGTACGACTTAGTGGTCAAGGGGTAGAGCCAGTCGCGTCGTGTCATTTCTTGTTCAATTCCCTCAAGCTTGACGATCACTCTACCTAGTGCATTCACTACCGGTGTGAAGTCCACACCAACTGCTCCCGTGGGCGTCTGAGAGGCAGTCTTAAGGCTGGCATCGACCTGCCTCAACAAGGTAATGATCTCCGCTACGCGCTTACCTTTAAGCTCCACCGGCCAGGAGCCAGCATGCACAAGCTGTGCAACACTGACGTCTATGCTGTCCAGCAATTCCACCAACCGATAAATCGATGCCGAGTTGGAGACATGCAAGGAATCCACCTTCCCGATGAACCGATTGACGCTTGCGTCGGTACGAGCAATTGTCTCAATCAATTCCCTCCGCTGCACCAAGTCCGTGGAGTCAGCGGCACGACTATTGCTGTACGACAATAGGCAAACGAGAACTGCTGTCAATATCAGATCAGAACGCTTCACGATGAGAGTTCATCCCCGGACAGGTCACCAAGCTTCTGACGCAAGATATCTTTGTCCGCTGCACATACGGTGACCTCCTTGAGATAGGTCTCATCAAAAGGGACACAGAAATCACTATCACTCAGGTTATGGTAGTAACGATCCCGCCGCTCGGAGTAGACCTCCGGATGGTACCTGTAGAGTACCCCGCCGCCAGGTTCCTTTCCTGGGTGGGGCAATTCTTCCAACACCGTTCCGCCCTCGTCGTCAAAGAGGATAGTATGTGTCTCATTAGGGTCGCGCTTCAGTTTCAAGAACATTCTAATACCTGAGAGCTCTGCGTTGTTCATAGCCGCATCCAGAGCTGGATGGCATTTTGCCCATTCGTAGTCACCGTTGCTGGCGGATGATGCCAAGACATGCTTTTCGTACAACTCCTTGTACACATGCAAGGTAGGCCCGAAGAGAAGGAACATCTGGGCGTCCGGTGCCTTGACTTGCTGCCATCTTTGGAGAAACGGGCCCCAGAATTTCGGACCCAACTCACCGCCTTCGGCCAGCAAGAGCTTCAGACCATGATACGGCAGATATTCATTTAGAACCTTGTCTCGGAAGTCAGGATCGGGGTAAGGCAATCTGAATTGGTAGTTATTTTTCCTCCTCAATTCCTGGCGGGCATCCCAAGCGGTCTTGCCGATCAAGAATGTAAACGCGGTTGTGATTCCCAACGTAAAAGCGAAGTAGATGTTTTCAATATCCACGTTGTTCCCTTCCCCGGTCAGTTGCCGTGTTATCCAATTGCCACATGACACCCCCTACGCATTCAAGCTTTCATTACCGGTTCGATTCTGAAAATGCCCGATCTCTGCATGTTTCTCGTCCGATACCCGCTTTTTCGCCTGGTATAGGCTCTCACGAAGGTGATTTGTCCTCTCAGTGAGCAATTTAGGTGCTCTCCGAAGATGTGTCAACTAAATCTTACGTTTTTATTTAGATTTCTGAAGTGGCTTTTCCCTTGGTATATGCGCGATCACAGGGTCGGCCCGCTCTGGCTCCCACATTTTGCCTACTGCCAGATCATCCGCCACACCCACTCCCCCACTCCCAAGAGCACGGCGGCAGAGACGACAAGAACGGCGATAAGAAGCCAGCGAACGAACACCGCCCCGCGCTCGACAGCCATCCGCGCCGCCACCCAGGCGCCGGACATATTCCCCAGCGCCAGCACCAATCCCACTTGCCATATTACCTGACCGTTCAATGCGAACACAATCAGCGCGAACACGGTGAAGCACAGTACAATGAGAACCTTGACGGCGTTCCCCCGGACCAGCTCAAAACCGGCCCCTAAGACCAGTCCCGCCAGAAGGAACACTCCCACGCCCGCCTGGATGAAGCCGCCATAGACACCGATGGCAAAGAACGTGAGCAGTTGCACTGCGCCCGGCCGCCTCGCCAGCATCCCGGGCCGTCCCTCCAGCCACCGTTTGGGGCGCACGAGAACCCCGACGAACATAACGGCCATGAGAACGCCAATAGTGTGACGCATGGTCTGCTCGTCAAGATTGACCGCAATCTGTGCCCCGAGGACAGCTCCTATAACCGCGGGCGCCGCCAGCGTCAGTCCCCGACGCAGATCAAGTACCTTCCGTCGGTGGAAACTTCTCACAGCGACAACGTTCTGCAGGAGAATGGCCACACGGTTGGTGCCGTTGGCGACATTGGCCGGAAGACCGGCAAAGATCAGCAGCGGCAGCGTCACCAGCGACCCGCTCCCGGCCAGCGTGTTGATGAAGCCCGCCAGGAATCCGGCGGCGATTACGGCGGGGTAGAGATACCAGTCCATGTTCGATGGGCGCGTGTCGCCTCAATCAACTCTCAGGCGGGGGGCTGGTGGTACCGGTGTCGAACACGAATTTCCAACTACCGCCGCCAGCAACTTTGACATCGTTCTGTGATTGATCATGTGCGTCTCCCGATCGTTTGGTTTGCTCTCGTACACAGAGTAGTCGGGGTTATGTCTCGGATGTGCATGACTCTCTGATCATTTGCAGCCGTACCTTACCGCACGATCCCCCGTAATTCCGACAGCCTGGTAATAATCATCACTCTGCCGTCTCCCCCTGTTCCCGGGTTTGGAGTCGCGTCCGAATGCGAGCGGAAGTCCTGCGTTGCGGCGTGAGACGCCTGGTCCGCACGTCGAATCAACACCGGCGTCAATCCCGCCGCCAGGGCGCCTTTCACGTCGTCGTCAGTGTCGCCCACATACACGACCTCACGGCCCTTGAGATCGGTCGCGTCAAGGGCCACTGCGAAAATCTCGGGATCAGGTTTCTTGACGCCGACGTCACCGGAGATCACTACCGCATCAAACAGCCTGTCAAGTTTGTGTTGAGCCAGGACGGCCCGAACGTAGGGAGGATGATCGAAATTGGAAACCAGAGCCAGACGCTTGCCGTGCCGCCTCAAGGTCATCAGAATCGGAAATGCCTCCGGGTCCAGCGATACGTGCCGGTGCCAGGCGTCGGCAATGGTCATTGCGATGTGTTTGGTCCTTGCCGCCGGGAGTCTCAGCCCGAGGTCGCTACCGAGTGACAGGATACGACGTTCGAAAACAGTCAGGCCGTCGTTCGCAGCTGGGAGCTCGTCACGGCCGAAAAAGGCGTCACAGTGGGACGCAAAGGCTTCCCGCGACATGGCCAGGCCGTCTTCGCACAGGGCATTATAGAAACCCGTAAGCCAGTCAGACCAGGCCGCGTTCACGTCGCCGTAGATCAGAAGCGTTCCATAGAGGTCGAAAAAGATACCCTTCGTTTCCGCCTGCTTCATATTTCTGCCACCAGTGATCGAGTACTCTCCCGATTTTCATTCCCAAGTTCGCTTGCGTCAATGTCCGCAATGTCGGCCTTGAGGCTACAAGAAAGGGACTTAGCGGCGATTGGCAAGAGTTCATATCGGCATTCGTACACCCGGAGCGCAGTAGCGGGACGAATGCAGGCGAACTCTGGTGTTTTTGTCCCGGTCGCGGCAGGATGACTATTGACCGGCCCGACCTTTTCCTGTACATTGACAGCGCTACAGGAAAACAACCTGACCAGGTAACGGAGGTCAAATGAAGGATAAACTGAAGACAAGCGTGGAGTGGCTGCGCTCCAAGGGCGTGGATTATGCCGACTGCCGCCTCGTGCGCCGGGAGACGGAGTCGCTGCGAGTGACCGATGCCCACGTGGACACGATGTCGCGCGATCTGGACGTGGGTGTCGGCATGCGCGTTCTCTCGCGAGGGGCCTGGGGATTCGCCGCGACGGCTTCTCTTTCGGCGGCGGAGTTGAAGAGGACGGCCAACAAGGCGCTGCAGATCGCCCGGGCCTCGGCCATGACTACCAGCGAGCCGGTGGTGATGGCGGAGCAGGAAGCGTTCGTGGGCAACTACGGCACGCCTTTCAAGAAGGATCCCTTTAAGGTCGCGGCTGACCAGAAGATCGCCCTGCTGCTCGAAGCCTCGGAGATCCTCAAGAAGTCGAAGAAGATCAAGACCGCCGAGGCCTCGATGGACTTTTATAGAACGCACAAGCTGTTCGTTTCATCCGAGGGGGCGCAGATCGAGCAGGATATCATCGAGTCCGGGGCCGGGTATAACGCGGTTGCTTTCGACGGCAAGGAGGCGCAGCGGCGGTCCTATCCCAACTCGTTCGGCGGGGATTTCGCCACCTCCGGCTACGAGTTTATCGAGGGCATGGAGTTGGTCGAGAACGCCGAACGCATCCGCGAGGAAGCCATTGCCCTCCTGAAGGCGGCGCCCTGTCCGGACACAAAGACGACCATAATCATCGCCGGGCCACAGATGGCCCTCCAGGTTCACGAATCATGCGGCCATCCCATAGAGCTTGACCGCGTTCTGGGAACGGAGATCTCCCTGGCGGGCGGATCGTTCTTGACCATCGACAAGTTGAACAAGCTCAAGTACGGCTCTGACATCGTGAACATCACCGCCGACGCCACCACGCCGGGCGGACTGGGCACTTTCGGCTTCGACGATGAAGGCGTGAAAGCCCAGCGGACACCGATTGTTAAGAACGGGCGCTTTGTCGGCTACCTGACCAGCCGCGAGACAGCACCCGTGATCGGGCAACGCTCCAACGGCGCCATGAGGGCGGACGGCTGGAATCGGCTCCCGATCATTCGCATGACGAATATCAACCTGGAACCGGGTACGTGGAAACTCGATAACCTTATCGCCGACACCCCCCGGGGCATTTTCTTCGACCTGAACAAGAGTTGGTCGATTGACGACAAGCGTCTCAATTTCCAGTTCGGCGCTGAATGCGCATGGGAAATCAAGAAAGGCAAGCTCGGAAGGATGCTGAAAAACCCGGTTTACACCGGGATCACGCCGGAGTTCTGGAACTCGTGTGACGCCGTCTGCGACGACAAACACTGGCATGTATGGGGTATACCCAACTGCGGCAAAGGGGAGCCGATGCAGTCGGCCCACGTTGCCCACGGCACCTCTCCGGCCCGCTTCCAAAACGTAAAGGTGGGGGTGAGCAAATGATTGGACAAAAGAAACTAACGGAAAGACTCGAGAGAGTCCTCACGCAGTCGAAGGCTGACCAGACGGAGATCGTGTTCGTAGGCAATGAATCGGGTCTGACCCGATACGCCAATTCGTACATTCACCAGAACGTGTTTGAGAGCAACAACCGGATACTGTTTCGCAGCGTGCTGGGAAAACGGATCGGCGTTGCCTCGACCAACTCGCTGGCCCTCCCCGACCTTCGAAAGACGCTGGCGGATTCAATTGAGATCGCGCGCCAACGACCGGAGAATCCGGACTTCCCGGGTTTACCCAAACCGGCCCGGTGCAAGAATATCGACACTTTCGATGACAGAACGGCGGCCTTCACACCTCGCGACCGCGCCAGGGCGGTCAAACGGGTCATCGCCGCGGCAAAGCGAAAGAAGTTCACCGTGGCCGGGTCATTTGCAACCGGAAGCGGTGAAATCGCCGTGCTGAACTCGCTGGGTGTGAGAGCCTACCAGCCGATGACGTCGGCTTCCATCAGTATGATTGCCATGTCTGATGACTCCTCCGGTTACGCCTCGAGCACCGCCCGCCGGGTCGACGATATTGATGTCACCTCGCTGGCCGGTGTGGCCGTCGAGAAGTGCCGGCGGTCGCGCAATCCCCGTGAAGTCGAACCGGGTGAGTACGAGGTCATACTGGAACCGGCGGCGATTTCCGAAATGCTGGAGTGGCTCAACTATGTCGGGCTGGGATCAAAACCGTTTCTGCAAAAAACGTCATTCCTGGCGGGCAAGATCGGTCGGAAAATCACATCGGATAAAATCACCCTTTATGACAACGGGCTGGACAGTCGTTCCAACGCTTTCCCGTTCGACTTCGAGGGCGTTCCCAAAAAGAAAGTCGTCTTTGTCGACAAGGGTGTGGCGCGAGGGGTCGTGTACGATCGGGCAGCCGCCTTCAAGGCGAAGAAGAAGTCGACCGGCCACGCCCTGACACCCGACGAAAGCTCGGAGGGTGCTTTCGGACTGAACATCTTCATGGCGCCGGGCAGAACCCCAAAAGCGAAGATGATCCCGGCGGTCAAGCGAGGTATCCTGGTCACGCGCTTTCACTACATCAACGGTTTGATCGACCCCCGCAACTCGGTCCTGACCGGCATGACGCGCGACGGTACCTTCCTGATCGAAAACGGCGAGATCGTCAGCGGCATCAAGAACCTGCGTTTCACTGATTCGTTTACCCGGGCATTCAAGTCGACCATAACGGTCTCAAAAGAGACGGAACGGATAGAATCGTGGTGGAGTGCGGTGGGATGTATGACTGTCCCGACCGTTCACCTGGGTTCGTTCAAGTTCTCCGGCAAGACTGAGTTCTGACGACCTGCCTTGCGGGAAGTCCCGTTGAAGGGGCTTCCCGCGCTTGCGGCCGCGAAGAGACCGCGGTTTATTCATCGATCAACTGAAACTGCACGATGCGGTCAAGGCGAAAGGTCCGCTCGGCGCGGGCCAGTTCGCAGTAGGCATTCATGTACACTTTTGAGCCAAGCGAGAAAAGGGCTTGTGGCCGCACAACGCGAGTCCGGGGTGGCTGGGCCCGCGTCGCGTAGACGATTTCCACCGGTAGCTTCCGGGTAACCGCCTGTTCCAGTGACGCAAACCGGGGAGTGAGATGCACTTCTTCACCGCGCCAATCCGAAAGACGGTGACTGGTGACCAGATCGAGCAACTGTGCACGGCTCTCGATCCGGGGGAATCCGGCGGCGGCTCGCTCGAAAACCTGGCGGACCAGGTGAGCGTCGGACAGGGCGCGATGGTCCTGCTCGGCAGCGATACCCAGATGCTTGACCAGCGCAATCAGGGAATAGGAGGGCAGGCCCGGAATGAACCGGTGACAGATGTCGACCGTGTCGAGAACCGGGTTATCGCGGGGAGTGAGTCCGGCCCGGTCCAGTTCGCAGCCGACGAAAGAAATGTCGAACGGCGCGTTGTGGGCAATCAGGACGGTATCGCTGCCGCAGAAGTCGAGGAACTCCCTGAGCACAGGGTCGGCGGCGGGAGCATTCCTGACCATCTCGTCGGTGATGCCGTGGACCCGGACGACATCGGCGGGGATTTCCCGCATGGGATTGATCAGCGACTGAAATGACTGATGGCTCCTCTCACCTAACCGGAACTTCACCGCCCCCAACTCGACAATCCGATGCACCGGCGCCCAAAGACCGGTGGTCTCGGTATCGAAGGCGACAAAACTCATGCTCTTCGAAACCGGCGCAATGTCGGCAGGCTCGGCCATACGGCCAATATCAGTCGGTCAAAACCGATTGACAATCGCTTTCTCGACATTACCTTTCCATCGTAGTGATGGAGAACGCGTAATGGAATCTGCATACATCGAAACAGCAAGGACCGAATATGTCACCGCACCGGCCGCTGTGGCTTCAAACCGTTACGCTCCCAACTCCGCATCCGGCCTGTTGGATACGTAGACGCGCCGTCCCCTGCGGAAACCTTGCACTGGATACTCAACGATTGCCGATGTTGGAGAATAAATTATGGCTATTATCTTAAGCGGTTCCGGGCTGACAATCGAAAAGCTGGTTCGCATTGCCAGGGATAACGAAGAAGTCCGGTTGCACACCGATGCGGTCAAACGGATCGAGAATTGCCGTGCCATGCTGGAGAAAAAGATCGCCGCCGGAGAGACCATGTACGGTGTCAACACCGGCATCGGAGAGCTCTCGGAGGTTGTTCTCAGCGATGACCAGATCGAGGATTTCCAGAAATACCTGATCTACAATCACGCCGCCGGCATCGGGGACCCGGCTCCGGTGGAATATGTCCGGGGAGCCATGGCGGCGCGCATCAACGTTCATGCCCACGGCAACTCCGCTGTCCGCCCGGAGATCACGCAGACGCTGGTCGAAATGCTCAACAAGGGCGTCACTCCGTTTGTCTGCCAGAAAGGTTCGGTGGGAGCCTGCGGTGACCTGGCGCCGATGGCCCAGATTGCCCTCCTGATGATGTGCGAAGGCAAAGCCTATTACCGGGATGAGTTGCTCAGCGGCAAGGAGGCGATGGAGCGGGCCGGGATAGCTATCCCCGGCCTGAAAGCCAGAGACGGCCTGGCTATCATCAACGGCTCCAATCTTCTCACTGCCATGAGCGCCGTTCTCATCTACGACACCGACCGGTGGCTCAGGCAGGCCGAAATCGCTGCGGCGATGTCGCTTGAGGCGCTGAAAGCCAACATGAAGCCCTACAGCCCCAAGCTCCATGAAGCACGCGGTTTCCCCGGCGCCGCTCGCTCGGCCAACGCTATTGAGAAGCTCGTTGCCGGGGGGGATCTATTCGAAGGCAAGGTGCCGTGCAAGGTGCAGGACGCCTACTCGATGCGCTCCACGCCCCAGGTGATCGGGACGGCGCACGACGCTCTGGCCTGGGCACGCTCACAGGTGGAGATCGAACTCAACGGCGTCGGTGATAACCCCGTGTTTTTCCCTGACGAAGACCTGCAACTCTCCGGCGCCAATTTCCAGGGGACGCCGGTCTCCGTGCCGATGGACATGGTCGGTGCCTGTATCACGATGGTCAGCGTCATGTCCGAACGCCGCATGAACCGGCTCAACAACGTCGCCCTGAGTGTCGGCCTGCCGCCCTTTTTGACCAAAGGCGCCGGCATGTTCTCCGGTCTCATGCTGAGCCAGTATACGGCGGATACCCTGATAGTCGAGCAGCGGATACTCTCGGCTCCGGCTTCGATCCAATCCATCCCGGCCGCCGCCGACCAGGAGGATTTTGTCTCGATGGGCATGAACACCGCCATCAAGAACATCCAGATTCTTGACAACGCGTACGGTGTGCTGGGAATCGAGCTTATGGCCGCCGCCCAGGCGCTGGATTTCCGGGATTACAAATTCGGCCGCGGTGTAAAAAAGGCGCACGAGGTCATCCGCAGGCATGTGGATTTTCTGGATGAAGATCGCCCCCTCTATCCCGATAACACGAAGATGCAAGAGCTGGTCAAATCCTGCGAAATCCTGGAGGAAGTCGAGAGGCAGGTGGGTAGTCTGGGCTAGGGCGTACAATTTTGTTTGACAATTACCTTGGTTGCGATTACCAATTACGACGGTTGAGAAGGCAGTTTCATATTGGCATGTGAGGTATGCGATGATAAAAGAGTTTAGAGTCGAGAACTTCCTGTCCTGGGTTGAACTGCCGTTTCAGCCACGGGACATCAATCTTGTGATAGGCCTGAACAATAGCGGCAAGACAAACCTCTGTAACGCGCTGTTGTTCTTATCATGCACGAGTCATCGTGAACTGCAGAAGTGTCTCGACGAGATGCTACTACCAGTTCAAGGTATGGCAAACTTCTCGTACAAGAAACCCACTACCGAGTTCCTCCTGACCGCGACGCTCCCTTTCGAGGGAGAGCAAATCACCTACAAGTATGAGCTTGCACTCGCGGTACTGCGCTCATCAATGCCTGATGCGAAACTTGAGGTCCAAATGGAGCGTCTTACAGCGACAGGGGAAGGCTTCGAAGATGTAATACTCTTGGAGAATACTCCCGATGGTGTACGTTTACTTCATGAGGGGGAATTCGAAAAGCGACTGGCTGACCCTTACAAAATGACCTCGGCGCCTCGGGATACAACGATGCTGCACCGCCTGTACGATCGTGAGACCAACAGGAGAGCAAATCATTTCAAGCAATATCTGTCGCGATGGCAGTATTACTCATTCTCTCAGAATGCTCTTCGCCAATTGGATCACACGCCGAACACCTTCATTCTGAATCCGGACGGTAGCAATCTTGCATCCGTGATATGGAATCTCAAGAAGTCTGATGAGGGATCCTATCGCACGTTGCTCCGAGCTCTACAATTACTGGAACCAGACCTCGACTTCATAAACTTCTTTGGAGGAGAGGCGGAACCAATGGTGACCATGTGGCTGACGTACAAAAACGGCGCCAGAATACCCGCCTGGAGGGCCTCGGCAGGAACACTTCGTTTCCTTGCACTGAGCTACGTTTTCTTCGTACGGCCGCCGGAGGGATATCAACCGCTGTTGATCGTTGAAGAACCGGAAAACGGACTTTACGTAGGTATTCTAAAGAAGTTGCTTGATATGCTTGGCTCCGAGCCGAGTTCACCGCAAGTCCTCTTTACCTCACACTCCCCCTACTTCATCGACTTGTTTGATGACAAATTGCAGAACATCTTTGTCACGACGCGTGACGAATACCGATCGCTCCTGCGTCCAATCGACACAGCAAAAGCAAAGGCTCGACTTTCCGAATATCCGCTTGGTGAGCAGCATTACCGCGAGATGCTGGTGTGAGAATAGGCTACTTCGTGCAGGGTAGCGCAGACGAAGCATTTGTCTGGGGGCTTATTCAACGGTATTGCCCTGAAGCTTCAGTAGAGCGAGGCAAGTTCCGTGGGCAATCACGTGAGTCGTTGAGACGAGAGCTGCCAAAGGCTCTGCGCGATCTACAAAAAAACAAGAGATGTGACTACCTCATTGTTCTCAACGACGCAGACAAGAGACAATGGCGTGATGTGTGGACAGAAGATTGGCACCGGGTGCCGGAGCACTTGAAGCACCTTACCGTATTTGGCGTGGCTGATCGGAACATTGAACACTGGATAGCCCTTGACCGTGCATATCTGGCCAAGGAGTTGGAGTGCGACGAATCAGCCATACCCAAGGATGATCCCACCGGCTTCACTAAACATCATTTCAAGAGAAAGGCGCAGTTGCTTGATGGTGAGGAAGCCCAAAAGCGTTTGCGCGACTTCGTGGCTGAGGCGCCAATCCATACATGGTTACGGAATTCCCCCTCGTTTAATCACTTCTGGGACTCCTTGTTTCAGTTTTCGAAACGGGTCGCTTGCGCAAACCCGATTCCCAATGAGCGCAACCGACCTCATTAGAGCCGTCGTCCTGTTGCCCACCCGTTTGCTACGTGATCGCACGGTGGGGGCACAGTCGATGGAATCCCACGAAATTGCCAAAAAAAGCGCCGACCTACGCCGCCTTGCCCTTCATGAGGCAATTGGACTGACGCTGCTGTCTTTTCTTGTTGACACCAGCACATGAAATCATAAACTGGTCAGCGAGCCAACAAACCTGATTCGTTCAAGGAGGAAGCGACATGGCAGTTCGGAAAGTCAAGAAGAGAGTAACGAAGAGAAAGGTGGCCAAGAGGGTCCGCTGTATAGGCAAGACCAAGGCAGGCAAGAGATGCAAACGCATGACGACTGCGCCTTCCAAGAAGTGTCACCATCACAGGAAGAAGAGATAAGACCGCATCTCCTTCTGAAAGTCAAGGGACAGCACTCCGCAGCGCTGTCCCTTTTCTCATTCACTGACTATACTCTCCCCTACGCCTCCTTGCCTTTCTTGGGGCAGGACGTAATGCTTCGCAGCCTGATTGAGCCTCTTAGCGCAAAGAGGTTCTCGCCAAGAGGGAAGACCCGCGCACGAAGTCAAGAAAACACTTGCGTAACGGGCACTTTCGCTCTACCTTTCTCTCGAATGGGAAGGGTTTACACGAGAGAATCGACATCACAGGGACACCCACTAAACCCGATTGACGGTTTCAGGTAGCGACAACAAAATCGGATCAAACGAATATGGCCTCGACAATCGTCTACTCCCCGGAGTTAGACAAGAGCCTCGCATGAAACCGGATAGCACGTGGCCTGGAGATGTTTGCCCGCCTGACGGCGCGGGCCTTAAGGCAGAGTAACATATGGAGATGGCGTCATGAAGAATGCAGATCAATTCCGGCCCGCCCGGCGAGTCAAAGCAGACCTTGTAGTACTCATTCTGTCAGGCCTGCTTGTCGTCGGGCTGCTACTCACATTCGGAGGCACAGGTTTTGGTTCCGACGTATTCCGGACTGATTCCAGAGAGTGCTATGTGTCCGACATGACTACAGGACCACACGTAGGCGAGGAGCGCAGTAGTGAGTACTGGAACGGCACCCAGGGTACTATAATGTATGATTGGGACGTCGGTGATGTGGCTCTTCTCACTGAGTCTTATCAATTCTGTGTTGCCGGTAACCAGCCACCGGTTATCGAGGGGCCTTCGAGCGTTTTAGGTAACCACTGTTTGCCCATATTCGTGGAGTTCTCAGCTACCGACCCAGAAGGTGATGAGTTCTGGTGGGAGCTGCTGAGCGGACCGGGTATCCTGGATGATTACGGCGTGTGGACGTATGATCCCAACCCGGCTGACGTCTATACATCCCAGGCAGTCGAATTGCAGGCGTGCGATGTGCACGGTGCCTGCGACACGGCCTGGATGGATGTGATTGTAACCAATGATCCACCCATCTGGGTTTCCGGATGTGGTGAAACAGTATACGGCTCTGCAGGAGAGATAATCACCCACCAACTGACCTGGGACGAAGTTGACTGCCTGCCTGTTCTTACCATGATCAACGATATTGTACCTATGCCCGCCGGCGCTGTGGATGTCGATCCGGGGGGGATGGTAACATTCTACCCCGCTCCTGGTGATGTGGGCACATTCACATTCTCTATCCTCGTTCACGATGAAGTGGAGGACGGAGATATCTGTGAGTTCATGATTGCCGTGGAGGGTCAACTCCCGTTTGTTTCTGTGACCCAGCTTCATAACTTCGGTGACCCCACCCGTCCTACAGCCTGGGGACGTTTCACAGTTGATATCGAGAGTTTCCTTGAATCGTATCCACCGGGCATATGGTTCGTAAACGCCTACACCGGGACCGGATGGGTTGTCGGCAACATGACGGTGTTTACCGACAAAGACGGCAGCCAGGCAAGTAAACACTTCGATATCGGTGTCGATCCGGGTGACATTGTCGAGGCGTTGCCGATGTTTGTCACGGTCACGGCGGAACCGCTTCTCGAATTGGAACCGGGCACTATGGATGTTTACCCTGTAGAGATAGCCAATATCCAGGGCGGCGGTATTCCCGGCGCCGACGATTATTATGTTCCCGAGGATGATCCACCCGCTCCCCGGGAGTTCAACGATGATTCCACCATCCAGTACTGGGTGCTCCCATTAGGGGAAAACGAGAACGTCCAGGCGGAGGAAAACCAGTGCGTGGCGACAGCGGTGGCTAACAGCCTGCAGTTCCTGTCCAACAACTACGGCTCGGTTTTCAGGCCGAGGCTACCGAACACACCGGGGCAAAACGGCGATAGCTGTCTCGTTGGAAAGTTAGGCGAGTGCATGGGCTATCACCCCGACACGGGTGTCTTCCTGGGGCGGATGCTAAACGGGAAACTGAACTGCCTGGACCAGTGGGGGTTGGGTAACGCCCTCGTTCACCGAACTCAGGGAACCGGTTTCCTGCCCGGTGAGTCGACGTTACCGGATTCACTGTACACCAGCGGCAAAATCCATGATGACAGCCACAACGGCAGAGTAACCTGGGAGTGGATCTACCAACAGATCAAAAGGGGGGAGGATGTCGAACTGTCCATGACCTATCCGGATACACTGAAGGCTCACGACGGATCCGACTCAATAGTCACGCGGGCCCACATGGTTCGTGTCTATGGAGCTGGAAATGTCAATGGGACGTTACGTCTGAGAATCCTTGACGACGGCATGCAGGGCGACAACACCGCGGGCGCGCAGAATTACGAAGTCGATGTCGAGTACACCGACCCCGATAGCACCCTTCTACTTGATCCTTCCTGGGAGAAAAAGAAGAAGTGTCAGGTGACTTTCGCCATGTCGGAATCGCCCAAGGAGCACTATGCCCCGCCGGATAATACCTATCCCTGGCATAATGACGATGATGCCGACAATACAGGTGCCGAAGACAGCGGCGACGCCAACGGCCTGACCGGAAGCCAGTGGCGACCGCTTGGAGAGCCAAACCAGGGCGAGGGTAGATGGGGTCGCACTATACCGCTGCCCGGAGACGGAGAGCTTCCGGTGCCCTTTCCCCCACCGCCAATGGACCGACCGGTCAGGATTGATCCCAGAGATACGATACCGATTATTCCCACCTGGCGGGTTCCGGAAAGGATCACCCTGACCATAACAATCATCCCCCCGCCACCGGAGGATTCGGTCTTCCTCGACCACCTGGGAGTAAACCCGTTTGCCAAGCCGCTCAGCCAGGTAGTGCCGTCATTCTGGCATGAAATCAGGCCGAACGCCGGCAACGAGTGGGAAGTCCAGGGCTGGCTGGATAACGGAGACGGTATTCTGAGCAGTGGCGATAATATCTCCGGTGTGATGGGAACCACGAAAGGGAAAAGGACACTTTTCGATTTCGAGGTGTCCGATGTTGCCATGGATGTCTGGTTCTATGAGATGGATACCATGCCCACTTTCTACAACTGTGATTGGTACAAGGATCAATATACGGACCTGGCCAATTTCAGTGTGCCGGATTTCGACCAGAAGCAGTCCGGCTGGCAGGATTTTGATCTCGACTGGAACCACTGCGGTCCCTCCGCAGCCGCCAATGCCCTGTGGTGGATTGACTCCAAGATGGAACCCAGCCCGATCGACCCGCATCCGTTTGGCGTAACTCCTCCCAATGACGGGTATCCTCTGGTTACCGCCTATGGAGGGTGGGATGACCACGACACCCTGAACGCGCCGCCACTGATCAATGACTTGTCCGCCTACATGGGCACCGGCACAGTGATCAAGGGAACCAGTCTCAGTCAATTCATCAGTGGCGTCAGGGCCTTCGTCAATGATGCCGGACTCGCGCAGGACTACAAGGATACCTTATATGAATTCCCCTACTTCAGTCACATTAGGGATGAACTCCTGCTGGATCACGACGTCATGCTGCGGCTGATGATCTACGAGAAGCTGGATTCCGGTGACTGGGTACCGATTGGAGCCCACTACGTGACAGTGGCCGGGTTCTGCAGCCAGCGCGCCCAGATATGCATCAGTGATCCCTGGATCGACTACCTCGAAGGGGAACCACCGGCAGGCTCCACCCACGGACCGACAGTGCACAATGATGCCGACAGCATCAGCGGCCCGCACGGACAGATACAGCATGATCCGTACGACGTCTGGACGGATTACCTGCACAATGTTTCACCTGCTCCGGTGAGCATCATCGACTACCCGATAGGCTACGAGGAGCTGCAGAATTTCGAGAGCCAGAATACAACCGTCTGGTATCCGTACCAGGGCGGGCGGGTACTGATGGTCATCAACGAGGCCTATGTCATCCAGGACGAACCGCTGACGGGAGGTTGGGATTTCGAATTCCGCGGATACGATACCTGCCAGGGCGGTGATCTTAAAGTCTGGGGTACGGTCAATTGCGGTACGATCGGCTCACCGGTGTATGACGGTTACGCAGCAGTGAACACCCCCGTGAAGGGATCAATACCAGCCTGGGCCAACGACCTCCTGATAGTATTTAAGTGGCACTACTGGTGCAACAATGTCGATTCGGTGAAGCTGGTGGCGCCGATCTACGACGGACACTGGAAGCTCCAGAGACTGCTGCCGTGGATTGAAGCCCAGGCCGGCAAGGGTGAAATCGTTCTTCCCACGCTGGGCGATCCGACCGGAACAGTACAATACGTCCATACCCTTGTGAATCTTGAGGGATGGGCAAACCCAACCGAGATGTTCGAAGAATATGATTTCGTCGACGGCGCATGCGGTGAACTACCCGGCTATCTGGTGGGCACAACTCCTTTCGTCTTCGATGAAGATGCCGGTCCTGGGGAGAACCCATTCTCAACCACACCGTTTACCGGCACCCTCTACCGTGATGGTCAGGTAACCGGCACGGCCGGCGGCTCCTGCTGTATCCCGCCGATCCGCGGAGATGTCAACTACGATGGTGCCGAGTTGATTGATATTGCCGATCTGGTCTATCTCGTGGACTATATGTTCAATGCTGGCCCACCGCCACAGTGCTTCGAGGAAGCTGACGTAGACGCCAGTGGGTTCGAACCGTTAGACATAGCTGATTTGGTTTATCTCGTCGACTTCATGTTCAACTACGGCCCCTCACCACCCCCGTGCCCGTAGGCAGACAGTAAGTCGAAGCAAGGAAGTCAATGTACAGAAGGAGACAGCGCCAAACACGCTGTCTCCTTCCCCACTCATCGCTGAAAATCCCCCTTACACCGTCTGTCTTTCTTAGGACAGAGTTAATCCTGGCATACCAGCCGGCGGGAGTCACCCGCCGGCGGGCCGCCAGTGAATATGTAGATGGGGTGGGTCCGCCTTCGGACCCACCTCTTTCGTCTATCGTCTATGCCGCCAACGAGACGCGCGGAGCGCGAAAGACAGGCTTGCCTGCTGCGGTTCCGACAGCCAGTGTCAGGCCCACAGGGGGCCTGACCTACTACTACTACAGCCTCTAGTCAACAGAAGCGATAACACCGCCTACGGGCACGGCGGCGGGGCCGGGCCGCTGTTGAACATATAATCCACTAAGTAGACCAGGTCGGCTATGTCGATAGGTTCCACACCGCTGCCGTCCACGTCACCCTCGTCAAAGCACTCAGGTTCGGGGCCCTGATTAAACATGTAGTCCACAAGGTAGACCAAATCAGCTATGTCTATCGGTAGAACGCCGCTGTGGTCCACATCGCCACGAATCACACAGCAGCCACCTGAAAAGTCCTGCCAGTAGCCGTGGTTCAGACCATAGCCTTCGGAACTTCCGAACCCGACAGCCGTCTGGCCCACAGTCCCGGCAAGTTTGTAGCTGGTCGACGCACCCTCGGTACCGCCGGATGATATCACCTGCCAGTTGATCTCTTCGCCGGTAGCGGTTTCGGCAATCGATACCTTCGTAGTGTCAGCGCAAAAGCCAGCTTGAACAACAAAGAGAACAGGAATCGCAAGTAAAACCAATATTGCAATATTCTTCCTTATTTGATAGTTCCCCAATCTACTTATTGATGCTAAATAGGTCAAAACTCCTGTAGTTTTGACAACATCTAAAATGTCGAAAGTACAGGACTTTCGACCTACGATTCTACTCTTTCCCGCCTACAGAGCCACAAAACCAGCCGCCGGCAGTGGATCATACCCGGAGTGAACTACGTCGGTGGGTCTGCATACTCGTGCATATCCAATGCTGGATTTGGGGCGGGTTTTCGGATTCGAGCTTATACCGGTAATTTCGGCGAAGTACGAGAGGAGTCCGTTACTCCCTGTCGGTGGGTAAGATAGCAGCCTGCAGGCTACATGTGCCAACTCTGCCCGACGCTTTCTGAGACGGTTGGCCGCTCTTTTGCTCCAGTAGAACCGGCCCCGAATGAGGCGCCTGCTGCCTCATGTTCGGCGCAGTAGAACTGGAGTCAGTATGACCGAAGAGAATGTCTCAGACATAGCCCAGATAAGTTTCCTGGCCGGGGCCGGCCTGTATGTCGGTTACAGTCTTACGGAGTTGGTCCTGAGCCTGATCGGGCAGTACCTTCGGTTCTAAAAGGCCACTGCCGGTTCCCCGCCGTTTTATCACTCTCATGTTCCAGACGTATAGCCGCGCCTGTTGTCTGACCTGCGGGGTATCGGGTGAAAGTGGATTCCCGCCTGCGGGACTTTCCAAAAACCCATGATATTTGCTTGTCTGGGATGGTTGTTTGGTT
>CBFDBU010000030.1:0-38814 GCA_965603125.1 uncultured bacterium | reverse complement strand
CGAAAGGCTACGCTACTTTTTTATCAATTTCCACACCTTTTGAAATTAACTCCGACATTGTCCTTGATTTCTTGTCTTGCTTCTTTCCATGTCATAATACATACTCCCATAGTCATGTTCGCGAGCCCTCTCGTAATAGTAACTTCCTATAAGAGTTGTATCGGAGGTTGTCCTCGATAAGTACACTGATCCATCAGCCAAACTCACCCACTACGCATCCGTCATACCGGCGAAAGCCGGTATCCAGTCTTCGAATCCAACCTGGATTCCGGGTCAAGCCCGGAATGACGGAGAAGTGGGAATGACTCATAGAGTGACGAAGTCACTCCGTGGGCGGCATCCTCTTCCGGACTGCCCCTGACCGACTTGAGGGACAGCCTCTTGATACCTGCGGTAAATCCTGACGGGTCAGTTTGAAGTTGACTCGAATCCCTGCATGATATAATCTCGCCTCAAACCAAAATCGGTATGAGGATGATGAGGAACACAACGCCGATCATGATCGCAGCAACCCTGGCGCTTTTCCTGCCGTCAGCCTGCCTGGGCCAGACGGCGGCATCCACGGAGAGTCTCGCCTTCGGTGACGTCTTTCCGGGGGTACCCAAGACGGTTGTCAAGACGTCCGCAAGCGCGGCCGAGTTCACAATCACGGGCACCGCCGACGCCGAGGTCACTCTTGATTTCGAACTGCCCTCCTACCTCTCCACAACAGGCGACAACATGACGGTTTTCTTTTCCAGCACCGACTGCGCCGTCGATTCGACCAACCCTCCCAACCAGGGCAGTCCCAGCTACAACAACCTGAATCCGTACCAGACCATAACTTACCGGCTTGGTTCGGCCGGCCTGAAAGTCTGGCTTGGTGGTCAAATTGTACCGGGGCTCGCTCAGAAAGCAGGCAGCTACAACGCCATCATACGCCTGACAGTGACATATACCGGGAGTTAGCCTTCGTTTCCGCTCTTTCTTACCCTGTTCAATTATAGATCAACCTCACCGCCAACTGACCCTTTTTCGCCCTATCGGCCAATGTACTCAGCCAAAACTGGCGATCAGTAGGGAAAGAGCGCAACTGATGGGCGAGAAGCAGCAACCCGCGCAGGCGTGTTCTTGCCGGCCCGAAAGCGGAACTTGAGGAACTAAACATCATATTCACGGAGGATGAGATGAAAGGCGTTATGAACAGAAAGGGTCTTCGTCTGGTATCCAAGGTGGTCGCGGTTACGGTCGGTCTGATGCTGATCGGTGGCGCCGTTGTTGCCAACGACCAGTTTGTCATGACGATCACCGGCACGGTGAGAGCGGCCCTGGTTATTACCGAGCACCAGCCCCTGGATTGGAGCCAGGGTGGAGACCTCTATCAAGGTGTTGCAAAGAGCGTCGGGATTGACGAAGCGGGCACCGGATCTTTTATTATTACCGGCGCCGCAAACGATAATATCCAAGCCATGTTCCTGCTGCCGGAGTACCTCTGGGACAACGTCGGCAAGCAGCGTGTCGACGTCTATTTCACGTCCACAGATGCCGGCATTGATCTTACCGGTGAGCCTGATCCCGAATTGGTAGCCTTCGCCGCTGCGGATCCGCGCGACTTAGGGACCTTGACCATCGGAGGCGCACAGACAACGGTCAACATTGCCATAGGCGGCACGGCTATGCCCAGCGCCGGTCAGAAGGCGGGAACCTACACCGCCAGCCTCCTTCTCACAGCTTGGTACGAGGGTACCTGAGCCCGGTATTGATCGAACTCATAGATTTGATTCTTGACAGGGAGCCTCCACGCGGGGCTCCCTTTTTCTGTCCTTCCGATCCGGCACCAATATTCTCAGCTTAGCAGCTTGTTGAAAAACGGACTCCAAGGGGTAACGGCAGACCGGGTGGCACTCTCAAACTTGTTTGGGAGTGTTTTTTACGACCAGATACGATGTCAGGCCCACAGGGGGCCTGACCTACGAAAACTAAATGGTTTCGTGCGTGGTGTACGTCCTCGTGCACCACGAGAATTTTGTGCGTTCGGATCCAAACGAGTTTGAACCTGCCACCCACCAGCAGGTTATTGGGAGACCGCCAGGCTGGTTTTAGCGGTAGGGTGGGTCCGTCTTCGGACCCGCCACGCGCGAAGCGCGAAATACAGGCTTGCCTGCTGCGGTTCCGACAGCCGATGTCAGGACCACAGGGGGCCTAACCAGAACTGCCGCTGTTAAGTTTCTGAACAGCCTGTCGATATTGTGAACAGCATCTGGGCGTGCGTTTTCCGGCAACTGTTTCAGATGTGAACACGAGTATGGTCGCAAGTACGCAAAAGCTGATCAGGATTTCCGCCTTTGTTGCCCTGCTGACAGGTATGGCAATACCGCGGAGCGCCGTGGCACAGGACGTTGCCGTGGGGCAGGCCGAAGCCGTAGTGCTGACGGTGGTGTCCGTAACCTCGTCAGCCTCGCTCGATTTCGGTGACGTCCTTCAGGGCGTTCCCACGTCAATAGCCAACAACAACGCCTCGGCAGCCATCTTTGAGATTGCAGGAGAGACCGATGCCGGGGTTGACCTGTACCTGCTCCTGCCGCAGCAGATGCATCTTGCCGACAACAGCGACCGGATGCCGATCATATTCAGTTCCACCGATGCCTCCATCGATACCACCGGGGCCGGCGATCCACCGGGGATGGCCGGCGGCAAGGGATGGCAGAACGTCAATCCGAACAGCCTGCCGACGGCCGTGACTATCGGCTCCGCCGGAACCGATCTGTACCTGGGCGGAACTACGGTACCGTCGCCAAACCAGAAGGCGGGTGCATACGCTGCCGATGTCGTCCTGACGGTCAGTTACAACGGTCAGTGAGAGGAAAAAAGTTTTGTTGATCGCCTTGCTATGGAAACCTTACCTGAGCCGGAACCGCGACAGGGTCGCCCCCAGGGAAGGAGACGAACATTAACGCAATGGTGAGAAAGACCGCCTTCACCGGGCTTCTGGTGGCCTTGGCTCTTCTCGCGACCGGGCCGGGTGTTCTGGCCCAAGAAGTCGCCAACGGTCCCTCGACGGCGACGGTGCTGACGATGATAACCGCGACCGCATCGCAGAATCTCAATTTCGGCCAGATATACGGCGGCACGCCCAAGACCATGGGTTACAACCAGGATGACTCTTCGGCCATCTTTACCGTCACCGGCCAGCCCAGCGCCGGCATTAATCTTGAATTGTTCCTCCCGGAGTACTTGTCCCTGGCCAACGGGTCAGCCAGAATGCCGGTAATTTTCTCCACCACTGACGCCGCCATCGACACCACTACCGTGACGCCTTCCACTGTCGGCGCGGGAAACGGGTGGATAAATCGGAACCCGCATTCACTGCCTGCGGCGGTGATTGGCTCAGGCGGCACGACCAAGCTGTATCTTGGAGGTAAAGTCGTACCGTCGGTGGACCAGAAGGCGGGATCCTACAGCGGAGATATCGTCCTGAGCGTCTCCTACACCGGATCATAGGGAGACCATACTGATACGATAACATGAACACTATGGATAACAGACAGGAGTTACAAAATGGTTATGACAGCTAACCTGCCGCGATGGATGGGCCACTCATTAAGGGCATTGGCAATAGCGGGACTCGTTGCGCTTTTGCCGGCGCTGAAGGCCTCCGCCAGTATACTGGTGTCCCCAACGGTCGTATTTGTTACCGACAAGAACCCCACCGGCCGCATGACCCTAATGAATCTGGGCGATAAGGATATGGAAGTCAATATCCACTTCAGCTTCGGCCTGCCGGTGTCGGACAGCCTGGGTAAGGTGAAAGTTGTCTTCCAGGATTCGGCGGTGACCGATCCCCGTTCGGCTCTCGATTGGATCAGGGCTTTTCCCAGAACGGTCATTGTCGCGCCCGGCGCCAGTCAGACCGTCAGGATAATGGCGCGGCCGCCCGGCGGTCTTCCCGATGGAGAATACTGGGCCCGCATCATGGTACGCTCCCAGGCGGTTGCAAACAAAGTGCCGCGGGCCGGTCGCCCGGACGAGATAGTCACGCACCTGAACATGATTATGCAGACGGCCATCATGTTCAAGTATCGCACCGGTGATCTGGTCTCCAATCTGGAACTTGTGGGTACCACGGCAACTCTCGAAGACACGACGGTCACCGTGATGATCGACCTTGAGAACCGGGGCAATGTCTCGTACATGGGGGTACTGCAGTGCTGGCTTCGCGACAGCGAGGGAAATGAGGTTGACTTCTATCGCGCCAATTTGGCCGTTTACCGCAGCCTGAGACGGCGGGTGGACCTCAGCGGCATAACGACCGAGGACAAGCTGCCCTATAACGTCGAGTTCAGGATCAGCAGTGAGGAGCGCACCGATGTTGCAGCCGCGGATATGATTGTGGGTAACAAGATATCATACTCGGTGGCTGTGGAATAGGCGGGTCTGCCGTCAGGAAACAGGGATCGTGAGTCGATGGAATGAACCGGCTGAAGAAGAGAGCATTGGTGTGGCTTCTGTGCCCGATGGCGTTGTTGCCGGCCACTGCAGTGTGGTCACAGACCGCTCCCGTACAAGACAGAGAACTGGAAGAAATCGTCGTCGTCCTGGATATACCCCGCCTTCTCCGCCAGGATGTCGTCGTTCAGTATGACGGCCGGTCGGTCTACTTTCCTCTCGCCGAGCTTTTCAGCCTTCTTGAACTGAACATCGAAGCGGATTTTCAGACCCGGCGCTTTCATGGATTCCTGATAACCAGGAAAAACAGGTACGAAATCAATCTGGCCGACCTGACCGTCAGTGCGCGGGGACGCCGCCACAAGCTCGAGCGCGATGATTTCATTCTCACGTCTCGCGAGTTGTACCTGCGACTGGACCTCTTCCAACAGTTCTTCGAGCTGAACTTGAGGTTTGTCTTCGCAGCCTTACAGGTCAACCTTGCTCTCAACGAGGAGTTCCCATCGTATAAAAAGCTATCCCGGCACCAGGCCCATCGGCGGCTTAGAAAAGAAACGGAGGTGGCCGGAGACATCCGCCGCCTGCCTCGCCAACCGGAGCATTTGGGGGGTGGTGTAGCCGACTGGACCATTTCGGCCAGCCCCATCGGGGGCGGCAGGCACTACTACAATTTCGCTCTCGGCGGTATGCTGATGAGCGGTGATCTGCAGATCGCCGGGGGAGGCAATTCCGGCACCGGGTTCGACAAGGAGCAGTTTTCTTACAGGTGGCACTACTTCTACGAGAATAACCGCTACCTGAGCCAGTTGGACCTCGGGCATGTTTTCACTTCCGGTATCCTTTCGCGCCAACTGGAAGGGGGGATGGTCACCAACCGGCCCCAGGTGCAACGCCGCTATTTCCAGACGATCGACGTCACAGGGAATATTGGTGAAGGGTGGGAGGTCGAGTTGTATATCAACAACCGGCTGACAGACTATGTTTACACAGATTTCACCGGCGACTACAACTTCAGCGTGGACATCCATTACGGGATGACGGAACTGATGCTGAAAATGTACGGTCCCAACGGGGAAATGCAGACCGAGCGTCGCTATGTCGGTGTGCCGTACAATCTCATTCCGCACAAGACGTTCGAGTATGCCCTTGCCGTCGGGGCGACCGACGATTACGTCACAAGACGCAACTATGGCCAGGCCGGCGCCTTCTACGGACTCACCGACCGCGCCACCCTGGGATTCACTTCCGACATACCCTTGTCACCGGGGGAAGAGGAGCCGCTCGTTGCGGGCGAAGCGACCTGTCTGCTGGCCAGCAACCTGACGGCCAGCGTTTCACTGGCGCCCGGTTATGCGAACAGCTTCGCCGTCAGCTTCAGCCGTCCCTCACTTGTCAACGTCAGCGCCGGTGTCACCACCTACGATCAGGACAGCTTTCGAAATCGGCTGGGGCAACTGCAGCGCATCAGTTTAGCCGTTTCCTCCCCGCTGAAAATCGGCCGACGGTACATCGGGGTACGCTTCTCCGCCACCGTCGACAGATTCCCGGACCACGAATCCATCAACATGAACTACGGAACCACGGCATCGTTGCTGCGGTTTCATCTGAATTATGTCGGTCGCTGCAAAATCACTAAGTATTCCGGCCGCTCCGACAATACGATCACCAGCCAGATCTTTGCATCCCCGCAATTCCTCCGGTGGATACGACCTCAATTCCGACTCATCTATGACCACTCGGCCGACCGTCTCAACATGTTCGGGATACAATTCCACAAGCGGTTTCTGAGGATAGGACAACTCTCGTTGGCTCTCGAACGCGACGAGATATCGAAATCGAACCAGGCTATGCTGACCTTGCGGCTGCTGACAGGCTTTGCCGATGTTACCTCCCGCACCATCTTCTCCGGCGGCCGCGTGGCGATGTCTCAAGTACAGAAAGGTTCCGTCCGCTATGATCAGGAAGAGCGGCGGTTGTGGTTTGACCGGAGAAACGGGGTCGGGTCCGGATCGGCCCTGATACGCCCGTTCCTGGATGACAACAACAACGGCATCCTGGATAACGACGAGGAGTTCATCTCGGGCCTGAAGGCCAAAATCTCCGGGGGGCGACCCAGACGTTCCCAGGGTGAGCAGCAGTACTACTATTACGACGGTCTTCGCGCCTACGATCAGTACCTGGTGCAGATCGACCAGTACAGCCTCGACAACCCGCTGCTGAGGCCGACCCACGAGAACTACGAGGTCTTCTGCAATCCCAATATCGTCACCACCGTCGACGTGCCCTTAGTGATAGGCAGCGAGGTGACCGGCCGGGTGGACAGACAAGCCGACAGCGTTGTGGTCGGACAGGGCGGCATACAGGTGATATTTCTCAACCTGGCGAAGGAAAGTACCATCCAGGTGACCACCTTCTCCAACGGCGAGTTCTACTACCTGGGACTGATCCCCGGTCCCTACCAGGCCTACATTGATCCCGGCCAGCTTGAGCGGTACGGCTACCGGTCGGAGCCGGAGGTGATCGACTTCACGGTCGATCCGACCGACGGCAGCACGACTGTCGAAGACATCAACTTCCTGTTGATTCCCATAGAATAACGGCGCGGCAATCTCACCCCCTGTCACCCTGAGAATCCCCACCTCGCCCTGAGCGTACTCGAAGGGTGCCACTCAATGTCGAACCTATCCCACAGCAAGGCTGTGGGCCAGCGGGCCTACTGCGAGCCAACGAGCCGTCAATTGATTCTTCCTACATCGCCTCCGTCAGATTGACAGCCTTGAGCCTAATACATGCCTGCGGGCTATTGTTGATGGCATTAAAGTAGGCTGCCTTCTTATAATACACCTTTGCGTTGTTACGATCGCCTTTGCCCTCGTATGCTTTTCCTATGAAAAAGAGGTTGTAGGGATTCAACAGGTTGGACTGCTTTAACTTCTCGATGGCAAGGTCAAAGTTGCCTTCTCTTAGTGCGATTAGACCATCTAATTGACACGCCGCCTTGATCAGATTGCTGTTCTGTGCGGATTCAGCTCGGGCGCGAAATTCGGAAGCATTTACCCTGGCCTGCTCTATTTCGCCCATCGCCACGTATGCTCGACAGGCATTGTAGAAGTGACCGCGACTGTCCACAGCCTTAGTATTGTCTGAGAGTGATGATGCTTGAACCATTGCCGCAGCGGTTTCGAATTTTCGCAGAGCTTCCCTCTCACGTCCCTCTACCTCGACCAGCGCAAAACCCATGAGGACCATGTCGGCAGCCATGGCGAAAGTGTCGCCAATTGCCTCCGCCAAGGCGTATTGTCTGTCGTACCGCTCCAGAGCATTGTCGAAATCGCCCTCGTCGATATAGGAAAACGCCATTGCCCTCAATGCGGGCCGACGCTGCCCATCATCCTTGGCCTCATCGTACATTATCTGTAACTGGTTTCTCGCTTTCTTATGCTGCCCTTTGAAATTCAGGTTTGAAGCGATGCCGAGGTACGATAAAACGAAATCGGGATTGACATCCAGCGCGGCCTTGTACTGTTCTAAAGATTCATCGTATCGCCCCATCTTCATCAAAAGCTCCGCGTACGAATCATAAGGATTAGGATCGTTCGGTATTAGCTCGATATACTTCTTGAAAGCTCTTTCGGCGCCATCGTACCGCTCAAGAAACCTGTAGGCATAGCCCATTTGATTGTAGGGCTGTGAGTAATTAGGATTGATCTGCAAAGCTCGTTCGTATTCTTCTATGGCTAATTCCCAATCTAGAGTCGCAAAGTAGTTCCCAGCCAGAAGATTGTGCGCCCGCTCATCGTTTGGGTACAACTCTACGAGCTTCTGGAAGTAACCCAACTGTCCCGTCGGGTCACCACTTATGAGACCAGCCTCCACTCCCAATATCCACATTTGCTCGGCTTCAGAAACCTTGTCCGCGAGGTCTTTTGCCTTGTAAAAGCTGTCGAAGAACTCTTTTACCGTCGGTTGGGCCAGCGCCAACTGCAGATAGGCAACGGCAAAGTCAGAGTCCTCATCAACAGCTTTCTGGAAATACTGCCGCGATTCCTGGCCTCGAAGTTTTTCGGCCAACTCCCGTCCCTGCAAGTAGTATTCGAGGGCCTTATCCGACGATGTCGTGATAGGCATCTTGTCCAGCGCGCCGGTAGTCGAACACCCCGCAATCAGGATTGCGCCGCACAACGCAGATCCAAGGATGGCACACTCAAGTACTGTCATTTGTAATTTCTCCTTCATGGCTCTTCTCCAAACAAGGGTTATTATCTAAGATTTTCCATAAATAGCTATCAAAACAAGGGCGGTTCACTCCTTCAGCTATTCTTAGTAGACGGAGAACCTATTCGAATTGTCTATTATTGTTTCCTTTCCTCCGCCTTTGTCATCCCCGCTACTTCTCTGTTATTCCCACGCCGGGGCTTGTTAAAAAGCATTCGTATAATCGCTTTCACCGCTCAGGAGTCCGCATGCGTATTACGGCATCTGACTGTAACAAAAGCACTTAGAGCCAACCCCCGATCATCGGAGCGGACAGCCTCTATGGCAACTGGAATTTATCAACATGCCCACCGGCGGGAATCCCTCCACTCCGTCATTGCGAGGCACACCGGCCATAACTGACTCTTTCAGGCGACCGCGGCAATCCCACACCCTGTCACCCTGAGAAGCCCCACCTCACTCTGAGCCTCCCCCCTCTGTCACCGTGAGCGCAGCCGAAGGGTGAGACTCTCAAACTTGTTTAGGGGTGTTTTTTACGACCAGGTCCAAACGAGTTTGCAGGCAAGCCTGTCTTTTACGCTTCGCGCTAAAAACCTGCAACGCCGGTCTGCCACGCACGAAACGGGTTCGTTTTGTGGCATTTCATCATCACCTGACAGGATCGGTAGTGATTTTGCGATCTGCAGAAGTTGGAGGTGATACCGGAGGCGGAAGGCGCGTGTAAGTCGAAGCGCATTTCATATGCTACCGTACAGGCAGGCGCAATATGGTGGGAAGGTGCGGTGTTTTTGTGTGGGGGTGGCAAGCCAGATCTTTGTGCTTCGCCGATGTAGAAACTTCATTCTCGGTGGAGTACCTGCGGACCAGCCCTACCCCATCCTATTACTGCCCTGTCCCAAACCAACCAATCGTATCGTCAAACCTGCATGCCCCATCGCCCGGTCAACTGGTCAGGCGGGCGAGACGACTCCCGGTATCGGTGATGATGTCAATCTCGATCTCAGGCTCGCCCCAGTACTTGAGGACTTCCCGGTATTTGGCGGTTGCCTGCGGGATATTGCCAAGGCCTTCCTCAGCCATACCAATGTAATAGACTGCGCGCAGATAGTAGCGGGCCAAGCTTGTCTGGCTCGGTCCCGAGATCAGTTCCTGAAGGAGTTCCCTGCCTTCTGCGTACTTGCCGGTCAGCACCAGAAGCTCACCCAGGTCCAGAACGTTGCTCGTGTTCCGTTGATTGGGCATCGCAATCATTCTCTCCCCGGCTGCAATCATAGCGCTGGTATCAGCCCGGCAGAGCGCGTCGAACATCTCATTTAGGATATCGCCGATTTCCCATAATTCAGAAGGCACTTTCGACTTGAATTCAGCCAGCGCCTCGCTGAACAACTCGCGGGCTTCAGGTACGCTGTCATGATTCAATTCCACGAGCAGAAACGGGTAGTTGAGT
Source organism: uncultured bacterium (assembly GCA_965603125.1). Classification (GTDB taxonomy): domain Bacteria; phylum Zixibacteria; class MSB-5A5; order GN15; family FEB-12; genus JAJRTA01. Next base: position 28,727 of record CBFDBU010000030.1, on the reverse strand, counting down.
TTTTGAAAGAGCACGGCCCACCGCGATGACTCGTCCGCAAGTACGGCTGCGCTGTCTTTCATGTCCAGGTCGATAAGAAAGTTCGCCATTCTTTCGCAATGGCTAGATACCTGGGCGCTGTCGTCGGTGAGTCGTGCCTGCTCAAGGCCTTCTATCTGGTAATTCAGAGCGGTATTGAACCTGCCCCGCCAGTTGGCAAGATTGGTCATTATCCCGTAGTAAGTTCTCATGAGGTACGGATCGTTCGCGTGATTTTCCCTGATCCTTTCGGCGGAGCCTTCTGCCGCCTCAAAGTTGCGCTGGAGTACATGAACACTCGTCAACAGGATCAACGCGGAACTGTTCCCGGGATCAATCCTGAGGAGTCCCTCACATTCGCTTGCCGCCTCATCGAACTTTCCCAGCCGCTGGTAGAGTGAGGCCAGGGTCTCATACGAGGTTGGTGACCCGGGATGGTACTTTTTAATCAGTGCGGCATGTTCGATGGCCTTTTCGTATTCTCCCGCCACCCGGAAACGCTCTGCAAGCAATTCGTGCACCATGAGGGATTTCGGATCGAGCATCAGCACCGTATCAAGCTGAGCCAGGGCGCCGTCCTGATCGTCTGCGATTTGGCTGAGAAACAGGGAATAGAACATCCTTGCTTCTTTGTCGTCGGGATAGTTGCCCACGAACGTCCGCAGCTTGACAAAGGCCTCGTCAAACTCAGAGTTGAGCCAGGTGTCGGCGTAAATATCCAGCAGGTTCTTATCTCGCAGCGGCAGCCTGTCCTCAAAACGTTTTGCCGCCGCGAAATATGATGCCCCAAACTGCTGATGTCCCTGGAAAATATGGGCCAAACCGATTCTCATGTAGGGGAGAGCGAAGGTTGAGTCGATAGCAATGGCTTTCTCGAACTGGTCTATGGCTTCATCGAAATGACGGCCGTCATGTTTTTCGAGTCCCATAACGTAATGCCGGTAGGCCTCCGGCGACGATGAGGTGATATCGGCCACCTGCCGATTCTCTTCCATCATCTCCTTGACGTTGAGCGATTGAGCGATCTTCTGTGTGAGGCTGTCCACCAGTATGAAGGGATCGGCACCGACCACTTTCTCAGCAAGAATGATCTGTCCGGACGCGACGTCTTCGAGCCGGGCGTCGATCCTGATCTTTTCTCCCAGTTTGTAGTAGGCGCCGGCCAATACGGTCGTCGCACCCAGTTTCCTGGCAGCGGCCACCCACTCCCCGTGAGTGAGTCCCCCGGCGGTGCTGTCGACCACTTCGTCGAGGCAATCAAGCATACGGCTGCGGCTTATCAGGTTTACCGCGCCACTCTGGGCCAAATCGGTCAGGAGGATCTCGGGCAGTCCGGAGCTGAGCCAGTCAAGGGCAACGTCCCCGGTTTTGTTCTGAAAGCCCAAGATGGCCAGTCCGTTCACCACTCTGGAAAAGCCTGGAATCTCGAAGTACTTGCCCCCGACATCTATACCCTGCTCGGCCAGAGTGCGGGTGATCCGCTCGCCAAGGTTCTCGACGAATGCCAGCGGGTCATCCTCGACCGCTTTCTTCCCGGTTCCACTGAAAAAGACCAGTGCCGCGATACAAATCAGGAGCACAGCAACGGCGCTGATGAGCCAGGGTGCGCTCAGAGTGAATCTCCGGCGTTTTTTCCCCGCCAGGAGAATCTCATCACTGATTGAGCTTGTCTCCGTTATCCCGCTGTCATACTGGCGACGCAGACTGCGCAGATCGACAACCAGGTCGCGGGTGTCCTGATAACGGTCATTGGGGTCTTTGTGCAGGCACTTGTCTACGATTCTCTCCAGCTCCGCCGGAGCCGCTTCATTTCTCTGCCTGAGAGGAATATGCCGTCCCTCGAGTATCCTGGCCAGGGTGGTGACCCGGTCGGGCCCGTCAAACGGCGCCTGCCCGGCAAACATCCTGTACAGGAGGATGCCGAATGAAAAGCAATCGGACCTGGCGTCAACCGCCTCGCCGCGCGCCTGCTCCGGAGACATGTAGGAAACCGTGCCCAGAATCTTGCCCTCCCGGGTCAATTCCCCGGACAGCGTGTCGGTGCCGCCGTCTCCCCCAAAGAGTGCGGCTTCCACCGGCTTCGCCAGACCGAAATCGAGAATCCTGGGGTCGCCCTGCTCGTCGATCATGATATTGTCGCTTTTGATATCGCGATGCACGATGCCTAACTTGTGAGCGGCGGCGAGTCCGGAGGCAATCTTCTCCGAAATGCGCAGCAGTTCGACCATGTCCGGATTGCGGGTCGCCAGATGGTCGGTCAATGACTGGCCGCTGATGTACTCCATCACAATATAGGTCACATCCCGACCGGACTGGTCATGGTGTGCCGAATCCATGTCATAGATGGCCATGACATTGGGATGAGATATCTTCGCGGCCGTTTTGGCTTCCCGACTGAAACGGCTCATGCGGTCGGCATCGTCGACAAACTCCTCCTGGAGAATCTTCAGAGCGACATTCCGGTTGAGCTTTCGATCTTCCGCGAGGTAGACCTCACCCATACCGCCCTCGCCGAGCTTGCGTACAATCCTGAAGTGCGCAATATCCTGACCTGCCTGAAACATCATGTAGCAATCCTCTTAAGCATCAACATTGTGATATCATCCGAACGGGGAGCGTCTCCCATAAAGCCGTTGATATCGTCCATCAGGTGACCGACAATTCCTTCCGGCGACTCCCCCCTCGTGGCCAGCAGCAATTTTTCCAGTCTCTGCTCACCGTACAGGTCGTCACCGCGCTGGGCCTCGGTTACTCCATCGGAGAAAACCGCCAGCACGTCTCCCTCGCGCATCTCGATTGACTCCTCCTGCCAGGTAGCGAAGTCAAAAGCCCCAATCATCAGTCCCGAGGCCTTCAAGGACTCGATGGCGCCGTCGGCCGTGACCAGCAGGGGAGGATTGTGTCCGGCGTTGACGTAGCGGATGGTGTTTCCATCCGGCTCCGCCAGACCGATAAAGAGCGTCGCGAAGTCACCGGACACGCTGTAGCTGTGCAACTGCAGGGAGACGCGCTCGACCGCCCCACTGAGGTCGAACTGTCTGGATTCATACAGAATCCGGAAAGAAGCCAGTATGTTGGACATCAGCAAAGCCGCGCCCATGCCTTTTCCCGAAACGTCGGCAACCATAAAGAGCAGCCTGCCGTCGGGGAGCACCCTGGTATCGTAGAGGTCGCCCCCTACCGACCGCGACTGCTCCTGGAACGGGCATATCCGGTATCCGGGAAACTCCGGGGGCGAGGCCGCCAGCAGGCTTTTCTGAATCTGCGAAGCCCGACTCAACTCTGCGGCGATAATCTGTTTTTCCTGCCGCTCCGACACCAGGGCGTAGCTGAGCAGTTTGGAGGCTATGATATTGCCGAACGTAGCCAGTATCCGCAGGTGGTCGTCGTCGTAGGTGTGCGCCGGATTGGTCGTATCGGCGTAAAGGATTCCAAGGACTTTCCCCTCGTCGAACAGAGGAACCGCGATGGCCGATTTCAGTTCCGACATGATAATAGATTGCTGCCGGGCAAAGCGGGGGTCATCTTTGGGATCGCAGATCAGGATGGCGTTCTTGTTGGTCATGATCTCGCTGACGATAGTGCGCGACAAGGTAAAGGCGCCCGGCTCCCGGCCGCTCGGAAGCAAGGTAGCGGCGGTGTAGACCTCGTCCTGGTTCTCAGATACGAACAGCACCGCCAGCCGCTGCGCGGGAATGACCTTGGCGATCATGCCCAGCGACCGCTCCAACATCACATGCTTCGGCTCCGGGAGAACCAGCATCTTGGCCATCTCAAACAGGGTCGCCAGAAGGTCGGGCCGGTCGGTGACCTTGGCTGGTAGTGGTTTGAGCGCCTCGTTGATGGACAGGAAAACCGAGTTCTGAGGTTCGCTCTCAGAAAGTCTGGTCTGAGTTGTGCTGAGCGGCACACTCTCGGTTTCGTTGAGAGTCGCCAGCCGAAATTCGGTATGGCCGAACACGATGAGGTCGTCCTGCTTCACCGTCGCCCGGCCGGATAGTCGCTCACCGTTAATCAGCGTTCCGTTATGGCTGCCGAGGTCGGTCAGGAAAAGCTGCTCACCAAACGGCCCCACTTCCAACTCGGCGTGCGTTCTGGATACGGTGCCGTGATGAATATAGAAATCACATTCCGGATTGCGGCCAATAAGATACTCCCCCGGCCTGAGTATCCAGGAATAGAACCGTTTCCCGTCGGTGCCGACCAGCTTCAACATAGACTAAACAGACCTACTCTTGCTACATTACAACTTCTGCATGTGCGGATGTTTGGTGCATGATCAGGCGCAAGTTAAACCAGGCGCAGAGCAGGGGCAAGCGGTTTCTCGGGGGATTGTGTTTCTGAGGTGTTTGATGCCGAGGCCGGTCGCCAGATAATTGCTCAGGCGACGTTTCGGTACTGCTGTCTCATCACCTCAAGGCGCTCAGACTACCGGTCTTTCACCGTGAGTACCAGAAGGTGGCCGCCCAGTGTGCCAAAGAGAAGAACGACTCCGTTCGGTTCCTGTTGGAGTTGTCCGAGTTGGAATTGATCGAGCGCGAGAAGAAGTCGGTCAAACGAAGAGTCCCGGAAGCCGGCTTTCCTGTGAACAAGACCCTCAACAGCTTTGACTTCAAAGCGATTCCCAGCCTTAACAAACGGCTGGTTATGGAACTGGCGCGATGTGAGTATATCCAGAAACGGGAGAATGTGCTTGCTGAGAGCAACAGTGGCACCGGTAAAACTCATCTCGCCATTGCTCTGGGTCTGTGTACCTGCCAGGAAGGATGCGAAGTGAAGTTCTTCACCGCCGCCCGGGTTGGTCATGGCCCTGACCGAGGCCAGAGACTTGAGGGCTTTGCTCCGATTCAAGAAGCAACTGACTCCCAAGAACCTGGCCATTGTCGATGAGTTCGGCTACGTCCTCTTCTCCAAGACGGGAGCGGTGCCCGGTACCTCACAGCTTGCCGTGAGAAACGCGCATACCACGATACCTGCCCCGATCCACCGAACCCACAGCAGAGGATGTGGGCCACTGGGCTTGCTTGAGATGCACGCGCGGTTGTGAACGACCTGCTCGGAGAACCTATCGTTTCGTATAGGTCAACAGCCAGCGACGCAGAGGCAGATGCTCGAGATACTCGATACGGCGCGCCACCTGATCCAGCACGCTTCTCAGTTCCTGCTCATCGGGGAAGTTCCTGACAACGCGGAATTGGCTTCCGTCCGGCACAGTGCGGGTGCTGATCCGGTTGCCATCGTCGTCATAGCAGACTTCTTCACTCTCGAACACATCGCAGGGCATCATATCGAGAAAAACAACCCTGGCGTCATCACGAAGTCGGCGATGCAGCACCTCCAGAAACGGCAGTATCATCGCTTTCGGAATGTGTGACCACCAATCGGCGGCGAAAGCAACATCGAACAGCCCGTCCACCCCATCCAGAGTATAGGCGTCGGCAACCCTGAAGGTTACACGTTTGTCGGTCAATGGCTTCCCGCGGGCTATCGCCAGCACCGAGTCGTTCACATCCGTCGCCGTCACAGAACGAGCCCTCCTGGCCAGCACTTGTGTCCAGTTCCCGGTGCCGCAGGCGATTTCCAGAACGTCCTTGTCGCGCACATACTCCTCAAAGAGGGCGATCATCGGACCCAACAGCACCTCCATCTTGGTGTTGCACGAGTATCCCATGCACTCGTCGTGCCATGGAGCGTGCCTGTCATAGTAGGCGCTCATTTCCTCTATCTGGTCTCTACTGCGCATAAATGTAAACACCGGGGTATAAGTGTACCGACAGGCGGCCGAAAAGGGGCAGTACCAAAGCGGGCATTCAGTTCCCCATGACTTGCCCCTGTTGTTGTACCGCTTCTCAAGTTAGTCTTATAGCTATTTGACTGCATCCATCTTTGGTCCAGCTCCAGTGAGTATTTACAGCTTGTTGTTCGATTAAGCAACCTCAGCCTTCGCGGGTTTGGATTCTGCTGCGAACTCGGTTGGAGACCGGTAACCCAAGGCACTGTGTGGTCGACCATGACGGTAAAACGTCGCCTCACTAACCGCCATCTTACGTGTGATATCAGCCGCCGCAGTACCCGAGGTAGCCTGGCGCACGGCGAAGGCGATCTGTTATTCGGTAAAGCGTTTCTTCATCTTGATCTCCTCGTTTCCAATGAGACAATTTAACCACAAATCTCTAATCCGGAACGGACCAAGATCAGGCGGGCATCCAGTAAGTCGTTGATACCAGTGGATTCCCGCTTCCGGGCTTGTTGAAAAAGTCACAGTGGTCAGCCGTCGAAGCATTGATGCTGGTGCTGCCAGGCGTCTCTGCCTGGCAGTAACACGAATCCATAGAGGCGTCGGGCAGAGACACCCGACGCCACCCCTTGGAGTACGTTTTTCAACAGCCCCTTCCGCGGGAATGACCTGTAATGGAGAGCAGTTGCTGTTTTGCATTCTGTTCCGAGTTTTGGAGCAACCTGCTAATGTTCCTTTTCTCATACTCGAGATCAATCTGTCGTGATCTCCGGCAACACCTTGATTTCCGTTTCCACGGAACAGGAAACCAGACAATACTTTTCGCTTTTCGCAACAAGTTCCGCTATCCGTTGCGCCTGCGTTTCATCCGGGACTCGAATCTCCGGCCGAACCGTGATGGACGTAAATAACAGCCTGCCCCCTCTGAGATTTACTTCGCCTTCTATCTTGCTATCATAGGTGAGAAAAGAGGCCGAGAACTTTTCTACAAAATATAGAAAGGTTGTCATAATACATGAATTTATAGATGCGAGAAACAGTTCCTCGGGTGACCAGTAACCTTGAGGACCATTGAATTCGGGAGGGGTAGAGATCTCAATCTCAGGATTATTCTGGTTACTCAGTGTAGCCTTTTTCCCCTCATCCCACTTGACCGTATTCCTAAACACCATGCTCTCTAACCCGAGATTTCCCATATAAGGCCTCAAAAAACACGATTCACGTCTTTCAGAGCTTTGACAATACTAAAATCTCCTCGAATTGTCAAGAATCCCCCCATTTCCCTGAGCGATCGGTCCTATGAGCACAAAAACAACAGCGTTTTGCCATTGTCAATTTTCCTGCAGCCGTTTTTGGGTAAACCACCCCTGTGTGTCCCCCGCAAAACCAGACTTTTCAACTGTTGCCCACATTAGCTTATACTAATGGGGATCGGTTTCAATCGGCCAATCCGCTCAAGGATTTCATGAAACAACGATCTCGATACCAATACCTCCGCCATCTGAAAAGTTACATAACGGGCATGACGAACAACTTTGGCTCCGATCTTGATTAGCTTCTCTCTGATCGTCCTCAGTAGCCGGATTTCCCATTTGAATCTGTGCACAGCGTTTGAGATTCGTTACCATATGGCCTATGGAAATTATAACTGCATTAGGAGCAGCTATGTACTTGATAAATTGATATAGCTGCCTAACCCATACATTAACCTGACCGCAGGGCTCTGGTGTGATTCTCGAGTTCAATGCGGTTTCGGAAGCTATGGCTCAAAATTCAAGTACGGTGCTGTTAAACCCTGCGGCAAGTTATGCTATCATTATGTGGCATCTGTAAGACGAAATGGAGAGGAACAAGGTTATGAAACCAGAAGATTTGATCACTTACTGTGGTGTGTATGGTGGATATTGCAGTGGCTGGTATGAGAATACGACACGTGTCGATCTTGCAGCGTCTCTTGCGGAATTAGTAGATGCATCTAACTGCCATTACTGGATGCCAACCGAAATTGAAGATTTTGACTATTTCGAGTTCAGAAAGGGTTTGAATTTCTTTAGGGAAGACCCAAGAGTTATCTGCCGAAGATGTTGCAAGGGTGGAGATGGATACCGCGACTGCGAAATTCGGAAATGTTGTGAGGAACGGGGACTGGATGTATGCTTTGAGTGTAGCGAATTCCCCTGTAGCAAGGTTGAAGGAAATACAGGAATGATTGAGAGGGCCAAAGAGTATAAGGAACTGGGGAAAGACGAATGGCTTCGGCGACAGATTGCGAAAGCAAAGCAAGGATACGAACACCATACTGAAAAGTACTATAGACTTTGGGTTGGTAAAGATCCGTCTAATCGGCGGAAGTGATCAGTAACCACTCTTTTACTGTTTTGGGCAGTACCGGATGCCTCAGACAAATGCCCGGATTATACGCCAGGGCAGACAATTGGCCGGTGGCCATGTTCCTTGAGAGCTTTGACTGCCATAAACGAATATCGCTCCTCATTGGTGGAAACGCCAAGCATAGCAACACTCGAGTTTGGGTTATGCACTTGTCGTCATGCCGATCTCCATTCCTCAGCCCCGATCGAACATGGCGTCGCCCTCACGGCGCCTGGGAGGAGTCAAACTCCCCCACCATCTGACTGAATATCCACTGGTAGCCGTCAGGACATTCCAGGCGGCAGGTACGTTCGCCCCAATACTGCGTTGCCGGACCGTCCAGCACGCGGGCGCCCGCAGCCTCAGCCTTCACGCAGAGGCGGTCAACATCCTCAACATAGATATAGAATGCAACCGGGCTGCCGCGCCCTGACGCTGCGGGCTTGCCTCCCAACCAGCCGTCCTCGGGCTCCAGCATGATCACTTCGTTGTGATACACCATCTCGGCATGTACAATCCGTCCCTGCCTGTCCGGCTGGGTTTCCAGGATAGCGAAACCGAATGCCTTTTCATAGAACTCCAGGGCGCGCCGTACATCCCTGACGACAATGTACGGGTTGATCCAGTTCATCTGTGGAGGTTTTACAGGTCGCTGTGACATAAGGGATCGTTTCTCCATCCGTCAAACAATCGGCAGCACGTTGCCGGGATCGAACTTCTGCTTGATCTTCCGTGAATAGACAGCATCGGCGCTGTCGTTGTCGTCGGCCAGACCGGCCAGGAAGTTTTCGCGGTCGGCTGCTTTCATTCGTATCAGTCGGTAGTCATCGACAGCCGAGTCCGGCATGACACGCAGGCTGGCGCTGACAATCAATCCCAGCAGACCCCACGAACCGGCAAAAAGCTTGACGACATCATAGCCCGACACGGACTTGAAACAGATCGAGCCCGGCGTGATGATCTCCCCCTCGGGGGTGACTATCTCCGCCCGCAGCAAGTAACGCTTCAACGGCAGGTCATGGCCGTCGGAATCGGCGCTCAACCCGATCGCCAGCGCCCCACCCACCGAGCCGGCGTATGGCAGCAGTGCATGCGGCAGGAACAAGTTGGTCTCGTTCAGCTTGCGATTGATCTCGCGTATGGGGTATCCTGCGCCGGTGGTCACAAACAGGTCTTTCGCACTTATCTCGTGCAGCCGGTTCAGCCGGTCCGTCTTGAGTACCATCATACTCACAAACGGCTTCCCGACCGGCTGGATGTTGTTGCCAAACCCGGCGATGAACAGTCGTTGCCCGCTCCTGCCTGCGAGCTTCACCAGTCGGGCTGCTTCTTCAGCGCACTCCGGGTGGAATGTGGGTACCTGGTTCTGGCGCGTGAGCCGGTCGTCCGGGAACTCCTGCCGGACCGTTTTGACAAATGCCTCCAGACTGGACATGTGACGAAGATAGGAATGTTTTGACAGTTGTCAATTGCTGACCTCCGTGTTATGTTGGTGGAATGCAGTGGTCACATTTGAATTGACAGGCTGCATAAGATAAGTGGGGTGTGGTCGTAAGCACCCTGCTGTAGACCGTAATGAAGGAGAGGTGGGGAGATGGAAGAATTCAGACGGTTTCTGCGGTACACGCTTCCCGGGTTGGTCTTTCTTGTCGAACTGACCATCGCCTTGATCTTGACTGACATAGATAAGGTCACGTCCGTGGCTGGATCGGATGCCATGAACAACGTGTTTGCTGTTGTACTTGCGGTATTTCTGGGCTCCGGCGCGCTGGGTTACATATTTGCCGCAATCTACTGGTCGCTGTATTGGTGCCTACAGCCAGTCATTATCAATCACCGTGGACCATTGCAGGCTCTTGCATGCGGCGGAAAGCGAATGCTCAGGGTACTTGATGAGCGGGGACAACCGATCTCCGACATGGTCATCCGGCAGTTTGACAAGTGGACCGCTTGGACAGTTATGAGCCAATACTACAGTTCGTCGATGCGAAGTGATAGAAAGATGAAACACATCATCACATATCTAGATGGGTTACTCGACATCCTCCACGGGCTGGGCGCCACCATTGTCGGAACAGTGTTCTCGGGGGTAGCGTGGGCGCTGATTCACCATTCACGACTCGGATGCAACAGGCATTTCTTTGACCATAGCGGCGATATTCTCGCCCTAGCTGGCTATATAATACTGGCCTCTTCCCTCGTCTACAACTACTACCGCGCTAGGCTTAACGTTATGACTATCGAAAACTCCGCCGTCACCACTAGCATCCTCAATGAGTTCAGAAGGGGACCCGAGAGGGGATTCCCAGTTGAGATATGCCAGACAGAATATCCCGTAAAATAGAAAGACCCGGCCGAGGTGGCCGGGTCTTTGAGCGTTCAGGGTCGTTGAATTGAAGCTGCTTAGTACATGCCACCCATTCCGCCCATGCCGCCGGCACCGCCCATACCACCCATGTCAGGGGCGCCCTTTTTGTCCTCGGGCTTGTCAACCACCACCGCTTCGGTAGTCAGAAGCAGTCCGGCGATGGATGCGGCGTTCTCTATGGCGTGGAGAGTGACCTTAGTCGGATCAATAACACCGGCCTTCATCAGGTCCTCGAAGGTGTCGGTCTGGGCGTTGTAGCCGAAGGCCCCGGATTCACCCATGACCTTGTTGACCACAACGGAGCCTTCGAGACCGGCGTTCTCGGAGATCTGGCGAATCGGTTCTTCGAGCGCCTTGCGCACAATATCAACACCGGTTTTCTCTTCGCCATTACACTCGACCGTATCAAGCGAGCCCAAAGCTCGCAGCAGGGCCACGCCGCCGCCCGGAATGATACCTTCCTCGACCGCGGCGCGAGTCGCATGGAGAGCATCCTCGACGCGAGCCTTCTTCTCTTTCATCTCGGTTTCGGTAGCGGCGCCGACATTGATGACGGCAACACCACCGGCCAGCTTCGCGAGACGTTCCTGAAGCTTCTCGCGGTCGTAGTCGGATGTGGTGTCTTCGATCTGAGTGCGAATCTGACCGATCCGAGCCTTGATATCCTCTTTAGTGCCGGCCCCTTCAACGATTGTCGTGTTGTCCTTGTCGATAGTGATCTTCTTGGCCGTGCCCAGGTCGGACATCACGGCGTTCTCCAATTTGAATCCGACTTCCTCGGAGATCACCTTGGCGCCGGTGAGAATACCGATATCCTCGAGCATGGCCTTGCGGCGATCGCCAAAGCCGGGGGCCTTGACCGCGGCTACTTTGAGCGTACCGCGCAACTTGTTGACCACCAGCGTGGCCAGTGCCTCGCCTTCGATATCCTCCGCAATGAGCATAAGCGGCTTACCTGCCTGCGCAACCTTCTCAAGAACCGGCAGCAGGTCTTTCATGACGGATATCTTTTTGTCGTGAATGAGAATCAGTGGATCTTCGAGAATCGTTTCCATGCTGTCAGGATCGGTGACAAAGTAGGGAGATACATAGCCGCGATCAAACTGCATACCCTCCACGACTTCCATCATGGTCTCGGCGGTCTTGGCTTCCTCCACGGTAATGACACCGTCGTTTCCGACCTTCTCCATCGCCTCGGCGATCAGATCACCGACGTGCTGGTCACTGTTGGCGGAGATGGTGCCTACCTGGGAGATCTCCGTCTTGCCGGAAACCGGCTTGGACATCTTCCTGATCTCCTTTGATATCGTCAGCACGGCCTTGTCTATTCCGCGCTTGATCGGCATCGGATTAGCCCCGGCCGTGACGTTCTTGAGACCTTCGCGATAGATCGCCTGGGCGATAATCGTGGCCGTGGTCGTGCCGTCGCCGGCCACATCGGACGTCTTGGAAGCCACCTCTTTGACCATCTGGGCGCCGATGTTCTCAAACGCGTCCTCCAGTTCGATTTCCTTGGCCACCGTGACGCCATCTTTGGTGACTGTCGGGGAACCGAACTTCTTGTCAATCACAACGTTACGGCCCCTGGGGCCAAGCGTGACCTTGACCGCCTCAGCCAGTTTGTCCACACCGGCTTTCAGCTTGCCGCGGGCATCAGCTTCAAAGTTTATGAGTTTCGCCATCTTTTGATTCCTTCCTGTGATTCTCAGCTCTTCTGGATGATTGCGAATATGTCGGACTCGCGCATGATGAGGTACTCTTCGCCATTGATGCTCACTTCGGTGCCGGAATACTTCCCGTAGAGAATACGGTCGCCCTTCTTGACCTCGATCGGCATTTTCTTGCCTTCTTCAGTGACGCGGCCGGTGCCGATTTCGATTACTTCGCCTTCCATCGGCTTTTCCTTGGCCGTGTCAGGAATAATGATCCCGCCCTTCTTCATTTCTTCCAGTTCGAGCGGCTTGACCACTACCCGGTCTGCAAGCGGTTTTACGTGCATTTCCTTCCTCCAAGTTTGTGTATATTAACAGGTTATGGTTATTCCTTCAACATTTTACGCCCGGCCTGTCTCAGCCGAGTTCACTGTCTTTCCTGCCAATCACCGGCGGCACTATTAGCACTCACCGCCGTCGAGTGCTAATAATACATTCTAACACCGGAGCTGTCAAGAGGTTTCTGCAATACCTGTTATTTTTTTGTCAGTGATTCGCCAGGCGCGGTATCCGGTAGTCCTGCAAGAATAAAAAGAAAGCGGAGCAGGTTTTGCCTGCTCCGCTGATATTGTAGATATTTGAATTGCCTCAGTCAACCGCCTACGGACACACCGGCGGTATCGGGCCGCTGTTGAACATGTAGTCCACTAAGTAGACCAGGTCGGCAATGTCAATCGGCTCGACACCGCTGGCGTCCACGTCGCCTTCGTCGAAGCAGAACGGCACGGGCCCAGCATTGAACATAAAGTCTACCAAGTACACCAAGTCGGCAATATCAACTGGTGGGATACCGCTGCGGTCTATGTCGCCGCGGATGACGCAGCAGCCGGTCTCCACTTGAATATCGAGAATAGTGAACGATATGGGGGCATCTTTGACGCCACCGTTGCTGGCACGGATAGCAGCACTGCAGAGGTCAACGGGGTTATTGCCCGCCACGGTTGTGTCGCTGGTGACGCTCAAGTAGTCAATTGTCTGACCAGAAACACCTTGCGCCGCCCAACTCCACTGGACACCGTCAGGATGTGCCGTAAAGTCATAGTCGGCTGACGCTACTATCCCGGCCGGCTTGCCGGTGGAACCACCCTTGAAACCAACCGGATGCACTCCTTTGGCGGATTCCACGATATAGCCGAGGTCGGCCGCGGCAACGCCTTCCACACTGAAGACGGACGTTTCGTTATTATAGGCTTCGACCGTATACAGGGGATGATTGCTCGCGACGCCCAGGTTCCAGGTGTTTGAACCGGCAAAGTCAAAAAACGACTCCATGGGGAAGGTTTCACCTACGGGTTCCGCGGCGAAGACATACTCCACGCCCAGTGACGCACCCACCGGCCAGGTGCCACTCAGATCGGGATTCTCCATGATGATTTCGACAGCATAGATCAAATCGTCCGGATAATCACCGTCCTCCGGTTCGCAACTCATACCGTCCGCACCGCTGGAGCCGATGTTGCTCACCTCAAGGGTGGTATCGACGGGGGTGAGAATGGCGTTGCCGAGGTTGGTGACGATGATGTCGCGGTAGTTGAATCCGTACGACTCGGAAATGATAGTGAAGGAGTCGAGCTGCTGGGCATCGATACCGATGCTGGAAAGACCGGTGATGGACGAATCGAGGCCCTCGGGAATAATCCTCAGGCAGTCAACGGCCAAACCGGACACACTCTGCTCAGGCCAGTTCCAATCGACCGTGTCGGCATCCTGCCATTCGATAGCAACAATACCGGCATCGTCCATATTTGACGCACTCTGGAAATGGGGACCCGTATCAGGAGCCTTGGTTGCACTGCCGAAGCTGCCGGTGTTGAGCCATTCGCCGGAAGCGGGGATGCTCGTCTGGCTCCAGATAACCTCGCCGGCCAGGTATGCCTCAACCGTGTAGGAGCTTGCTCCTTCATTAACAAACAGGTCCCAGATGCCGCTGGCCTGCTTAGTCTGCTTCGATGAACCTATGTATGTATCCGGTACGCCATAAACAATGCCCGCACAGTCCACCTGAATGGTGGCACCGATTTCAAGGCTGGGATCTTCTTTGAACTCGCCCTGCCATTGGGTCACCTTCGACGATGGTGACGAAATGGCGTCGGGTATGTCTATGAGAATCCCTTCAGGTATAAGATTGACAATGAAACGGCTGACGACCAGCTCGCCGCCAACTTCCTCAAGGCAGGTCGGGCCGACGGAAACATGCTCCAGTCCAAAGATGTTCACTGTATCCGGCACCGGCTTGGCAATCGGATTGCATGGACAGGGAACAGGGTAGCCGCCGTAAGGTAGAAAGACGCCTATGCCGGAGACAAAGTAGTCGTTGTAGAGCTGCAGGTCAGCTGGATCGACCACGCCGTCTCCGTTCAGATCACAACTGTACAGCGGTATCGGGGCCAGGCCACAGCCGTTGATGAAGTCATCCAGGTAGGCCAGGTCCGCCGCGGTCAGCGGCACAGCGTCGCCATTGGCATCGCCGTCAGCCGTGCAAGGGCAGCACAACTCGACGGATATCTCGATGAAGTCGACTTCGGTGTCATCCGAGACCACTATATCGAGATCGCCGTTCTGGAGGGCAGCGAGGATGTTGGTCGGCAGCCAGTGTCTGAACGGCAGATCGGCCAGGTCGAGGGTGAACACCGCGACTTCACCTAAGTCCCAGACGCCGTCTCCCCCGAAATGGGCATCGAGATCACTGAGGGTGATTGACCATATACGACCATTGTTGCCTTGGCTGTAGTCGCCGATTGCCATCCAGTCTGTACCGGTGCCGCCGGCAGAACCACGTAACTTGATACGAAGGGTAGCGCCGATCACAAGGCAGCCATCATTCCAGCAATCTTCGAATGTGTGGCCAAAGGCCTGGTTGTCGGCCGGCTGGTCGAAATCGGTGATATAGTCATACTGCGCCTGCATAAACGTGAGCAAACCGGGACTGATATTGGACGGCTCAGGTCCGACGAAGTTGTCATCGGTGCCGTGAAGGCAGGTGGTATAGGTCGTCGTTTGCTCGCAGAGGGTGTCGTTACCGAAGTTTAAGCCTGCTATATTATCTCCCAACTGCACATCTGCGGCAGTGTGAAACACAGTGAGCGGATAGGTCTATGCTGCCCACCAGGATTTGACTTCCTCAACCACGAAGTAATCTCCCGGTGTTAAGCCGGAGAACAAGTAATCGCCCTGGGCATCGGTTACCGTCGACAGGTCAACCGTGCCTCCCGCGTCTAAAGAACCGTGGAGATTTATCGTCACGTCGTCCAGAACTCCTTCGCCCAGTCCCGGTTCCCAGATGGAGTTACCGTTCTCGTCATGGAATTTAGTGCCGGAGATGCTGGCAGCGAGTACAACCTCGTAGCAATACGGCCCGCCCCAACTCGGTGTGACGGTACCGCTCGGAGTGACCCACTGCCAATAACCACCAGGCGGGTAAAAAGCCGAGTCGATACAGAGTGTATCGCCGTCTGTGGAGAAGTTCATCATGGTCTGAACCGTAAGGATGACGTCATCGTAACCGTTCGGGACACCCGGCTGCATGGCCGCAAAGGCCATGACGACGACGGTATCGTCGTTCGTGCCGTCCACGCTCGCACCGTAGACAGAAACACCGCCGTCGAAATAGGTAGCCAACTCCGGACCTGCAGCGTACGTAGGCGTCTGCCAGGTTGCACCGGTGGGTGAGTATATCCGGATACCATTGGAGATCGCGGTGACATACTCGCCCGCGTCGTTGTCCATCATGACATTGATGGCTACCGGCGCGTTGTCCGGAATGTCGATGTAAAAACGCTGATTGTCTGGGTCTGTCAGCGTTACATAAACACCGGCCTGAACGCCGGATGTCGCCAACAGTATGCTGGCGAGAATCAGTGTTAGATTAACATAGCAGTTCCGCATAGAAAGACTCCCTCAGTGTGTTCTCCCGACTTGTTTCTTTGAACCAGCCCCGGGTTGTTTGTCATCTTTTTCTAACGAGATTCCTTGAATATCCGATAACTCGGAATTGTGCGTATCATGCGTAAGCTCCTCCCACAGAGCTGTTGCGAGAAGATATAATAGAGTTTCCAATCTATCTATCTAAACCGTCGCGTAGATCACTCCCTGCGACTACACTAACATATAATAGCTACATGGGGTACATACTGTCAAGCAAATTCTCGCTCACGGCAAGGGTTTACGGGCGGCGGCGCGGGACACAAGCGGAAAGAGCTTGACATCATACAGCCCCCAAATAGATTGCCTCAATGGCGCATGATAAACACCAGGAATTCTTTGATCTGCTGGCGGCCGAGTGGGATCTAATGTTCACCGCTGAGGACCTTGAGCGCTTATCCCGCATTGTCGAGAAATTGCAGATTGAGAAAGATATGGATATTGTCGATCTGGGGTGTGGTACCGGTGTTCTGTTCGACATGCTGCGCCGCAGAGTCGGTCTTGAGGGCTCGGTTACCGGTGTTGATTTCTCGCTTCAGATGGCCGTGCGGGCACACCGCAACTTCCCTTTTCCCAATGTCAACGTCGTCGACGCTGACGCCATCGACCTTCCTTTTGCCGACTCCTGCTTTGATATAGGTGTGGCTTTTGCTGCTTTTCCCCACTTTTCCAACCAGCAGAAGGCCATTGCCGAGATACACCGGGTCCTGAAACGCGGCGCGAGGTTTTACATCCTTCACCTTTCCTCCTCCCGGGAGGTGGCGGACACTCATCACCGGATCGGCGGCGTTGTGAAGCATGATGAAATTCCTCCTGAAGAAAAGATGCGGACGATGTTCGACAGCAGTTGGTTCTCACACCTGAGTGTTCAGGATCACCCGGGGCTGTACCTCGCCTCGGCTGTCAACGCAGAATAGAGTCAGCGTTCAAAGGCAGCCCAAGATGACTCTCAGCGCCAGACTCGCCACGCACACGGCCCTTTATCTCGCTCTGGCGATTTTGCTTCCCATAGGCTTTCACGCCACGGGTCTTGGCGGGCGAGTGTTTCTACCCATGCACATTCCGGTCCTGCTGGCGGGCTTTCTGGTCGGACCTCAAAGCGGAGTCCTGGTTGGGCTTCTGGCGCCGGGGCTGTCCTACCTTTTGACCGGCATGCCTCCCACCTATGCCGTACCGCTGATGTCGCTGGAGTTACCCCTGTACGGTCTCGTGGCCGGACTGGCCTACCAGCGGCTGCGGTTGAATATCTACATCGCTCTCATTGCAGCCCTGATAGTCGGGCGGCTGGCATTCGGACTGGGTCTGATTGTTTTGGGGCTATTCATGCATCTTCCATACACGGTGGCCGTGTTTTTCTCATCCGGTGGCGCCATCGTTGCCGGTCTGCCGGGGGTTGTGGTGCAGATAGTTCTTATACCGATTATCGTCGCCGCCGTCAGCCGCAGGCAGCAGCCTTAGGCTGCCGTCTCGCCCACAGCAGCCGGACACATTTTGCCGGACTGGCCCGGCATCAATTCACCCTGAGAGGCCACTTGACAAAAAGAGGCCCCGAACGTTTTATTAATGTAACAATAAGCTAACCGGGTCACAAAAGGACGGGAAGATCACACGAAATTACAAACATGTCTTTGGCGCTTTGCTTTGGCGGCGGTGTTAGCGGCCGTCACGGTATTGGTCGGTGGATGCGATGATTCGGAGGCGCCGCTGCAAACCGCGGAATCCGAACCGGACTACCTTGTCTATTTCAGCCACGACGCCGACTCATTCCACTACTACATACCGATCTATTCCACACGCGAACTCGAGGTCGTAGACACCATTAGTCTGCATAGCGAGTCTGCATACCACGATATGAGATTCACGTCCGACGGCGTGTATGCAGCATATGTTACCACAAGACTCGTACTGGAGCCGAACCCACTGTTTGAGCGCATCATGTGGGTCGAACAATACGACTGCAAGGATACTGTGGCAGCAGTGAACCAGATCGGGATTGTCAGCCTGCAACTATCTCCAGATAATCAGTACCTTCTGGCGACCGGGGGCGGTAGCGGTTTGAATGTGTACTCCATGCCCGATTTGACTCTCTTGTGGAGCGATGCCACGGATTTCAAGGACGTCGCCTTTCTTGCCTCTTCCCACGAAATCACCTATTGCGTTCCCGGCAGCGACACCTTCTATGTTGTTGACTTCGCGAGCGCTGCGGACTCTGTCACGAAGATACATGCTCCGTCAGGAATCACCGGCGGCTATTATCCAGAGACCATTGCTGCCGATTTCCACACCGAGCGTTTGTACACCACGGGCGTAATCACCGGGGGCGAAGCGGCCTTCCGCATAATCAGCATGACTGACTTCTCGATCATTGATCAGGTTATGGTGTCCGACCATTTCCTGTATGGTCGACCGCTGGTCAGCCCTTCCGGTGATCTAGTGTTCCTCAGGGGTATTGGCAGTGCCGGTGAGGACCACCAGATACGGAAGTACGATCCCCACACCAAATCGCTTGTCAATTACCTGGATGAATCACATTTCCTTTCGCCCCTGTTTCAGCCCTGGAACATGGCTGTTACACCCGACGACAAGATACTGTGCGTAAATGTTAGTCCCTCAACACAGGAGTCCGGCGCCGTAATCCTGTTTGACATCCGGTCACGGAATGTCCTCACGGTATTCGGGTTTGATTATGGTTGGGGCAGAGCCGACTACGTCAGAATCTATCCTATTAGCAGGTAAAGGAGGAGGCTATCATGAAACTCTGTTCCGTACTTTCTGCAATCCTGTTCCTGCCCGTTGCGCCCGGCGCAGTGTCACAAAAGGATGGGAAGATCACATGAAATCACGAACATGTCTTTGGCGCTTTGCCTTGGCGGCGATACTTGCGGCCGCTACGGTATTGGTCGGCGGTTGCGACGATTCGGACGCGCCGCTGCAAACCACGGAATCCGGATCGGACTACCTTGTCTACTTCAGTCACGATGCCGACTCATTCAACTACTACATACCGATCTATTCCACGCGTGAACTCGCGGCTGTTGATTCATTGACCTTCACATGGCCGGCCGAGTTCCCGCATGACGACATGAGATTCACGTCCGACGGCAAGTACGTGTTGTACGCGAGTTCGACACCGCTGGGCGGACACAGAATCTGGACAGAGGACTATCACACGGGAGACACGCTGGGCATGAACTCTGTGCTGGTCCACCTCCAATTGAAGCTGTCACCGGATGACAGCCACGTGGCGGCCTTTAGGACCGGCGACGAGGGTCTCTACATATACTCGGTGCCGGACCTCAATTCCATCTGGGATAGCGACAGTGTTCAGTTCACTGATGTAGAGTTTCTGACCGAACCCGGCAAGATCGTGTTTGTCACCGGCTCCACCGACACCTTCTATGTCATTGACTTCATAGACTCCCCCGACTCTATCGCAAGGTTCCCCGCCGCGCCAATTTACCACAACACCACATTCCTTCCAAGAGCTTTGGCACTGGACGCCGAGCGCGATCTTCTGTGGGCCGTTGGTCCGACAGCAACAGGCAGGGTGTATCTGCAGGTGTATGACGCCAACAGCCTTACACTCATCCGGAGGATTCCCATACCTTCCAACTATCGCTACTCCGGCCCGCTCGTCAGTCCCTGCGGATCATACGTCTACCTCGCTACGACGTACGCGTTTGAGCAGGATCAGACGACCGGCATTTTGCGCTATAGCTCCTCCGCCGCAACGCTGATCCAGTGGCTGCCGGCATCTGATTTACTGTATCCGCCTTTCATGCCTGCCGGTCTTGCCATCACCCCTGACGGGCGTACGATGTGTGTCAAGGTCAGTGGGGTCTCTGGGGGTCCAGGCGATCTGCTGTTGATTGACGTGGCCTCGCGCGAGATTGTCCAGGTATTCTCGCACCACTGGGGCACTGCTGACTTTATCAGAATCTACCCTATTAGCAGGTAAAGGAGAGAACTACCATGAAATCCTGGCCCGTACTTTCTGCAATCATACTCCTGGCAGTTGCGCCCACAGCTGCAGGAGACATTTTACTGGACTGGCCCGGCATCAATTCACCCTGAGAGGCCACTTGACAAAAAGAGGCCCCGAACGTTTTATTAATGTAACAATAAGCTAACCGGGTCACAAAAGGACGGGAAGATCACACGAAATTACAAACATGTCTTTGGCGCTTTGCTTTGGCGGCGGTGTTAGCGGCCGTCACGGTATTGGTCGGTGGATGCGATGATTCGGAGGCGCCGCTGCAAACCGCGGAATCCGAACCGGACTACCTTGTCTATTTCAGCCACGACGCCGACTCATTCCACTACTACATACCGATCTATTCCACACGCGAACTCGAGGTCGTAGACACCATTAGTCTGCATAGCGAGTCTGCATACCACGATATGAGATTCACGTCCGACGGCGTGTATGCAGCATATGTTACCACAAGACTCGTACTGGAGCCGAACCCACTGTTTGAGCGCATCATGTGGGTCGAACAATACGACTGCAAGGATACTGTGGCAGCAGTGAACCAGATCGGGATTGTCAGCCTGCAACTATCTCCAGATAATCAGTACCTTCTGGCGACCGGGGGCGGTAGCGGTTTGAATGTGTACTCCATGCCCGATTTGACTCTCTTGTGGAGCGATGCCACGGATTTCAAGGACGTCGCCTTTCTTGCCTCTTCCCACGAAATCACCTATTGCGTTCCCGGCAGCGACACCTTCTATGTTGTTGACTTCGCGAGCGCTGCGGACTCTGTCACGAAGATACATGCTCCGTCAGGAATCACCGGCGGCTATTATCCAGAGACCATTGCTGCCGATTTCCACACCGAGCGTTTGTACACCACGGGCGTAATCACCGGGGGCGAAGCGGCCTTCCGCATAATCAGCATGACTGACTTCTCGATCATTGATCAGGTTATGGTGTCCGACCATTTCCTGTATGGTCGACCGCTGGTCAGCCCTTCCGGTGATCTAGTGTTCCTCAGGGGTATTGGCAGTGCCGGTGAGGACCACCAGATACGGAAGTACGATCCCCACACCAAATCGCTTGTCAATTACCTGGATGAATCACATTTCCTTTCGCCCCTGTTTCAGCCCTGGAACATGGCTGTTACACCCGACGACAAGATACTGTGCGTAAATGTTAGTCCCTCAACACAGGAGTCCGGCGCCGTAATCCTGTTTGACATCCGGTCACGGAATGTCCTCACGGTATTCGGGTTTGATTATGGTTGGGGCAGAGCCGACTACGTCAGAATCTATCCTATTAGCAGGTAAAGGAGGAGGCTATCATGAAACTCTGTTCCGTACTTTCTGCAATCATACTCTTGGCCGTTGTGCCCCCAGCAGCCGGAGGTGACCTCATCGAGTATGACGACTTTGGACACCTCACCTATGTCGAGCTCTCGGATGAGTTCATAATGATCGAACTGACATCGGACGATAACGACGCCATCGCCCAGGTACTCAACAGGCACCCGGAACTCAACCAGGACTACCATCCAAAGCGACTCACCGGGAACATGTTCCGGTTCGCATTGCTGGAAGAGAAGAACACCGACTCCCTGCTGGCTGCCCTGAATGCCGACAAGATGATTGCCACAGCGGCACGGGGCGGTCTTGATGAATTCGGCGACGAAGTGTATTTCACCAATCGCTTCATTGTGCGATTGTCCCCGGGTGTCGACGCATCAGACGTGGTTGGTTACTTCACCGACCTGGATTTGTCAATAGACTATGAGGGTCCGAAGGATGCCTCTGTTCTTGTTGTCCGATTCGGTGACGATCAGTGGTCCAATTATGCGTCCTTGATCAACACGGCAAGCACCAATGCGAGTCTGCTGTATTTCGTACCGGCGAAACTGTTTCAAATCGAGCTTCTCTATTCCCCGAACGATCCCTATTGGGACATCAGCCAAGTGTACCAATGGGCTGACAAACAAAACCTTGAGCAAGCCTACGATTTCGCCTTGACAGATGACAGTGTCGTGATCTACTTCCTTGACGGGGGAGTTGTTGATCATGAAGACTGGCCCTCCCCCTTTGACATTATCGGAGTTAACTACTCACGCGGAAGTCAGTTCGACTCCACGTTTGACATTGACACGACGTATGGCGGGCATGGCATGGCTGTTCTGGGTGTGGCCTATGCCCAGATCGACAATGATACGGGTATCGCAGGCTATAATAACGACAATTTCAGGGTTCGCCTACATCAGATATTCATGCAAAATGGGCCGCTTGAAGACGATCTGTGGGCTGTCAACTCCGGGATCGCCCAAGCGGTTTTTGATGCGGTTGATGCCGGGGCCGACATCATAAGCCACAGCTGGGGGGTGAGTGTCTGCGGTTACGTGGATTGTATGATCGCCTGGGCGTTCAGCTATGCCCATACGTCTGGCGTTCTCAGCATAGCCGCGGCAGGCAACTGTACAGACACCTTGCATACCTGTTGTGTACATTTCCCGGCCAGCTTAGCTCATGTCCTCACAGTGGGTGGCCTGAACGCGCTGGGCGGCCGGCATCTCAAAAGCAGCTACGGCGACTCGCTGGATGTCATGGGGTACTACACCGACATTATTACCCTGGACCAGATGGGCGATCACGGGGAAGGTGGAAAAGCGCGTGAGCGCACGGACTGTGCAGGCGGCAATCGGAACTACGGCTGTCCCTCGGGAACATCATTCGCGGCACCCCAGGCGGCCGGTATTGCCGGGTTGGTGCTGGCCCGACGACCCGATCTCAAGGGAGACCCGGACAAGCTAATTGAAATCCTGAGATTCTCAACCGATGACGGCGGTACACCATGTCAGATTGATTCTTCATTCAGTGTGGAGCTTGGCTACGGTCGGCTTGACGCTTTTCGGGCGATGCTGGCGATCTCTCGGGGCGATCTGGACAACGATGCCGAGATCACAATCTCCGACCTGATTTACATGACAGAGTACATGTTCAATAGTGGGCCGGACCCCGTGCCGCATGTCCTGGTGGCGGATGTGAACTGCGATTGCGAGCATCTTATCGACATATCTGACTTCGTGTACCTGGTGGATTACATGTTCGTTGGTGGGCCGCCGCCCATTATCTGCTACAAGTACTGGGATTAGGCTGCCGTCACAGGACGTGATCACGAACATCCAAACCGGCGCTCAGTCCGTCCCGCGCTACTTCTTGACCACGGTCACTTCACCGCTGGAGATGGCCTTCAGACCGGTGGCGGTCTCGATTACCAGGCAGCCGTCGTCATCGATGTCAACCGCCCGACCGGTGGTGATCCTCCTGCCGACAGCCAGGTTGATGTCGTGTCCGATCAAAGAGGAATAACGCCGCAGCCGCTCGCGTGAGGGTTTCAGAAAGCTCCGCTGGTAGCGGTGGTACTCTTTCTCAAGGTTGACCAGGAACCGCTGAAGCAAATCCACCCGCCGCAGCTTCCTCCCTGTTGATCGGCGTAGCGAGGTAGCCGTGCCGCGCAGCTCTTCCGGGAAATCGCCGGTCTTCTGGTTGACGTTGATACCCACGCCCACTATGAGATATTCGATGCGGTTCTGATCGGCCGTCAGTTCGGTCAGGATGCCGGCGACTTTCTTTCGGGAAACCAGGACGTTGTTGGGCCATTTTATCCGTACTTTGCCCGGAACCAGGACCTCAAGCGTCTCAGCCAGCGCCAGGGCGGTCATGATCGACACCGCGGGCGCGCGGCCGGGGTGAAATCCCGGACGCAGAATGATCGAAATATAGACGCCGCTTCCCGGCGGCGAGTGCCAGACCCTGCCGAACCTGCCGCCCCCTGGGTCTGCTCTTCGGCAACTATGACAGTCCCCTGTGGCGCGCCGTCGGCGGCCCTTTCGAAATTAATCTCAGGCGCCGCCTGCCCAACAATTCGTTTGACCGCCTGCGAAATCCTCATATATTTGGCGCATGCCGCCCGTCAAGAAAGCCACGCTGCTGATCAAGAACATCGGCCAGTTGATCACCGTGGACGGCCCCGTTCCGCGGTTGGGCGACTGGATGAAAGACCTTGGCCTGATCGAAAACGGGGGTGTCGCCGCGGCCGGGGATGAAATCCTGGCGGTCGGCAAGTCCGACGATGTTGAGGGTAAGGCTCCGCTGGCCGAAGGTTGCACCGTGATCAACGCCCGCGGGGCGGTGGTCACTCCCGGTTTCATCGACCCGCACACGCATCCGGTCTTCTCCATGACCAGGGAGAAGGAGTTCGAGATGCGCATCCAGGGCAAGTCGTACCTGGAGATTGCCGCTTCCGGCGGTGGTATTCGAGCATCCGTCCGGGATCTACGCACTACTCCCGCCGACGTACTGACGCGCAAGACGCGCAGGCGGCTCGATCGGTTGATGGCCCACGGCATCACGACCATTGAGGCCAAGTCCGGGTATGGCCTTTCCACCGAATCTGAAATCAAGCAACTGCAGATCATCCGCGAACTGAGTCAGACCCACCCGATGGAAATGGTGCCCACCTTCCTGGGAGCGCACGAAGTACCCGATGAATACCGGGAGAACCGACAGGGGTATATCGACCTCGTCATTCACGAGATGCTCCCGGCGGTGGTCAGGGATAATCTGGCGGAGTTCTCGGATATTTTCTGTGAGGAAGGGGTCTTCGACATCGAGGAGTCCCGAAAAATCCAGACCGCCGCAAAAGCCGCCGGGCTGGGGTTAAAGTTCCACGCCGATGAACTCAAATCCACCGGCGGAGCCGAGTTGGCGGCATCGATGGAAGCCTGCTCGGCCGATCACCTGGTTTATGTTTCCGACGAAGGCATCCGGGCAATGGCCAAAGCCGGAACGGTTGCGGTTCTGCTTCCCGGTACGACCTTCTCTCTCGGCGGCGTCGCTTATGCTCCGGCGCGCAGGATAATTGAGTCCGGTGTGGCGGTGGCGTTGTCGACGGACTGCAACCCGGGCTCCAGCTATACCGAGTCCCTTCCCCTGATTGTCTCGCTGGCCGCCCTGCAGATGAAAATGACCGCCGCCGAAGCCATTTCAGCGGTGACTGTGAACGCCGCGGTCGCCATCAACCGAGCCGGACGAATCGGCCAACTCAAGGAAGGGTTGCAGGCCGACGCCGTCATCTGGGACATGACCGATTACAGGGAGCTTCCCTACCACTGCGGTGTCAACCTGGTCGAACGGGTGATAAAGCGGGGCAAAGTGGTGGTGGACAGGTCGGCAAACGGAAACGTACGGTAACCACGATGGTAAAAGCAGTAGTGAACCGATTTATCCTGACAGCGCTGGGTGTGGTCAGCTTTCTTGGCGCAGGATGCGGTGTTTATACGTTCAATCCGGCCGGGAAATCGGAAATCCAGGCGATAGCCGTCGAGCGTTTCGACAACCGGACCGCCGAGTACGACCTGGCCGACCGAATGACCGACTTGGTTATTGACGCCTTCATCTCGGATGGGACTATGAAGGTGGTCTCGATCGATAACGCCGATGCCGTCCTCGTGGGTGTGCTGACACGCTACGATCGCAAGCCCTACAAGTATCTTGAGGATGAGGTGGTGGAATCATACAGCGTTACCATGGGCTTTGACGTCGTACTGAAAAACCCGCGCGATGACTCCGAGATCTGGCGGGAGACGTTGATTCAGGAAGGCGTTTATAGCGTGGAGGCGGAAACCGAACAGGACGGTCAGGGAAAGGCCGTCGAGCGACTGGTCGAGTCGATCGTGAACCGCACCACCAAGAGCTGGTAGAACAGAGCCGACTCAGGAGAGATCGGCGTGAAACCGATAAAGTAACAGATAATGCAGGCGCGTAAAAGAGTGAGTGTGGCGTTGGAACAAACACGGGAACTGAAATGAAACAGTCAAAGAACGGTATGGTCTTCGTGCTGATTACGTTGCTGGTGCTTGCCGGAGCCGGAGCAGCGATGGCGAAAGATGTTCATTCCAAGGCGGGGACCAGCGCCTTTCCCTTTCTGAAGATAAACATCGGAGCGCGAGCCGTGGCCATGGGCGGCGCCTTTACCGGGTTGGCCGATGACGAATCATCGCTCTACTACAACCCTGCCGGTATCGCTTCGATGAAGCAGAGTCGTTGGATCGCGGGCTATCACAACTACTTCGTCGACATCCAGTCCGGGTTTGTCGGCTTCGTCTTTCCGCTAAGCGAAGGAAACTCGCTGGCCGCGCACTTCGACTACCTCGGCTACGGTGAGTTCATCCGAACCGATACTAACGGTACCAGGTTGGGTACCTTTGGCGGGTGCGACATGCAGATGGCCCTCACCGCAGCCCGACGGATCAACCACAATTTCAAGTTGGGGCTGACCGCCAAGTTCATCTACGAGACTCTGGACGAATTCTCCGCGACGGGGATTGCGTTCGATCTGGGCGCCAGGTACGCGGACGACCGGGAGCGTCTTACGGGCGGTGTTATGATCCAGAACGTAGGCAAGCAGCTTACCGCTCTTGGCTCGGAGAAATACCGACTCCCCCTGACTGTTCGCGCAGGAGTTTCGTATCGCCCTCGCGGGTTGCGGCTTGTCATGGCTTCCGACCTGATTGTGCCGGTCGACAATGATCCGGTGATTGCCATCGGGAGCGAATATGACGAATTCAAGCCGTTCTACATGAGGCTGGGCTGGAACAGCTTCGGAGCCAACTACCGGAATGCCGATTCCGACGACAACTGGGCGGGAATCGCCATGGGCGTCGGCTTTGACCACCGCCAACTGCATATCGCGTACGCTTTCGCTCCCGGTGCGGAACTCGGTGACAGTCATCGGATTACTCTCACGGGAGGATTCTGAGTGTTCAGACGCTGCGCCCGGACGATCTTTACGTCGGCCGTGCTTCTGGCGATAGCCTTAGGATGCTCCGGATCAGGCGACTCCGGCCCCAAGAAGACGGTCATATCGTTATTCGGGGCCATGGAGAAAAACGATCAGGCCGCTCTCACTTACCTGCTGGACCTGCCGGAATTGATGCGGAACATAGACGAGGATTACGCAATCCAGACCGACAGTCCGCGCGTTTTCACCAGCCCCCAGCAGATTCTGGACGACCTCACCGGAGACGGACTGACCAGGCGCACCTGGTTTTCCCTTCAGCGCATCATCAGCAAGACCGAAATGACCAGCGAAACGACCGCCCTGGTCGAAGTCACGTTTGTGGATAAGGAGAAATCCACAGGCTATCTGACCCGATTCGGCCTGCACGAGGTCAACGGGAAGTGGAAGATTTACAGTTTCCGCACCGTTCGCTGACGTTAGATTATTGCCATAGTCATCAGGAATCACATCTCGAGACCGCAGGCAATCGGACCGGCAGGGTGCGTCAACGCAACTCCGGCGGTGTTCGGTCCTTCTGTCCACGAATCGGTTGGGTGGCCGCAACCTGACTGAGCGGTAAAAAAAGAAGTCTACCAACAGGTTCAGTCGGGGACAGAGGGGGGGAGATCCCCAAGTGATTTCCCATCGGTAAACTCCATAATAAGTTACGACCACTTCCCTGTTTTGTCAATACCTAACGACCATTGGTAGTGTAATAGAACGCCTCGGTGCTTCTCTTGGCGCTGGCCGACGTGGCGTAACACCGTGCTGCGCTGCGAGTTAGAGCATAGGCTCGGTACCGGCTGCGCCGCATGGCAGTTGTCCACGTCGTCACGGCCCACTGCCCGGCCCCGCTAACCGTAGGCGTAATCAGGAGAAACCGTCTGAGAGGCCCACACCGTTATTGCGCGACCCGCTCGTACCTGTGCCCCGCCTGTCACAAGTACCCATGCAGATTCCGCCCACCCCACTGCACATAGCCCGCACGAAAAACGTCAATTCGTTGCTGGGCTTGGATGCTTTTTGGGCTTGTGCTGACGGGCTTGGTTGCGTATATTTTTGTAAAGTATGCCGGTTTATGGAGGAGATGACAAATGAACAGGTTTGGGATAGTTGTTGCTCTTGTTACTATAGTCACCGTGATACTTGGCTGCGCGGACGACATCCAGCTCCCGGAGGAAAGGCTCCTGGAAGGAGATTACAAGGGTACTTACGCCCTGACCACCAATTTTGGTGCGCCCAGTCAGCAAACAGTTGACAACCACATCTTCTGGACGTTTTTCGAGAAGACTTACGTCATGGAGATTGACGTGGACAATAACACCGGCAAGTGCTTCTGCCGCGTTGCCGGTCTGTGGCGGATGGATGAGGGTGTGCGGCTCCAGGAACAGAACAGCATGCCATTCGGCCCGGCGGGCTGCCAGGCCTGCAACGAAAACGAAAACCCTGTAGGCATCTTTGTCCGCGAATGGGTGGCCGATACACTGGTTCTCAAGCTGCAGGACGGGACGACCTTCAAGGAGTTGCGGCTGACCCTGATCCCAGATTCTGAGCCAGAGGAATAGAAGCAACCCTGCGATTGGCGACGGCCCACGCCGCTGGCCCGATCTGGACGGAACCGTTCCACGATATTCAAGACGGCAGGGCACACGTGCTGTCATCTTGAGTTTGTTGGATTCTCCCCATTGAGGGCAGCCCACCACCCCGGTTCCACTGTTGAAATGTACGTACCGGAACATAGAAAACAGAATAGACTCATTACATGGGTAACACTTTGTTTATTAAGATCAACAACGT
>CBFDBU010000029.1:0-39369 GCA_965603125.1 uncultured bacterium | reverse complement strand
TAGCATAACTGTTACCTATGTCGTGGGTCTACACTGTTACCTATGTCCTGGGTCTACACTGTTACCTATGTCCTGGGTCTGTACGTCCACACAAAAAAGCAAAAAAACCCAACCCGCCAACCTCCTACTCTCCCGCCAACTGCTGCACATGCAAAGAAGAAGCCGCGTAAAAGAGAAGGCCGCCCGAGGGGTGAGACGGCCTTCTTGAAAACGGAGGGTATTATAAAAACAGGGGATTTATCTGTTAACTTGCTTCCAAGAGCTCGCCCAGAAACTCCCTGATCGTTTTGGCGCCAGCTGCGTCTGGATAAGAAGCCATCTCAAGAGGGACCATCTGGTCAACGAATCGGTCGGACTGCTCAGCCAATATCGACCTGACAGTATCGCGGAGCCTGCGGGCGGCCAGTTCCGCCCCCTGTCGCGGAGTCTCAGGCAGAAGAAGAACCAGTTGGTGGCATCCAACCACAGCCGCGTTGTCGACCTCGCGGATGCCCGCCCTGACTCGCTCGAAGATAGTCTCGAGCAGCCGGTGACTCTCGTCGCCCATCAGCGTATCAACAAAAGCGAGATCGAGCACGATCAGGGAAACGAAGATGCGATACCGTTCCGCTCGCTTCAACTCAAGATCAACGCTCTTGACGAACGGCTTTCCATTACCAAGGCTCATGGTAGACACTTCCCAGTTGTCAAAAAGTCAATGTTGCCAACTACATTTGTTCAGTGAGTGCACAGCAACTAACGTTCCGCCACACTGCCCTCGATCCTGCTCAGGGAAGAATCCTCGGCAGCCTCGACATAGATGGTTGCAGCACAAGGTAAAGCGGCATCGCCCAACCGGTTGCGTTCTCAGCCGCCCGCAACAGGCATGACCGACACTCGGCAACACTAAGGCTTGTCTGTGCAGTCGGTTGCGCAATAATTGCACAGCCGGTCATGGAGTTTGGGATGCCGGGGCTGGTATCCGCCATTTATTTGGAGGAATTGAGGTTGTAATCCTTGATCTTATACAGGAGAGAGCGGTAGCTGATTTCCAGTATCTCAGCCGCCTTGCGGCGGTTCCAGTTGGTCTTGTTCAGCACTTCGCCGATCAGCTTCCTTTCTTCCCGAGCAACGATGCTTCCGATGCGGCTCTTGAGCGACAGCGAATCTTCCTCACCGCTGGACGCAGACACCGCCACCGCCGCTGAATAGGGATTTGGCATGGCTGGCACTCCGGGATGTTGACCGGATGTGGCGATAAGGTCACCGATGATCGTCTCGTCGTCGCGGACGACCACCTGTTTGATCATGTTCTCCAGTTGGCGTATGTTGCCCGGCCAGGTGAACGCCGCCAACTGGTTGATGACTTCCGCCGAGAGATGTGTGAGGGACTTCCTGTAGACGTTCGAGTATTTCTCCAGGAAGTGGTTTACCAGCAGGGGAATGTCCTCCGGACGCTCCCGCAGAGTCGGCAGGGGAAGGGTTATCTCGTTGAGACGGTAGAAAAGATCGTCCCGAAATGTTCTCTCGCGTAGACCGGATTCAAGATTGCGGTTGGTGGCGCAGATGATCCGGACATCGACATGGATATTGTGGATTCCGCCGACCCGCACAAACTCCTGCTGCTCCAGGACCTGCAGGAGTTTGGCCTGTAGTTCCAAGGGCATGTCACCGATCTCGTCCAGGAATATCGTCCCCTTGTCGGCCACTTCGAAGCGGCCCTGCTTGTTCTTGTGAGCTCCCGTGAAAGCGCCCTTCTCGTAGCCGAACAACTCCGCTTCCAGAAGATCGCGCGGGATGGCGGCGCAGTTAACCTTGATGAACGGTCGATCGGCCCGCCGGGATAACTGATGCAGCGAGCGCGCAGCTATCTCCTTGCCGGTACCGGACTCGCCGCGAATCAGAACCGTCAGTTCGGAATCGGCCACCTGCTCAATAATAGACTTAACCTTGAGCATCGGGCCCGAATCACCAATGAAACCCGCGTATGCGCTTTCCCCTTCAAGCTTGGTTCTCAGTTCCCTGACTTCCCGGCGCAGATGGTTGCGCTCCAGGACACCGTTGATGTGAATCTCGATTTCCTGGATGTCGAACGGCTTGTTGACAAACTCGGCCGCCCCCAACTTGATGGAGTCCACCACAGACTGGGTTTGGCCATGGCCGGATACCATGATGACCTCGGGGCGCGACTCGGCCTTGTTGAGTTTCTCGAGGACCTCAAGCCCGCTCATACCCGGCATCTTGATATCGAGAAGGATCAGTTCCGGCTTCTCGGTCGAAACCATCTGGATCCCTTCAATACCGTCACGGGCCGAAACAAAGTCGAACTTGGACGACAGGCCTTCAGTGAGAATCCACGAGACCTTGGGATCGTCGTCGATTACCAGTATCTTTACTTTTTCCTTGGTCTTGGCCATCAATCACCCGACTCGCTGCCTAACATTATCGGCATTGTCGGGCAGGAATCAAGGTAAAACTACAGGTTCCTTGCTCATTTTCGGCAACGAAATGCAGAGACGGTTCGAATGCGCAGCGGACGCAGCCGGAGCGTGACCTGTTGATAGGGCTGGCGCATCACACGGTAAGGGGGAAGTACAGCGTGAAGGTTGTCCCGTCGCCCTCGACCGATTCTACTCTCAGGGTCCCGCTGTGGGCAGAGACAATCCGCTCCACAACAGCCAGGCCAAGTCCCGTTCCGGTTTCCTTGCTGGTAAAGTAACGATCGAATATCCTGGAGAGGTTCTCTTCTTTGATCCCCACACCGGTATCACTGATTTTCAGCGCTAAATACTCAGTTTTCTTGTGTTCCGGCTTCTCTACCGACCCGAGGATCGATAACCTGCCGCCGTCGGGCATGGCGTCGAGGGCGTTGATAAACAGGTTCAACAGCGTTTCTATGATCTGGTTCTTGTTGACTATGACTTCCCAGTTGGCTTGCCCAAACTCGGTGTTGAACTGGACCTTACGCTTGCGCAAGTCCGGCCCGACCAGTTCGGCGGCTCGCTGAACCAGTTGCCTCAGGTCGATCTTCTCAGTCTGATACTTGTTGGGGTTGGAGAAATCGACAAGTTCCCCGACGAGTTCGTTCATACGGTAGATCTCATCCTCAACCATTTTCACCAGGTCTGCGCCGGTGGTCTCGGGCCAGCGTTGTTTGATGATCTGGAGACCGCCCTTTATCGAGGTTAACGGCTTGCGTAAATCGTGCGATATCTCCGAGATTATATTGCCCATCGTGAGTAGCCGCGTGGCGTTGAGCAGTGATTTTTCCTTCTCAAACAACAGCGCCGCCTGCGAAATGACCAGCCGGGCCAGAGAGATGTCATCCGGGCTGTAGGGCCGATCCGAGTCCGAGCCCAGGCAGAACACATGGGCAAGTTCGGCGTACTTGAGAATCGGTATCGCCATGAAGGCCCGCTTAGGTGTGGGGAAGTGCTCGTTGTTGGCCAGTTTTCCCCGGATCATGTCGGATATCTCGACGATGTTATGGATATCAAGCCCTCCAAGGCTGATGGGCGACAGGGAGATGCTTTCCCTGGCTATCTTGCCCAGGTCAATGCCACCGCTGTCGGTCAACGGGATATCGTCGGTCCCCGACGCACCCTCCAGCACCAAAGTATGGCTGGCGGAATTCCAGTTGAACCAGAGCGAGTAGCCAACAGGGAAAACGCGCTTCATCTTGTCGATGAGGATTCCGCGAAATGCATTCAATGACTTGATCTGAGGCAGTTCGCTGGCTACTTCGTGGAGAATTTCAAACTCGATCAGGCGACGACGGTTTTTTTCAAACTGGTTGGCGTCATCAACGGCCACTGCCGCTTGAGAAGCGAAAGTGGTCAGGAGCCTGAGGTCATTTTCGGTAAACGACTGGCCGCTCTCCTTGTTAGCCATGTTGATGACCCCGATAACCCGGTTCTTGATTGTCAGAGGGGCACACAGCAGCGAGGCCGCGCCGTACCTCTCGCGATTGATTCTCTGAAAGCGAGGGTCGCGTTCGACGTCTTCCACGATGATCGGTTGGGCCGTCTGAGCCACGAAGCCCGCTATCGACGTGCCCACGGGAAGGCGCGTTCTTTCAACGACCTCCGGCTCCAGCCCGATCGCCGCCTGGATTGTCAGGTACTCATCCTTTTCATCCAGCAACATAATTGAACCCACCTTCGCTTCAGTAACCGATGACGCCAGGACGACAATCTGGCGCAGCAGTTCCTTCACGTTGGCAGTGGATCCGATCGATTTACCTGCTTCGTAGAGGGCGTTCAGTTCGTTGATGCGGCGCTCCTGAAGCAACGTGGCGATCTTCAATTGCTCCAGCAACTGGCGGCGATCCAGCGCAGCCTTGCGTCTTTCCAGCGCCCGCTTGACGGCCATCACGAGGTTGGCAAACTCGATCGGCTTCATCAGGTAATCATAGGCCCCCCGGGAAACAGCCTCCACAGCGGAATCGAGTGAAGCGTAGCCGGTCATCAGGATTACCGGGATCTCCTCATCCACCTCTTTGACGATTTTCATCAGGTCCATGCCGTCAAGTTGAGGCATCCTGATATCGGTTATCACCAGATCAACCTTGCCACCACGAATAGCCTCCACCGCCCTGGGCGCCTCCTGGAACGCCTCCACCCGGTAGCCATCGTCGGTAAGGAGCTTGAAAAGCGAATCGCACATTCCCTTTTCATCATCAACAATGATTATTTTGTCAGCAGCCTGGCTCATAGTTGTTGTCTTCATTTACCGTCGGGAGATAAATCGAGAAGCATCCCCCGCTCTCGGTGTTTCTGTAGCTTATCGACCCGCCGTGCGTTTTGATTATCCCATAACATACGGAAAGACCCAGCCCGGTGCCTTTTCCGGGGTCCTTGGTAGTGTAAAACGGTTCGAAAATCCGGGGAATCTTCTCCACCTTGACACCTGGTCCCGTGTCACGAACCTCCAGATGCAACGTGTCGTGTCGGTCTTCAAGGGACAGATCGAGCGTTCCCCCTTCTCTCATAGCGTCACAGGCGTTGATGATAAGGTTCAAGAAGACCTGTTTCAGGTTTTCCGGAGAACCGCTGACAGGGGGACACTCCGCTGGATAATTCCTGACAACGGATACTTTCTGCAGTTCGAGCCTCTTTTCCAGAAGCTGCAAAACGTCCTCGATTACCCGCACGAT
Organism: uncultured bacterium; assembly: GCA_965603125.1. Classification (GTDB taxonomy): domain Bacteria; phylum Zixibacteria; class MSB-5A5; order GN15; family FEB-12; genus JAJRTA01. The sequence goes on along the minus strand of CBFDBU010000029.1, from coordinate 34,235 downwards.
ATCGACCGGTTCCCGGGCATCCGCGCGGGGCCGGTGGACATCCAGCAGTTCGCGGACAATGCGGGCGATCCGGTCGATCTCCTGGCCGACAATCTTGGAATAGTTGGTGGCTTCGACATTGGGACCGACCACCCGGCTGATGAGTTGGATGTAGTTCTTGATAATGCCCAGCGGGTTGTTGATCTCATGGGCAATTTTGGCCGACATCTCGCCCAGCGCCGCCTGCCGCTCACTGCGGACCAGTTGTTCCTGGGCCAGCCGCAGTTGCCGCGTGGCCATCTTCTCCGCCTCGTAGAGCCGCGTGTTTTCGATGGCGACCGATATCTGGCTGCCCAGGACGGAAAGAAACTCGATATCCTCCATCTTGAACTCCCGCCCGGACATCTTGTCGGTGATAATGAAGATGCCGATCAACCGCGATTGATATATAAGCGGCGCCACCAATCCGGGATGAAACCGCTCCAGGATACTTCTCTCCCCGCGTCCGACCGCCTCAGCGAGAAGTTCGCCCGTCGGCAGAGGACGATTGAGGCCGGCGAGGTAAATCACCAGCTTTGATTTGACCTGGAAAAACTGTCGCATGTCGGGGAATTCCCCCGATCCCTTGCCCCTGGTCATGACAAGTCTGTCCGACTGTCCGCGGCGTGGAAGGAAAACGGCCGCCTTGGAGGCGCCGACCTGGGCCAGTGAAGTCAGGATAAACGTATCCAGAAGAGTCTCGTGATCCAGAACGGAATTGAAATGGCGACTGATCTCGAAGCTGGTATACAGATCGAATATCTTCCGTTTCAACTGCCGATTCGTCTTAGTGAGACCGGTGATCTTCTCGTTCAGTTCCCGGAGTTGGGTTTCCTCTGGAGAGAGTGAAGCCTGTGCTGTTCTCATCGAGACATCGATGCCGTCCGAGGCGGCGTCTTCTTTGCCGTTCTTTGGATCGGGTTTACTCATTGTCTGCCGTGGTTTTCGAGGAATTCGCCCACCAGGAAGTGGGAACCGGCCACCACTATGATATCGTCCCCGGTGCAACCTCTCGACAGCCGGCGGTAGGCCGTTGCCAGGGAACCGCACCTGGCCGTAGGGATATTATGAAAGTCCAACGCCGCAGCTGCCTGTTTCAGGTCCAGGCTCCTCTTTGTTCTAAGCGGAACCAGCGTAAACGTAGCGGCGATCTCAGAGAGAACATCGACCATCGCCTGATGCGGTTTTCGTTTGACAAAACCGACGATCACGTATGCCCTCCGCTCGGGGAAACTCGTCTTGAAGGAATCGACTAGAGCACGAACGCCTGATTCGTTGTGGCAGACATCCAGCACCACCGTCGGCTGTCGCTGCCGCCTGATGATCTGGAATCGTCCCGGCCAGTCGGTGGCCGACAGACCCTCGCGGATAGCCCGCCCGGATGCGCAAAGTCCGGATTCATTCAGGATCGACACTGCCCTTACCGCCAGGGCTGCATTCTGCAACTGGTGCCCGCCGAGCAGCGACGGCGACAGACCGTTCAGCCGGTAACCGTTCCACGTGAAATCCAGCCGATTTCGAAGCGTGTCGGTGGCAAAGTCGTTCCTGCAGAGCCGCCGCAGCGGCGTTCCCACGGCTTGGCATCGCTTTCGGATGACTCTCTCGGCCTCGTCCGGCAGCAGGCCAATCAAATGCGGCGCCGATTTCTTTATTATTCCTGCCTTTTCATGGGCGATTTCCTCCAACGAGTGGCCCAGGATTTCCGTGTGGTCGAGACTGATGTCGGTTGTAATGGTCAGGAGTGGCCTGAGAACGTTGCTGGCGTCCAGCCTGCCTCCCAGGCCGGTCTCAATCACCGCCAGGCCCACGGCGGACCGCTGAAAAAAGGCCAGCGCCATGGCCGTAATCACCTCGAAAAAGGACAGCTTCCGCTTTGTCAGTTCGCTGCGATGCCGATCCACAAAGGCTGTCACCGAGCGCCGGGGAATCATCCGGCCGTTGACGCGAACACGCTCGCGCAAACTGACCAGGTGGGGTGAAGTGAAAAGACCGGTCTTGTAACCCGCCGCCCGGAGAATCGACGCCAGCATGGCTGCCGTGGAGCCTTTGCCGTTGGTCCCGGCCACGTGAATAGTGTCGTATGCCGTCTGTGGCGAGCCGATAGATGAAAGAAACCGGGTGATGTTCTCAAGACCCAGTTTCATGCCGTAGAATTCACGGGAAAGGATGAACTTCTCAGCCGAAACATAGGTATGTCTCAACTCTACCGTCTCCACATGTACCTGAGCAGCTTGACCACCGTGCCGCGCAGGTCTTTTCGCTCTACGATTTTGTCCAGGAACCCTTTTTCCAGAAAGAACTCAGAGGACTGAAAACCCTCCGGCAGGTCGGCGCCGATCGTCTGCTGAATCACTCGCGGGCCGGCAAAACCCAACAGGGCCTTGGGCTCGGCAATGACGACGTCGCCCAGCGACGCGTACGAAGCCATGACCCCGGCGGTGGTAGGATTGGTCAATATCGAGATATAGGGAATCCTCTTCTCCGCCAGCACCGCCAAAAGTGACGCCGTCTTCGCCATCTGCATCAGTGACAGAATACTCTCCTGCATCCGAGCCCCGCCACTGCAGGAGACGATTATCAGGGGCACCTCGCGGTCAATGGCGCGCTCAATGGCGCGAGCCACTTTCTCGCCCACGACAGACCCCATCGACCCCCCGATGAACGAGAAATCCATAATTGCAAACGAGACTAGCATGCCGTCCACGGTGGCCATCCCTGAAATAACGCCTTCCATGATGCCGGACTTCCGCTGGGCGGCCTTAATGCGGTCGGGATACTTCTTGGAGTCCTTGAACTTGAGCGGATCGGTGGTTTTCAGATTCCGGTCATGCTCATCAAGCTCACCGCCGTCAAGCAGGAGGTCTATGTACTTGCGGCTCGATATCCTGAAGTGGAAATTGCAGTTGGGGCAGACCCAGAGGAGCTGTTCCATCTTCTTCCCGTAGGCGATCTCGCCGCAGGAAGTGCATTTTGTCCACAATCCCTCGGGGATGTTCTTCTTCTCGGTGGATTCAATCCCCGGTTTTGCTTTCCGGAACCATTCCATCGATCACTCGTTCTCATTATCCTCAGACAGGTAGCGCACCATCACCAGGGCGTCCTCGGTCGGACTGCGATAGTAGTGAGGGCGCCGGTACATTTGGCGGAAACCGTGGCGCTCATAAAAAGCAATGGCCTCGGCGTTGCCGGGCCTGACCTCCAGCAGTATATACTCGCACTCTGCCTTCCTGGCGTCATCCAAGATACGGGCCAGAAGTCTTTTGGCAACCGATTTTCTGCGATAGGATTCGGCCACCGCGATGTTGGCCAGGCGCGCGCCCGCATCGCTCGTCATACAGCAGGCATAGGCGATTATCCCCGTATCGCATTCGGCCACAAGAGCGCTCCATCCCTCCTGGGACAGGATATCCAGGAATGCGTCACGGGACCAGGGGTCTGAAAAGACGGTCTTTTCCAGGGCCACGATGGCCTCGAGGTCGCCAACTGTCATGGCGCGAATGCCGATGTCGGGATCATTGTTCCCGGTGACGTCGGGCATATCGGATCTCCGCCTGGGATTTCATCAGGTACAGCGGTTCAAGCCGGGCGATGTCGTCGGACTCTCCGGCTGAAAGCCTCGACTGACCAAGGACCAGCAGGTCGCCCCCGTCATACTCAATCCGGCCAAACGGTTCCGCCAGGGTGAGCTGCGGGTAAAGCCCCGCCAGGTCGACAGCGAGGGCGGCCACCGGCAGATCGCCGACAATCCCCGCAAGCGCCGTCTTCGCCACCGCGGTAACGTTCTCCGGCGTCCAGGTTCCCCGCGTCACGAGAGCTACGAAGTATTCATCGCGCTTGAAGGGAACCACGACCCAGGCGTCGCGCTCGCCCAACCTGTGAGCGGCAACGTCGAACAGACTCACACCCACTATCGGGATGTCAGTCGCCACCGCCATCCCCTTGGCGGCCGCCAGTCCGACTCGCAGACCGGTAAAGGAACCGGGGCCGGTCGAAGCCACTATGCCGTCGAGATCGCCCCTGTCAAGTCCGGTGGATTCAAGCAGGTCGCCGATCTTCTTGATCAGGAATTGGCCGTGAGAGACGCCGATATGCTCACTCAGCTTCACTACGCGATCACCACCGAAGCACACGGCCAGGTTCAACGTAGCCGTGGCGGTGTCAATGGCCAGCACATTCATTTCGCGGGAATCAGTCATTCTTTAACGAAGGTGATATCAATGTTTCGTTTCTGTTCGTCCACTATGCCAAAGTCAATGAGGTAGTACCCGGTGGGCAGCATCTCCTGTGCTTTTTCACCCCACTCAACGGCCACCAAGCCGTTGCGCTCGAGATAATCATCCCAACCGACCTCGTACAGTTCCGAGAGGTCGTTAATCCGGTAGAGATCGAAGTGATACAGCGGTCGTTCTCCGGGATACTCATTGACGATTGTGAAGGAGGGAGAGTTCACCTGTCGTTCGTCGAGGCCGAGAGCTATCGCCAGACCGCGAACGAAGACGGTTTTGCCGGAGCCGAGCTCTCCTCGCAGCACAAGAACGTCGCCGGGCCTGAGCAAGCCGACCAGGTTCTTTGCCAGGCCAATCGTCTGGTCCTCGGAATGCGACACTATGCTCAGGGTTCGCTGCAAGGGATCACTTGGGCGTCAGAACGGCCAGCGGCACCACCATTTCCTCGAGCGAAATGCCGCCGTGTTGAAACGAGTTCTGAAACTGCCGCACCATCTCGTTGTAGTTGTTCGGATACACGAAATAATAATCCTCTTTGGCGATTATGAAGGTGGTGGCAATACTGAGCTGAGGCAATCGCCACTCGTCCGGATTCTTGATCAGGATCGAGTGCTTGGGGTCCGACTTGAGATTGTCTCCGTACTTGTATCGCAGGTTACTTGACGTGGATCTCTTGCCGTGCGCCATCGTTCCCTGTCGGCACAGGACGGAACCGTGATCGGAAGTAATGACAACCGTGAAATCCCGGGTCGCGAACGCTTTGAGAATGGCAAACAACGGCGAGTGCACAAACCAGCTTTTCATGAGAGACCTGAAAGCGGCGTCGGTTCCGGCGATCTCCCTGAGGATAACGTTATTGGACCGACCGTGGGCAAGGATATCCAGGAAGTTGAAAACGAGAGCGACAATGGGGCTGTCGAAGAAGTCAGCGATCCGCCTGGCCAGCGTCTCACCCTCGGTATTGTCATAGATTTTCACGTACCGGAGCTTGCGGTCGTAGCGCAGACCGTTGCGGGCGAGGTTGTCGGCGAAGAGTCTCTCTTCGTTGCGATTCAGGGAACCCTCGTCGCGGGAGCGATAGTTGTCCGGATAGGCTCGGTTAATCTCGTCCGGGAACAGGCCCGCAAAAATGGCGTTGCGAGCAAACGGCGTGGCGCTGGGCAGAAGCGACAAGTATGTCTCCCGGCGGATGTTGTAGTATTCCGCAAGCAGCGGTTCCACCTGCATCCACTGGTCCAGCCGCATACAGTCGACGACAATGAAGAGCACCTTCTTTTCCCTCTTCAGTAACGGCACTATGTATTTGGCAGCGACGTCCGCGGAAAGCACCGGCCGTTTGTCCGAAAAGAGCCAGCCCCGGTAGTTATTCTCGATGTACTTGGCAAACTCGTTGTTCCACTCCCGGCGCGTGCCGGCGAGCAACTGCTCCAGGCCGGTGTCGCTGGTTGCATCAAGCTCCAGATTCCAAGAGGCCAGAATTCGACCCGCCTCCTGCCAGTCCTCGGGCGAGACGGTTCCGTACAACTTCTCGTTGAAGCGATTGATCTCGGCGATATAGCGCTTCATTGAGGAGCCGCTGATGATCTTTCTGGATTCCAGCAGTCGTTTAATCACCAGTAGTACCTGCGACGGATTGACGGGCTTGACCAGGTAGTCGTCGATTTTCTGACCGATAGCATCGTCCATGAGCGTCTCTTCCTCGGACTTGGTCACCATCACCACCGGCAGATGGGGATGGATGTCCTTGATCTCCTCGAGCGTGGCCAGCCCGTCCTTCCCCGGCATCATCTCATCGAGCAGCACCAGATCAAACATCTCCTGCTGCACTTTGACCACGGCGTCGTCACCGGACATGGCGGTGACCAGTTCAAACCCTTTCTTCTCGAGGAAAAGGATGTGTGACTTGAGCGAGTCGATCTCGTCGTCAACCCAGAGTATCTTCTTCGTTGTCGCCTGCTTTACCATATTCCGTTCCTATCTGCTGACCTGACGCTGTGCCTTGTGGGGCAACAGGATTTCAAACACGGTCTCCTCCGGCGCTGATCCTGCCAGGGCCACCCGCCCTCCGTGATATTCTTCGACAATGCGCTTGACCAGCGTCAACCCCAACCCCCAGCCCCGCTTCTTGGTAGTGAAGCCGGCCCGGAATATCTTGCGAGCGGCTGCTGAAGAAATACCGGCACCGTTGTCGGCGATCTCGATGCGGACGTTACCCGCACCGGCGAGGAGTTCGGTGCGAATATTAATACGCCCTTCCCGCGAATCCACTGCCTGCAGGGCGTTCTTGAGCAGGTTTTCCAGCGCCCAGCCCAGCAGCCCGTAGTTGAGTTCGACGGGAGGTAACTCGGCGGGAGTGAAGGTCAGCTTGATTCCCTCGCCCTCATACGGCAGCCGGCGCCGGTAGTATTCAACCGTCTCCTGTACCAGCGAGTTCAGGTCGTGGGTATCCATCTCCGGGATCGAGCCGATCTGCCCGAAACGGTTGGCGATCTTCTCCAGTCGCTTCACGTCGGTACTCATGTTGCCCATTGTCTCATCGAGCAGTGGCTGCCGCCCGGCTTCCACCTCGGGCCGGCACTCGGTCCGAGCCACTTCCAACCACCCCATGAGCGAGGTTATGGGCGTGCCAAGCTGGTGCGCGGTTTCCTTGGCCATGCCGACCCAGATTTTTCGCTCCTCGCTGCGCCGTATATTCTGAAATCCGATCAGGCCCACTATCAGAAAAGCCAGGACGATCCCGATCTCCACAAACGGCATCATCCTGAGTTGGTTGATGGCTTCCGAGTCACCGTAGCAGAAATAGTTCAGCTTCCTTTCGCCAAAGTAAAGAGGGAACTCTCCGTTCTGCTCCATCATTTCGACAGCCACCCGCTTGAGTCGGGAAAGTGTCTCCGCCGAGGTGTCGCCGGTTGCGACGTTCTCGATGTTCCGCCAGTGGATCGGTTCGTGGTCGGCATCGAGGACGATAATCGGGAAAGTGGCTTTGACGATGATCTCATCGAAAATGAACTGAAGCTCAGTGCCCGAGGTCGGCGAGTTGGCGGCCAGTTGCCACATTCTGACATACCTGTCAACCTGGGCCCGGGCGTCGGTCTGGAGTTGTCCGATCACATCAAAGGTATACCAGATGAATACCGCAGATATGACGGCCACTCCGCCCAGCAGGAAGACCTTGAAGATGGTCGACCTGCCGATGTAAAGCGCGTCGACCCGGCGTCCGATTTTCGACCGGTCAGCCATCACCCGATCCTGTCCACACCACCCATGTAGGGCTTGAGTATCTCGGGAACGGTTACTGTTCCGTCGGCGTTCTGGTAGTTTTCCAGAATGGCCGGGACCAATCTCGCCAGGGCCACCCCGGAACCGTTAAGCGTGTGCGGAAACTTCACGCTCTTGTCCTCATCACGAAAACGACAGTTCATCCGTCGGGCCTGGAAGTCCTCGAAATTGGAGACCGATGATATTTCCAGGTATTTCTCTATGCCGGCGGCCCAAAGCTCGATGTCGTAGGTTTTGGCGCTGGCGAACGACAGATCACCCGAAGCCAAGTTCATCACCCGGTAAGGAAGTCCCAGTCCCCGAACAACTTTCTCGGCCTGCCGAAGAAGGGATTCAAGTTCGTCGTAGGAGTTCTCGGGGCGGACTATTCGTACCATCTCGACCTTGGCAAACTGGTGCACGCGCATCATCCCCCGTGTATCCTTACCTGCGGCGCCGGCCTCACGTCGGAAACAGGGAGTGTACGCCACCATGCCGATGGGGAGCATCTCATGGCTGATGATCTCTCCCTTGAAGACGTTGGTCAATGGTACCTCAGCGGTCGGGATCAGGTAGAGGCCGTCAGGTTCCGTGTGGTACATGTCTTCGTCGAGCTTGGGCAGTTGGCCGGTACCATACATGGTATCGGCGGTGACTATAAACGGCGGCGAGTATTCGATAAAGCCGTCTGCGACATGCAGGTCAAGCATGTAATTGGCCAGGGCACGTTCCAGGCGTGCGCCCAGGCCTCTGAGGACATAGAACCCGGAACCTGAAATCCTGGCCGCTGCCGGAAGATCCAGGATTCCCAGTTTTTCCCCGATCTCCCAATGCGGAAGGACCTTGAAATCGCGGCTCGGTTTCTCGCCCCACTCCCGGACGAGGTCGTTGGCGTTCTCGTCGGTTCCGACCGGGACAGACTCGTGCGGCAGATTGGGAACCCAACTCAATGAGGTCTTGAACTCCTTCTCTACCTCGCGCAAATCGCTGTCCAGCGAGGCGATCTGCTGTCCCACCCGTCGCATTTCCGCAATGGCGTCATCGGCGGGTTGCCCGTCCTTCTTCCTGGCGGCAATATCAGCCGACATCTTGTTACGTCCGGCCTTGAGCTGCTCCACCTCCCTGATTATTTCCCGGCGCTTCCGGTCGAGTTCGAGAATGTCATCGATATCCGCCTTTTCATTCTTCCGGGCGATTCCTGCCTTGACCAGGTCCGGGTTTTCCCGTATAAATCTCAAATCCAACATGGAGCGTCTCTACCTGTCTGCATATGCCTTCTTAGTCCGTATTCTGGCACAAGTTCCGTCACAACGCAACCAAAAAGCGGCGCGACCGGTAGCTCCGGATATCGACCTGACGAGCAAACCGCCGGGATGAGTCGGCTGATTCAGGGGCCTCTTGCGTGATTGCCGCTTAATGACCCCCTGAGAAGCCACCGAGTCTGCGCGGTTTGACTCAGATATTTCTTGCCTTTTCCGAGAATATGCATAGATTGATGCACTTTTCTGAAAGGAGTTGTAGAGAGCAATGGCCAAGGTTTGTGAAATATGCGGTAAGAGGCCGGGATTCGGCAACAACGTTTCTCATGCCAACAACACTACCAAGCGGCGCTGGCTGCCCAATCTGCAGCGGGTGCGGGCACTGGTTGACGGCAAGCCGAAGCGGATAAATGTGTGTACTTCCTGCCTGAAAGCGGGCAAAGTCGTCAAACACGTCCGTCTGAAGAAACCACCGGCGGCTGCCTCCTGATAACCGCTGTATTCCCTGCGAAAACTCCTGGAGCTTTCGAACCGACCGCCTTATTTGAGAGGCGGTTTTTTCGTGGCGGGAGCGTCGCCCGCCGCAGGCAAGCCTGTCTTTCGCGCTTCGCGCGCTACGGCGGGTGGCCGTCTCAAACCTTGTTTGGGGCGGGGAATTAGGAGAGTCACCCCCAAACCGAGTTTGAGGGTGCCACCCATCGAATCCGCTCATGCTTCGACTGCGCTCAGCATGACCTTGACGGCAGGAGCGCAACGGTATCACATCCGGAGCGCAGCAGCGGGTGGGCTAGCTTGTAACGAGGGAGCCGTCAGCCTCGAGACGCCTGACGGCACAACACCGCGGGTGCGGGTATGACAAATCAGCGCGTAACAGCAGCATCACACGCATGATGTCCTGCTTTGACCGATACCACAGTGGTTTTATGCTTGACAGAATAGTCCGGTTTAGCTATACTTATCTTAGTAACGTAGGTAAGTATATGTTCTTATAATCTCAGCAATAACACAACATTAAAACTCAAGGAGGACATTGTGTCAAGGCTTGGTCTGATCTTGCTGACAGGGGCACTGATCCTGCTGGGGGTACCCACACACGGGCAGGGTGTGTGCGGTGATGTCACCGGGGATGGAATGGTGGACATCGCTGATCTGGTCTACCTGATCGACTACATCTTTCAACAGGGGCCCGAGCCGATCAGCCTGGTTGATGCCGACATGGATGGATGCGAAGGCGTGGACATCGCCGATCTCGGCTATCTAATCGCCTTTTTATTCGGGTATGGTCCGCCGCCGTGTATGGGCTCTTCCGACTGTGCCATACATCCGGGCGGGAGTATATCCGTGGATTTCGTCGAGGGTGCGCTCGGGTCCGGTACCGTGATGACTAATACTGAGATCACCTTTCACCTGAGAGTCACGAACGATACCGAGCACTGGTTTTACGCCTTCAGCAACGGTGTCCGGGTTTATTCGCCGGACGGCGCCCAGTGGGGTACCACTACTGCCGACACAACCGGCGGGCTTTCAGTGCTCCAGGGATCCCTGATGTTCAATGTCTATAATCCCACCGGCTCGGGTGCTGACACGGTTGCCCTGGGCGCCGTGATTGTGCCAGGGATGAATGATGGCCTCCCCCCCGGTTTTGACGACGTAGTTTGGACGATCACGGTTGATCCGATCAGTCCTGCCTATGACGGCAAGACGATCTGCATTGACTCCAGTTACTTCGCCCCGGCCGGGCTCTGGAAATGGTCTCGCGACGGCTTCAGCTCTTATGGTCCATCGTGGAGCGGACCGCACTGTTATGAAATCATCGCCCCGACCCTGGCCAGCGTTACAATCGACCCCCTCACCGGTACCCAGGGGCCGAATCAGATTCCTACTGACAGACCGGTGCCTTTCGACCTGCGCTTCACCAATAACACCGGTGACACCATCATGGCCTTTATGAACGGCTTAAAGGTCTATTCACCGGACGGCGCCCAGTGGGGCACTACTGTCGGTGACAGTACCGGCGTGTTGACCTCGGCCAACTTCAACGCCGCGTTCATGATCAATCACTTCGGTGTCACGGGCTCCGGTGCCGACTCTGTCGTTTTCGGAGGTGCTGTTATTCCTTTCAACGATGACTATACCGGGATACCGCCCGGGTTTGATGACGTACCGTTCACAATAACAGTGGGGCCGATCGATTCGGTATATAACGGCAAGACGCTATGCATCGATTCAGCCTGGACACCCCCTTCGGGGTACTGGCTATGGCACAGCCTGACGGACGAGTATGAGCCGGCCTGGTACGGGCCATACTGCTACACGATCTACTACGAGGAAATTCCACCCGTACTCCTTTCGGTAACTCCGGACACGCTGGAGTTCACAGTCTGGGAAGGTGGCCCGAATCCCGGTTCGCGCGCGTTTGCGGTAACCGAACAATACGGCCGTAACATAGCCTACATAGCGGACTACATTGAGTCGACCTGGATGGATCTGCCGTCCAATAGTGGCGTTACACCCGACGAACTGGTTGTCGATGTGTACAGTTCCCAACTGGGCGTGGGGGTTTACACCAACGACGTCGTGGTGGAATCTTTTGAAGCGGAGAACGGCCCGCAATACGTTGCTGTTAAGCTGACTGTCCTCCCGGGGCCGGAAGCCGCCGTGATACTTGACCACGTTGACGGTTCCTGGGATGCCAATGGCATCCGGACCGGAATACCGGTAGTGTTTAATATGCGACTGGTGAATAACACCGGCCACAACATGACCGGTATTGTCAACGGCTACCGCGTCTTTTCAATTAACGGCGCCCATTGGGGCAACACTGTTGGAGCCTGGGCTCCAGCCTTTGATCCGATGGACTATGAGATCGGTGCCTGGATCAACTACTTCGGCGTCACTGGGTCGGGCGCCGACACAGTGGGTTTTGCCGCCGCCGCCGCCGTCAAAGGCCTCGTGAACGGGTTTGACGACGTCCTCTACACTATTGAAATCGGACCAATTGACACCGCCGACATCGGAAAAACTGTTTGTCTCGACTCGGCGTACTATCCGCCAAGCGGCATCTGGAAGTGGGCGGGTCCCCAGATCAATTGCTACCCCGAGTGGTTCGGTCCGTACTGCTTTACGGTTGTCGAAGGGGGAGGAAGCGAAGGAGACGACTCGTTGCTGATACCGTCCACGACGGTGGTAACCGGCAACATGGTGCAACCGGTACAAGTGAAACTCACGCAGCCCATCAAGGGAGCATCGATTCCCATTGCCATCCCCGAGGCGGTCACGGTGTCCTCTTTGTCGGCGGAGGGCCTGTTGATCGAGTCCTGGGATTACTCGGTCTTCCAGATCAAGCCTGATTCCGGGTTCCTCTATGTAGCTCTTGCCAATTCTTTCGGCGAGGTCATTCCTGAGGGAACACATACCGTTTTCAATATCCACTTCAGCGTCCTCAACGCGGACTGCGACATCAGCACTTATGTCCATTGGGACATCGCCTTGCAGGGCGATCCGGTCAGGGGCCTGCTCTTTGCCGACGTGAATCACTATGACCTTCCTGTCGGTTTTGATCCCATGCGGGACGCCACTGAAATACCCCCCTACATGCCGTGCGATATCGACTATAGCGGCGTTATCGACATCGCTGACCTGGTCTACCTGGTGGATTACATGTTCAATGGTGGCCCGCCCCCGGACATTATGGACGCGGCCGATGTCAACGGGTCGTGCTCCGGCCCCAATATCGCCGACCTCGTCTTCGTGGTCGACTTCTTCTTCCAGCAGGGACCCGAACCACTCTGCGGTTGCCTTGCCGAAGGTGGTGGAGCGGGAAAGATCGCCCCGGATATTGTTGTCGGCGCCGTCTTTGAAAACGGCATAACGACAATTGCGATCAACTCCCCCTACGATCTGCGCGGCGTTCAACTTGAGGTGTGCGGATCCACCGATATCGTGCCGCGAAATCTGGCAGCCGACCGTCTGAACCTGGTTTACAGCAGCCAGGACGACCTGCTTCGAATCGGGCTGCTTGATCTCGACGGAGGTGAAGTCATCCCTGCCGGCAGGGAGAACCTGATCCAACTGGACGGCAGATTCGAGATTGTTTCGGCGATGGTCGCTCAAGACGGTCTGACCGCCTTGGGCGCACGTATTGACAACGCTATGAAACCCACAAGCACACCGGCCAGCTTTGCTTTGCACCAGAACTACCCCAACCCGTTCAACCCGGTCACGCAGATCAGCTTCGCCCTTCCGTACGCGGCATCGGTGAGACTCGAGGTTTACAACATCATGGGGCAGAAGGTGACCACACTGCTTGATGAGACTCTCCAGGCCGGCGAACACTCCGCAATGTGGGATGGAAGCACGGTAGCCAGCGGCGTTTACTTCTATCGTCTTGACGCCGGTGAATTCAGCGAGACAAGGAAGATGATGCTGCTGAAATAGAACGTGCTGAAACTGGTTACGAAGAAATCGGGATAGGGTAGCCGGCTATAAATCCGGCTACCCCTCCCACACTACCCGGCAGGTGGGTCTGCACCGGGCGGTTCGCCAAGTGGCGGTCATGACGCCGGGTATGGTACACCCAGTTCATCGAAGTACAAGTTCAACAAAGGGATGTGAAACCCCATCACAGAGTTCTTCCACCAACGCCGGATGTCGGTTGCTGCTTTCACCAACGTCGATGGGGACATTCCCCGGGCGCGTAACACGCAAAGGACAGTTCGTCCCCGTTTCCAGTGCTTGACTTGGATAACCTGCAGACGGTGACGGATCCGCTTGTCCAGCTTCCGAAAAACACCCAGTGCCTCCGCCAACCGAATGTAGCTCCTCCAGATCGGCAGATAAGACGAAGCTTCCGGGCCACCTGTATTATGCTCCGTTCTCCGGTTCGACATGTGATCTGTCGAATCCGGTCTTTCTTCGCTGCAAGGGATTGGCGTGAGAGCCTCATGCTGCCTGGTCGGAAACCATGACTGTGTTCGCTGAAGGTAGCGCCATAGATCGGCTGCAGTACCTGTAAAACGGCCTGCTCGATGAACCGTTCCAGTACCGTCGGGACGCTGAGTTTGCGCTTCCCGCCAGTTGGCTAATCCAACAAGTGCCGACGCACCGGTACCGGTTGGTAACGACCAGCAAGGAGTTTCTCGCGGATTCGTTTCCATTCCTTCCGAAGATGGTCAGGGAGTTCATCCACGGGCGCCCTATTCAGCAGCAAGCCGGTTTCTACTGCTCAGCCGGTTTGATCGACTCGGCTCCGACGGCGGCGCTTGCTTTGGATCCCTTCTCGCTGTCCTTGATCTGTTCCTTGATGCGAGCCGACTTGCCGGTGAGTTTGCGAAGGTAGTACAGCTTTTTGCGACGGACCTGGCCGGCCCTGACCCGCTCGAGCTTGGAGATATTGGGAGAGTGCAGGGGGAAAACCCTCTCCACACCAATACCGGAGGAGATCTTCCGAACGGTGAAAGTCGAGCCCATACCGCCGCCACGGCGACTGATAACGTCCCCCTGGAAGACCTGGATTCTCTCCTTGTCGCCTTCCTTGATCTTCACGTGAACGCGCACGGTATCGCCCGTTCTGAACTCGGGGAAATCATCGCGCAGGTATTTCTTCTCGATCTGGGCTATACGTTTCATCACCTGTTCCTTTCTCAGCTCAACTCAACTCGAAGTTCTCATCCAGCTCGTTCACGAATCTTATATCGTTCTCGGACAGTTCGGCCTTTTTCAACAGGTCCGGTCTTTTCCGAAGGCACTTCTTTATTGCCAGGGCGCGCCGGCCCGATGCAACCTCCCGGTGATTGCCTGAAATCAGGACCTCCGGCACGCGGAGACCCTCATACACCGCCGGTCTCGTGTAGCAGGGCGTCCCAAGAACGTCGTCCATATGTGAATCGCCCAGAGCCGACTCAAAGTTCCCCAACACGCCGGGAATCAGCCGCACTACCGCATCGACCATGGCCGCCGCGGCAGGCTCGCCGCCGGTAAGGACAAAATCGCCCATCGAGACCTCGTCGATATCATACAGATCCAACAGCCTCTCGTCGACACCCAGGTAATGCCCGCAGACAATGGTTAACCGCCGGCAGAGCGAGTACCTCACGGCCAGCTTCTGGTCGAACTTCACGCCCGCCGCCGAGGTCAGGATTATTCTTTCCTCATCGCCGCCGGTGTCGCGGGAGTCGCGCCGCGCATGGCCGAGCTTGGAAAGACATCGGTCAATTGGCTCCACCTTGAGAACCATACCGCCCCCGCCCCCGTAAGGGCTGTCGTCCACCGTGTGATGGCGGTCGGTGGCAAAATCACGAAGGTTGACAATCTCGATTTCAAAGAGGCCTTTTTCAGCCGCCTTTCCCGGGAGCGACTGCCCGAAGGTCTGCGCAAAGTAGTCCGGGAAGAGCGTTACTATCTCTATTCGCATCGATCGCTGATCAGACATCACGATTCTTCGCCGTCCAGGAGGCCGGCCGTTGCCAGGGTAATTGTCTTTGTCTCTATATCCACGCGCTTCACGTATTGCTTTACCGCCGGAACAAGCAGCCTGTTTCCTGCCTCGGTTCTCACCACGTACACATCGTTGGCCGGGTATTTCTCAACGTCGATCACTTCTCCAACCAGGGCTCCGGTGCCCTCTTCAACAGCCTGACAGCCCACCAGGTCAAAGACAAAATACGCGCCTTCCGGCAACTCCACGAGTTGATCTCTCGGCACGGCCAGTTCCCGGTTGGTCATCCGCGCCGCTTCTTCCGGACAGTCGACGTTCTGAAATCTCAGCACCGGTCGCCCGGATATCAACCGGGCCGCGGTCACTGTCAATTTCCGCCAGCCATCCCGGCTGCTGACATACAGCTCCCTCATACCGGCAAATCGTTCGGGGTAGTCGGTCAGCGGCGTCACGTATATATCGCCGTTAAGACCCCTGGATCGCCCCAACCGGCCGATCACTACCAGGTCCTGGTCGTCGGGTGTCACCGCCTATTCGAGTATTTCCAGGACAGCTCGTTTACCCTGCCGCGCGGCGGCGGCGGCCAGAATGGTCCTCATCGCTTTTGCGGTTTGCCCCTGTTTCCCGATAACCTTACCCAAATCGCTCTGAGCCACGCGCAGTTCATATACCGTTGTCCGACTTCCGGAGACTTCCGTAACATCGATTTCATCCGGGTTGTCGACCAGGTACTTGACGACGAATTCGACGAACTCCTTCATCACAAAATCCCTTTCTCTTTTGCGGTTGCGGTAGAGGAACCGTATCATACTCAGTGGTTGACCAGACAGGCCTGTCAGTATCCCGCAGCAGCTAGTGCGTCAGGACTCGGCGGGAGCATCGGCAGCGCCTTCGGCGGGAGCTTCCCCGGATGCACCGGCTTGAGTCGGATCGGGCGCGCCCTCAACCGGGGTTTTCGCGGCCGCCTTCTTCGTTTTCCTGGTCTTCTTGCTTCGTTCGGTGATGGTGGTTCTCAGGGCTATCTCAGAGACATCCTCACCTCTCTTGTACTTCTCGTACTTCTCCGTGAAGCCGACCTGGGCGAGAAGATTGCCGACCGTATCGCTGGGGACGGCACCCTGATCCAGCCACTTGGTCAGCTTGTCTTCGATAACGCTCACCTCGGCCGGCCTGGTGATCGGATTGTAGGTGCCGAGTATCTCCAAAAAGCGACCGTCGCGTGCACGACGTGAATCGGCGGCCACAATTCGATAGAAGGGGCGCTTCTTGGCTCCCATGCGCCGAAGTCTTAGGTGTACTGCCAACAAATCCTCCGTTCTCAAAAGCCACCCGGCAAATCGGGCATCATCCCCCGCGGCAGGCCTTTGAATTTCTTCTTACTCATATTGTGAAACATCTTCTGCATGGCAGAGAATTGCTTGAGCAACTGGTTGACCGCCTGGACCGAGTTGCCGGACCCCCTGGCGATCCGCCTCTTGCGTGAACCGTCTATGATACCTGGTCGGCGACGTTCGTCCGCAGTCATCGACTTGATTATGGCCACCATGCGTTCCATCACTTTCTCGTCCACCCTGATGTTCTTGAAGGCCTTGCCCATACCGGGGATCATGCCGAGCAGCGAGTCAATGGGGCCCATCTTCTTGAGCTGGCTCATCTGGTCCAGAAAGTCCTCAAAATCGAATTGCGCCTTAAGCAGCTTCTCCTGCATCTTCTCGGCTTTCTCGACATCGATTGTCTCCTGGGCTTTCTCCACCAGGGACACTACGTCGCCCATCCCTAAGATGCGTGAGGCCATGCGGTCCGGGTGAAACGGCTCCAGGTCGGACACCTTTTCGCCCGTGGAAGCCAGCTTGATGGGACAGCCCGTGACCGACCGAATAGACAGGGCGGCGCCGCCGCGGGCGTCACCGTCGAGTTTGGAGAGCGCGACGCCGGTAATGATCAGACGGCGGTGGAACTCGTCAGCCACCTTGACGGCATCCTGGCCCGTCATGCTGTCGGCCACCAGTAGGATTTCGTCCGGCTTGACCCCGGTCTTGATTTCCTCCAGTTCTCGCATAAGTTCGTCGTCAATGTGCAGTCTTCCGGCGGTGTCGATAACGACCAGGTCGATGAAGTTCTTCTCGGCGTAAGCCACCGCCTCCCGGCATATCCGGGGCGGGTTTTTACCCTCCACGTGGAAGTGTTCAACGGCTATCTGGTCGGCCAGCACTTTCAGTTGTTTGACCGCAGCCGGGCGATAGATGTCGGCCGCAACCAGGAGCGGCTTCTTGTTCTTACGCCTGGCCTGAAGGGCGATCTTGGCAGCCAGTGTCGTTTTGCCGGAACCCTGGAGGCCGCAGATCACGTAGACCGTGGGCGACTTGTCAATCGGCGCCAGCGGCTGGGTCTTGCCTCCCAACAGCCGCACCAGTTCATCGTGCACGATCTTGACCACCATCTGGCCGGGATCGATTGACCGCAGTACTTCGACACCGACCGCCTTTTCCTCGGCCGCCTTGATGAAGTCGCGAGCGACCTTGTAGTTGACGTCCGCTTCAAGCAGCACCCGGCGCACGTCGCGCATGGAATCGCGGATATTCTTTTCCGTCAGCTTCCCAGCGCCGCGCAGCTTTTTCAGCACCAACTCAAGTTTGTCCGACAGACTCTCAAACATCTCCGGTCAATGAACTCCAATAGTGCAAGACCGCGGAGCGGCCCGCATTTCAGTGCTGCTGCAGGGAGATTCAGGATCAAAGGGTCAGAAAACGCCCTGCCGCCATAGACAAGCTTACCAATATATCCAAATCGAAACATTTGGCAAGAAGTTTATGCGGGAGACGCAACGCGCGCGGCGACGGCAAGCGTCTGCCAGGTGCAGCCCTGAAAACGGATCGTACTGTTTATGCGATTAGCGTTCCCGCGCGAAGCGAGTGAGTGGCCGTTCCGACTGCACGTCCTGTTCGTGCCTTGCCTGGGGAAGGGTTATCGTAAAGATCGTCCCCCGATCCGGTTTTGACCGAACGTTGACACTACCGCCGTGAAGGCCGATGATCTTGACCGCCAGTGGCAGGCCCAGTCCGCTGCCGGATGGTCGCGATGAGAAAAACGGCGTAAAGACCCTCTCCAGGTTCTCGGCGGGAATACCGCAACCGGAATCCCTGACCGCAATCAGGACCGACCCGCCCTCCGCCTGCGCGCTGACTTCCACGCAATCGCCCTCACACCGACTGGCATGGATGGCGTTCTCAATCAGGTTGGTCAGGGCTTGTTTGAAAAGAAGGGGGTCGACCTCAATCACCTCTACACCGGCGGTCCGGGAGACAAACCGAAGATGACGGCAGTTAGGTCGGACGCGAAAGGATTCCAGCACATCCGAGATGAAATTGCCGACGTTTAGTGACTCACGACGCAGTTCAAAAGGTCTGGCGAAATGCAGGAAGCGTTCGATCAACAGTTCCGCCTCCTTAGTCTCCTGCGCCAGGGCGGAAATGCTGTCACTGTCCGGATTGCCGGCGCGGAGTCTCTTCCCGGCCAGGGTCGCATAACCGGTGATCGCACCCAGCGAGTTCCTCAGTTGATGGGCCAGTCCGCCGGCCATTTCTCCCAACGCGGCCAGCCGTTTCTTGGCCTCCAGTTCGGACCTGAGACGGGCTATTTCGGTCAGGTCGGTTATCAGGACGGATACGCCGATGGCTTCCTGGGTATGGTCGCTGATGGGAGAGACGGAAACACCGAGTTTCAGCATCGTCCCGCACTCGCTCTCGAAGTCGATCTCACGATACGCCATGAGCTTCCCACAGTCGAGAGCCCGGCTCAGGGCATCAATGAGTTCGGCGCTCCCCTTAAGCAGACACCAATAATGCTCGCCGATACACTCCTCCGGGTCGACCGACAGTATTGTGCCGGTGGCTTTATTCACGGACAGTATCTTCCCATCCGGGTCGACTGTGACAATACCGGAGTTCATCGACTTTAGAAGGTACTGGTTGAAGACATGCAGCCAGTCCGCCCTTTGTGAGACTTCCCGATTCAGTCTGAGCAGCTCGGATTCCTTTTCCTGCAGCTCGGCAATGACGTTTCGGTATTCATCGACGACAGCCTCGACGTCATCCTGATCGAGATCAACCGACCTCCCCGCCTGGAGGGCCTCCCGCCTGATTTTTCTGAACGGTGAGAGAATGAAACGCAACAGCACTAAGTATATTCCAAAGATCACCAACGCCGCGCCAATGGAGATGATGAGAATCAGTCGACCGGCATCGTCGAGATACGCCAACAGGGGCTCGTCACGCGAGAGTATGAGCAACCCCGTGCGCGATTTGCCCGGCACGGGATACATCAGAAAATACTCGTCATCCTGGCCCCGTGTTAATTGGCGATAGCCGGATGCCGCAAGTCTGTCGGCTACATCTGCAAGATCACCGGAGCGGCTGTCGGTGGGAGTGGCAAGATACGCGGACAACTGGGCGGCCGTCGGCGTTTCGGGCGCCGAGGGAAGGTGCAGAAGGCGACGGAGGTCATACTGCTTTCGCAGTTCGGCCGCCTGGGGCTCCGAAAGCACTGGCGACCGGCTGTGCTGGAGCCTTCGGGTCGCGGCCAGAGCGGCTGCGTTGATGTCACCGAGCGCCCTTTTCCTCTCGGACAGGCGGGCCTCATGCACTACGTAGTTCGACGCCACGTTGAGCAGCAGCAGCACGAACATGATGGCCAGAAGGCCCAGGTGCACTTCGGATTCAAACTTCTTTACGCGCTTTTTCATTGCTATGTAGGTACTATCGGAGGGTTGCCCGGAGAGTTGACCGTCCGGCACTTTATGGCAGACCGACGACGTGCCTCAGGTAGAAATCAATGGCCTGGTCGCCGAAAAAGATAGCCGCCATGGCGGCCGTGGCCAAAAACGGGCCGAAAGGCACCAACCTCTCCTGCCGGAGTTTTGTCGAGAACAACATGAGAACCAGCGAGACGGCCAGCCCGATCACGGCTGAAGCGATGAACACAAACAGCACCTTCTGCCATCCCAGAAAGGCGCCCAACATGGCAGCCATCTTGATATCGCCACCACCCATTGATTCCTTTTTGAACAGCCAGTCTCCCAGCAGGGCGAGCAGGTACAAAGCCCCACCCCCGACAAACAGACCGATTGCCGCCGCGACTATGCCGATGCCGTCAGAAGAAAGCGACAAGACCAGCGCCACTGCCATCCCGGGCAGAGTAACGGAGTCGGGAATAAGGCGGTGTTCGAGGTCAATCAGAAAAACGACGATCAGGGCTGAGGCCAGGAAAGCGTGGGCTACGAACTGGAAGCTGAAGCCCAGTTCCCGGAAGAAGTAGACATAGAACACCCCGTTGAGCAGTTCCACCAACGGGTACCGCAGAGAAATTCGGTTTGAGCAGAAGGCGCATCGCCCCCCCAGCGCCAGGTAACTGACGAGAGGGACATTGTGATACCACTTCAACTGCGTGCCGCAGTCGGGACACTGCGACCGGCCGGTGACAAACCGCATCCTGCGCGGCAGGCGGTAGATTGCCACGTTCAGAAAGGAGCCGACTACCAGCCCCAAAAGCCCCACCCATATAACGATAACAGTATCCATTACAATACAGGTTATCGGAACGCCGGTCGTTTATCTCAACTCACCCAACAGGCTCATCACCAGAGCGCAGGCGACCGGCCCGGCCGTCTCGGTACGAAGAACCCGCGGCCCCAACGACACCGTTCGGTATCCGGCCTCAACGGCAGCCTCTTCCTCATCGTCCGTGAAGCCCGACTCCGGGCCGACCAGAATCGACACTCGTTTCGTCTTAGCACCGGTCAGAACATCCTGAAGCCCGGGCCCCCTTCCGGAAGGGTGAAACATTACATTGACACTGTCTCCGTCGGCTTCAAGAAGAAAGTCATCAAAGGTCATCGGCAGCGTGATCTCCGGGAGGAGCGACCTTCGGCACTGTTTGATCGCCGCTAAGGCCACCTTCTGAAGTCGCCTGACTCTGGCTGTGGCTCTCTTAGGGTCGTCCAACTTCACTTTCGATGTCCCGCATATCAGCGGGACAAATCGCGTCGCCCCCAATTCAGTTCCCTTTTGCACGAGGCTGTCAAACTTAGAGGCGGTCGACAGACCGGCAGCTAATTGAAGCTGGATAAGCGGCTCTCCGAAGCTGCGCAGTTCGGCGTGAATTCGCACCTGCACTGTTTCCCTCGCGACAATCCTGCTGACTTCACCCCTACACGCCACTCCGCAACCGTCGACGACTACGACCATTTCACCGCGCCTTACGCGCAACACCTTCAGGGCATGGTGACTCTCACTCCGTGGCAACTCGATCAGATCGCCACTCCTGCGGCCCGGGGGCGCATAGAATACAGGTTGCCTTGCTTTTTCAGTCTTTGGATACGGCATAAGTCAACCATTCATCGTCTCGCAGCAGTCCAAAGTGCGGCAGGTCGGCATCAATCAGTCTCTTCGAGACCTCGGTTTCATCGCGATCCAGAAGCCCGGATAAGACCAGCGTGCCGCCGGTGTCGGTCAACTCACACAGGCGGCCCAGCAACTCTAAAATCGTTTCCTTGATGATATTGGCGCAGACAAGGCAATAGGGCTTATCATCCCGGCATTGTTCAATCGACCCCAGCAGGATATCGTGCGGGGTCGTGACTTTGTTCAGGGCGAAGTTCTCCCGGCAGTTCTCCACCGCCGCCATGTCATTGTCGACCGCCTTGATATAACTCGCGCCCATCCTGTCGGCGAGAATAGACAGGATGCCTGATCCGCAACCGATATCCAGAAAACGCCGACCGTCGTGAAACTCACGTCTGATCGCCTGAAGGCAGGAGCGCGTTGTCTCATGCCTGCCCGTTCCGAATGCCATCTTCGGTTCGATGATAATGTCGTGCACAGCTTCAGGAGCGCCGCAATCCCAGGGTGGCCGGATTACTATATCGTCCGTCACGCGAATCGGTTTGATCGTCGCGCGGTATTGTTTTTCCCACTCGACGTCCCGAACAATCCGTGACGTTATCACCGGCGGAGTGGGCATTGATTCATTGGCCAGTTGGGCCAGGTAACGTCCAAGCGAACGCCGGTGTTTATCCAACTCACCGGAAACATAGAACCTGATGCCGGTCGTTGCTGAATCTTCTTCTTCCTCAAGAACGAGTCCGGAACAGATGTTGTCGATTATGAAATTACAGACGGCGTCAGCCAGGAGACGCGGTACCTCTAATCTGACCTCGTCATAAGCCGGCGATTGTCCCTCGTTCATACTCCCAGCGTCTCTCTGAGTCTTTCAAAAAACGATTTGTCAGCCGGCGGCGGCTCAAACGATTCAGAGCGGGCCAGTTTCTCGAGAATCCGCTTATCCTCGCCGGAGAGCTTGGTGGGCACCCAGACCATCACGCGCACCAACTGGTCGCCCTTGCCCCGGTGGTGCAGGTGCTCTATGCCCATGCTGCGCAGCTTCAGCACCTTCCCGGACTGCGTACCGGCCGGGATTTTCAATTTGGCCTGACCGTTGAGAGTCGGCACTACGATTGTACCGCCAACCGCCGCGGTAGCAAACGAAACGGCCGTCTCAAGGACTATGTTGTCTCCGTGTCGGGTGAACTGCTTGTGGGGAGTCTCTTCAAAAACGGCTATCAGGTCCCCGGGTTCACCACTGCCTGGGGCGACATTGCCCATGCCCTCCACCGTCATGTAATTCCCGCTGGAAACGCCGGGGGGGATTCTGACATTAACTTTGGTTGAGCCTCGCACTCGTCCTTCTCCGCGGCAGGCGCGGCAGGGATCGGAGATGATCTCACCGGTGCCCCGGCATACGTTGCAGGCCGTCACCTGCTGGACCGAACCGAGAAAGGTCCGGGTGACGGTGCGTACCCGGCCCTGCCCTTTACACTGGGGGCAGGTTTTGCGCGACGCACCGGCAGCAACTCCCGATCCGCCGCAGGTATCACAGGCAACCAGCCGTCTGACTTTGATGGACTTCTCGACACCGGCGGCGATTTCTTCGAGTGTCAGTTCGATTCTCACCCGCAGGTCTTCGCCGCGGTTGCCACGGGTACGCCGTCCACGATCACCCATTCCGAAGAGGTCGTCGAAAATGGAACCGCCGCCGAAGTCCTGCATGAACGCCCGCAGAGCATCGCTCAGGTCAAAAGCGCCCGCGCCGAACCCGAAACCGCCGGTCGCCTGTCCCAGCCCGGCGTGGCCGTACTGATCGTAGGTCTGACGCTTCTGCCGATCTTTGAGCACCTCGTAAGCTTCGGTCGCCTCTTTGAAATACTCCTCAGCCTGCTGGTCATTCGGGTTTCGATCCGGATGGTATTTCAGAGCCAGCTTCCGGTAAGCGGACTTGATTTCGTCCTCGTCCGCACTTCGGCTGATACCGAGGACTTCGTAGTAATCCCGCCTGGACATCAATTAGCTCTGTTTGTCGTTGTCGACAACCTCGAAATCGGCATCCACGGCGCCACCGGTATCGGTTGCGGTTTCGTTTCCCGCTTCCGCACCGCCCGGCTCGGCGCCAGGTTGCGGACCACCGGCCTCACCAGCCCCTTCTCCGGCGGCAGCCTGCTGCGCCTGTGCCTGCTTGTACATCTCTTCAGCCAACTTATGTGAGGCTGACATCAGCTCCTCTTTGGCCTTGCTGATAGCCTCCACCGACTCGCCGGAAAGGACGTCCCTGAGGGCTTCGATTTTACCTTCTATATCCTTCTTTTCTTCTTCGGAGATCTTGTCGGCATGTTCCTTGAGCGTCTTCTCGGTAGTGAAGGCAAGATGATCCGCTTCGTTGCGGGTCTTAATCAGTTCTTCTTTCTCGCTGTCTTCCTCGGCGTGCTTCTCGGCGTCCTGCACCATCCGCTCGACCTCCTGATCGGAGAGACCAGACGATACCTCAATCCTGATAGACTGCTCCTTCCCGGTAGCCATGTCCCTGGCGCTGACGTGGACGATACCGTTGGCGTCGATATCAAAAGTGACCTCGATCTGCGGTATACCGCGTGGCGCCGGTGGAATGCCCACCAGGTCGAATTTGCCGAGCGTACGGTTGTCGATAGCCATCGGTCGCTCGCCCTGAAGGACATGAATCGACACTGCCGGCTGATTGTCGGCGGCGGTCGAGAATATCTGGGATTTCTTGGTCGGAATGGTTGTGTTGCGTTCGATCAACCTGGTCAGAACGCCGCCGAGAGTCTCGATACCAAGTGACAGAGGCGTAACGTCGAGAAGCACCACGTCCTTCATCTCACCGGTCAGCACTCCGCCCTGTATGGCGGCGCCGATCGCCACGACCTCGTCCGGGTTGACTCCTTTGTGCGGTTCCCGCCCGAACTGTTCCTTGACCAGTTCGACCACCCTGGGCATACGCGTCATGCCACCGACCAGCACCACCTCGTCGATATCGGACACGGACAGCTTGGCATCCGCTATGGCCGCCTTACAGGGTTCAACCGTTCGCTGGATGAGTTGATCGGTCAACTGCTCGAACTGGGATCGCGTCAGGGTCAGATCAAGATGTCGGGGACCGCTCTGGTCGGCCGTCACGAAAGGAAGATTTATGCTGGTCTGCATGGTCGTGGACAGCTCAATCTTGGCCTTCTCGGCAGCCTCCTTGAGGCGCTGCAGAGCCATCCGATCCTTGCGCAGGTCGATACCGTTGGACTTCAGGAACTCCTGGGCCATCCAGTCAATGACGGCCTGGTCGAAATCATCGCCACCCAGGTGGGTATCGCCGTTGGTGGAGCGAACCTCGAAGACGCCTTCACCGATTTCAAGAATCGATACGTCAAACGTCCCACCTCCAAGATCATATACGGCTATCTTCTGATTGCCCTTTTTCTGGAGACCGTAGGCCAGAGAGGCGGCGGTAGGTTCGTTGATGATGCGGAGGACCTCAAGACCGGCGATCTTACCGGCGTCTTTGGTGGCCTGTCTCTGGGAATCGTTGAAGTAGGCCGGGACCGTGACGACCGCCTGGGTGACTTCATGCCCTAAGTAGTTCTCCGCCGCCTGGCGCATCGCGCGCAGGATCATAGCGGATATCTCCGGGGGAGGGAGCGTCTTGCCCGCGACCTCCACGAGCACGGCGCCTTTTTCGTTCTGTACGACCTTGTAGGGAACGATCTTCTCTTCCGAGCTTACCTCGCTGTGAAGACGTCCCATGAAACGCTTGATGGAGAACACCGTGTTCTCCGGGTTGGTGACCGCCTGTCGCTTGGCGGCGGCACCGACAAGGCGCTCACCATCCTTGGTGAAAGCCACCACCGATGCCGTCGTACGAGAGCCTTCCATATTGGGGATGACAACAGGGTCCTGGCCTTCGAGCACGGCCACGCACGAGTTGGTCGTTCCCAGATCAATACCTATTACTTTTCCCATAATCTGTACTCCTTTATTGTACCTGGAACATCTGTATATCTGCTAAAGGTTCGTGTGAGCGTCGGAGGCGGTTATGATTCCCCTTCTTCAGCTTCCGCTGTTTCCTCTTTGGCTGCTCCCTTGCTGACCCCGACCTTGCTGTGGCGAATCACCCGGCCGGCCAGTCTGTACCCCTTGCTGATCTCAACGGCGACCGTCCCTTCCGGATGCTCATCGGAGGCTACCTGCATGAGGGCTTCGTGAAGGTTGGGATCAAATGGTTTGCCGACCGCCTCGATCGGCTGCACGTCGTACCGGGCCAGCAGGGTGGTCATCTGATTGTAAATCAGCTCCATCCCCTCACTCAGGGCGCTGACATCGCTATTGCCGTTTTTATGCTGCAGCGCTCGCTCGAAACTGTCCACCACATCCAGCAGCTCGATCAGTATCTTGTCGCCGGCGGAGCGAATGATACTCTCAAACTGTCGGGCGGTGCGCTTCTTATAGTTTTCAAAATCGGCCGCCGCTCTCAGGTGGTGGTCTTCGAGTTCGGCCACCTGCCGCCTGAGTTTTTCTTCTTCACAGAGCTCTTCTTCTTCGGCGACCTCCCCGGTCGCCTCGGTTTCAGCATCGGCCGCGGCGGTCTCCTGCGGGTCGTCTTCCGAGGCCTGATTCCCGGATGTCTGAGCTTCGTCCTCCGAATGCGTCACTTCTACCTCGATCTTCTTCCTGTCGGGCTTGATTCATGAATCCTTCTTGCCGTCTACTCCCGAAAGGGCGTCAGTTATGGCCTTGGCGGTGTATTCGACCACGGATACAAGCTTGTTGTACGGCATACGCGTGGGGCCGATAATGCCGATAGCTCCGCTGATACTGCCTACCCGGTACGAAGAGGTCACGAGTGAGCAGTTCATGATTTCTGCGAACCTGTTCTCGCGTCCGATGGCTATGACAAGCCCCCCGGCGTGGGCATCGCTGAGAAACTCACTGAGAATCCTGCCGTCCTGAAGAACCTTGACCAGTTCCGTGATTTTGGCCAGGTCCGCAAACTCGGGTTGCTGCAGGAGATAATCGGTGCCGTGAATGTGGATACCTTCCGCCCCCGCGTCAGTCCATATCTTGTCTTTGGAGTCGATCATCAGCTTGATTAACCGACCGCTTCCCGATACGTCGGCCAGGCGCTCGGAGATTGTCCTTCGGATGGTGCCCAACGTGAGACCGGCGAGGCGTTCGTTCAAAACAGCCTCCACTTCCCGCAGCGAACTCTCCGGGATCGCCGTCTCGATCTCAATGATCAGGCTTCTGGCCAGACCCGACCTGACAACGACAACGACCATCACCCGTTCTTCGGTAACGGGAATCAGCTCCAGCCGCTTGAGAATCCCCTCCTCAAAGCGTGGAGCGATTGATACACCCAACTGGTGAGTTATGTCCCCCAACACGCGACAGGTCTGCCCCAATATCTCATTGACTCCCCGACCCTCCTTGAGAATCGACTGCCGAATAGACTCTTTCTCAGCCGGCGTCAGGTCATCGGGCTTTAGCAGATAGTCAACGTAAACCCGGTAGCCCAGATCGGTCGGCACACGTCCGGCCGACGCATGCGGCTGCTCGACCAGCCCGACCTCTTCCAAATCCTGAAGCGTGTTGCGTACCGTGGCGGACGAAATCCCCATCTTGAACCGGTTGGCTATGACGCGTGAGCCGACCGGATCTGCGGACGAAATATAGTGCGTCACCAGATTGTAGAGAATCTGCTTCTCGCGCTCTGTCAGGTTTTCAAACGCCATTTCAATACGTCATAAACGGTTATATTGGGCTGCCACATTGGCAGCCGTATTGTCAGAGTGCCGTCAATGTATATTTTCCCCAGCATTAAGTCAAGTCTATTTGATCGCCGGGTACCCATCTTTTTTGTGCCGGGAGTGAACGCTTTCTGTGGTGGAAAAAGAAAAGCCCATTGCCAAACGGCAATGGGCCTGAGCTTGTGATCTGCGCCTGATGCTTATTTCTTCTGGGGCTCTTTTTTCTTCTTTTCTTTCTTTGTGGCTTTGGGCACCAGCTTCTCTTTGCGATCATCGATCCCGTTGTTGTTCTTGTCGATGAAGTCGTCATACTTCTTCTGATCCACTTCGACAGTCTTGCTCTGTTCGGCGGTAGTTTTCCGAGCCGGGACCTGTTTCTCGGTAGTCACAGTAATCTTGGTCTGTGATTTCTTGTTCTTCTTCTTCTCAACGGCCAAAACGTTCCCGCCCAGCGGCAGCAGCAAAGAGATAACAATGGTAGCGACAAGAGCGTTTCTCATAGGTCTTCCTCCAGCATTATGATACCATATGTGGTCACACTGAGCAACATCTAATCCTGTTATCGTCTTCCGCCGCCACCCTTTGAGCGGGTGCCGGAGGTCTTCGATTTGGAAGGTGGTTTGGCGGCCGCGCTTGATGACCCAGACTTAGAACCACCACCCGACTGCTTGACGGTCGGCCGAGTTGACTTGGACCCGCCGGAATCCCCGCGCCGAGCGCCGGACTTGACGGTCGTACCGGATTTCTTTGACTTGCCGCTCCCGGTATTGCCTCTCGAACGGATGCTCCGTCCGTCAGATTTACCCCTGTCAGTTGACCCGGATTTCTTCCGATAATAGTCCTGCGAACCCTTCGAGTCGCTCTTATTTCCGCCGACCTGCGTCTTCTCCTGCGGTGTCAGGGCTTTGCCTCGCTGGTAGCTCCGCTTTTGATCTGATCCGCTGTACCGGCCACCGGCAGTGCCTGACGATCTGTTTGTTGAGAAATCGCTGCCCCTGGAGATAGTTCCTCCTGTGGAGCGACCTGCTGCTTTCTTCGAGTTGCCGGAGTATCCCGAGGAATATCCCCGGGACCGCTTTGAGGCGCTCGCCGTCACCCCGACCGTCTCCAGGCCGCGATCGGTCGCCACCAACTCCGCCGTTCCCCGCACAAACCGCCTGGACTTGGTCAACCCGGCTCCATCAAGGTCGGACCCGGTCCTTGTACCACCGGGTTTGTCTTTTACTCCCGGAGCCGCCGAACCGAGCGCTATGGTCTTCTTCTCGTTGAACTTGGGATAGCCGCTTGTGACCGGGTTGCGATAGCCGGAAAAGCGCACTTCCTTGTATTTGGACATCGTGGTAGGGCGAGTCACGATGACTGTCCGATCGAGCACCACCGTGTTGTACCGCGTAACGTGCACGCTGGACTCCCAGCAGTGGCCCCAATGATCGTAAACGGTGAAAGTGTGCCAGCCAACGTAAACCCGCGGGAGGTACAGCGGCGCACAACCCCAGTAGATACCATCGACATAGATGGACGCACCCCAGGGGTAATCGAAATACACATTGCCGCAGACCGTCCACGACGGGTACACGGGCATGTAAACCGGCCGGAAGTAGCTGGGCTCCCATTCATAGACGTAGATGGCCGTGCGGTCAAAGGCGAACCGCTGGCCGTCGTAGCGAACGAAATACCGGCCGTTGATGTAGTCAAGGTAATCGTGGCGATCGTCCCAGTCGCAGACGAGACCGGAGACGGGGTGCCAGTCGGGAATCGAAAACCGCTCGCGGGAAGCGATCACCTGGATGTTCTCGACTCCCTCGGGGCCTGTCACCACCAGGTCGAAATCGTCATCGGGGCCGGGAAGGCGGTAGGTGGCTCCGCCGTACACGAAGTTGTCGCCTCCCGGCAGGGATGGAAACAACAGGTTGACCCGACCGCGCGTGTCGATTGAGTAGATGGCCACGAAGGCGTCCCGGTTGGTACGAAAATGGATTGTGATATCGTCGCCCACGTGGTAGTCACCGTCGAGGTGGTTGGTCCAGACCTCGACGTCAAGATACCGATCGACTCTCACCCGGTCCATGTATGCGCCGTCATCATCGTAGTCTCGCACTGCGTTCTGAGCTGATCCCCCTGCAGCGGCAACAATCACCAACAGGATGGTCGCCGTCACTGTGTTCAGGATTCTGTGTAGCATTTTTCTCACCCTTCCTGTTTCTGCTCCAAACAGTTGTATTACATGTCCTGCGCGTCCGCTTCGGGCTCGTGTGTATCCTTGTTCCCGATCTCCGGAGGCGCTACCAATTCCGGGTTGTTGGGACTGGGCTGATAGGCCCACTGAAAGCTGACCTCGCCGGTCTGTTCATCGGTCGCCAGGATTCGTATCTTAGCGTAGTTCCAGTCACCATGATTGTCCCTGATTCCGACCACGTAGCTGTGACCCGGTACGATTTCAGCCCAGCCGTTGGCGGACCACCCCTCCTGCGGCGCCCAGCCGATATCATCAAAACCGTATGTGAACCCCATCCCCTGGATCTCCACATCTATGTTGGCGGCATTGATGTAGAAAACGCCGTTGTCGCCGCGATCGACATAGACATGGGCGGCGCTGCTGGGATACGGGACCACGGTCGCCGGTGAAAAGCTGAACCCGGCTTGGTTCGGCCGCGCAGCGCGGTCATAGAAGACAGCGCGTCCATCGGGCCGGGGAGTGTCGAAAACCGATTCCGCCGATAACTCCGACATCTGGTCCGCATCATCGACCGCCGTGACGGCATAGAAGTAAGTGACTCCGTTGGTCACACTGTCATCCTTGAACTCGTAGATGATCAGATCGAGATTGGGATTATGCTCCGCCTGGCGGTACCCCACAGCCACGTAATTGTCATACTCCTCATACGAGCGCCAAATAATGTATTCCTTTATGTCTTCTTCGTAAGGGCCGTTCCAATATACATATACCGTATCATCCCCGGTTATGGAATAGACACCCTGGGGAGGTTGAGGCGCCGGATCCAAGATAATGACGTCGTCAGAGTCGCAGAATACACAGTCGTTATCCTCGCAACCCGCTACCAACAGGGCCCCCAGCAGGATCGTCAGCTTTGCTATTGTCTTAATCATCTTGTTCTCCTTCCGAAAGCTCTGTGTCCTTCGCAACGGAGTAAAACAAATGCCGTGCCGCAACCTGTAAGCTGTTATGAATTGGGGGATTAACAATCGCGCGGGCAGCTAAATGAGTTTCGCTCGCACAATATCTGTGCATAGGTCAGGGCGGGGCGCACAATTATTGTCTATTTTGGGTTCTTGCTGAGCGAGTACTCTTTGATCTTAGACCGCAGGGTGTTACGATGTATGCCGAGTTTCTCGGCGCACAGGCCAAGATTCCAGTTCAGTTGATCGAGGCAGACTTGAATATGGCGTTTCTCAACATCCAAGAGAGGCAGTATTCCGCCCGCGACTCCGGTTACCATCTCTTTTACAGACAACCCGGTCAGGTCGCTTCTGGTGATCCGGTTCGACCGCGTCAGCACCATGGCCCGTTCGATTATGTTTTCCAACTCACGGACGTTGCCGGGCCAGCTGTAGTTCGCCAGGAGGTCCGCCGCCGCCTGATCCACGCCGGTGACCTCCTTTCCGATCTTCCGAGCATACTTCCCGATGAACTTCTCGGCCAGCAGAAGAATGTCGCCGGCTCTGTCTTTCAGTGGCGGCAGGCCGATCTGGATGACATTGAGACGATAGAAAAGATCCTCCCGGAATCCCTTGCGAGTCACCAGGTCTTTCAGATCGCGATTGGTGGCCGCGATTATCCTGATGTCCAGAGCTATTTCCCGTACCGAACCCAGCCGCTGCACCTTGCGCTCCTCAAGCACGCGCAGCAGCTTCACCTGCATGGAAAGCGGCATCTCTCCGATTTCGTCCAGGAACAGCGTACCTCCGTCGGCCAGCTCGAATCGACCCTGCTTGGTTTTCTCAGCGCCGGTGAAAGCACCCTTCTCGTACCCGAACAATTCGGACTCCAGCAGCGTCTCCGGAAAAGCAGAGCAGTTGATGACCACCAGTCTCTTGTCTGACCGGGGCGAAAGCGCGTGTATGGCCTGGGCCACCAGTTCCTTGCCGGTACCGGAGGGGCCGGTCACGAGGACCGTCGCGTCCTTGGGAGCCACCAGCGAGATCAGTTCCTTCACCTTGTTGATAGCCGGAGATTCGCCGATTATCTCCGAGGCGGGAAAGGCCTCCGCCAGCCGCTCGCTCATCACCTGGTGCTCGACCACCAGGCGGTTCTGTTGAGCCGCCTTGTCGAGTTTCAGCAGGAGTTCTTCGAGGTCTTCCACGGGCTTGGTCAGATAGTCAAAGGCGCCGGCTTTGATCGCCAGAACCGCCGTCTCCACGGAACCGAATGCGGTCAGCACAATAACTTGAATGAACGGGTTCATTTCTCGCAAACGGCGCAGGAGCTCCAGACCGTCCATGCCGGGCATTTTCATGTCTACCAGCGCCAGTGGAGAGAACACTTTGTGGTATTCCTCCAGCGCTTCCTCGCCGCTGCCGAAAGCGCTAACCAGGTAACCTTTCCTGGTGAGGAAGCCGGAGAGGAGATCGCGCTGAACGGCCTCGTCGTCGACTACGATAAGCTTCCGATCGGTCATGGGGTCATCTTAGCTGCATTTGCCGCTGGGGGCAAACAAAAAAAGCCCGCCGGGCACGCGGCGGGCGGAAGGCTGCTGCGCAGAACGCTACTCGTCGGAACCTACCAGCATCCTGATTCCGATATGAATGTCCAGCGTGCTGAGGTCTTCCTCGAACTCAAGCGTCTGCTGCTGAGGATCGATGAACTCCACACTGGCATCGCCGGTCATGGCGCGGTGGTAGTTGACCTCGAGAAACAAACCGCTGTAATCGGCGCTATAGAAGAACAGGCCGGCTCCTATACCGTAGGCAAGCGATGGATCGTACGATATCGCCTTGTACTTGGGGCCCAACACCAGTGATGTCGTGAACTTGGGATTCTCAACACCAACGTGGGCTTTCACGTATGGTTCGAGATTACTCTCACCGATAAAGTAGTACTTGGCATAAAGGTTGGGGTTGTATAGCCGATGGTAGGAGTCCGACACTTCATCCGGGCCGTCAATACCCATCTGGGTATAGATGAAATTGAAGCCGATAACCAGATTCGAGGTGGCGAAGTAACCGAAATCAAGGCCCACACTCCAGCCCGTCTTGGCGCCGAGGCTGTCGTGCCAGTCACCCATAGCCTCAAGCGGGACACCTGCGCCGCCGGTGAAACAGAGCTCCAGGATATCGCGTTCCTCATCTTCCTGGGCATTAGCGGAAAGACCTGTCATCAGGAGCAACACGACTGTTAGTAGAATCGACGTTCTTTTCATTTATGCATCCTCAAGCAAGTATCGCTTATTTCCTTTCCGTACCGGGCCAAACGGGGCCTACCTGCGTATTTTAGCAAGCCGCCGATCGATCTTGGGGGCCAATTAACATCTTAAGGGACGTCTTGTCAACAGATTATGTCCACAGGCAAATCTGTTTTATTGGGAGTGCAGGGGTGGGGTGCGGAGATGCGAGGGGGGGGGAGGGGCCGTGTCTCAGCTCAGAATGGCAAGTCATCATCTTCACCGCTCGCAGGAGAGGTACCTTCGACGGGACTTTCTGCCTCCGCGGGCGTCGACTTCTTGAACTCACGTCTGGCCTTCAAGATATCGACGAGATCGTCTTTGTCCTTCGCAGGTAGTTGTGCAATCATCGGCAGATCAGAGTTTACAGCTTTGCCAGCAGCAAGGACTTGGTAGGCACCGAGATTCGGCAAAGTCTTCGCGTACTCCTCGCCGTAGTAGTTGGCCAAAAACTCTATCGCAGTCCTGTCGAAGCACGCAAAGCTAAACACGGTGTTACATTGATTGAGGATTGTCTTTGCCACATTTGCAGTTCTCTGAGTTACCGTAGTGAAGCCGATTCTGTACTTCCTGCCCTGAAGAGTGATTTGCGATATCTTGCCGACGAAACGATCTGCCTGCCAGTAGTCAACGGTGCTCGCAGATTTCTCGGGGATGATTGTGTGGGCCTCTTCGAACACAATTGAAACCAGGTCATCATTGGCAGTTGATTTCTTGTATGCGAAGAGTTGGTTCAACACACGGAAAAAGAAGTCATGTGTGTTGGTCACATTTGCCAACTCCTCAATCTCAATGAGGAATAATTTCTGATTACCGGAGAGAAACGAGGTTACACACTCACGAAGGACTCTGGCTATTTCCCCTTCGCTTGCCTCAATAGCTCCCTTGTTGCGATAGTATGGCTTGCTGGCGTTCAAAAGCTCCACATTGGTGATCTCATTACTCAGCTTCTTATACTGTTCTGGACTTAGAAATGGGGTGCAACTCCAACCTTTTTCTGCGAATGTCACGGCGTAATCGCCGGTTATGTCAAAGCACAGAACCTTTATCCCGCATTCCAGCTTCTTCTCAATGAGATCCATCTCGTAGGTGGTTTTCCCACATCCGGTGATTCCGAGGACACTGTAGTGATGTTGCACTAGAGAGGGTACATCTGCGATTACGGGAAAGTCAGTGTGAGGAACGAAGCCGACTAGGAACTTGTCCGTACTGAGGGCTGCTTTTGTCACCTTCGCATCACCTGATTTGGAATACAAGTATGCTACTGCGTTGAGCTCCGGCACCCATTCTTGTCTGTCGAAGCGCAATTTCTCTTTATCCCATATTCCTAGTTGTGTCGCATAGGCTGCCACGTAACCGTATTTGTTCGTTTCTATTAGATTGTCCTCGAAAGTAACACCTTCGGATATCTGGTAATAGACATCTGTACCGCGGAGGGACACCTTGGAGTTAATTTCAAAAGGTGTGGAAATTGATAAAAAAGTAGCGTAGCCTTTCGGT
>CBFDBU010000028.1:0-43337 GCA_965603125.1 uncultured bacterium | reverse complement strand
TTGTTCTACGGGCGCGTGGGATACTTCAATCGTCTCCCACGCGCCCTGATGGTATGGGGGCAGAGCATGCATAGCAGAGTAAAGCAGATATCAGATTCCGTCGATTAAGGATTAAACATGGTGAATGAAAACAATTGGAGCACACCGTCTGCCATCAGTTCAGCCTGTTAGAAAAAAGTGAGATGAAATGCGTCTGATCCCACAGCGAATCCTGCTCGTTTCCGCTCCAATTGCCTTTGTTCTCGCGTCTGCCTGCCTTCAAGCACGCGCCCAGCAGCCGCCCCAGTCCCTCAGGATCGGAGTATTAGCAAAGCGCGGCGCCGATCGATGTCTTGAGAAATGGGGGCCGACGGCCGAGTACCTGACTAAGGAAATCCCGGGTTACTCTTTTTCGATTGTGCCGCTTCCTTATAATGAGGTCTATCCGGCCCTTGAGGGGGACGCGGTGCATTTTGTCCTGGTCAATTCCTCCTTCTACGTCGCGCTGGAACAGCTCTATGGTGCAAGCCGAATCGCAACGCTGAAAAACATGCACGCCGGCAAATCGTCTACAACTTTCGGCGGAGTGATCTTCTGCCGAGCTGATCGCACGGACATGCAAAATATCGACGATCTCAAGGGCAAAACCTTCATGGCCGTCGAGGAGACGTCGTTTGGAGGGTGGCAGATGGCATGGCGGGAGCTGAGAGAGCAGGGGATTGACCCGCACCAGGATTTCACCGCTCTGAGCTTTGGCGGCACCCATGACGCAGTCGTCCACGCCGTGCGGGATGGCGAAGTCGACGCCGGGACCGTGCGAACCGACGCGCTTGAGCGAATGGAGCATGAAGGAAAGATCGTTTTGGCGGATTTCCATGTATTTCACGAGCATGGCGGTGATGACGAGCATCTTCAGTTTCTGCACTCGACCCGTGCGTACCCGGAGTGGCCGTTCGCCAAAACCAAACACACATCCGAGGAACATGCGGAAAAGGTCACGGCTGCGCTGCTGGGAATGTCCTCCGTCAGTCCTGCCGCAAAAGCGGCGCGGTGCGCCGGCTGGACAATTCCTAACCACTACCAAGCGGTGCGTGAGTGCTTGAAGTACTTGCGAGTCACCCCCTACGAGGACTACGGCAAGGTGACATTAACGGATGTCATCCGCCAACACGGGACTTGGTTGCTGAGCGTCTTCGTCGCTCTAGTCCTGATTGTCCTGTCTGCGCTTAGGGTAGCGCGGCTCAATGCCGAGTTGAGGCAGACCGACAAGAAGCTGCGCGAGAGCGAGCGTTTCCACAAGGGCCTTCTCGACGACCTGCTCACTTTCGTCGGCGTACTGAATCCGAACGGGGATATCGTCTTCATCAACAACACGCCGCTGGAGTTGGCGGAGATTGCGCTTGATGACCTGGTGGGGAAGAAGTTCTATGATGCCTACTGGTGGGAATACTCAGAGAACGCCAAGCGGACGATTGAGCGTGATGTTAAATCGTGCGCGTCCGGGCAAAATCTGGTTCGCGACATCCAGGTCAAGACGGCCGACGGCTCGTTGATCTGGATCGAGTTCAGCATGCATCCTATCATGACTGAAGATGGAACGGTGAAATACCTGGTTCCCGAGGGGCGCGACGTCACCGAGCGCAAGCGGGCACGGGACGAAATCGGCAAGTTCAAGACTATTGCGGAGAACGCGAAGTACGGGGTTGCCATCACGGATACCGACGGCGACATAACATATATCAATGAATGCTTTGCCTGGATGCACGGCTACACGATCGAGGAGCTCATTGGTCAAAATCTGTCGGTTTTCCATACTGAGGAACAGTTTGAAAGCGTCAGCAAGATGATTGAGGACCTCATAAAGAACGGCAGTTTCAGCCCCACAGAGGTCTGGCACAAGCGCCGGGACGGGTCGGTGTTTCCGACGCTCATGAACGGAGTGGCCATCAAGGACGAAAACGGAGAAGCTCAATTCATAGCCGGCATGGCGAGCGACATCAGCGAATTCAAGCGGCTGCAGGATTTCGAGGAACGTGCCAAGAGGTTGGAAACCGCAGGCAGGATTGCCGGACAGGTAGCCCACGATCTTAACAACCTCCTGGGGCCTCTGGTGGCTTACCCGGAACTGATCAAGAGCGTACTCCCCGCAGGTCACCCCGTGGCCGAGTATGTCAACCGGATGGAGATGGCCGCCGGGCAGATCGCCGAGATCAATCAACAGCTTCTTACGCTCGGTAGGCGAGGGCATTACAATACGAAACCGTTGAATGTGAACAGTGTCATTGCTCGTGTGCTGGATCAGGCGCTACCGCTGCCGGGCACACTGATTATCGACGACCAGCTTTCTCCCGATCTAATGCCTATTATGGGTGGTGAGGCGCAGATTCTCCGGGCCATTTCCAACCTGGTAGGCAATTCTTTCGACGCCATGCAGGGGATCGGGACGCTGACCATCAAGACCCAAAACTGGTACGTGCGATCCGTGACCGGCAAGTATGTCCAGATCCCCATGGGGGAGTATGCCAAGATCATCCTGTCGGACACTGGTTGCGGTATCAAGGAAAACGTCCAGAAACGGATATTCGAACCGTTCTTCACCACGAAAGTGACCGAAAAGAGACGAGGCTCGGGTCTCGGCTTGAGTGTCGTCCACGCGGTTGTCGAAGACCATGGGGGATTCATCGACATGGAGAGCCAGGTGGATCAGGGGACCACTTTCTACCTGTACTTCCCGATTACGCGGGTGGACACCACAACAGCGCA
This sequence comes from uncultured bacterium, assembly GCA_965603125.1. Taxonomy (GTDB): domain Bacteria; phylum Zixibacteria; class MSB-5A5; order GN15; family FEB-12; genus JAJRTA01. The sequence continues at coordinate 40,595 of CBFDBU010000028.1, read as the reverse complement.
GTCGGAGACGTTTGAGGGCGGCGACGAGACCATCTTAGTGGTTGATGATGACGAACTGCAGCGCGGTGTCACCCTCAAGCTTCTCAATAAGCTCGGGTACAAGGCGCAGGCTGTGGGAAGCGGGGAAGAGGCTCTCAAGAGAGTGGCGGAGGACCCACCGCAACTACTGATGCTGGACATGGTGATGGAGGGGGGGATGGACGGCACTGAGACTTACCAGCGAGCGCTCCAGTTAAATCCCTCCCAGAAGGCGATTATCGTATCGGGGTTCTCCGAGTCTGAACGCATAGAGGAAGCCTATCATCTGGGCGCGGTTACGTTTGTCAGAAAACCGCTTACTCTCAAGTCGCTGGCCCATGCCGTCAGAAAAGAGCTGGACAAAGAACAGCCGGTCCCCGCCTGCTGACGCCGATTCCACGCCAACCTTGCGGCCGGTCATGCGCATGGATGTTTCTGACGTGTAGCACCTGCACAAGCAACAAGAGTTTCGACGAAGGGCACAACTACCGGTGCACTTCTTTCTACGGATACTCAGCTATTGAAGAAGTCGCCCTGCGAAGGCGCGTCGCCGTCGGAATCGCGGGGTGGGGTCGACGCAGGCTCACGGGAGTCGGGGAGGGAGTCGTCCCGACGAGCGAAGAGTTCATCCACCGAAGTCGCTGGCTCGTAATCCTTTTGGAATGCATAGATGGGTGAGGTTCGCAACATATCCGACCTTCGAGAGACGTCCTTCTCCCAAATTGGCACTTCGACGACCCGGTTCTCTCCGCGGCGCGCCGGGTACGCGTACACACCTACGTCCAATAGGTAGGCCCGGAATCGCTCGCGCGGCTTGGAGGCCGAACTCATGTTCTCATGGACCTCGTGGAGGAATCGAAAATCGCACAACTGCTTCATGGCCTCGTCCAGTTTATCGTGGGCCTCCAAGTCACTTATGGAGACGAGGAACAAGTTCTTTTTCTTCACCTCGACGCAGAACTGAACCAAGTCCTTCAGCAGTGCCTCAAGAACGGAGGTCTCGTCTGGCGAGTCGTTCTGCAAATCAACGTACTTCGTCTCTCGACAGTACAGGTTGGCGCCCTCGTTGACTAGGGCAACGCTGAGTTTGTCCTTGTCCTTGGATCGTCCGACCTCCACCGCCTTGACGAACGTGTTCATGAAGTCCCTTGGCACTCCACCGCTCGCCAATTCGAGTTGTTGCCACGAGTCCCCACCGAAGATTGAGAAGAAGTCCTGTTCTATCCCAACCGTCTTGCAGAGGCTTTCCCAAAAGTCGGTGAGAAATCTGTCCACGGCATCGAAATTCTTGAACGACCGATCCAGGTTCACATCGTGCACGTCGTGGCCCAGCTGAAGGCCATCGATAGTGGACCCGCTCTTGAAAAGGCACGTTCTATGACTGATGGTGGCGAACTTGAGATAGCACCGCGTGTTCTTGAACAGCTTCGCGAGGTAGTCGAGGACGTCGGCTTGGTCGCTTATCCTCAGGTGGTAGAAATCATCCATCACGAAGAAGACCGGTACCGATATGAGGTTCAGGCCGTCGACAAGCGCGTTGCGGAAGTCCTGGAACTTCCTGTCAATCGACTGTATCTTGAGAGTCGCGCCGCTCGAAGTCTCGGTAAGTCTCGATGCCGTGTTCTTAGAGAGTTGAAATGAAGCGCCTTTCGCAACCACGCCCGCCGACTTGGAGCCGGTCGACTGGCGTTCCTTTTCCCTGACCAAGTCTCCGGAGTCGAATCCCTCAAGAAGCTCCGAAAACGCACCCTGAAACTTCTTCAGCTTCTTCAACGTCGACCACCGGGACCGCCATCCGCCCATCCTCAACGGGTTGTAGTACGGAAACCGCCTTTGGATTATTCGACTGAATTCCAATATACTCTGGCGGAATATCTCTATCAGCGTGTCCGGGAAGGTCAGCTTCTTGTATTGGTCGGCGTCGATCCAAATGACTTCGCTCGCCTGCTTACCGTTTGTTCCGACCTCGTTCAGCAACGACGTTTTGCCGGAGCCGCGCCTGCCGAATACAACCACGTGCCGCTCGAGAGACACCTTGGACCGATTCTCGCCGTAGTCGATGTATTTCCAGGTAGACCGCCGATCAGCCCTCGCAGCCTCGCTCAATCTCAGGAGCAGTTTGGAAATTCTGTGGTCATCGATATGAATTGACATGATATATAATGTAAAACCGTTACGGCGCAACCGCAATAGAAAAGTCGCAGAGAACCGGTGGCCCTGTGCGTCAGAGGCTGTCTTAAGACTCGGTCCCTCCAGTGTGTTGTATCCAAGCGGCAGACGGGGCCTACACCACGCACAAGAACACCACCAATTCCTCTCAAAACGCGCCGGGACACCCGTCAATAAAGGACCAACCAATGGCTACCAGCGAAGTAGGGTGGGTCCGTCTTCGGACCCGCCACCGTTGGCAGGTTTGAAGACAAACCTGCCCTACAAGACTTACTCATGCAGGATTCAAAATCACTACCTATCCCGTAGGGTGAAGACAAAATCCAACAAAACGAATCCATTTCCCCGCCGTACTTGCCACCCTTCGACTCAGATCAGGGTGACACAGGGCGGAGCATCTGCCGCCTACGTATTAATATGACGTACAGCTACTTACCACACATATCTCAACCGATACTTTACTTCGCTTCGTCAGGGTTGTGTGCTGTCTGCCGGTTGCAGAAGCGCGGAATCGGTCGTTTGTTGTTGAAGCGCGTCTGTCAATAATGTATATAGATTGGTATGGATCAGGAATACCTGGGCAGCTACAGGATTCTCAAGAAGATCGGCTCCGGCGGCATGGCCAAAGTCTACCTGGCCGTGCATCAGGATGTGCCCAATCTCAAGGTGATACTCAAGATTCTCGATGATCCCCGCCTGGGCCAGCGATTCAGGCAGGAGGCCGATAAGCTGGCCCTGCTGGACGGCCACCCCAATATCTGCCGCATCAAGCACTTCTTTAGCCACGGCGATGATACCGTCATCGCGATGGAGTTTATCGACGGTGTCACGCTTGAGGACAAGCTCAAGACCGACGGCAGGTTTTCCGTGGACGAAACGCTTCACATTATCAGCGAAGTGCTGGACATTCTGGGTTTCGCCCACAACAAGGGGATCTATCACCGCGATATCAAGCCGGGCAACATCATGCTCAACAAGGAGGGGCGGGTCAAAATCATCGACTTCGGCATCGCCAAGGGGAAAACCGACCCCAACCTGACGGTGGCCGGGACCGCCTGCGGCACTCCGGCCTTCATGGCTCCGGAGCAGTTCGCCCCTACTGCGGATACCGATTATGCGCTGGTCGACATCTATGCCGCCGGTACCACGGCGTTTGTGATGCTGACCGGAGAGGCGCCGTTCAAGGGAGACAACCCGTTCATTATTCGTGACGCCAAGTTGACGACGGAGCCGCCCGGCGTGCGCTCGATCTGCTCTCAGATTCCGAAGGAGCTCGATCAGATCATCCTGAAATCACTGGCGCGGGAAACCGCCGACAGATACCAGACGGCCCGCGAAATGAAAGCCGCCATTGACGCCATGCGTCCGGGAGTTCCCAGGGAAAGGCTGGTGTCGCCGGTCGACGTTACCATGGATACTCCGATCACCCGTCGCGGGAAATCCCGCTCTCGCTGGTGGATTGGCGCCGGTGTGCTTGTGGCAGCGCTGGCAGTTTTCGCGGTGAGCCAGTTTGTCATGCCGGACGGCCCGGATGATGTTCCCGCGAGTGATACGCTGGCCGCAGAGGCCGGGGACGCGGGTTTTGCCGCCTTGCCCGCCACGGGAACGATTTCCGTTGCCGCCACACCGTCCGGTGACGTCTACGTGGATGACAGCCTGGTGGGAAGAATGGTGGACAGCGTCTCGGTGACCTGCGACACCGGTCGGCACATAGTGACGGTCAGAAATGAGAGAGCCACACGCCCGCTGCTGACGGACACCATCATGGTGACCGCCGACCAGGTTGTGCCGCTGAGTTTCCGGTTCAGTTTTCCTGTGGACGATGATGCTGGGGGCACAACGCCAGCCCCGCCCGAACCGGAGCCGGAGTCCGGGTATGTGACGGTCGGCTCGTCGCCGAAAGGCGCCGATGTCTACATCGACAATGTGAAACAGAGAGGAACGACCAACCGCCGGTTCAAAGTCACGCCGGGGAGGCATATTGTCCGGGTGGAACTGACCTCGCAAGGCCGGCTGCTGACACAACAGGACACGGTTACTGTCGCCACGGACGACAATGTGAAGGTTTCGTTCGACCTGAGAAAATAGCTTTACACGATGTCGGTTCACGAATATATTTCTGATGATCTTGAACGCAAACATTATCCTCAAGGAGTCAGGTATGAGAATGCAAGTTGCAGAAGGCCGGTTTCTTCTGCCGGTTCTGATCGTGGTAGTGGGACTGGCAGTCAGTTCCGCTTTTGTAGGCGCCCAGGTGCAGTCGACCGTGCCGGAGGCGCTGGCCGAGGCGCTCCTCTTTTACAATGATCTCGAATTCGAGAAGGGAATCTCCCTGAGTGCGGGACTCCTGGAGCGTGACGATCTGTCGGCCCAGGACAGCGTGGCCATCTTTGAGGTGCTCAGTATCCTCACCTACGCCAAGGGGGAGGAGTACTTCAAGGAGTCGCTCGGCTATCTCAAGAGGATCTCGGATGTCGGGCCGTGCGTGGTGCACCTGCCTCACGACATCTGGCCCCAGGAGTTGCGCGACAACTGGTACGACATTCTCAATGTCAGCAAAAGTCTGACCTGCGCCGATGAGAGCAGACCGGGTGTCAAGACGATCGCCATTATGGAGTTCGACAATTTCTCGATCGGCAAGTACCAGGAGGAACTGGGGCCTATCGGAAAAGGCCTGGCTGATTTCTTCGAGCACGACTTCGGCAAGATCAGTTCCATGACGGTGGTCGAACGCGACAAAATTGCATACGTTCTCAAGGAGATCGAACTGCAGAAATCAGGTGCGGTCGACATGTCCACGGCCGTCAGGGTGGGCAAAATCCTGGGAGCGCAGTACATGGTTTTCGGCAGTATCACACAGCTTGATTCGAAGCAGACCAGGATGGTGGTTCGCGTCGTGAGCGTGGAGACGTCGGAGATTATTGCCTCGGTGGACAAAGAGGGCAAGCCGGAGTACAGCAAGCTTGAGAAGGAGCTTGTCGAGCAACTGGCCGAACTTCTTGACATTCAACTCAGTGATGACATCAAGAAGCTCATCCAGGAAGGCGGCACGGAGTCGCTTGACGCCACCACGTTCTACGCCCGGGGACTTGAGTATATGGATCGCTACGACTACAAGCACGCCTATGAATATTTCAAGAAGGCGTACGACCTTGACTCAAGTTTCGTGGAGGCGAAACGGAAGATGGAGGTCTATCAGCCGCTGGCGATCTGACGATGGCCTGCGGGAAACCTGATTCATTCGGAGAGGACACAATGCGAATACGATCATATGCCCTGTTGGCGCTGATCGGTCTGCTGGCTGTCGGGTGCGCACAGAGCCTGTATATGCAGGGTCGACGGCATCTTCAGGCCGGGCGTTATGATCCGGCCATTGACGCCTTCTACAAGGAGATAGCGGCCAATCCCACAAGCATCCGTGCCTGGCGGGAACTGGGGGTGGCCTACTATGAGAAAGGGGAGTTGGGGAAGGCCGAAGAGGCTCTCAAGCAGGCGAGCAGTATCAAACCGGACGCGCGCACCCATCTGTATCTCGGCCTGCTTTTCGAGAAGCAGGAGGACTACGGCAAAGCTGTCGATGCCTACACGGCCGCGCTGAGTCTCAGGCCCAGGGGAAAGACGGCTTCGGCTACACGCGCCCATCTGGACCGCTTGATTTCACGGCGGATTGAGGCCGAAGTCTCCTGGGTCCTTGACAACGAAAGCGCCATCGATGCCGACACCATTCCGGAGAACGCCATTGCGGTGGCCAATTTCGACGGTTCGCAATTGCCGCCGGAACTGGCGCCCATAGCGTTGGGCCTGGCCGAGTTCACGGCGTCCGACCTCGCCAAAGTGGGTGCCCTTACGGTTGTCGAAAGGCTGCGCCTGGATGCGATCCTGCAGGAGCTGGAGTTGAGCGAGTCCGGATACGTGGATCGCTCGACCGCACCGCGGCTGGGTCGCCTGATGGGAAGTCGTCGACTTGTCACCGGCACCGTTCTGAGCGTTGGTGACGAAGGCCTTAAACTTGACGGGGCGGTGGTCAATACCACCGACAGTTCCTCCCACCTCATGGAAGGCTTGGAAGGAAAGCTGGAGCAGTTCTTCAGGCTCCAGAAGCAGCTCGTTTTTTCAATCATCGATGATCTCGGCATCAGTCTTTCGGCCGCCGAGCGCGATGCCATCAGCGAAGTGCCCACGGAGTCGTACCTTGCCTTTCTTGCATACTGCCGCGGGCTTGATTTTCAGAGACGCGGGATGCCCGGCCCGGCTGCCCGGGAATTCGGTGAGGCCACCAGGCTTGACGGCAACTTCGAGCAGGCCAATCAACAAAAGGCTCTTTCAGCCGGACCATCTCGGGACGTCTCATACCAGGAGTCGTTCACGCAGCTTGAGGGAGCGGCCGGTGAGGACGCTGCCGGCCCGCAGGATTTCACTCCCGGTCTGGACAGCCGTTTGTCGACAGTGGTAGTGAACTCCGGAACTGTCCCCGGTCAGACAACCGATCAAGGCGCCGGTCTGTCACCTCCTGTTGTGGAGGGTGTGGGAACGGTAGAAATACGGGGGGATCTCGATGCGCAGTAAAATCTTCTTGTTGACGGTGACATGCGCTGGAATTCTGGCTGCCGCTTCGCAGGTTGCGGGGCAGATCGTGTACGGAAGGCCGGCGTCGGGGGGCGTACAGGTCACATACAGCCATTGGACACTTAAAGACACTAGCGGCACTACCAAGATAGGTCAATTGAGCGCTCCGCTGCAGGGTTTCCTGCCCCTAAGCGACAACTTCGAGGCGCTCGTCTATCTTGCCGCCTCGTCCAACAGCCTTGATGCATCCGGCGTTGACTCCAAGCTGTCCGGTCTGAGCAACATGCAGATGCAGTTCAGCCGGTCGTTCAGCGAAGACCGTTACGTTCTCAGTTGCGGTTTGAATCTACCTACCGGCAAGAAGCAACTCACTGCCGGCGAGGAAGTGCCGGTTCTTCAGATGCTGACACAGAACTACCTTGACTTCCCGATGCATCGTTTCGGTGAGGGTTTTGGATTCAACGCCTTGCTGGGGACGGCCCGGATGGTCGGCAGGTTGAAATGCGGAGGCGGGATCGCATACCAGTATACCGGTGAGTACGAACCCTACGAAGGATCGGGTGACTACGATCCGGGTGACGTCGTCAGTTTCAACGCCGGGGCGGACTGGCAGCAGGATCGACTGACCATTTCCGGAAATGTCTTCTACGCATTCTATGGCGCCGACAAAGCCGGAGGCAAGGAGGCGTTCAAGCAAAGCACGCAGTTCAATCTCGGCCTCAGCGCCGTTTATACCAGCGATGACTTTCGCGGAACCGCATCACTCGCGTATCTTCTGCGCGGACGCAATACCTTGTACACCGGCACCGAAGATCGCCTGAAAATCTACGGCAATGAGTTCCACGTCCGGGGCACGGCCCGATGGACGTTCGGACAGCAATGGTTCCTCGCGCCCTCAATGCAACTGAGACTGATCGGCGAGAATGACGAGGGTTTCGGCAGTTCCACCATCTTTGGCCTGGGCGGTGCTGTGGGACGGAGCCTCGGGGAACAAATCAACATTACCGGCGGCGTGAAGTATTTCACCGGCCAGGCCGACGGGGGGGATATCGACCTGAGCGGTTTTCAGTTAACGGCCGGCGTGACGGCGAAACTGTGAGGGAAGGATCCAAAGCATGAACATATCAAGAATCGGTTACCGGACGTGCTTGCTCGGTTGTGTCACGCTGGCGGCCCTGGTGCTTTTTGGTTGCTCGCACAATTCCGTCGACAGCGACACTCACGGGACGTCATCGGTCAATATGAACCTGAAACTGTCGACCCATGCCCTGATCGATCTCGTGGAGACATTCATCGTAACCGTTACGGCCGATGACATGGACACGACGATCATAGAAACACTGGAGCGGCAGGGCCGCTACGTGGTTGGAACGGTGGAAGTCCCCGCTGGCAGGGACAGGATATTCGTCATTGAAGCTATCGATGACCAGGAGAGGACATTCTACCGTAGTGTTGACACGCTCGATGTCGAAGCCAATACGACTAATTCGCTGGAAGTAGTGCTTGAGCCGGACATGTCCCTGGTACGACTGTTCCCTCGCCTCATGCAGGTGTCACCGAGCCAGACATTCTCGCTCTCTGTGCGAGTATACAAGGTTCCCAACCTGTACGGCATATCGTTCAGGATAAGCGGCTGGGACGGCGTGCAGGTCAACCCCCTGTCGGCGGTGCCCGGATCATCGTTGGGGGGCGACGTGATCTTCTTTGACACTGTCGACTACAATGCGGGAGCATACGCCTTCAGTATCGTCGGGATCGATCAGGCGACGCCCATTGTGGATGCGGAGGGCAACGCCGAACTGGTCACCGTGTACTTCTCGAGTAACGAACTGCCGGGGACTGCCGGTTCGGTCCCATTGTCCATAGAGGTGACCGAGATGCGGCGGCCGGACGGATCGTTTATAACGCTGACAGACGTGGCCACCGACGGCAGCCTCATAGAGATCAGCACCAACCCGGTGATCTATTTTCCCGACCCGGTCCTGGACGAGGTCGTTCGGCTGAGGGTCGGCAAGCCGACCGGTGACCTGTATCTTTTGGACGTGCAGCCGATCGACAGCCTCTGGATTGTGGACAGGGGAGTATCCGACCTGAGGGGATTGTCTTACATGAGCAATCTGTGGCTCCTGGTCCTGTCTCTCAATGATATCACCTATATTGACGAGATGAGCGGCCTGACCAATCTACAGGTGCTCTGGCTGATCTCAAACCAGGTCAGCGATCTCAGTCCTCTTAGCGACCTCGTGAATCTCCGACTACTGTACCTGGGTTACAATGATATCAGCGATCTGTCGGCGATAGCCGGCCTGATCAATCTCGAAGGTCTCCTGCTGGGAGGAAATCAGATCAGCGATGTCTCACCGCTGGCGGGAATGACGGGACTGCTGGCCCTTGACCTCTCAGAAAACCTGATTACCGACATCACCCCGCTGGCGAACGTATCGGGACTGAACGGCCTGTCCATAAGTAGTAACCAGATAAGCGACATCGCCACCATAGCGGGTCTGTCAAGCCTTATTGGTCTGGTGGCCGACAATTGCCAGATCGTTAGCATCGTCGCTCTGAGTGATCTCGCCCAGCTCGACATAGTCGATCTGTCAGGCAACCTGATAACGGATATCAGCCCCCTGGTGAGTAATCTCGGGATCAGCGACGGTGATGAAATCGACCTGACGGGGAACCCGCTTGATAGCCTGTCGATCAATGTGCATATCCCGGCGTTGGAGGATCGAGGGGTCGTTGTGACATTTTGACGGGCGCAGGGGAGAGGTAACTGCCCGGGCGTACAACTCCCGAACGCTACATCGGTGCATTGAACGGCAGAGGCAGTATTCCGGGCATTGTTCTGTAAGCGCCCTACTTGAGCAGCATCATTCTCCGCGTTAAGTTCATGTTCTCGCTCTCGATGCGGTAAAAGTAGATGCCGCTCGCCACCGGCCGACCCGACTGGTCGACGCCATTCCAGACGACCTCAGTGTAGCCTTCGCTTACGCGGCCGTCGACGAGCGTGCTTACCTTCCGGCCGACAATGTTGTACACCGACAGATTGACCCGCCCGCTTCGGGGGAGGAAGAACCTGATGACCGTTTGCGGATTGAACGGGTTGGGATAGTTCTGGTACAGTTCCGCCGTCGTGGGCAGACTTGCCTGGCGACGATCGAGAAGCGATTCGATCATGCCGCCGATGGATTCCTTGCCGGCTCCGTCGGGACAGTCTATCAGCGCTTCGTACAGTTCCTGTAGAACATCCTGGTCCACCTGCGCCAGCGAGGCCACCATTTCGGAGCGGGCATGGATGCGGGCGCTCCCCTGGGTTTGCGACCAGTTGGCAGCCACACCGCAGATATCTGAGGCGTCGATCCTGCCCGATCCATCGCAGTCGGCGTAGACGCTTGCTGGCGGGCTCCACCGATGGTACTCATCGAACATATGGGCGGCGCTCATTCCCCAGGCCAGGTTTGAATCATCCGGTCGCGGGGGACCCTCGAAGTTCCAGTAGAGACCCAGGGGGAGGATGTCTCGTTCGTCCACGCCACCGTCATCGTTGGCGTCCCCGGGATAAACACCCACACCGGTGATCAGGGTGTCGACATACTTCTGGTCAATGCCATAGTCTGCGGAATCGCGAATACCGGTCTCCAGCGTGATCACGATCATGTCCAGTTCCTTCAGGTAGTCGGAACTGTTGTTCACCAGGAGTTGGTAACGGTCAGCGTCATACGAGTACGTCAGGGCATCGCTTTCAGCACTGGTGATCGTTACGTTGCCGGATAGCGAACTCTCACGTATGGCTTCGTTGAATCCTATGACGATAGGTTTGTCGGTTATCAGGTGATCCGCGTCGGAAGTGGGTACTTGCGCCAGCAACTGCCGATTCGTGACGGTGAAGATCGTCGTGTCGGGCACGGTGATCTTGCCGTCGGTTATCTCGAAGACGGCGGTGTGCGAAAGATCAACGTGGCTGTAATCGGGCGTGAACGATAAATCAGCGGTGCCGTCGTTGTTGTCGATAAAGCCGGCGCCCGCCGGAATACCGTTCCATGTGAAGGTAAGGGGATCTTCGTCAGGATCGTCGGCGGTAATCAGGCAATGATACGGGTCTCCCTCCACCAGCGCGGCGTCAAGGCAGGGATTGACAAATTCGGGAGGGCTGTTGGGTTTGGTAACGTCGATGTAGTCCGGCTTGGTCTCGGTATCCTCGCCGCCGAGTCCCTCGACCCTCAGCGAAACGGTATAGAGGCCGATGGTGTCATAAACGTGTAGTGGGTTAGGTTCTTCAGAGTATGCGCCGTCCCCAAAATCCCAGTGCCAGGTGTTGATATTTCCGGCGGACTGATCGGTGAATTGTACCGTCAGCGGGGCCTCTCCCGAGGTCGTGTCGACGCTAAACGCGGCCTCTGGCGCTGCGTAAGACACGTTTATATAGTTCAGCTTGGTCTCGGTGTCGGAGCCGTACGGGCCGGTGGCCACCAATGTCACGACATAAAGACTGGGCTGGGTGTAGGTGTGCACCGGGTGCTGATCCGTGGAGGACTCCCCATCCCCGAAATCCCAGTGCCAGGTGTTGATACCTCCCGTGGAAAGATCAGCGAAAGTAACCATCAGGGGCGCAGGCCCGGAAAGGGGGCTGCCGGTAAAGGCGGCCACCGGTTCCGGTTCAGTGATCGTGAGGGCGACAGGTAGATACACGGGGGAGTTGACCGCCTCCGGGCTGACAAATGTAAGGAGGCTGTAGAATGTGTCAATCGGCAGGCCGGAGATGTGGACGTTGACTAAAACAGTGCCGGGCGTCGTCCCCTCCTGGGTCGACAGGTGCAGCCAGCTTGCGGTATCCGGGTACACTGTCCAGCCAAGATCCCTTCCGGCAATCTCCCTTATGGTAAGCGGCTGCGAGGGTGGATTCGCGCCGCCCTGGTCGGCCTGGAAAATGAGCGCGTCCGGCTCAACGACCAACTGCAGCGTCTGGCAGCCTACCCCAAGGGTGCCCATCTGGCCGCAACTGTTGTTCGCCGCAACGCAAGGCGAAGTGTCCATCAGCATGTAGTTGCCTGCGGGCGCGTCACAAAACTGCGGATCGAGGCAGATATTGCCATCCACACCGAGGTATCCGGAAATGTCGCCGACCCAGTCGCCGCCTTCGTTGCTGTAGATGTCGCAGCACGAGATATAGAGCGACGGAGTAGATGGATCTCTATAGACTGCCCCGCCTTCCGTTCCGAAGGCGATGATACAGTGCTCTATGTAGTTGCCACCGTTCCTGCCGGCAGCCATCGCGTCCGGCTGTTTGCTGATATCACCGGTCTCTCCCATCTCGTGCAGGTAGACCGCACCGCCGTACTTGCCGGAATTGTTGACCATGGTGCAGTAGTACAGCGCCACATCGGACCAGCCCCCGCACATAACGGCCCCGCCGCCGTAGGCTGCGGCTGAGTTGTCGTCAAACGTGCAGTAGTTGAACTCGGGATACGAGTAGTAGGTACTGAAAATCGCCCCGCCGCCGTAACTTGCGCTGTTGCCCTTGAAACTGCAATTGGTGAATGTCGGACTTGAACTTGAGTAGCAGTAGACCGCTCCGCCGTAGCTGAAAGTGTGGTTGTCGACAAATCGGCAGTCGGTAATGGTCGGATTAGCGTTCATGCAGTAAATGGCGCTGCCGTAATTTTTGTCAAAAACGCAGTCTGTGACCGTAGGCGCCGCTCCGTCGAAATAGAACACACTGCCCGCGCCATCCATGCTGTAGCTGTTGTAGAAGGTGAAGCCCTCAATGACTATCCGCGAGTAGTCGGCGTAGTAGTCCATATACAGGAAACGGCGGTCGCCTTCTCCTTCACCGAGGTCTATTATCGTGTTCTCTGGGCCTTCTTCGGATTTCAGAACAAACCAGTGGTTCGACCAGTACAGGTCGCGAAAACCATTACCGAAATGCGTGCCTGACGCCACTAAGATCGTATCGCCTGCGATGGAGGTATCCAGAGCCGCTTGGATTGTAGGGTATTCCGACGGCACAAGCAAGTTCTTGGCCAAATCCCGGCGGACTTTCACAAGAAATATGTCGTGAGTTTCGCTGCCGTAAGGGATAGTGGAACCGGCAATAATATACCCACCGTCACTCGTCTGTTGAACCGAGTAACCCCTGCTGTCTCGAGTGAGACCAAAGCCTCGCGTCCAGAGAGTGTCACCCTTTTCATTGATCTTGAGAAGGTAGATGTAGGGGTCGCTGGCCCATGTTGGTGTGGAATAGCCGGCCACGACGAAAGCGCCATCATCAGTAGCACAAACAGAGTGACCTTGGTCACTCTTTGCGCCCCCGTAAGTGCGTGTCCACAGGGTGTCGCCGGACTTGTCGGTCCTAACAAGATAGACCTCATCACCGGGAGCGCCCTCCTCAAAGTTGGTCCAGCCCGCGACAAGATAGCCATTGTCCTGGGTTATCAGCAGCGATTTTCCGGCGTCGTTGGAATGGCCACCGTACGTCTTCTGCCACTCATAGTGGCCATACTTGTCGACCTTGAGCAGCAGCAGTTCAGAGGGGCTCCATGCGGTCGGTCGGTTCTGGCCGGCAATGGCAAAGCCGCCATCGGAGGTTTGCTGTACCGAGAAGGCAGCTTGCTCACCGCTGCCACCGAGAAGGCTTATCCACTCCTTCTTGCCATTGGGATCGGTCTTGATTAGCAGAATATCCCAGTCGTTCTCATTCACAAAGGTCTCGCCGGCGATGATGTAGCCGCCGTCGGATGTCTGCTGCACACAGTGACCCATGTCAGAATTGCTGCTGGTGTCATAGGTCTGGCCCCAAAGCAGTTTGCCGTCGGAGTCGTACTCGGTAAGAAGGACATTATCACCGCCGGCATCGCCCTGATTGAGGTACCCCGCGATGACGTAGTTGCCGGATCGGTTTTCGATGACCGAATAGACGGCATCCCGACCGCCGCCGTCCAGCGTCCTGGTCCAGGCCGTATCACCGCTGGAATTGGTCTTCATGATATAGGCGTCGGAACTCTTCTCTGTCGTATATCCGGCAATGACGAATCCGCCATCCGAGGTCTCGCAGACGGAGTAGCCCTGGTCTTCGCCACCGCCACCATAGGTTCGGGACCACTCAAAATTCTGGGTTGACGCGCTTGCAGCCCCAAGGAGAACGAACGCCACCACCAAGCAGATGCTATGCAAGGACATGTGGTTACCGCAGCCGGTCGTAACATCAGTGGAATCGGCTCTTGATCGAATGCTCATCTCTAATTACTCCATATTATGGTGAAAAGTCCTCGTACCTTGCTTACTAACAAGGTAATAGATAATGCTAATTCGTCAATAGCAATGTTTGATCAGATAACACCGGCAGGCATAGGGAATTATGGTCTAAGTCCGCTAATCAGAGGACCTTAACAAAAAACCAGCCGTTCAGGGCTGGTCTTGTTCTGGGGATACTGTCGAACGCCCGGGCTAAAGGGCTTCGAGTTCTATGTCCGCTGCGATTTCTGCCGTAATGGGTGTTTCGGCAGGGATTTCGCCCTGAGTGCCCTTGATAAACAGACCAAAGATAAACAGGTAAGAGAGTGTCTTACGACCTTTGCCGTCGGCTGTAATCGGTCCCCCGGTCGCTCTGAGTCGGACTCTCTGGTCACCCAGAGCCTGGTAGCTGCCATTGGGTTCCAATTCCACCAATTCAACTTCGATGCTTCCCGGCTTGCCGGCCCGACCGGCAGGTTTGACCGTCTTCACCAGCGCCGATCCCCTTGCGCCATCTTTGATTACGATTACACCGCCGATGTCGACATCTCCCAGAAGCCGGATCGGCACCTTGTCTCCGGGTTCGGCGTACTTGGAAGATACATCTTGCTCGAAAACCACCTGAACCTTCGTCGATTCCGGCAACGTAACCTGGGCGCTCGCGCCGGGTCCCGCCCCGACGATGATCAAGGAAGCTATCGCCGTTAGCCCGATTGATTTCCACCTGCTCTGCATACCTTACTCCTTAGAAAAGCCGGCGCCGCGCCGTGCTGCTAAAAGTCCGGAAGTCTGTTATTAGGATCATCTTTATCCGCAAAACTTATGCTTATCTCAAGGTCGGTGTTGGGAAAGCGGATATTACCGCTCATCTTGAAAATCGCGAATTTGCCCTTAAGTGACGCTACAGCCTTGGCCCCCTCGCCCCAGCCCTCTACGCCGTTGTTGCTCTCATGGTTCTTGTGATCCAGGGCGATGTCGATATGGTCGCCGGCCCGCCACGTGATGCTGTACTCGCGGCCGGGCTTGAGCTGTTTGCCCTTCATCAGCCAGTCGCCCGATTTGCCGCGCCCTTTCACCCTGATGTGTATATGGTGATCTTCGGGGCAATTAGTAACCTCGAACGTATACCCGCGGTTCTCATCGAAATAGGAAGTCCTGTTGAGATACTTGTCAATCCGCGCAACGTCTTCCGCCCGAGCGGGGTCGCCGGCGAGTTTCGCGCGGAGGTCCTTCAGCCTGGTTACGGCCTTGTCGAGTCGGTACTCCGGGTCGGAACTGCGGGTGATTTCGGCCACTAGGTCATCGAACTCGCTACCGGCCTTGACAACCGTTATGCGATCGACCTGCGTTTGGTCACGGGCCGCAGCGGCAGAAAGCAGCGCCGCGCCCAGGTCCTTCTCCTGTCTGGACAACTCGTCGCCGGCAAGTTTCTGATCCAGTTCGACCTTGTCAACAGTCTTCGCCCAGGCTGTCGAATCCGCCCGGTTGAGAACGCACGCTGTGAACAAATCCCACAGGACGAAGGCGCGACTGCTCCGCTTGAACAGGATAGACTGTTCATCACCCTGGTGAAAGCGCTCTATTTGGAGCAGCAGGTTCACTGTGGTCGTATTGAGAATGAGGCTGTCCCCGGCGGGATCGGGATCGGGCCAGAGAGATTCATCGGCCACCAGGGCGGCCATCCGGCCGATTTGTTTGTCGAGTTCGACAATGGCGACATTCATATCGGAAGTCTTGTAATACTCGCGGATGCGACCGGCCGGAACCTGGAAGTGGGGGAATATCCACCGCGCCAGCCACGAGCGCTCATACCTATCGTAGGCCCTTAGGATGTCCCTTCTCTCGTCGTTGGAGATGTTGAGGTGGTTGCCGCCGTACTGGGCGAGGATGTTGTCCTCGACGTTGGTCGTGCGACTTTGCAACATCCAGTTGAAATGGTACAGATGAGGCAGCGAATAGGCGCCGACCCAGATGATGCTCAGAATCGTCACGTACCGGGACACCGTTCTGAGTACCGAAATCCTCCGATTTCGGATAACTGATTTCAGCAGCCAGTAGAAAGGCGCCTTGACGCCCACCGGCGTCAACTTGGGTGGTGGAGCGTACACGGATCGGCCGACCTCGGTACCGATCTTCTCCGGTGTCGTGCCCGTGTTGGAGGTGAAGAAGACCTGGAAGTCAAGCGTACGCCCGACGACGACTTTCAGGAACTCCTTAAGCTTGACCAGAGTGTCTCTGACGCTTCCCGCCCAGGCGGAGTCAGAGGTTATCCTGTTGCTCGTAAGAACTTTTTCGAGAAACGACTCGAAATCCTCGGCAAGGAAATGCTCGTCTTCGGGACTGATCAGGACAGCCCGGTCTTCTGAAAACCCGGGCAGGATGTCGGCCTTGCTGACTACCAGGGCGATCGGGATCGGAACCCGCCGGCCGAGGGGAGCCAGCTGCTCCAGCATGTGCACGAACGAAGCCACGTGCGCCTGGCATTGAATCTCCGCGCCCAGTGCCTTGGGGTCGAAAAAAAACAGGAGCCCGTGGCTTCCCTCCATGAAATCCAGGACTTTGTCGGCAAGATCATGTTTCTGCGATATGGAGATCGCGTTACCATCGTAGTCGTAGGCGACCACCGATATCTTCTGCTTTCGGTCGACAATGGCCTTGAACCTGAGAATCTTGTCGCCCTGTGTGGGATCGGGGAACTTCCTGTCCTCACGAAGGTCCACGACGGTGCCGACGTCGGTGGAGCTGCCCAGGCCCCAGATGGCCCGGTAGTTTCTCAGGAACTCCGCGGCGGTGGGGTTGTCAGTGACGGACACCTGGAGGTCCCGGGAAACCTTGCATTCCTCGTTGAGGACCGTGAAAGTGACCGTCTTGCCGGAGTTGGCGTGTCCGAAAACACCGATGCGAAGGCCGGACGGCCATTCGAATTCGGCGCCCGCCTTGCCCTTGCCTTTGCCAGCCAGCTTGGAGCCCTTCTTGAATACCTTGAATATCTTGCCGAACTTCACAACATTCTCACATCCTGGCTGCAGGCCGGTCCCTACCTGCCGCCACGCACCCGTTCCATTCGTTCCTCGAGTTGCTGGTACTGGTCGTTGCTGTACTCACTCCATTTGACAGGCACATAAATTGCCAGGAAAATGAACAGACAAATCACGAATCCGTAAAACAGGAAGGCGGCGTTGCGCTGAGTCATTACCAGCCGAAAGTATTTTGAGCTGGAAAAGGCCCCTTTGATCTTGCTTCCCAATTCACCGAAAAAGGACTTCACCCGGGACCAGAAACTGCTCTCGGCGAGGTAATTCCATTCTTTGAGGTATCTCTGGGCCAGGGCGTTCTGTTGACTGAGTTTGGAGAAGCTGTCGATTCGTTGCAGGTGAAACTCGAGTGAAGCGCGATCCTGCAGCAGGTCACCGCCCAACTGCAACCGTCGCCTCATCAACTCCAGGAACTTGAGGGGATCGCTAAGGGCGGCAAATGCCTCCGGACTTACTCCGGTCTGTAGCGGTTTGCCGAAGGTGTTGAAATAGCGGGCGATCTCGCGCAGGAAGAAAGAGTTGAGAGCGAAACTGTTGTTCAGACTGCCGCTCAGGAAGAGCAACGGCAGGAGATGGTTTTCAAAGAACGGAACATCCTGCTTGACGCCGCGAAGGCCCCGACAGTAGCTGTAAGCCCTGTTGGACTGGCCATCAATGTCGGCCTCGGATTCGAAATAGGTGATCAGTACCTGGATAGTGATCTGACGCAGGTCGGAACTCGTCAGCGGCGCCAGCTTGATCTTGTCAAGGAAATACCGATCAATCACTACCGCCTGGTCACGCTGCTGGCGCAGGGCCTGAAACACGGCGCAGATGCCGTTGTATGTCTGGAGGAAAGCCTCCGCCGAAAACTGCGTGTACTGGTTCTCGTAGGTGTCCAGGTACCGGAACAGGTCGTCGACGTAGGATTTGACGGCTACATCATCGGTCATTGTTTTGACTCACTTACAGTGTATACATAATCAGGTCCATTTTCCCCAGGCCGGAGAACTTCGCCGGATCCCCGCCGCCTCGGAAAATGAGCGTCACCTGCCGTACCGCGGATGTCCTGAGCATATCCTGCGGATGTAACGCCACCTTGTTGCCATAAGTTACCGTGTCTATCTCCACCGGATCGGTTTCACCCAGGCCCCTCGCCTCGTTGAGGCCCAGCCTGACCTGCATGGCGGCCCACTCGGCGCTGCTGAAAAGATCTTTTGTAATCAGCACAACAGTGTCGCTAATCGGCCGCGGTTCCGGAATATCGATCTGAAGATAACTGAGTTCCCCCACCTGCTCCAGGCGGCTGGCGCTGTAATCAACCAGCCGGAGAGTCATGCCGCGATACATCAAGGTGTCGGTAGCCATCGCCTGCGGGGCCAATTGATCCTTTTTTACCTGGGCGAGGAAGCCGAGGACTCCCCGCACCTGGCCCAGAACCTCGTCGATAGCGCCGATGTGGGCACCAAGACCACAGTGGTCATAGGGGGTCAGCAGAAATGCCTCCACCATGGACGTAAACCGTCCGATATCGGAACTCATTTCCTTGACGAAGTATCGCTCGTTGAGCCAGTCTTTCAAGCCCGGCTGCAGATTGAGAAGGGTAGTGAACACTCTGGCCAGCCTCTTGAAGAAGACGACAAGATAAACGGGGTGGGATGCGTTCTTGCCGACGATGAAACCATCCAGCGAGGAGGACATATGAAAGGCAAACTGGTAGATGGTCTCTCGGAACGCCCGCTGCAGATCAGAACTCTCGCCGGACAGCACTCCCCCAGCCGTAATAGCGGCATAAGCCCGCGATGACAGCGACAGCAGATTCTCCAGCCGCGAATGGAACTCAATCGCCTTCTTGGTTAGCCGCTCATCGGCAGACAACGCCAGACAGGGTGGGTAATAGGTCTCTGACGGGGTGACGTTGTTGCTGTCAATCGTCAGTTCGGCGACCTGCAGGAACCGGCCCTCGGGGAGGTTCGGCGGCTGTCCGAGAGCCAGTATGAACGGCCCCACCAGGTAGGGTACGCGAGGCAGGTCCTCGTGCGGGTCGGGATCACCCACTTCCTTCCTGGCTCCCATACCGATCCCCACGTAGACCGGCACAACGTTCTTCTCGACTCCAATTTCAGCTTTAATGGCGCTTTGGTTGGATTCGTTGATCTCAATGATGCTGCCGTCGGGTGTGAGGGCCTGGCACCGGGTAAGCTCAACACGCAGCCGGTTGGAGCTTACCGAGGCGTTCATACTCAGGGCCGCCTTGCCGGACAAGGACTTGCGAACCAGTCCGAATCGGTCGCCAACATCGAGAGCATACCATCGCGAGAGACTCTCAAGGTATTTCTCCTGATCCCTGAGATGCTGCTGCGTGACGAGCATCCCATCCTGCCAGTTAACGGAATATAAGTTCAAGTCGCTCATTGTCTTGCCTCTACGCTTCCGAGGAGAATCTATGGTTCCCAAACTCACATGTCAAGGTTATTTGAAATGTTCACAACTAAAAGCCCGATTGCAGGTATGCGGAGTATCCCAAATGTCCCGCGAGTTGCTTGTCCCCTAAGACAAAGCGGCCCTCTTTTGCGGTAATACGTATCTTGCAGTCAAGGTCGTTGGGCATACATTCACTGATGACCCACTCCAGTTTGCGTCGCCGGTTCTTTCCCGGCAGAAGGTCGACCACGTCATGGGAATCCACGCCTGAGACCTGCACCTCGCAGGCTGAATCGCACTCCCGGAATGACCGTCCTAAGATCAGATCCTCTCCCAGGCGACTGTATCGAGAACGCAGCCGCGAGCGGATATCCTCGGGAATGGCATACTCCAGCGGGACGTTCTCGACAATGCGGAAGCTGTACCCGAAAAGACGCTCCAGAACTTCGGCAACCAGGCGCGCGTTGCCCGCCCAATGCTGGAATGTGGGAAAGATCGCCGCCCACAAAAGGGCCTCGTCGTGGTCGGGAGAGTCCTCCCACATCGTGAAATCAAACAGCTCAAGATACCGGCGTAAGTAATCCATGTCAGCCAGGCCCAGGGAGTACTTCAGGGTCTCGTTGACGGCACGCGAGAAGAACCGCACTACCGACGAATCGAAAGGCGCCATCAGGGCGCGTGCCGAATCTTCCCATCCTCCCGCCCGGGAAGTGATCCCCGCAATACCATAGAAGAACTGATACGGCATCTGGTCCACGGCGCTTGGGAAACCGACGCTGAGAACAATGCGGGTATCCTCATCAAGAGGTGTATCGGGAGCCGGCTTTTGAGACTGGATCTCGCCCCGGTAGTTCGCATACTCACCCACGGCCAGGAGATCTACAGCGTCGATGTCGACACCGGCTCTGATCAGGAGGTTGAGGGCCGTAACGTAGTGAAGGGGGAAGCGCCGGTTGCACAAATCCGGCATGAGCCTCGGAGTGTTCTCACTCATTTGGCGACGATCTCGATTCTGAACCGCGTATTTACCGGAGAACGGGAACTGAGAAAGTTCTTCAGTCTTTCTTTCAGAAGTGAGGTCTCATCTTCAGAGAGGAATTCGCTGCGGTCAACGGTGACACGAACGAAGACACATCGTCTCACTCCCCGGCGGGCACGCTCGACGCCGTTCTCGCATTCTGCGTGAGTAATTCTGGGATCGAAAGTACGCGTCCAGTTGCCGATCTCCTTGAAGCTCAGGGCGCGGTCGCGATTGCGCAACCGAGCGGAGGCCTCGGTCACGACCTGCTGGAGAGTCCTGGCGGGAACGGCTCCCATAGTGGGGACAATGTTCTCAACTGCATCGATGCCGGGATGACTCTCGTAGAGTTCCGTGATCTTGCCGGCTGCAATTCCGTTGGCGCTCACGCCCGACGTTACCGAGTAGCTGACCGTTATGGAATCGGGCGGTTTGTCTATCGTCCCCGAGAAATCGAACCACAAAACCAGTCTGTCATTGCGTTCTTCGAGCGAATAGCACGTCCGCGACCGGCTCTCCTGGATCCGATGGACGGGGAGGTAGTCCTGACCGTTTGAATCGACGACGCTGCCGACCTCCAGGATGCCGGAGATGTCCTCCGGCAGCTCTATCTCGACCAGGCGATTGCCGCCGGTATGTTTGAATAGCGTCAACTCGTTTTTGTTGAAAGCCACCAGGGCGTCAAAGTATAACCCAACTGAACCGAGGAAAGCGCTCCGATCACCATCGGGGGGCAGATCAGCTCTCATCCAATAGCGCTTGTCGCGGGTTGCGGCCGGGTCGATATGGCTGCGGCTCATCAGTCCCGCCAGGTCCTCACTGACGGGGCCAGACTCCCAGGTGGAGGCATACTGCTCGGGAATCACCATGAGGCTGTTCTCAAGAGGCTTGAGAATGTCGGCCGTCGAGCGAAGACTACCCCATTCGCGGGGCTGGCCGGCAGTGGCGAATATGTCGTCGAGGTCTCCTGTCAGGCCGGGGCAGAATCCGGAATCCTCATAGAAGGCCCCGAATTGATTGCCGGGATACCAGTAGGCCCATCGCAGTTGCCGGAGCGCCGCCGTCGCTCCCGTCATGAACAGCGTAGCGCCGTCAAAGCCCGTGGGCGGCGCATCATAGTCTATGGCCACGAACACCTGGTCATTACCTCCGGAGGGAGGGATCGTCACCGACGCCCGCGAGGCACCCTTTCCGTCTTCAGTTGCGGGGGAGAGGTCGACGATTGAATCGCCGAGTTTCAGAAACACATGCTTCACCTCCGCCGACAGCAGTTTCTCATTCCTTTCGGGAGAGAAGAAGAAGGTCTGTCCGCCCTCTCGCTTTTCCTTGTAATAGAACCGCGTGTGGGGATCGACCTCAACGGCGGGGTCAGTGGGACGACAGCGCATGACCGTGAACGCTGGCACCGGCCATCGCTTGCTCTCCGGTGACAGCGACCTGATGAGCGATTGCGAAGCGATCTCCCAGGTGCGACCCATGCGAGCGTCGATTCTCGCCAGTTGGTGGGAATAGAGCTCAAGCAGAATCCTCAGGATAGGATCAAGCCGCTCGGGAGACTCGGGAACCTTGGGATTCCACGCTCGCAGTTCACGGTGCATGTCCAGGAAGACCTGCTCGGTCGTTCGTGATTTTTCCAATGTCCTGTTCCCGATTCTCGTTTTACGCCAGGTCCTTATCCGAGGTCGTACCTGGCCTCGAACTTCATTTCCTCGTTGTCGTCAAGATAATTGCCGGTGACTTTGACAACCATACCGAGAGCCTGCTTGATCTGATCACCGGAGTGGACAAGAGAAACCGAAACGTTGTACAATCTCTTTTCAAACTTGCCGATAGCGTTTCTCAGGCTGGCTCTGATGTCGGCCTTGTTGGCCGTGTAAAGGTCGGAGAATTCCTTGTCCCACAGATCGCATCCATATTCGGGGTCAAACGGCATCGACCCGACGCGGGTGGAGAGAAGCAGCCCGATGGAGTATATAATCGACTCCCTCAGATCAGTTCTCGGAAGGTATCCTTCGCGCAGGACCAGGGGGAGTGACAGGTATTCCATCTAACCGGCTTAGTTTATCTTGACCAAGCCACCCTTCACGGTGAGGATCGAATCGCCCTGGACGGTGGCCATGGGACCCTTGAAGGTGGCCTGGGCGCCTCCCTTGGCTTCCAGGTTGGCTGCGGCTTCCGCCGTAAGATTGGCGCCGGCCTTCAGCTTGAGGTCAGCGGTGCTCTCTTCGTTTATGGCGCCCCCGGCCTTGAGGGTGATATCGCCGCTGGTGCTTTCAAGACTGATGTTGGCCCCTTTGATATTGACATCCCCCTCGCTCTCGATTGCTATCTGGGGCCCGTCCAGGGTCAGCGTGATCATATTCTTATTGTCCTTCTGGACGATTGACAGCGTTTCCGCGCCGCTGCCGTCATGGAAATAGATCTCGTTACCGCTTTTTGTCCGGAAGAGCTTGAGGTCGTTGTCGGCGCCGGACCACCCGGCGGGGTGGTCGACCGGGGGCATATCGACACCGTTGTACAGGCTGCCCATTACTACGGGCCGATCAGGGTCGCCGTGAACGTAACCGACCAGTACCTCGTCATCGACCTCAGGAATACAGAAGAAGCCTTTCTCCCCACCGGCGTGAGGGGTAAGGACGCGAAGCCATTTCTCGGGAGCAGCCGCCGATGAACCCGATTCGTTCCAATGAAACTTAACCTTGACCCGGCCCAGGTTGTCGGGATCGTTCGTGTCGGTGACAACCGCGCTCTGCAGATCGGAAAACGGCTTGCGCACGTGCTTCCGTTGGGGATAGGCGGCATCCAGCGGTGTGCAGACAAAGCTGTTCTGGTAATCGCCCATCTTGAAAACGTGGCGCACCGACTTTACCCACAACAGCCCGTCGAGTTTGCCCATTCCGTTTATCTTGACGCATTTGCCGACGGAAACGAGCGGATGGTAGGAGCTTCCGGTGCAGGTAATCATCCCGCCCACCGAACTCTCCCGCCTTGTCTCAAGGGATTTGTCCAGTGTCGCCTGGCTGTCGGATTTCAGCCCTGGTATGAAACTGTCGTTAGGATACACGACCTTGGATGCGTCATGGGACGCCTTTGGCAGCCCGGACAGGGAAGTACGCAACGACCCTGACGTCTCTCCGCCGTAGACTTCTTTCTTGGAGTAGTCAAACACCTGGGAACTGAACTTCTCGGTGCCGGTACCCAGACCCATGGTAAAAGCAGTCAAAATATGGCGCCAGGTCAGTTCCGTATTAGCGCTGTGGGCCTTGCCCACTTTGAACTCCGTGCCATCGTAGTAGGCGAACAAACCGGACGAAGCGGCCAACCGCATGACGAACTCGTAGTCCGTCTCGCGATACTGTACGCAGTATGCCAAAGTGCCGCTGGTCGATTCGACGCCGCCGACGGTGATGGAGTGGTTCTGGAGTACGGCACTGATGATGTCGCTCGCACTCTGTTCGTGGAACAGTTTGTTGCGTCGCGCTCCATCCATGGCGATGGTGGGGCTGTGGGCGGTCAGCAACACAACGTTGATATCATCGATGCTGTTATCGATGCTGATCTCGGTCACCAGCCCGATAAATTCCAGTGACACCGGTCCCGGCTCATCGTAGACATCATCCGACTCGATGGTCAGCGATATCGGTTTGCCCAGGAAGTCCGTGTACTTGGACGGATCCTCGAGATCCTCTTCAGCCGAGGCCTCCCCGATGCGGCGAAGTCTGAGCTTCAGGACATGGTGATCATCGACATACTGATCCAACTGAACCGATGAGATGTCGGATTTGATCTCCTGGCCGCTGACACTGATTCTGCAGTCAATCGGCATACAAGACTACCCCGTCAAAAGCATTGCAGCAGCATGCGGACGCCAGGCAGACAATTCTGCCTGCCCGGCGCAATCTGCTGAATCAACTATTCTCTCCAGCGGTTGTCGACCTCGGCATCGGCAACTGTCAGTTTGTGACAGGAGATTTCGAAGTACATGAATATCTGATCCTGGGGCTTGTCTTTGACATGGGGGACAGTCTCAGTGTAGTGGGTGATGAATCCCTCTTCCCAGGTCAACTCTTTCATGACGGCGTCGTCCGGATTGTGGAACGTGATCTTGCCGGATTTCCAGTTCGGTTTGCTGGAATCCATGGCCCAGCGGGCGATATCGACATTACCCTCGGGGTCCGACTCGACTGTTACCTTGATCGTTCCGGCGTGGGCGCGGTCCGACGGCCTGCCGGTCTCATCGCGGGCGGTATACAACTCGTACGAGACCTCGTACACGTTGTCATACTTCACGCCGTCGATTTCGAGAAATGGTCTCCTTGCCATGATTTCTCTCCTTCTGGTCTACGTGTTAATGGTGCTTGTATCAGTTTTGCCTTGGCTTCAGAATGTCTGCGTCTCGTGTTTGCGTTTTCTGCTGTCAGGACCGCAATGGGCTACTTGTCCTTGACGGCGGTTTGATTGTCTTCGTTCCAGGCGGTGAACTCGATGTTGAATGTTCTGGCCGGGTACTTCGGGTTCAGAGCCACCTTAATGTCGATCTCCTGGCGCTTTCTCATCTCCTCGTCGGCGAATATCTCCACCCGGTAATCCTGGAGGATGTTGTCGCCGCCGGAGATAGCCTTCATGAACTTGTCTATGTCCCGGCGCATAGCATCGACGAACTTCTGGTCGATAACCGAGAAGGTCTGTTTGTTGAGGTAGTGACGCAGGGATTTGTAGACATAGTCGTAAGTGCGTCGGATGGAGTAGACGTTGAAAGTCTCCTTGTTGAACAGCGTGGCGGCGCCCATAGCCACCGCCGAGCCCTCGAAATTGACCATCGGGTTGACACCCTTCTCATTGATCTTGCTGGCGTCCGGCTGGTTGGCCTTGAAACGGATGTACTTGGCGTCAGCGACCTTGCCGTGCTTGAAGCCCGCCATGGGCTGCTGCATGCCGACGGTCGTGTCACCCGTGTACATCATGCCTGCCACAGCCGCCGACGGTGGAATCCACATGTCATCATCCTCGAACTGATTGGCGTTGCGGGCCAGCAGGTAGTTGGCGAACACCGAGACATACTGCTTGTAGTTGTCGATCCCCGGCAGGTTGGCGTAGTTGGGGTCCTCGAGCATGTCCATGACTTCTTCGAACGTCTCGAAATTGGGCAGGTCGGTCATGACGTGCACCTTGTTGGACAGTCCGAGCTGTCGGGCAACCGTATCGATATTCTCCACGCTGCCTAAGTAACCGGGGATTACCGCCATCGAAAAACAATCCTTGATGCTCCACTCGCGATAGAGATCGGCGATGGCCTTGGTCATCTGCTCGAACTTCTCTTTGTCATCGGGGTCGGTCAGTTCCTCGCTGCTGATGTTGGCGAACCAGGCATTCACCTTTTCATCCGGTTCCTGTTGAGCGTTGGCGAAGAACTTGTCGATAGCCCGGTAAGTGGTTTCGAGGTCGCGCGTGGCCCGGTGGACCTTCTTCATGTTCTTCTCAAGGTTGGACTCAAGCTTGGCCGAGTCCTCGCCCAGGGCCTTGCGGACATCGTCGATGTTTTCGCTCTTTGACAGGTACGTCATCCAGAGCTTCAGCCGTTCGCCCAAAAGTTTGCGCTGAGTGGCGAACTCTTTCTTGGTCAGGAATTCCTTGCGCTGGAAATCCTTCTTGGGGTCGAGCCACTCGATACCCCGGACCAGGTCGCCGTCAGTCGTCTTGAATGACGGTAGCAGGTTGGCCAGCTTCTTGAAATCGCCGAAGGAATCGCTCAGGATCGAGGCGAAATCCTCATCGGATATTTTTTCACCGACAACCGGCGCCGCCTCCGCTGCTTCGGCCGGCTGGGCCTGTTTCTTTTCTTCTTCACCCATGTATAATCACCTCTCTCCGTTTACTCTTCGCTGAGAAGATCAACATAGTAGCTGGCCGCCTTCAGGAGCGCTTCCTTTTTCTCCTTGTCGGCGAGGGTCTTCTTGAGGGGGTTGTTCTTCTTCAACTGCTTGTCCAGGTCAGCCATCATTTCCTTCCCGTAGTAGGTTTTCTGCAGGAAGTCGTTCTTTTCGATCAACTCCTTCGACGATAAGTCCTTCATGCTCCTTATCTCGAAGGTGGCGTTGACGGGCTCGCCTTCGGCCGATTCCAGTTCGGCCGACACTGAGGGCCGGAACTTGTCGAAAACCTCCTTGAGATTCTGGCACTTGGTGGGCGTTACATCCGGATCTTCCTCACCGTTCAAACGGGCTGTGTACAGCAGTTTGTTTGAGGGAAGAAGCTCAACCGGAATGGAATCGTCACGCACCACTCTTTCAGTTGCGCCGAGAATGAACTTTGCCATCTATTCCTCCGTATCTTTCGATTGTTTCAGTTCTTGTCTTTTTCTTTTACGGTAAAAAGGTAGCCGTCGTCTTTCACCTCGATCAGAACCTCATCACCGGGAGCTACCTTGCCGGTAATGATGTCCACCGAGAGCTTATTGACGATCTCCCTTTCGATAATTCTCTGTATAGGGCGCGCCCCCAACTCAATTGTGTAACCGTCCCGCGCCAGTTTAATTCTGGCCTCGTCGCTAAGGCTGGCAGCTATCCTCTGATCCGAAAGCAGGGAGCAGACACCCTCGAATTCCAGGCCGGCGATTTTTTCCACCTGCTCCTGTGTGAACGAGTGAAAAATGATGATATCCGTGAGCCGGTTGAGGAATTCGGGGCGGAACTTGGTAAACAGGAAGGAGCGGACCTCCTCCATGTCGAGTTCTCTGCCCTCGCGATCGGCCTCAAGAATGCGGTCGGCGGCGTAGTTCGACGTCAGGATAACCATGCAGTTCGAGAAGTCGACGGTGCGGTTCTGGCCGTCGGTCAGGCGACCGTCGTCGAGCAACTGAAGCAGAACGTTGAAAACGTCGGGGTGAGCCTTTTCCACCTCGTCAAAGAGGACGATTGAGAACGGCTTACGCTTGACCGCCTCGGTCAGCACACCACCTTCTTCATAACCGACATAACCTGGCGGGGCGCCGATCATCTTGGCGACGGAATGAGGCTCCATGAACTCCGACATGTCCAGCCGCACCATGGCGTTCTTATCGTCGAAGAGGAAATCCGCCAGCAGCTTGGCCAGGTAGGTCTTGCCGGTGCCGGTGGGGCCAAGGAACAGAAACGAACCGACAGGACGATTGGGCAGTTTCAGACCGGCGCGCGCCTTGCGCACGGCGTTGGCGATCCCCGTGATGGCGGCCTCCTGGCCGATTATCCGACCGGAGAGAAAGGACTCCATGTTGACCAGGCGGTCTTTCTCGGCCGTGAGCATTTTGGAAAGGGGAATCCCCGTCCGCCGGGAGACAACAGCGGCCACGTCCGGATCGTCAATCTTGCGCTCGAGCGAATCGACCACCGGCTTGAGCGTCTCAAACTTCTTCTTGTCGGCCGAAAAAGCGCTCTTGAGATCGGCAAGACTCATATCGTCGGTCTTCATGTGGCGGCTCCTGTCATTACCTCGAGGCGGTGTCCCCAGAATCCATGCAGCCGGTCAATATCGCGCGAGAACTGATCACAGGCCGTTTTTAATTTCTCGAACTCCTCCATCTCCTCCGGGCTGCTGTTCCCTTCACAAACGCTGATCAGCTTTTCAATTTCTGCGGCCTGCTCGGTCAGTTCCGGAACGGCGGCCTTTCCGAATTCCTCCTTCACACTGAATTCGGAACCGGCCTCGTCAATAAGGTCCAGGGCGATATCGGGAAGATTCCGCTCACTGAGGTACCTCTGGGCGTACTTGACGGCGGCGATCACGGCGTCTTTAGTGTAGGTGAGGTTGTGGTGTTCTTCATACTTGGAGAGGACACCATTGGCGATTCTGACCGCGTCTTCATACGGCGGCTCTTCCACTTTTATCTTTTCAAAACGTCGGTCCAGCGCCTTGTCCTTTTCGAGGTGTTTGGTGTATTCTTCCTCGGTAGTCGCGCCGATGAGCCGGATCTGACCCCGCGCCAGAGCCGGTTTAAGCAGATTGGCCGCGTCCATGCCGCCCGAACCGCTGCCGGCTCCCGTGATAGTGTGGATTTCATCAACAAAGAGGATAACTCTGCCGCCGGATTTAACGACCTCGCCGACCAGCGTCTTGAACCGTTCCTCGAACTCGCCCTTGTACTTGGCCCCGGCGATCAGCGAGCCCATGTCGACTTCCATCACCTTCACACCCTCAAGCGCTTTGGGCACTTTCCCGTCGATAACGGCCTGAGCGAATCCTTCCACAATAGCGGATTTGCCGACCCCGGCTCCTCCCACCAACACCGGGCTGTTCTTGCGCCGCCGCAGCAGGATCTGGATCGCCTGCTGGAGCTCCATATCGCGGCCGATCACGGGGTCAAACTCACCCGCCTGGGCCATGTTGGTCATGTCGGTGCAGTAGCGAAGTGTCCCGGCGACGTCCCGTTTTGCATCCGGCGCCGGTTTCCCGTCGGCAGTGGTCGGGGCGCCGGCGGTGATCTCTTGGACCGACTTCGTCTCGGCGATGGCCTTGTAAATGTCTTCCTTGGTGAGGCCGATCTTGTCGCGGAGGTAAGCCGGGAAGCTCGACTTGGGGTCAAAGACGGCAATGAAAATGTGTTCCGGTTCCACCAGGGCGTCGAACAGCTTGGCCTTTTCCTCCAGGGCCTGCGACAGTACTTCCTGCACGGCCGGTCCGATGCTGAGCTTCTCGCGCATCACTGAGCGGCCGGCCTTTTCCTTGAGGTGCTCCTCAACAGCAGACTCGATCAGCCCCCGTGGCTTGCCCAATTGGTTGAGGATCGACTCTACTTCCGACCCCTCGTGCCGGACGACGGCGATGAGCAGGTGTTCGACCAGGATTTCGGGATGCCTGAAGGTGGCGGCCACTTCCCGGGCGTTCTTGATAACTTCGCGTGAATCAGAGGAATAATTGGCTATGTCCATTAGCTATCACTCTTTCCCTAAGCAGTCCAATCTCTTAGAGTATCAAAAACTTGATCACTCTCTCCCGGGTACAACCTTGAAATATTAAACCTCCAATCCCACCGTGTCAAGTGGTTTGTGGGAGAATTTTGTGTCGCTGTGGCTGCAATGCGAATGAATGCCTGTGCGGTATGGTCTTTTCTACAATGCCAGCACAATGCACTCACCCATATCCGGTAGAGTCAGCCTCTCAGTTAACACTTCCATACCTACTTCAACACTGTCTTCACCCACAGGACGGTGACAGAAGCTGTTGTGACTCATGCTCGGTTGCCAAATCCCTACACTGTCAGCAATGCAGCTTAGCATGTGACCATCAGATGTACTACTGGGCATCAGGATGTCATCAGCAGTGAGATGCGCTGTTGTATCACTCATGAGAGACTCAGAAATCCCAAACCTGTTCAGTTAATCCATTTTTGCCACGGCTCGTCTTGTCCCTTCTCTGCTTTGGCATCATCTTCGCTCTCGTAGATACCTATGATCCCTCCGTCGTACAGCTTGACAGCCTTGGCTGCCGATGATTTTCTCACCCAGCACTCGTAATCAGCATACGTTTCATACTCTCTATCCCCCAGGAACCAGGGTTGGTCTGCTCCTGATTCTGCTGTTGCATCCTCTCTTCGATCATAACCCCCAATGATTCCACCCTTGTGCAGTTTCACGTAGTTCGCTTTGGACATTCTTCGGATCCAGCATTCCCAATGGGCCAGTTTCAGACTCGAGTATTTGTGCTCTACCGACGTGATGGTGCCATCTGACTCGAGTACGACTTCAGAGTAGCCGGGCGGAATCTTGGACGATCTAGTGCTCACCGGTCTGCTATCTCCTGCCGGCCCCGCGCTCGTTGTGTTCACGTAGAGAGGGCGGATTATGGCTGTACGTAGAGGGAACACCTTCGGGTCCCCGATACGGATTGCCGTGCCGGGGGGAACCTGATTGCCGCCCTCACGTTTACCGGCGACTGAGAACAGTCCCACGTCAATAATATCGCCGTGCGCGTGAATGACCTGGCGACCGCGTCCCACGGCGTAGTTATCGGTTTTGGCGATGACGAAGACAGAATTGCGATGGGCATGACCGCTGAGGACGAGCGAAACCGGATCGGTTCCATCACCTCCCTTCCGCAGCATGTTTATGAGCCAATCACGATGTCGTTTGATGGTACCGTGGAGTGGCATGTAGGTCTTTGGAGTAGGAGTTTCCTCTTCAGGTGGGTCATTCACGGCTAGGATCGGATATACAGCATGTCCCACCGTCTGAGGGATCCCGAATCTAAAACAGGAGCAGTTGAGGTCTGCTTCACCACCGCAGAACGGGCACGGGTCTAATACACCGCGCATGAGCGTATCAGCGGGCATGAAAGGGCGAGGACCGACAATCGAGGCGTGCAGTCCCAGAACTTTGGCCTTGTCCTGTTGTCCCACGAACCACTCGACAAGATGTTTCTGACCGTCTGTCAGGCATTCCGTGGCATTTGGTAAGCCGGGTGGAATTACTATACCCTCTCCGGGACTTCGGCGAAAAAGTTCCACATCCTCGCCCCAGTCCAGCATCAGGCACCTGTAGCCACCTGGGTAAGGTGCCGAGTAATCAAGAAACGGATTGATCAGGAGCAAGTACCACCTGACGGAATCGACATTCATCCGGAGTGGATTCTTCGGAATAGCTCTTATGCCGGATATCTCTGATATGATGGGGATTTTCTTTACGGTATCGGTTCTGTTCAATGGGTATACCAGAGCATCGGCATCCCGACCGTGAATTATCTTTACATGCTCATCAGTGATATTCATGTCTTTGCCGATACTGAAAATCGACGAGGCGGGACCATAGGGATAAAGATTCCAGTCATGGTTTCCCAGTACCGTATAAGTGGGCTTCCGGTATGCTCCTCCGGAGGCAAGAAGCGAAAAGAAAAGTATCCAGTTGCGATCGAGTAAGTACGAATCAAGCTCTCCCAAAGGGGCATCATCACCACGGTGACCGCATCCGTAGTCGATAATGTCACCGGTAAACATAAGTGTGTCACAACTTGTTGTGGCCCGAACGTAGAGTTCTGAAAACCGAGTATTATAATTGTTGTATTGTCCAGCGGGGATGCTGGCTTTCGATAGATTACGCTCGAACACGTTCGCACGAACACAGACATGCATGTCGGTCATGTGGCCGATGCAGATATTTGCCGGTGCCTTGTCAAGAACAAAAAGCGGGTGAAGGACTTCTGTTCGATTCTGCGGAATTCTGTGGCGGCCGAGTTCATATTCATACTCATGTACCGCCGGAGCGTCACTTCCACGCGTTTTCGCGAAGTGCTCTATGAGGTCGAACATTTCCGAAGATATATCACTCTCGGTCGCCGCGGTGCTTTTGTTGATCCAGAAGAGGTTATACATCCCCGCGGCCAGCCCGCTGCTGGCCCGCTCGAAGATTCTCACTCGGTACAGGTACCCGAGCCCCATATTGGCGTAGAAGTCTCGAACGGATTTTGCCAGGTGTGCTACAATATGCCCGCTCGCGAACATCACTCGTTGGAATCGATCGTCTTCAAGGGACGGTTTCGTTTCATTGACAATTATATCCGCTGCGGAGAATGAACAAGTTCCGGGTTCGGGGTCAAGATAGCGGCAACGGCGCTTTTCCCAGGGGACATAGCGCAGCATGGCAGCAACGTCCCTGGATGAAAGTCCCTCTTTACTCGACAGCAAGAGCAGCTCGATGCAATTAGTTCCGTTTACTACTGAAACGGGGTCTTTGGGTGCAATCACTTCTGGAAATCCCAGAGCAGGCCAGAGGATACGCGCTGGCACCCAGTATGAGGTCTCGTGCTGTTGCCCTGATTTCAACGAGTCACTTCCACACATTGCAATCCTTCTCTCATCCCATCTCGACTACCACGTCAACCAAGAGGAAGGCTGTATTCCCTGTTGCTCTGAAGGTAAGACTCCAAATACAAACCGGGCTGGGATCAACTGGTTTCCTTCGACACCTATGCTCTCTGAGATATGTCAATCGAGCATTTCCCGGGAGGAATATCACCCTCTCTCGCAATCCCATTCTCGTCAAACTGTCCCTCGCGCTGCGTGCCATCGGGCAAATGAAGAACGTACTCTTCGGTGCCGGAGTAGTTGGCAAGTTTAATCTCTATCCAGTCCTTGAACTTCAGCAACCCCGACTCCTGCTCCCGGCCGAACTCGGTGTTTTCGACTTTGACCGTGAAGAAATACTCCGGAGGGTTGTACCCGCTCCCGTAGCGGTCAAGTTCCTCCTGGGTCGGGATTTCATCGGTGTCCTCGTGGTACTCGTATTCCCAGCGTACCTCGATGCGATCATCCATCACCTTCGCCGGCAGTTCGATGATCTTGTCGTGGGCGCTGTCGGTGTCGTGTTCATAGATGATAATGGTCACTTCGGTATGATCGCGCATGCCGCTGGTGTCGGCCGACAGTGTGAGAACGTCGCCCCGGCGGGCCTCCGGTGCACTCCAGGACAGGTTAAACACGCGCACGGGCGGGAAGACGGGGATGCGGTCGGACTCGCCTTCCAGGTCGTTCTGCGGCAGCTTGACCTCAAAGTAGACCCGATCCCCAAGTTCGGCGTCTTCGGGTATCTCGAACTCCCCCCCGTAAACGTTCTTCTTGATCTTGCCCTTGATCTTACCCAGATTGAGACCTTTCTCGCTCTTGCCCTTGATTTTTATCTTGGCCCCCTCACCGACGAACGAAGTAACCACCTCAAAGGCCGCTGTCCGCCCGGCGACAGCCTTACGCGTGATCCAGGAGGCGGAGATCAGATAAGAATCCAGTTCGATCTCGTGCTCGGCGTCGGTCGACTTGTTGAAGATAAGGTCCATACTCTCCTGTCGCGGTTCTACCCGACGGGGCCGGGTTCGAACGATTCAATGATCCGGTCTACTTCGTGCCTGATCGTCTTCATTGTCTTCTTGGAGAAGTTGGCGCTGAAACTGTAGGCGATCCTGTCGCGAATCATATACGTCAGCTTGTGGAAGGAAACAGTACCGTCGGGCGTCACCCATTTGTAGATGACCTCGTACACCGGTACGCCGCTATCGAGATTCCTCTGTTCCTCCTTGAGGATCCGCATGTTGGGCAAGGCGTCGACAATGCTGTCGATACGCTCCTCGGCGTATTCGCTCAGCTCGGTCGTGACGTCCCGCTCGATGACAAGGGAGAGGCCGTGCTGGACGCCGCTGTCGTCAGGGCCCATAAAATGGTAGACGGATCGATCCTCCCATCCATCCGGGAGGTCAAGGCGAAAGCTGTTGTTCGTTGTGCTCATAATATCAAGTCTCTTACGTCATTCATATTCAGTCAGTTCACTACTGTCGCTACTTCAGGCACTGTACTCCCCCGACCGTTCCCACGTATACGCGGCCCTCTTCGTCCACTATGGGGCGGCAGGTGAGCTCTCGCTCGAAGAACCTGGTGATGATCTCCTCGCCCGCGCTCGAAATATGCACGAGAGCAATACCGGCGGCGGCCAACACACTGCCGTCGGAGAGGACCGTTATATAGATGTTGCGACCTCCCGAGGGGAAAGGGTATTCCCAGGCGATTTCTCCGTCTCGAATATGAAGAAGCTTGCTGCCGAGCGCCAGGTAGACTCCGCCGTCGGGTGAGCTTGCGGGAGGCTGCCAGATGGTGTCCCCTTTTGGCAACTCGATTTGCCAGTGGTCCTCGCCGTCCGAGCCGATCTGTCTTAGTAGGCGGCCATCGTCGGTATCCTGCACTACTAACAAGTCGTCGGAGTGGTTCAGAGAGAACGTAATGAGACCGGGCATCTCCAGCGACTTCACCTCTTCATTCGATTTTGCATCCAGGGGGAGGAAGTTGAAATACTCATCCGTGGCCATGTAGACCCGGGAATCATCGGAGGTGATGCGGAATCCCTGCATTTCCCCGCGAATCTCGAGCGTCCAGATACCTTTTTCGCTATGTCTGCTCATGCGATCAAAAAGGAAGAAAGGAGGGATCGATTCCTCGTCATGGTCCAGGGCCGGCTCGCCATAGGTGTGGTATATGCACGTTAACTCGGCTGTGTCGATGCGGATGAGATCAAAGTGGGGGATAGGGTCGCCCAGAAGGAACGGCACGCTGATACGTTCCGTAATCTCAGCGTCGAAGCCGAGTCGTTCGTAGTCCCCGTTTTCGGATATGGTGGTGATGCCTTCGGGTTCGAGCGAGAAGGCGACACCGGGATATATCCGTCTGTTCCAAATTCGTTTTCCACTGGCGCGGTCTTTGACTTCGAGTATATCGGTATACCGCACGATCACAAGGTCACCATGAATGGCCAGGTGCGCCGGGTGTTGTGGCATAGCCTCGGTAGTACCTTCCTCGGGCCATACTATCTGCCCGGCAATCCGGGCAATCACAGGCAGGCATGATGTGCCCTGCAGGTCCGCGTATGACCGCGGATTGATCTGTTGAACCGCAGTCGGTTTGTCTTCAGTGACCATCCGTCTCTCTCCCGACGCATCGTTTGATATACACGCCAGACCTGCAAGCGTGGCTCCGGCCAGCAGAATGCGGGCCAGGACACCCGCGGGTGAAGGTGACCCCTTCTTTTGTCTGACCGGACATCGTCTCACTAATTTCTCCTGTTTGCATGCGGCTATCCTCTCGCATCGTCATGGTATCGGGACCAGCGCCGGCATTGGCGGAGGCGGTATCGGGACAAGCGGCAGTGGCGGCGCCGGTGCTGGAATAGCCTCTATGCGATAATGATCATTCGCAGCACCCGGACCCATTACATCGTTGGCCCACACACGGACGAACTCCAGCGCCACCGTATCGTTGACGCCGGCGGCGGTATTCAGGAGAAACCGCACGACCTCTGTCGAATGAGTATTCTCCTTCACTTTCAAGTGTCCGCCGTGGAAGAATACCCTGGGGTCCGCAACGGTGCCGGCCGCTGTGGAGGTCAGGAAATCCACCACGTAGTTGGAGTCACCAGACGCTGCGTTTGTGAAGCCCGGAAGGAAGTGGATGTATATGGTGTCCAGGTCCGTATCTCCGTCAACCAGGCGGCACTTGCCGTCCCAGCTCATCCAGGTCCGTGTTATAAAGTCCAGACGGCGGGCTTTGTTGCGTTCAGTCCAGTTACCGCTATCGTTTACGAAGTTCACCTGCATCATCACACGCACAATGATGACCCCCTTGTAGCGATAGTTCACCTGGCCGTCGTGAAACCAATTCATGGAAGATTCGTCCTCTCCCGTGTCGTACAGAGCCAGCCTCAGTTCCTTGGACGCCGCCGGGGCAGGGGCAACGGCGGCAGGGGCGATATGGTAATGCCCTCCAATATGCAGGGGGGTTCTGACATTGGCCCTCAGATTCGGATTCCCGCCCTGCAAAGGGCGGTCGAAAGTACGCGCTAACACGGCGCCGCCACCCCCCGGGTCGTACCTGAAACGGGCCACGAATTTCTTCTCGTCAAGGAAATCCTTAAGCCCGGGGTCTTCTCCTGTCTCGTGATTCACGAAGTGCATAATGTACCACAGATGGTGCAGACGAGGGACCTGGTTATGGTACATCATTGAAGAGTAATTGCGCCTGATGGTATATTGCTCGCAGGCCTGGTTATATTTGTAGAACTTGCTCTTCACCTGCTTGCCCGCAGCATTGGTCCAGGTGATCACGAAACTCTTGTCCCTGAGCGGGTACTCGTCAGGGTTGCTTGTGGCGTGACCCAACTCGTGCGCTAAGGTGAAGTTCCCGCATGCCTCTCCGCATTCGTTTGTCACCGGATCACCGTGGACCACACCTCCGTCCTGATATGCGGTTTTCTTGAGCTTGAAGGCCGAATACGGAGCCCCGGTAGGTCGCCCGGCCCAGTGCCACGAACTGCTATCCTTGGTTACAAAGGCCAGAAACGTTGAGCGACCTCCACGTCCGGCTTTCAGAGCGTCTTTTACCTTGGTTTCCCCGAGAAAAGTGTTCAGATTAGCAGTACGATTAGCGGAGTCAGTAAAATTGCACACCGGCAGATCGCCATCGGCGATCCTGAAGGTTTCTTTTTCGTCAAAAGAGTAAAACACCCTGATACGTTCTGCTTTAGCCTCAACAGCGGCACCCTTTTCTTCGTACCAGATGTTCTTGTAATTCCAGCGGCGCATGGCGTTGTAGATGCCCGGGCTCTCGAAATGCTGAACCTCGGCAGTGCTCGGAAAAGGCGTGAGGCTGCCGGCGGCCGCTCTGGTATCGCGCAGGAAGGTGATGGAGACGTGCGGGATTACAAACGAAATAGGATGTTCGTCCTCGAATGACAGGTGATGGAAATAATGCACGAGAAAGTCACCCGTGAAAACATACTGCGCATTCCTTGTGTGTTTGTCAATTTGGTAGGATCGATGGCAGTCGTCGTCATGGCGAATGGCAGCCCGGGCACCCCTGATATGAGGGTAGGCCGCTGGCTGAGTCGCATGCGGATCTCCGGTGCGCTTATCGCCAACAACATAGAAACCGTTGCGAAAATGCACTATGACCACATTGTTGACGTTCTCAAGAGTGAAGTTCCGCGGGAAGGGAATCCTCGAAGTTGTCGGTGTGCCAGCCGTGCGCTCATAAAGCTTGAGGTTGTGCGTTGTAGAATCGACAACGAAGAGCTTTACTCTTGAGTCGGCTCCACCCGCTGCCGGATTCTTCAGGGCGACATCATTTTTGTAGTCAGCATGGGCCGGGTCGTGGAGATTCTCATCCTTGATATCCTGGGTTCCATCGGCGGCATCCAGAAGAACAATAGCGTCCAGGTTGAATTCGATAGGTGAGCCGGCCGCCGTGCGGGTGGTTCTGTGATTCTCAAAGGTGTCGACGGCATTACCGACCTTGCACCGCCAGTTGGCGGATGCCCAGTCGGACGGGAGATCGTAGTATTGCCACCGTTCCGCGAAATCATAGCCGTTGATTTGATCAGGAGTACGCGTGACAACCTGGGGATTGGCGCCGGCAGCGGAGGTGTGTATCCAACGGTTTTGTGTCTCGAATGAAAACTGCACCCGGTTGGCTTTATTATCAGCGTCATCCTGAGTGGCAAACTGGACTATGACAGTGTAAACGCCGGTCTGGGCGTTGTAGGCGGTCCGGGTGCCGATTGCCTCGGGGTCTTCTCCATCAACCTCGCTCTCGATAACCGCTTGTATCTGCAACTCCTCCGGGACGGCCATTACCTCGGCTCTGACACGGTTGTAATACGTGAACCTCAGATGGTAGGCAACGCCATGAAGGTCGCCTGCATCAAGGTAAAGCGGGTTGAAGTGTCCTTCGTGGTATATCGGGCAGTCTGTCTGTGTGTGAATATCAGGACCCGGATCCTGGCAGTCGATAGGTGTTGCGAGTTCCCCATGGTGGAAGAACAGCAGTTCAACCCGTCGGTTGAGTTGGGAGCGGTAGTCTTCGCGGTCGGCGTCGTCGACAGGGAAGGACTCGCCACAGGCAGCGCACTTCCTTGCCACAGATACGAATCTCAGCCTGCCCCGGATATTGGGCAGGCCTGCTACGTTTGTGCCGAGCTTGTCGGCCAGTTGTTCCATGTATATGTCAAACACGGCACGCCAGAGTTCGACCGGCCAGACCGCCGAGTGGGTACCGTTTCCCCGCCTTCGCTTACTCTGTCTGATGGAAGTCATGATAGGCCCGCTGGCCAGCGGGGGTGGATTGTCCGCGCCGCCGCGCGCG
This sequence comes from uncultured bacterium, assembly GCA_965603125.1. Lineage (GTDB taxonomy): Bacteria > Zixibacteria > MSB-5A5 > GN15 > FEB-12 > JAJRTA01. The sequence continues at coordinate 2,518 of CBFDBU010000028.1, read as the reverse complement.
TACCTTGCGTTATAGTGTATTATGAAGGCCTCTGTTGCCTGCCTCGTGTTTGTGCCATAGTCGTCGTCGATGCCGTCGGGATTACACGGCCAATGCAGGGTTTGATTGACCCATGTCAGGATTTGCTGGAAGTCCTCGACCTTGTGGCGCGCATGGCAGAGGTCTGCCCAGTCATTCCGACTACCTTCAAGAATGTGCAGAACATTGTTGGCTCGTTGGCCGGAAAGCGTGAAGTTACCAGCCGTACCACCTGAGGTGTCCGTGTGGCCTGCTATCAACATCTCCAGGCTGGGATCGAACTCGAACTGACGGTAAACAAGGGCTATCGTGTCAAGCCCGGTCAGGGCGCTCTGACGGGCCTCAATATCAGCGTCGTCCTCATCCCTCCAGTCATCTTCAGAGCCGTCTTGCGAGGAGACACCGCTTGGCCGGGCAGGCATCATGACACAACTGTTGTGGTGAAACAGGACGTCCTCGAACTCGATGATGCGGACATTCAGGGGGCGGTATATGATCTGCCACTCGCGATTTGACATCACGGGCATACCGCCCATCATTTGTCGGAAAGATGCATGATCTTCTGCGGTGTCACCCACGGAATCCCTCTTGTATTACACTGATATTCATGATGAAGGCCTCGGATCGATTGCCACCTTGACCTTGCCGGGCGGTATGTTTTCCTCCCTGGCGTGGCCGTTCGCATCCAACGTCCCCTCGCGCACTTCGCCACTGGGCAGGGTAAGGCGATAGTTGCGGTTACCGATCGTGTTTCCGTCACTGTCCTTCAAGTTGATTTCAATATAGTCCTTGTATCGCAGCATAGGGGAGCGGGCCTCAAAACCGGCAATGGAGACAGTAAAGAAGAACAGCGGCTGCGAATATCGGCCCCGGCGCTCTTTTTCGTCGCAGATGCCGAGCAATTCATCATCGATTTGCAACTCCCATTCGACTTCAGCCCGGCCGCCGCTGACCTCGGATTCCAGCGTTGCCAGCGACCGGTTGGGGTGGTCGGCGTCCCTGATAATCACCTCGAAATGAGCCTGCTCGCCGTCGTCGATTCCGGCTGTTTCCGCCTGGAGAGTGACGGTTTCGCCGACCTCGGCCTCGGCAACCGACCAGGCGACGCGGGTTATGGCCTTCAGTTCTATCTCATAGTTGCCCGGCTCCACACCGGATTTCCTGATGCGGCCGGAAAGGCCGCTCTGTTCCACCTTGTTGTCCGGTGATGTGAGCTTGTATTGAATGCCGGCGATCGGTTTGCCGCCCTTGTCGACGAACTTGACGTCGAAGTAATGGTCTTCAACCTCCGCTTCCCCTTCCAGTTCGGCTGACAGGCCTGCAGCAGCACCAGCCGCGGCGTCGCCCGCTCCACCTGCTCCCGAGCCTGCGCCACCGCCGCCGCCGCCGCCACCGCCGTCAGCTATGAGAACGGTCATGCAGCCCATGGCGATTGTATCCGGGGGGCCGGAGCAGGTACACATGTCACCCACTCGCGCAGCTGGCATGTTTGCGATCAAGACGGTGAAACTGCCCAGAGTGATCGGCCCTCCCACGTGGGGGGGAGGGGGCACGCCGGGATTCACCATGGGGCAGACGTGCATGTCACCCACGCGGGCGGCGGGCATGCCGCCGATCAGTACCGTCGGCTCGCCCTTGACAATGGAGCCGCCGTGCGCTGTTGTGTCACCCATTCGGGCTGCGGGTTTGCTCATGGTTCAGCTTCTCAGTCTGATGTGATTCACATCCAAAACAATTTACGCAAAATCGGCTCGGTGAGTCAACAAGATAGTTTGAGGGCCCAGGCCGTTGTCCGGCATACTCTTGGGAAGTCGTTGAGTGATTGTTTCATATTACACGGAAATCAGGCACCCTGCGGTCAGGTCCCCGGTGGGCCTGACACTTAGGTACTCCACTTACTTGGACCCACAAACAAAGTTGAGGCAGACCGGGGCGTTTGCCTCCCACGAAAGAAACCGGCAACGCCGGTCTGCCGCGCACGGAATATGTGATTGACAGACATGCTCTTATCCTCAATAATAGACAAGACAAGTTGATAAACAATAGTCCTGTATCACCGCTATTATATGGAGAAACAGCCATGAATAGAGATGAAATCCTTCAAAGGTTACAAAACGTACTTGACGGTCATGTCAAGCATCACCTTGGATATCTTGGTCAGGAACCATACAAAAGTAACCTCTTTGAGCTTTTCAGATTAGCCTGCAACGGCGGACACCTTGATGTCAATGCAGCGCAGCGGCTTACGGGTGATGCAATCCGAGATTCATTCAACGACAGATGGTTTATCGACCTTGATGACAATGAACGCAACGTAGCACAAGATGTTGTAGATGACCTATTGCGAAGATGGGACGAATGGCATTACGCATGGGACAAGCGCAAATAATGAGGTCAATTTAAGAGTCAACGCCTTTCGGGCTTTGGCCGCGTGGCCCGCCCTCCGGAGGCCGTCTCAAAAGGGTTGTCATGACGCTTGAAAGACGAGGTTTTTTTCGAT
>CBFDBU010000027.1:0-45168 GCA_965603125.1 uncultured bacterium | reverse complement strand
GAATGACCTGCCGCCTTCGATCGGAACAGACTGGCGGAATCGCCGGAATAGGCAGCTCTCAGAGTTTCTCAACCAGGTGTAAAACCCGCCCCGAGACACCTCTAAAACTTCACACATCTTTTTCACTCTGAACTCATCCCGATAATCACGAATGAACGCATATCTCACTTCTTTCGGTTGGAGAACACCGAAATCGCTTTTTTTAAGATGTCACGTTCCTCGCGAAGATCAGCATTCTCGCGCTGCAAACGACGCAACTCCGCCTGCTCGGCACTCAGATTACCGGTCCCGATAAATGCGCTCTCCTGATGATCAGCAAATTGCTGTTTCCAACGATGGAGAAGATTCTCACCAATACCCAAATCTCTGGCAACGGCTGCAACAGGGCGACCTTCCTCAGTGACCAATCTCACTGCCTCAACTTTGAAAGCTCGGTCAAACTGACGACGCTTCTTCGACATAAACACACCTCCTGATAGAATCATAACTCTATCTTCTCGATGTGTCCACTAAATCGGGGGAGGTTCAAAGAGACTGTATGATCAGGCCCAAGCTGTCCTGACGAGAGGCAACCGCTCCAAACAGACGAAGAGGGGATTCGCATTTGCTGGCCTTGTGAAATGTGGCCAGTGCGGATGCGCCATGACTCCGGAGATCAAGAAGGGTAAATACATTTACTATCACTGTACGCAATACAAGGGACCTTGTGATAATATCTACGTTCGTGAGGAGAAGCTTGCAGAACTCCTAAGTGACGTGGTCATGCAGGTTCAGATCGGCGATGATGCAGTGAATGACATTAAGCGGGCACTGCTCGAGAGCCAGAAGGACAAGGCAGACTACCAGACTTCGTCAGTTGAGTCGCTGCAGCGGCGTTACCGCAATGTTCAATCACTCCTTGACCGTGCGTACGAGGACAAGCTCAGCGGCAAAATCTCCGAGGATTTCTGGCGGCGTAAATCTGCCATGTGGGAGGATGAGTTGATCGATATCCGGCTCAAGATCAAAGCCCATGAATCAGCGAACTTGAATTACTTCCAGGTCGGTAGCGAGATTCTCGAACTCGCTAACTCAGCCTACGGCATGTTCTTGCGACAAAATCGGCAAGAACAGAGACAGCTACTTGATACGCTACTATCGAACTGCACGTTCTATCGCGGAACTCTTTGTCCCACATACAATAAGCCCTTTGACATACTCGCCAAAGGGACTGAATTCCAATCAATGCGGGGTTGACGAGACTCGAACTCGCGACCTCCTGCGTGACAGGCAGGCGTTCTAACCAACTGAACTACAACCCCGACTCTAAAACTATCTGTATCGGCAACTCCGCGGCGATCCATGAAGTACCAGCCGCACCCAGCCAAAGCACAATCGCCGTCGTCCAACCGGTCAGTCTCCATCCATCCGCCATCAAAATGGGCGATACTGGATTCGAACCAGTGACCCCCTGCGTGTAAAGCAGGTGCTCTAACCAGCTGAGCTAACCGCCCGTCCAAGAGCCGATCATCCCTGTCAAAGAACAGCCATGGCAGACGAACCTCCGGCGAACATGCAGGAATACAAGCCCGCTTTCCGAACCAGATCGCCGACTCAGGTCTGACAGTATAATCAAAGGTGCGCAAAACGCAAGCGGAATTCGGCCGTCACGGACAGCCGATGACGATGGGAACTGGCTCCAAAAGTCGGTGGGAGCATGGCTCTGTCGTGCTGCGGTCGATCCCATGATCAGCACGCGGCGCCAATGGCCGCTCACAAAAAACAATTGACGCTGTTTGTGGAGGCGTCTATCTTGGACCACTGGTTAGGTTAGGGTATAGTATGTATGTCAACCCGTCGATCTTCAAAGCCTACGACATTCGAGGCATTGTTCCCGATGAACTCAATGCCACCGTTGCCCACCGTATCGGCTATGTTCTGGCGGATATTCTGAAACCTGCGGCCATTGCTGTCGGCAGGGATATGCGGACGTCTTCCGACGAGTTGTTCGACGCACTCACCGGTGGGATCAACGACAGAGGCGTCGATGTAATCGACCTCGGCCTGATATCGACTGATGGGCTCTATTTTGCGGTCGGCAAGTTCGGCTGGGATGCCGGGGTCATGATCACCGCCAGCCACAACCCAAAAGAGTACAACGGTTTCAAAATATGCCGGAAGGGCGCCCAGCCGCTTTCCGGTCAGGACGGGCTGCAGCGTATCCTGGGAGTGATCCGGGAGATGGACGAGATGCCAAAGTCACCCTCACCGGGCATGATAATCCGTAAGGATATCAGCAGGGATTATGCCGCCCACTGTCTCTCGTTCATCAATCCTGCGTCCGTAAAGCCGTTCAAAGTGGTCATTGATACCGGCAACGGCATGGCCGGGGCAACTCTGCCGCCCGTGCTCGATAAGTTGCCCCTGGATGTCGTCAGGCTCTATTTCGATCTCGACGGCACCTTCCCCAACCACCCGGCATCTCCAATCGAAATCGAGAACCTCCGTGATCTGCAGAACAAGATGCGGGAGACCGAGGCCGATTTCGGCGTCGCTTTCGACGGCGACGCCGATCGCATGTTTCTCCTGGACAGACAGGGTCGCCAGATCGGTGGGGATATGATCACTGCTCTGGTCGCCAAGTCACTGTTGTCGAAACATCCCGGAGAGACTGTCCTGTACAACCTCATCTGTTCCCGAGCCGTGCCGGAACTCGTGGAGCGGATGGGGGGGACCGCAATCCGCACGGTGGTAGGTCATGCCTTTATCAAGCCCCTGATGAAAAAACACAACGCTATCTTCGGCGGCGAGCATTCCGGGCACTTCTACTTCCGCGATAATTGGTATGCCGATTCCGGGTTGATTGCTTTCCTGGTATGTCTCGAACTCATTTCCAGGGAGAATCGGCCGCTGCACGAGATGGTTGCGGAGATAGATCCCTATTTTCGCTCGGGCGAGATCAACAGCCACGTTGATTCCGCTCCCGACAGAATCGAGCAGGTCGGCCGGATTTTCAAGGACGGAAGGCAGGACCACAGCGACGGGCTGACGGTTGAGTACGACGACTTCTGGTTCAATCTGCGCCCTTCCAACACCGAACCGCTTCTCAGGTTGAATCTGGAAGCGGTGGATAAAACCGTCCTTAAGGCGAAAACGAAACAGCTTCTGGAAATCATCAGGCCATAACACGTGGAGAAACACCGAGCCAGGATACTCGTGGTTGATGATGACGCCAATCTGCTTGAGTTACTGGCGGATACACTTACCACGATAGGCTACGAAGCGCTGGGTGCCAGGGACGGCATGCAGGCTCTCAAGATGCTCCGGCAGGAGAAGTTCGAGCTGATGATCTCCGACATCAAGATGCCCGTAATGGACGGCATAGACCTGCTCAAGGAAGTCCGCCGATACTACCCCCGGCTGCCCGTTCTGTTTATCACCGGTTTTACTGTCCCGGAGGTCATGGAGCAGACTTCACCGGACGGGTTCCTCGCCAAACCTTTTCGGATTTCCCGCCTGGAGGAGCTTATCGAACAGACCCTGGTCGGCAGACGCGAATCAGTGGACAGCCCGATCCGGCGTGTAATGGTTGTCGACGACAACGACAGCTCGCGCGAGTCCCTGGCTGACATGCTGAGATCCAACAACTATATTCCGCTTTCCGTCTCCAGCACTCAGGAGGCCCTTGGGGAACTCAACAGAGGCAGGATTGACGCCGTCATCGCGGGCATCAAGTTGCCCGGAATGAATGGCGTTTCGCTGCTCCATGCCATCAAGGAAAGACACCCGGGAATGCCCGTGGTTCTGGTTGCGGCCTTCTCGTCACCGGACGATGCCGGGGACGGTCCCGATTCGTTCGCCGCCGACGGCTTCCTGCACAAGCCGCTGAAGGCGGAAAAAGTCGTCGAGCTGCTGAGTGAACTGACCCCGGCTCCGGTCGACCGGATCGAGTGAATGTACGCCCTGTTGCCGCGGGAGTGAACGGCTTCGATGATTCGGGTCGCCTTTGACGTAACCTCGCATCTCCATTCACCTTACGGAGGTATCGCCCAGGCCTGTCTCAACACTATCCAGCAGGCGGCGTTGCACGAGGGCGTCGAAGCCCGCGCTTACTACCGAAGAGGCAAGCCGGGCAGGGTCGACCTGTTTGGAGTACCCCTGATCCGCATGCCCCTGTTGCCCCTGGCGTCGGCAAAGGAGTATGACGTCGTCCATGCCCTGTGCCATCGCTGACCCCGCTTGAAAGGCAAGACACCGGTGTTCACTGTCCACGATGTGTGAAGCCCTGTGCCCAATAACTACCAAAGCGCCGCTTTTCAGCGCAAGGTCGGTCGGCGGATGCGTCGTGAGATAGCCCGGGCTGACCTCGTCATCACCGACAGCGAATGCACTCGAGAAAGACTACCGGCCATGGAACTGGTGGAAACCGATCGCTGCAGAACCGTTCCGCTCGGAGTGCATGTTCCCCCTTACAACGGCCTGCCTCCGGAGACGCGGGAGGTCGTTCGCCCGCCGGGTCGCCCTTATGTGCTGTTTGTCGGGCGCCTCGAAAACCGAAAGAATCTGGGCCACGTTCTCGCAGCGGTGGCCCCTCTCACCCAACTCGATCTTGTCCTGGTCGGCGAACCGGGTTTCGGCTACGAGGAGAATATCAGAGGACTCCTGGAACGCTTTCCCCACGACCGGCGGCACCTTTTCAGCCGAGTTCCAACGGCAGAACTCGCCGGGCTGTACTTCGGTGCAATCGCCACTCTGCTTCCGTCTCTCGAGGAGGGTTTCGGATTGCCCATCCTGGAAGCCATGGCCCACAAGTCACCCGTGATAACCTCCAATTGCTCCGCCTGCGCCGAGGTTGCAGGCGAGGCCGCCATCAAAGTCGATCCTGCGGAGCCGGACCAGAGCCAAACTGCCCTTCGGCGCCTACTTCACGATTCCGTCTGGAGGTCAAGCCTGGTCGAGGCAGGCCTGAAACGGGCCGACCTGTTTTCCTGGTCACGATACTTTGAGAATCCGCTGTCTGCTTATCGGTCGCTTCTATCGTAACCCCCGTCGTTGGTTTCGCAATAAAGAAAGCCCCGCCGGGGGCGGGGCTTTCTGAAGTTGCCGAGCTAAGGTAAGCGGGAGCTTACTTAAGCAGGACCATCTTCTTGGTGTCGGTAAAGTTACCGGCCTGCAGTTTATAGAAGTAAATACCGCTGGCCAGGTTACCGGCATCCCATTCGAGAACGACCTCACCGGCTTGTTCACTGCCGTTGAGCTCAGCTACTGTCTGACCGGAGACGTTGTAGATGGTCAGCATGTAGTCGCTGGCGGTGGGCAGAGTGAAGCTGAGGGTGGTGGTCGGGTTGAACGGGTTGGGGTAGTTCTGGTTGAGGGCGAAGTTGTTGGGCCTGAGGCTTTCCTTAACCGGATAGCCTTCGGCGGTAGCCATTTCGATGGAGAGGATGTTGGCCTTGACATCGAGGAAATCACCTGTGAAGCTGTTCCCCTCGATGGAGAAGACCAGGATGCGCGTGTTGGCGCCGTCGAAGTTGTACTTCATCTCCATGGCGTCGGCTTTCAGGTCGGGCATGACGTTGCCTTCGGCAACCATAAAGGCGGCGCCGATTTGAGCGCCATCGACCGACATGATTCCGCTCTCGGCATGGGTGTAGGAAACGTTCACCGGGGCCGACTTCACGTAAGGAGCGGCATCGCCAACGATGGCCCTGATCAGGTAGACCAGGTCGGCCACCGAGAGGGTAATGCCGTCAGCGTTGACGTCGGTGGCTGCCACCTGACCGGCGGGCGCGTTGGCTCCGACAACAAAGACACCGATACCATCGATGAAGTAGCGGGTGAACAGAACGGCGTCGGCAACTTCGTTGACTATGCCGTTCATGTTGATATCACCACGGTCGTCGATATCCTCTACGCAGATAATGTCAATACAGCCGTGCCAGAAGTCGATCAGGCGCACCGGGAAGGGCTTACCAATACCGCCGCTGACGTCACACTCCAACAGAGCTCCGTGGATGGTCGGCCAGATCTCCTTTGGTATCGTGTTTGTCGGATAATCCTCGAACACACCCAGACCATACTCTCCGGTCAAGCTCAAGGGATCGGCGTCAGCGATCTTGTTGCCGTAACGGTCGTAGACATAGCGCGAGATATACTGCGTTTCACCGTCCGCCGAGGACATGCTGTTGTCACCGCAGTCATACCACTTCCAATAGATCGGTACCCGGTTGCACGCTTTGGTATGGTCGTTGGTGACCAGGAACCTCAGCCGGAACATCTCCCAGGTGCCAAGAGGCGGGCCGGTGAAGCACAGGCCGGGAGGCGTGAAGCCGTTGTTGATCTCGGCCATAGCCACCACGCGGAGGTAACCGGGGTCGCAGGCGTTGGGGCCGCAGTTGCCGTAGGGGCCGTTGCGCCATTGGAAGTACTCCCATTCGCAGGTGGTTGGCCAACTACCCATTTCCACGCCATTGAGAGTTATCGCGGTCTGATCATACTGGATGAGGAAATCAAAACCACCAAACCAAAGAGTGCTGTTGGTCATGTTGAAGTCCACCCAGATATTCTGACCCAGAAGAGCAGCCGGCTGCCGAGTATGACTGGGATACTCCGGCTGCATCATAGCGTCACCGGTCGAAATCACGTTGATCAGCACACAACACTCGGCGCTGTTGACCGGGTTGGTGTAGAGCGGATCGCAACCAATGGCGGCGCCGTCGGTAACCGTAATGCACAGCTCAAAAACTCCTAAATACTGCAGCTCTTCTTCGGTCTGCCAGGTCCAGTCACCAGTGCTGGAATTCAGATTGACTGTCCCAGGAAGGAGGCAACCGGGTGACACCGAGTAGAACAGCGAAACAGGACCATTATCGTCGTCTGTAGCCGAAACCGAACCGCTGGCCTCGTAACCCCAGACGTTTTCATTGACCTCTGTCGGGCAGGTGATGAACTCTGGGGAGTCGTTCGACAGATAAATCATGAAGACCTGTGTGGAAACAGCGTTACAGAGATCCTCAACCTCAACGGTAACCTCGTACTCACAGGCCGCCACCATGTCAGCCGGCGTAGGGCACCAACTGATTTTACCACCAGACGTAATGCTGATAGTGGTCGGCGGATCGGAGACTACCGAATAGGTCAGGACCTCGGGAACACCAGGAACCGAATTGAGGTCATCATCGGTCACCACCGTCTGGTAATTGAAGCACTTGTCCCAGTCGATAACGGCGTCCGGGATCGGATCCATCACCACGGGATAGTTGGCAATCGTCACCGTACCGGGGGTAACGGAGGCGCCAACGATGGCCGTCGTGGCGCAGTCAACAAACTGGGTCTGGATCGTGAGACTAACACAGTTGCACTTGTCTATGATACAAGTGGTACCGTCAAACAGGATCGCGCCACTGCAAACATTGTTGCTGGTGAAACCGACCTGAGCAACGGTTGTCCCACCCTGCAACGGGTCCAGACAAGCGTCATTTTCATCAAGCATCATACCGGCAAGGCGAACCGTCCCAGGCAGAGTACCGTTAGTATACCCGGGACAGTCACCAGTCCCGGAATAGTCTATGAAACGGTGCTGCAATACAGCAAAACTGCCGTCCCAGGAAACGACAAAAGCGTCGAAAACAGCGCCCGTGGTGGAAGTCTCGGACACCTCAAACATGATCTCAAAACCACTTATGGCATCAAGATTTTCCACCGTAATGTCGATCGTCTGGGCGTCGACTCGTTTGACCGTCTTCGGCTCAAATATCACTGTCTGAGCCGATAAGGACGAAAACGCGAGTGCCAGCATAAAGGAGGTCAGCAGCAAAGAATACAAACTTCTTTTTTGCATCATTAGAATGCTCCTTTATAAAATAAAGGTCACATTAACATTAAGATAAAAGCTTGGCAAAAACTCCAAACAGTTACCCTTAAGTCTCGATCTTCACCCCGAAGGGTCGGGCATCGTTACCCGTCAAAATCATCTTATAACGTCGAAAACCAACATCGGCTGAAAACCGACACGGCTTTCAAAATCATAAGCTGAAGCTGAATGGAAAAAATCTACGAGACCCGTTAGAAACCAGCAGAATATAAAAAACCGCTCAGGTTTCAAAGTCTCTATCAAAACCGAAAACGAAAGTATCAAACTCCGTAACGCTAAGAAACTCCCAACGTTACTTAAGGTGCGACAGTCTCAAAACAGAAGCGCTTGACAACACTACCATTTCCCTAGACGGTATAAATCTAACAAATTAATCCGCCATGTCAAGAGAAATCTTCAAAATAACTCAAAAAAAACAGTCCTGCTACAATCTGTAGTAATAAACCCGCCAACCTCCAAACCCGCCCCCAACTACAGGCACCCAAGCGATCAGCCCTCAAAACACCCCGCCGGGCCGGTCGCCGGCAAACAGGGGAGAGCACAGCCACACTCTTCGGCACACCCGCCGCCGGCTATACTGCCGGCGCTATGGTTCCGACCGGCTGCCTCAGCACAATGAGCCCTGCCGAAACAGGCCGACAAGCGCTCGAGGGCCACCCAACGGAGGATCACCCGATGCGTGAAATTGTGAAACTATTCACCAACTCAGAATGCCCAAATGCGACCGACCAGGCCGATTGCATAATGCTATAATCGACAGGCGCCTCCACTATAGGCACTTAAAGATTGTGATACTATTCACAACCTCACCTCAGGCGGCGACTGCTCCGGCCAGTTTGGGTCGACCGCCTGAAACTACCTCATCATAGACCGGCACAGACTACATTACCGATGTTCCGACAAGACAATAGATTGTGAATGCATTCACAATCTCCCCCAACAATTGCGGATACCGTTGTCTACAATAAGCCCCGCTTGCTGGCTGCCGGTGGGGCCTGCCGACGACCGTCTCAACCTGCCGTAGGGCGCACCTGCAACTGCCGTCAGACACCTGTCGCCAAGGCTGCGAGCGGGTGACAAACGGCCCCGCGCATGTGAAGAGATTCACAAACTCCAGACACCAGAGAGCCGGCAGCATGGATATTGCCGTCTACAATAACCCGTGTCGCGGGCCCTCCGGCGGACTAGCCGGGCTACCTCCGGAACGTGCACCAGCGCCTGGCCCGACCTGACTTGAGGTTCAAGCGTAACTGCTGTTCTGCCCTGTCGCCCAAGCTGCGAACGGCGAAGAATCAACCCCACGCATGTGAAGAGATTCACAAACTCCAGACACCAGAGAGCCGATAATATGGACAACGCCACCCATAATAAACCCCGCTTGCTGGTTGCCTGGCTGCCTGGAGGGGGCTTGCCGACAACCATCCCAGCCTTCCGGAGGGCGCACCTGCAACTGCCGTCAGACACCTGTCGCCGGGACTGCGACCTGCGAAGAATGAACCCCGCGTATGTGAAGAGATTCACAAACTCCAGACACCAGAGAGCCGATAATATGGACAACGCCACCCATAATAAACCCCGCTTGCGAGCCCTCCGGGAAGGCTCAGATAAGTACTCTCCAGACCGGCCAGAAACGCGATGCCCAGACGCGAGTAACTGACGTTGACGGCATCGTCCGGGTCGAAGCGGTTCAGCTCAAAGTCGATCTCCTGGCGGCTGAACCATCTTCGGCCAAAACGGAACCTGTGATCGGCGGCAGCCTCAAGGTGGCAGGTAATGGTCGAATCAGATCCGCTGAGAGCAGCAGAGTCCAGGAAATACTCCTGCGAGAGGAAGTCTTACCCGAGGCCCGCCCTGACAGTGAGACCGGAGGCCAGAACCTGCTCCTTCGGGCCACCTGCTAAGGATAAGCACAGAAATAGCGATGAAAATAGCGGTTGACCGCAAACCCGTCTCGATCAATGGTTACAAGCCGCTCTGGCACAGATGCCTTTTCAGTTGTCAGAGAGCCATCTCGGAGGCTTTGAGGGCGGTCGCGGCAGGTTCATCAGGCTGACCGTCCTCCAGTGAGGGTATGCCCAGGAACGGCTTCAGGGAGATTGGCGAGGGCAGAAGGCCGTCATTTTTGTGCTCATAGACCTGCTTACTCAGGGAAACGAGTAGATTCTTGATAATTCGAGGAGATTTTTGTTTTGTTCAAATGTTCAATGGGATAAATCATGTTTTTGAAACTCTTATAAGGGAAATCTCAGCTCGGATTAGAGAAGCAAAGACAGCGAGGAATCAACATGCTTTATCAACTTAGAATCTTTTTGGGGAAATCATTTGCTTTCGTATTGGCAATGCTGCTTTCTTTGCCGGTTCATTCGCAACAGGTTGAGAATTCGTCTTCTTCAGTAACAAGTTTTTTGATCTCAATCCAGCCGGACATAAAACTCGAGATCGTTGAATGGGGCGGAGAAGGGGAGCCGGTCGTTTTTCTTGCCGGGTTGGGACACACGGCCCATGTCTTTGACGAGTTTGCCCCGAGATTTTGCGACCGCTTTCGCGTTCTTGGCATGACCCGCCGGGGGCACGGTCTTTCTTCAAAACCAGAAACCGGGTATGATCTGGCCACTCTGGCCGAGGATATTCGCATTGTTCTGGACAGTCTGAAAATAGAACGGGCGATCCTGGCAGGGCATTCTGTGGGAGGAGATGAAATGACGAAATTCGCCTCAACCTACCCCGATAGGATCAGAGCCCTGGTGTATATCGAAGCCGCTTATGACCGGATTAGCACGAGGGATACCCTAACGAATTATCCCGATCCCGAATCCACTATATTAACGCCTACCGATGACGACTATGCTTCGGCGGCCGCCTTCCTTGATTATTACGAGAAAGCTAACGGCGTAAGATGGCCCGTATCCGAGGTACACGCTCTGTATAACGTGGAACCTGATGGCAAGATTGGAAACTACGTTATCCCGGGTTATGTTTATGGAGGGATCAACAACGCTCTGGAACACCCCGACTACTCGAGGATTGATGTCCCGGCGCTGGCCATTTATGGAGTAGACTATCCAATTACCGAATTATACTCTGATTATGAAACAAGGGACACAATCGATCAGGCCCGGATGCGCCTGCGTTACGGGATTTGCAGGAAGATGGATGCAGCATCACGGCAGACTTTTATGACCGAAATGAAAAAAGGTAAAGTGGCTGAAGTGATGGGTGCCGGCCATTCTCTTTACCTTACCCATGCGGAAGATGCAGCCCGGATAATGCACAATTTCCTCGATGAGTTCTGATCTATTCGATCACGATGCACCTAAGAAAATCTGATTAACGTAAACAGCATTTCGCGGGTGACCGGATTGCTCACAACACTCCACCTGGATGCTATTGATATCTGCATTAAGAATGTCCGCCCCAACCCCCTGAATATGCCCGTTGCACAGGGTAGTTTGGTGCACACGGATAGGACATTGATTTTACTGGCTGCAATAATAGCATTACTCGGGCTGAATCTGCTTCGATGTGATTGCGTCGATGATTTAGCCTGGCGTAGGGTCGACCCGCAGCGTATGGGCCGAGAAGGTGACTGTTGAGCCTCTCCCAGCCGGTAAACCTGGGTGAGAGCCTCGCCTAAGATCGTTATGCCGAATATCCCGGGCATGGACAGGTCGGTGAGGACGATGTCGAAAGAACGCCTGTCGATCAATTCCAGCGCCTCGGTCCGCTCGTAGAACATCCACCAGACTAAGTTGACCAGCAGCAAGAGTACGACTGTGAACAGTGCCATCATCAGCAGCTTCCTGGATCCGCCAAACATGCCTCAATTATGGTGGGGCGCGAAGGCGGAGTCGACTTTTTGTACGACGCCGACGCCCCCGGTAATTAGCTTGACACGCGACGCAAAAGGCATATAATAGACCGCCGATAGAGCTAAGGCATATGACCCCATCGTCCAGTGGCCTAGGACGGCGCCCTTTCACGGCGCAAACACGGGTTCGACTCCCGTTGGGGTCATTTTTTCGTGGGGGGACCAGAGAAAACAGCAAAATACTACCACAAGTCCATCACCGCCAGCTCTATCTTCGCGCTCTTTTTGGGCTCCAGCCACTGGTAAAACATGTCCATGCTCTCGCAAGACCGATCCACGCCGCCGAACCATATCGGTCTTTTCCTCACAAGGTCGCTCACCACAATCCGATACGTATGCCCTTTCCTGATGGATATTTCATCAATGCCTATTGCCTTGGGTCCCGGGGTCCCCGTGCGTCGGAGCTGCTCGGTCATGTACTCTTTGTCCAGGGCCTTCACCGTCTTCCAGTCCAGCCTGAGCTCCCTGGCTATGTCCTTGACCGTGGTCTCCCGGCACCGCCGTCCCACATACCAGGCAAACCGCTTCGTGTAAAAAGGGTTATCCGCAAGCCACGGAAACTTCTCCTGCTTCACCTTGCCGCACCTCCGACACAGGACCCTGCGGATCTCCACCTCCAGATAGATTCGCATGTCCCCGCAGGACAGGTCCCGAATACAGCGCACCTTGTGGTCGTAGAAACTCCGGTGCGTTGTGCCGCAACAACCGCACGCCGTTTTTTCAGACGCCGGTCAAGCCGTATGACCCTGGCCTTCGGGTCACCGAATATCCCCTTGATCGTGGCCCTCGGACAAAACCCGGGGAATCGGTATGTGTCCAGCAGGCTCCTCCTCTTTGACATCCGTCTATCATGACAGATTTTCCCCTCGATTGAAACACTTTACCTCTTTGATGTTATTGGCTTTCTCAGCCTCTATCTGCTGATTCCTACCCACTCGTTCGGGAGAAGACCCATAGTTGTTATTGTGGGTTCATCACGGTACATTGAGACGGGATGAGGGTACTGAAAACGATCCAAAGAAACCCACCGCAAGCGGATGGGCCACCCGAGCTATCCGAGTATGTTACATCGAAACAGCGAATTATCGTGGTAAACAAAGTTGTGGACAATTCCATGATATGATCCGTCTTTAATGGCAATGATGATCTGGTACCCGGTTGCGGAGCGAGCCAGTGATGAATACGGTTAGGACAGTCCGATCCTTTCGATAAATCGATCTCGGCGATGGGTGGCAAGATATATGAAGATATTTGTCGTAAGCAACTATGAAACAATAACCTCCATAGACGTGGGTAATGGGAAAGGAGATAACTAACATGTCAATGAATAGAAAAGAGTTCTTGACAAACACCACAAGATTCTGCGCAGGCTCGTGTGTCTGCGCACTGTTGGGAGGTCTCAGCAATTTGTCTGCTCAAGAAACAACCCCGCCGGAAACCAAGAAGACAAAAAGGCCGCGGGCCGAAACGAGAATGGAGTTTGCCGAAGAATGGGTAAGACGCTTCTTTGATGTGCTGGATAACACCCTCGACAAAGAGACCAGGGAAAAGGTAATGATAGCCAACGGGAAAGCGTGTTACCTAAACTGGATCAAAGAGACCGGGCAAGAGATCAAACCGATAACTCTCGAGCAGCTGACTTCACGAGTGAAAGACAAAGTCACGGACGGGTCCATTCGGATCGAAGGGAATGTCATCTATTTTCAGTTCATGAGCGCAGCAGAGACAGGTTTGCCGGCGGATGAAGGTGGCTGCCTGTGTCCGCTCGTAGAAACCAAACCAGCCGGACTGTCTGCCACCTACTGTCTCTGTTCCGTCGGCTACGTCAAAGAATCGTACGAGTTGCTCCTGGGAAAGCACGTAGATGTCGAGTTGGTCGACTCCGTGCTTATGGGCGGAAAACGATGCGAGTTCAAGATTGTCGTTTCCTGACCTTCGTCCCATGGAGACCTGCGATTCACCAGACGCACCAGCTGTGCGCCGCACCCGGCGATGTACGCGCCTACGCGCAGCCTCCCGCTCTCAGCTCTCAGTACGGCCGTCAGTCGATCTGGTTGTATCGATAGACGACCAGCCTGTTGTCAAAAAGAGTAGGAATAATGAGTTGCGGAAATCACGAGGGCCTTTTGGAAAAGTCACAGTAGCTGGCCGCCGAAGCATTGATGCTGGTGCTGCCAGGCGTCTCTGCCTGGCAGTAGCATGAATCCATAGAGGCGTCGGGCAGGGACACCCGACGCCACCCCCTGGAGTACGTTTTTCAACAGGCCCACGACCTTGGTTGACAGTTCTTGTTTGAATTGTTTTTTTGTTTCAGGAGGTTGTGATTAATGACACAGGCACAGCGAGATGTTCGGTGGAAACTGCGAATTGTAAATGGCGGAGTAAAAGTGTCCCGAAGGGCGGTCGAATAATGCACCATCCGGGCTTTGCACAAACGGCAAAACAACATGGCCGGCACCGGCCCCTTGTTTTGTGATGACCTCCGCAGCAGGCTTATGTGCTTTGCCTTTTGTTAGTTGGTTGATGCTACTGTTTTTTCTTGTTGACACCAGCACATGAAATCATAAACTTGTCAGCGAACCAACAAACCTGATTCGTTTAAGGAGGAAGCGTCATGGCAGTTCGGAAAGCCAAGAAGAGAGTCACCAGGAAGAAAGTAACGAAGAAGAAGGTGGCCAAGAGGGTCCGCTGTATAGGCAAGACCAAGGCAGGCAAGAGGTGCAAACGGATGACGACGTCGCCATCCAAGAAGTGTCACCTTCACAGGAGGAAGTGATAAGACCGCATCTCCTTCTGAAAGTCAAGGGGCAGCACTCCGCAGCGCTGTCCCTTTTCTCATTCACTGACTATACTCTCCCCCACGCCGCCTCGCCTTTCTTGGGGCAGAGCTTCAGTTGATCGATAGCGTGTGACCCGCCGGCCACCGGAATGCTTCCAGTCTTGGCCTTGTGATCAAACAGCTTCTGAATCTCCTGCTCCAGTTCAAACGGCACTTCCCGCTGGTCACAGAGCGTGCGAAGGTACTGTTCCTGGGTTATCCTCGGCCCTCTCGGTGTGAACCTCAGTTGTGGCAATTCGGAGTCGGTCCTCGGTCGGCGTCACATCCTGATGGGATTTATGTGTTCGTCTTAGATCTTACCCTGTTCCGTCCGCTTGATTATTTCGTTCTGCAAACTGACACCGAGATTAACGAAGTAGTCGCTGTAGCCGGCTACGCGGACGATGAGGTCCCGGTGTTTCTCCGGCGTCTGCTGTGCTTTGCGCAGAGTATCGGAACTGACAACGTTGAACTGGATATGATGGCCATCCATCCTGAAATAAGATCTGATAAGGTGAATTACTTTTATCAGATTTTCTTCGCCTGTAAGTAGCTGCGGCGTGAATTTCTGATTCAGTAGTGTGCCCCCGGTTCTTACATGGTCTATCTTGGCAGCCGATTTGAGCACGGCCGTCGGCCCGCATCGATCCGCTCCCTGCACCGGCGATATCCCCTCCGACAGCGGTTCACCGGCCCCTCTGCCGTCGGGCGTGGCGCCTGTCACGCTGCCGAAGTATATATGGCAGGTTGTCGGCAACAGGTTGATGCGGAAGTGTCCTCCCTTGGTGTTCGGCCGTCCGTCAATCATCTCGAAGTAACACTCGAACACTTGCCTCAAGATGTCATCGGCATAGTCGTCATCATTACCGTACTTTGGTGTTTCCTCCAGGAGCATGTGTCGCAGGGAATCGGCCCCTGTGAAATCCGCCCCAAGGGCCTCGATCATCTCAGGCAGACTGATACTGCGCTTGTCGAAAACATGGTACTTCATGGCTGTCAGAGAGTCCGTAATAGTACCCGTCCCGACGCCCTGAATGTACGAGGTATTGTATCTCGCACCTCCATCGTTGTAGTCCTTACCGGATAGAATACAATCATCGATAAGGATTGACATGAATGGTGACGGGAGATATTCGGCCCACAGGCGCTCAATGATCCTGTTGCCCTTGATCTTGATGTCAGTAAAGTGTTTCAACTGCTGACTGAAGGCGCCGAACAGCTCCTCGAAGGTATTGAAGGTCGCAGGATCACCGCTTTGCACTCCAATCTGTTTTCCTGTTCGAGGGTCTACTCCCTTGTGAAGGGCGATCTCCATGACTTTGACGAGATTGAAGTAACCGGTCAGAATATAGCTTTCCTTGCCGAAAGCGCCTGTCTCCACACATCCACTGGCCCCCCCGTTCCGAGCATCGGCAACGGATTTCCCCTGTCTGACCATCTCCTGAATAATAGCCTCGGTGTTAAAGAGAGAGGGTTGCCCAAAGCCGGTACTGATGATCTCGAGGGCACGCTTGACCAGTCGGTCGGGATTCTTCTTGCTGATCTGCACCATCGAACTGGGCTGCAGAATGCGCATCTCCTCAATCACGTCGAGAATAAGATAGGTCAGCTCATTGGTTGCATCTTCACCGGTCTCCGTAACACCGCCCAGGTTGATCAGGCAGAAATCTGTATATGTAGCGCTTTCCTCGGCTGTTACACCTACTTTCGGTGGCGCGGGCTGGTTGTTGAATTTCACCCAGAAGGCCTGCAGCAGTTCCCGGGCCCGTTCCGTCGTGAGGATTCTCGTCTCAATATCTCGATTGTAGAACGGCCAGAGATGCTGGTCCAGTCTGCCCGGATTGAAGGAATCCCACGTATTCAATTCAGTTATTACACCCAGATGAACAAACCAGTAGTACTGAAGCGCCTCCCAAAACGTCTCCGGCGCTCGAGCGGGGACTCTCCGGCAGATGCGCGCCATCTGCTGTAGCTCCTCTCTTCTGTCCCCGTCAGATTCATTGGCCGCAAGTGCTCGGAGCTCGTCAGCGTATCGCCCGGCGAACGACACCAGGGCGTCGGCCGCTATGGCCATAGCCTTGAGTTCCTCCCGCTTGTGGAACGCATCCGGATCGTCGAAGAAGTCAAGGGTCTCTACCTGGTGCTCAATGGCATCTTTGAAATCGACAAACCCCTGATAGTAGATCTTGTCATCGAGCACGGTGTGGCCGGGGGCCCGTTGCTCCAGAAACTCCGTGAATATGCCGGCTTCATAGACCTCCCGCCATTCGGGATCGACCGCTTCAAATATCCTGTCACGAATGGAACGGCCCCTCCAAAAGGGAATAATGGACTCGTGCTGCGTTTTCCGAACGTTGTCGGTGACTTTGAAGGGGATCTTTTTCCGAGAATCAAGAATGTCAAAATCACCGACAGTATGAGTGCAAATCTCCGGATAGGTAGGGGTGGCTCTTGGAGCGGGACCCCGCTCGCCCACAATCAGTTCTCCGGGATTGATACAGAGCTCCTTGTTTTCAAGAATATACCTGAGTGCGAGTGCTCTCGCCACCGGAATAGAGACTCGCTCAGGAATACCGCTTCCATAAAAATCCGTTAGTAGCACAGCCCGCTCCAGCGAGATCGTAGGAACGGCGTTAAGACTCTGTTCGCGCAGGCGCCGTATTCTGTCGTTCACAGCCGTTTAACCTCCTACTCTTACTGTGTATCCCAAAGATTCAAGCCACTTCCGCCTGCTGTTCATATCTTCAGCAGTCGGAGGCTGCCACCGGCGCCGTGGCCCGGGAAGCTTATAGCGCTCGGCCTTATCTTCGCCCAGACGGTTATATGGCAGCAGGCTTATGCAGCGGACATTCTTCAAGGGCTTAAGAAATGCCACCACCGCGTCAAGGTTCTCAACAGTGTCCGTAACGCCGGGAACCATTGGTATGCGAACGATCACCTTTTCGCCTCGGGAGGCCAGAGCGACGAGATTGTCATGAATCGGTCTATTCGACACTCCGGTGTACCGAAAATGACTGTCCTCATTCATAACCTTCAGGTCGAAAAGAAACAGATCAACGAGATCGTATAATTCGGCAAAATCCTCACCCGAAACGTATCCTGAAGTATCAACAGCGGTGTGAATTGCCCGTAGCCTGCATTCCCGGAGCAATGACATAAGAAACTCCAACTGCATCATTGGCTCCCCTCCGGAGAAAGTGACGCCACCTCCGGACTGATCGTAGAAGATTTCATCTTTTATGATCTCTTCCATGACGGTTTCGGCTGTTACGACGCAACCAGCCGTCGTTTTTCGACAGTAGATACTTGATGCAGAAGCTGCGCCGGGCAACCTGGGACGACTGTATTCTGCGGTAGTGGATCGACCTTCAGGGTTGTGGCACCACCAGCAATCCAGAGGACAGCCCTGGAGAAAAACCGTTGTACGAATACCTGGTCCGTCATGGATGGCGAATCTTTTAAGATCGAATATAGTCCCTACCGTTGTCATTGAACCCTATTTCGCTATGTGGCTTCAGTCTCCTCGATTTCGACTGCCGACTGAATAGAACATACGCCAGGAACCAGCCATATCAAAACGTAATGGTAGCACGCCAGGCGGCACTGCGCAAGACCATTTACCGGGAATGAAGCGACGCTCGCCGGTAACGCTGTAACCGGTAGGACAACAAGCTTTCCCGCCGCGATTTCAGCTGCAGGTTTGGTAACTACTGTTACGAGGTTTACAAGGGACGGAAGTCTGTCTGCCCCGACTGCCATGTTGCCAAGACACTTGAAGATGGGGGGCATTTACATTGGTGAGAAGACGGTTATCAAACCGGACGGCACAGAAGATCGTCTGATTGTGTACTCCTCGCCAATCCTTGACGAAAACGGTGAGATCAGCGCCGTGATGGAAATGGCAACCGATATTACGGAAATCAAGAAGCTGCAACGCGAACTGACCTCCATGGGCAAGACGATTGCAGTGATGGCCCAGCGGATAAAGAACATCCTCAGTGGTCCGGAGGGCGGCATATTCGTCACCAACACAGCCATTGAGAACGGCGATGATGCGTTGAGAGCGCAGGGTTGGGGGATGGTACGGCGCACCGTTGAAAAGGTCTCTCAGATCGCGGTCTTCGACAAACCGATCGACCGTGAGGCTCTGCTCAAGAAAGTCAACGAAGCTATCGGCTGACACAGCCGTTCTTGCGGAATAATCCAACCGGCGGCCTGTCTGCCGAGTCCGCAAGAACCTCAGCCGTTCTTTCAACTCCGGTTGTCGTAGGGCGGGATCCCCGCGATCCCGCTATATTGTCCGGCGGTATCACATCGCTGCTGCCTTGCTCTGACTACATACCCGCCTTCACCGCTCAGGCCAAGTTTTCGGTTGTGCCGTCCGGCGAATGTCCGTACCTATAGGCAGAAATGTCCGGATGCGCCGGGCGAATGTGTCTGCCCCCGGAAACCAGGGAGCTGCGGATGAAAACTGTACTTGTGACCGGTGCGGGAGGGTACATCGGATCGGTGCTGACGCCCAAGCTGCTGCGCAGCGGCTACCGGCTGAGGGCTGTCGACAGATTCTTTTTCGGCCGCGACAAACTTGCGCCAGCTGCGGGCTTGGAGGTCCTACAGGAGGACACCCGCCGGCTCACCGATGAGCACTTCCGGGGAATCGACTACGTTATCGATCTTGCCGCCATATCGAACGACCCGGCGGGGGAGTTGTTCGGCGCGGCCACGGAAGCGATCAACTGCGATGCCCGCGTCGCCACGGCTGAGCGGGCCAAACGAACGGGCGTGAAGCGGTACATTCTTCCATCAAGTTGCAGCATCTACGGTGTCACCGATGATGTCGTGGATGAAAGCTCGCCGACCAACCCGTTGACCGCATACTCGCGGGCCAATGAGAAGGCGGAGCGGGCTGTTCTTTCACTTGCGGACGAGAGCTTTGTGGTCACGGTCATGCGCCAGGCGACCGTTTTTGGATACAGCCCGCGAATGCGGTTTGATTTAGCCATCAACGGGATGACCTACGGCGCCTGGAAGGGCGGTAAACTGCCACTGATGAGGGACGGCAGTCAGTATCGACCGATGGTTCACATCGAGGACACGACCGATGTCATGCTGCTGCTGCTGGAATTTGAACCCGATGCAGTCAACGGTCGGGTATTCAACGTGGGTGGTGACGCGTGCAGTTTCCAAATCGAAAGGCTTGGCCGAATGGTGGCTCGCGTGGTAAGCGAGATAATGGGGTCTACGATTCAGATCGAATGGTACGGCGATCCCGACCATCGCAGCTACCGGGTCGCCTTTGATAAGATCGAGACCGCGCTTGGCTGGAAAGCCCGCTGGAGCGGAGAGGACGGCGTGCGCCAGATAGTCGATGCGCTCAGGGACGGCAGGCTGGAGAAAGGTCCGGAGACAATCACGCTTGAATGGTATCGCGACCTCCACCATTGGCACCGGATTGTCAGAAGCGTCGAGATGTACGGCGGCATTCTGGATATCGAATAAAGCCGTAACCGGGTGAGTGAGATGGCACACAGGGGAACGGCGGAAATACTAAGCAAGGGCATCATACTGGCCGGCGGAGCGGGTACGCGATTGTATCCGGCTACCCGCGCAGCAAGCAAACCCCTCCTGGCGATCTACGACAAGCCAATGATATACTACCCCCTGTCCACGTTGATGCTGCTCGGGATTACCGAGATTCTCCTGATTTCGATCCCCGAAGACATGCCCCGTTTCGAGAGATTGTTCGGCGATGGTCACAGACTGGGACTTGACATTTCGTATGCCGCCCAGCCCACGACGCAGGGAATCGCACAGGCGTTTCTGATCGGTGAGGAGTTTATCGGCGGCTCTCCGGTAGCGCTCATTTTAGGTGACAATATCTTCTGCGGACCTCACCGTCACTTGCGGGCCGCCCGGCGCGCGTTTTGCCGGGGCGCGACTGTTTTCGCCTGTTGCGTGGACAACCCCCGGGAGTTCGGGGTGGTCGAGTTCGACCGGCAGGGGAAGGCCGTCGGCATCGAGGAGAAACCGGAAACACCGAAGTCCAATTATGCCGTCACCGGGCTTTACCTGTATGACGCCCAGGTCGTGAGCATTGCCCGCAGCCTTCGACCCTCGGCCCGCGGTGAGTTGGAGATCACCGATGTGAACAATATCTACCTGCGCAACGAGCAGCTTGAGGTGGTACAGCTTGGGAGCGACATGACGTGGCTGGACGTGGGGACTTTCGAGAACATGCTCGAAGCCGCCAACGTCATTGCCGGTGTCGAGAAAAAACAAGGACGGAAAATCGCCTGCGTCGAGGAAATTGCCTACCGCATGAAGCTTATCGACCGCCGACAGGTGCAACGGCTGCTCAACGACATGGTCGAAGGCAGTTACCGGCAGTACCTGGCGAGTGTCGTGCGCGAGGTTGACCATGAAACACGCTAAGCTCATGGTCACGGGCTGCAGGGGTCAACTCGGGAGCGAGCTTGCGGCTGCCTTGCGCGGGGAGTACGAAGTATGCGGCGCGGACAGACAGCTGTATGACATTACCGATCGCAGCGCCGTGACCGCAGCGATTGTCAGCACACGCCCGACGGCAGTGTTGCATACAGCCGCTTTTACGGATGTCGACGGTTGCGAAACCAACCGCGAGTTGGCGATGACCGTCAATGCCGGGGGTACGGAAAACATCGCGCGCGCCTGTCGTGAGGTCGGTGTCAGGATGGTCTACTTCTCAACGGACTACGTGTTCGATGGTTCAAAACAGACCGCGTACGTCGAGTCCGATCCACCCAATCCGCAGACAATCTACGGCCGGAGCAAACTCGAGGGTGAAAAGGTGGTGGCTTCTCTGCTGGATAACTACGCCGTGGTGCGCATAGCCTGGCTGTACAGCGCCCGTGGTGTGAACTTTGTCCGGAAAATGACTCAGCAGGGATCACGATGGCTGAGGCAGTCGGCTGAGGAGCGTACGCCGTTGACGATTGTAAACGACCAGGTGGGCAACCCGACCTGGACGGTCGAGATCGCCCGCCAGATACAGGTTATCCTGGACAACGATCTTACCGGTATCCTTCACGCCACGTCCGGCGGGGAAGTCTCGTGGTACGACTTTGCAGTTAGGCTGTTTGAGTTACTCGACATGCGTGTGCCGGTTCGTCCCGGCTCGAGCGACGAGCACCATCGGCCGGCGACGCGCCCGAAGCGCTCGTCGCTTGAGAACAACAGGCTCGGCGAGTCCGGCCTTGATGTGATGCGCCATTGGGACGTGGCTCTGTCGGAGTTCGTAGGCAGGGAAGGAAAGAGATTGATGCCATGAAATGCGATATCGACGGTGTTCTCGTCCGCGAGTTGGACCGCCATCATGACCACCGTGGCTGGCTGGCGGAGCTGTTTCGCCAGGACGAACTCCCCGCGGAGTCTCACCCGGTCATGAGCTACCTGTCCATGACAAGGCCGGGCGTCGCCCGCGGGCCGCATGAACACCGGCAACAGACCGACCTGTTCTGCTTTGCCGGCTTCTCCTCTTTCAGAGTTTACTTCTGGGACAACCGGCCGGACTCACCGACTCACGGACACAAGAGCGTACTCGACGTACCGGAAGGCAAGTGCGTCATGGTTCGAGTTCCCCCGGGGATCGTGCACGGGTACAAGAACGTAGGGGAGGTCGACGGATATGTCGTCAACGCTCCTGACCGCCTCTACGCGGGAGAAGGCCGCTGTGAGCCGCCCGACGAAATCCGCTACGAGGATGATCCCAATTCGCCGTTCAGAATGGATGATTGAACCTGCCTGAGTGGCTCCCCCATCGCCAGTCGTCAGGTGTCGGGCAGAGACACCCGACACCACGCTTGTATGGGAGATCCGCGCGTAGCGCGAAAAACCAGCAACGCTGGCCCTGAGGCCGACCGGCAGCCCTCAGTTAAACAACGGAACTAAGTATCGTACGGCGACAAACAGCAGCAGCGTCGCCAGCGTCGCTTTGATAACACGAGCCGGGACAAACCGTTGCAGGCGAGCCCCGGCATACATACCGAACGCCCCACCGATACCGAACATCCCGCCCAGCAGCCAGTCGGGCATCACCGCCGGGCCTGCCTGAGCGTAGAATGTGTCCAGGAAGGCGTAGAACCCGACTCCGGCAATCGAAGTAACGAAGGTTCCCAGCAAGGTCGCTCCGGCCACCGTGTAGACCGGCAGGCCGAAAACGGATACGAAAAAGGGCGCAATGATAGCGCCGCCACCTATGCCATAGGTGCCGCCGACAATGCCCACCACGAAACCCAGGGCCAGAATCCCGCCGGACGAGGCAGAGTAGAGGCTACCTTCAAACTCGTACTCGATGCGCTTCAGGTTGAAAAGCCGCGGTTGAACTGAAAAAGCGCCCGGTTTCACGGGGACTGCCGCCCGGCTGCCGCTTAAGAAGTCGAATGCGAGATGACAACCGATACAGAGCAACACTATTGCCGCGAACGGCTTGAACGACACAGGGTCGGGCAGGTACCTGACTCGTATCACGGCGCCAATGAAGACCCCGGGCAGGGTGCCGATGATTGTCATCCAGGTCAGCGGCCATACCATTCTCCGCTCTCGCCAGTATCGATAAACGCCGCTGGGAATGGCGACGATGCAAAACACTAAGTTGGTGGGACTGACCGCCGGGCCGGTGAAACCCAAAACGCTGATCTGGAACGGCAGCAACAAAAACGCCCCGGAGACCCCGCCAACCGACGAAAAGAAGGAAATCCCGAAAGACACCAGGATGGGCAACCACCAGTAGGTTTCCACGCCGCTTACAGGGAAGTCCATCATCCGGTCGGTCAGCCTCAGTTTCGCTTGCGCTACCCGGGCCCGGCAAAACCGTCATATCAGAGTTGTCAGGCAACCATCCGTATGTTAGAATGTTCTTGACGATTTGGAAACAGTTTTCGCTGAAGATGTGGCTTCTCCACTCCGGAAGTGACGATGGTCGGCGGTCAGGGACTCATGTGCGAAACCTGGTTCTGACCGCTCGCAAACCGTCCCCTTGAGTTGATGACCGAACCATCCGATATGTGAAAGAAACAGTCTGATGCGGGGGACAATATGCTCGGAATAATAAGCGCCCTGGATGAGGAACTGGCGCTGTTCAAAGAGAACGCAACCGTGGAACAGGTGGTTCGACAAGCCGGTCTGGATTTCCACTTCGCCCTGCTGGCCAACCGTAAGGTCATCCTCCTGAAAAGCGGAGTCGGGAAAGTCAACGCTGCGGTGGCGACGCAAGTGCTGATCGACCGTTTCGGCGTCGACGCGGTCATCTTTACCGGTATCGCCGGAAGTCTTGTGCCGCACTTGAAGCAGCAGGATATCGTGATATCCAATTTCGTCGTGCAGCATGACATTGACCTCACCGCCTTCGGACGCCGCCCCGGTGAGATACCGGAACTGACGCGACTGATCGAGGCTGATCCGAAACTCGTGGCGGCCGCCAGTGATGCTTTCGACCGCGTCTCGGAAGACGAGTCGGCGGCCGGACAGATGGTCGTGGGCACTATTGCTACCGGTGACTCCTTTGTTTCCGATCCGCAGAAAATCAAATGGCTGCAGCGCGAGTTCGGCGCCGTTGCCACCGAGATGGAAGGTGGCGCCGTGGGGCAGGTGTGCCAGATGAACCGGGTGCCGTTTGTGGTCATCCGTGTAATATCCGACGGCGCGGGCGAAGGAGCGGCGGCCGAGTTCATAATGTTCCTCGAACAGGCGTCGCAACTCACCTTCAGACTTGTCACCTCCCTGATATCCAAACAAGGTACCCTGGCAGGCATCGGGACGGGGAAAGTCGGTTAATTGCGTCCATGAAGCTGACGAATCTGCGGGCCAGGGTGATTATGCCGTCGATCTCCCCTGCCGCGCAGGAATTGAATTGACTCACACGTTCAATTGCATAACATTGACGCCACCATGAGAAGGGCCATCACCATTTTCGTGCTGTTACTGGCTGTCGCTGCCGCCACCGACGCCCAATACCGGGTCAAAGGTGACACCCTGATCGAGGACGTCCGCCCCGTGGGAGAGTTACGGCTGTGGACTTTCATAACTAGGGATTCGACATTGGGCCAGTTGATCTCGACGGTGACAGGTGAAACAGAGGTTGACGACGTTGAAGGGCTAGTGCTCGAGCAGCGATTCACTCTGGATCTGGGCGGTACCGGCATGAGACTCACGATGCGACGCCGGGGGGAGCATCTGGTTTCGGACGTGGGCACTTACCTCGGTGATCACCAGGAACTCACCGTCAACGACCAGACGGAGCGGATGGAGATTGAGCGCAGGGGGGATTCCCTCATTGGATATGTCACTCGGGCCGGGGAGAAAGTCGAGCAACGCCGTTATTTCGAGCCGGGCGGGTTTGCGGTCGACAATTTCCTTCTTGACCAGCACGAACTGTTCCTGGCCATGAGGGACATCAGCGTGGGAGACACGCTGGAGGATACGATATTCGAGCCCCAGATCATGATCACCAGCCCGGTGCGCGCCGTGGTCGAGGAGTTTGCCTACCGCGAGCTTTACAAGGGCGTCTTTGACTCGGTCTTTGTTATCCACTACTCGCTGCCCCAAGAACAGTATCTGTACTTCACACCTGACAAAAGGTTAGTGAAAGCGGACTTTCCAAGGCAGAACATGAGAGCCTATCTCGATGTCGTCCGCCAGGCGCCTGCCGGGCGTTCGAGACGAACAACTCTCACCCCCGGGAGATTTTTCTCCCTGTTGCCGGTCTATCTGGCTTACCTGGTTATCGGTCTGATCTCGCTGGTCTTTTTCGTCGGGCGCTATTACCGGCGGAAGATCTGCTGGCTCGGCTTTGTCCTTGGAGGAGTTCTTTTCACCGCTGCCGCTTTCACACAGATACCCTTGCAGCAGTTCCTGGTAGAGCGACTCCTGATAGACCGCATCAGCGCCGGAGGCTCACCATACTTCTGGGCCCTTCTGCCGGCCCTGGTCGCCGCCTTCATTCAAGAGCTGCTCAAGGGCGGCCTGATAGCCGGTCTCGGCATCGCAGGCAGCCAGCCGTCGCGCCGGTACATCGCTATCGGCGCCGTTTGCGCAGCGGGGTTTGGGATTGTCGAGGGATGCTACCTGGTGGCCATGGCGGGAACGGTTGAGCTTTTCTCCTGGCACCTGCTGGAGCGCGGTTTTGTCATTCTGTTTCACGCGACGTCGGGGGCACTGTTAGGTTTTGCCCTGGCCCGCTGGATGCAGGGCGGGTGGCGATGGCTGGCGCTTCTCGGCGTGACGATTGCCTTCAACGGTCTCTTGCGCTACCTGCCGGTATTCGTTCAGCAGAAGGCGATACCGGTGCAAATGATATACTTCCTGATCGCGATTGTCATTCTGGGATTTCTTCTCCTGGCGCTATTGCTGTTCAGGAAAATCCGCACGACTGCGTGAGTTTGTGTCTTCTAAGGCTGTGCCGCTCTCAGGCAGCCTGATCAGGAGAAAAGAAGCCAGTCTGTATGAGATTTGGAGGGCGACGGCTCCGCGCGCCGAATGATTTTATTGGTAGCGGTACGGGGAATCGAACCCCGGTTTGATGGCTGAGAACCACCCGTCCTAACCACTAGACGATACCGCCGACATCAAAAAATGTTGCCGGCCTGGCAACGGTAGGAATATACCGGTTGTCGAACTTTTGTCAAGCCGCGTCAAGTGATGCCTGCCCACCATGTCCGACCCGGTTGCCCGGCAGCATACAATATATAAGGAGCGACCATGAGGGTGGATGGGTTCGAACCATCGACAGCCTGCTTAAAAGGCAGGAGCTCTACCACTGAGCTACACCCCCATGGGCGCTCCTTACACCTGCGTCCAGGCACTACATTAAGACAACAACTTCGCCGGAAGTCAATCCATTTCTGTCGCTGCAGGCCGCACAAACCAGCGGCGGGCGAACGGGGCCGTCACCGCGTGAAACACCCATGCCACCTGCCCCTTCCTGACCAACCGAGACGGGTCATGCCGGGGAGCGATGACCACCTGTCCCGGCTCAGTACCTTTGCTCTCTCTCATACGAAAAGGCACCCGCGAGGGATGCCTTCTCACAATGCTCGCACGTTATGTCGATCAGCCGGTCAGTTCCCCACTTGGAGCAATTCCACGTCGAATACCAGGGTGGCGTTGGGTGGTATCGCCGCGCCCGCTCCCTGCGCTCCGTAGCCGAGTTCGGGAGGGATGATAAGCTCGCGTTGGCCGCCTACTTTCATACCGGCCACACCCTCGTCCCAGCCTTTTATGACGCGTCCGGCGCCAAGCTGAAAGTCGAACGGCTGGTTGCGATCCCGGGAGCTGTCGAACTTGGCTCCTTTTTCTTCATTCTCATAGAGCCAGCCGGTGTAATGGACCTTTACGGGTTGGCCCGCCACCGCTTCGGCTCCGTCGCCGATGACGTGGTCGATATACTTCAGCCCCGACTCGGTTGTCACCACCTGTGCTACCTCTTGTGTTGCCTCGGTTGTCGGTTCAGTCTGGCCTTGCTCCTCACCGGAGTCCTTGCACACAATGGTGCCAACCAGAAGGGACGCAAGCCCCAGGATTAAAGTGACTTTCCTCATGTTTCTCCTTTCGATGTTTCGGGTAAGCATCACATCATTATAGTTTCCTGTCGCTTGGCTCCGGTCGAGACGACACAGATATCGACATTCAGATCATGGGCAACGAAATTCAAGTACTTCCGGGCGTTCCCGGCCAGGCTGCCGAACGACGTCTGGCCGGTCGAGTCCGCTTTCCAGCCGGGAAGAGTCTCATATACCGGTCTGACGTGACCCAGTTGGGCCAGATCCAGAGGCACTTCCGGGAGCCTCTGACCGTCAAGCTCGTAGGCGGTGCAGACCTTCACTTCGTCGAGTCCGTCCAGCACGTCCAGCTTGGTGATGGCGATGGAGTCAACGCCGTTGATTCTCACCACGTGACGCAGGGCCACGAGATCGAGCCAGCCACAGCGCCGCGGGCGGCCGGTCGTGGCGCCGTATTCATCCCCTTCGGCGCGCAGTCTCTCTCCCGTGTCATCGACCAGTTCGGTCGGGAAAGGTCCGGCTCCCACACGGGTGGCATAGGCCTTGATAACGCCTACCACCTCGTCTATCATCTTCAGCCCGATACCGAGGCCGGTCAGCGCTCCCCCAACGGTCGTGTTGGACGAGGTCGCAAACGGGTAGGTGCCCAGGTCGACGTCGAGCATACTCCCCTGAGCGCCCTCGTATAGAATCGTCTTGCCCTCGGCATGCGCCTGGTGCAGCATCCGGGAGACGTCGGTCACCAGGGGCCGGAACAACTCGACCAGCCCCAGGAGTTCCTCACAGGTGCGATCGAGGTCCGATCGTTCATCGTTCGAACCCGCCAGGTATTGCTCCTTGACCACCCGCTGATAATCCAGCCGTCGTCTGAGGCGGTCCGGTGAGAAGAGATCCACCACCCTGATCCCCTGCCGGGCCACCTTGTCGACATAGGCCGGCCCGATACCTCGCTTGGTGGTTCCCAGGCTCCCCGTGCCGCGGTTTTTTTCC
This sequence comes from uncultured bacterium, assembly GCA_965603125.1. Lineage (GTDB taxonomy): Bacteria > Zixibacteria > MSB-5A5 > GN15 > FEB-12 > JAJRTA01. Next base: position 17,107 of record CBFDBU010000027.1, on the reverse strand, counting down.
TGCACAGCGTCGATCAGCTTGTGGTAGGGAAGGACCAGGTTGGTGGCCGGCGATATCCATAAACGTCCCCGGTAGTCGATACCCTGGCCGGCCAGAACATCAAGTTCCTCCCTGAGTCCAAAGGGATCCAACACCACTCCGTTGCCGATACAGCATATCTTGCCGGGATGGATAATGCCCGATGGTATCAGGTGTAAGACGTACTTCTTGTCGTCAACGATGATGGTATGCCCGGCATTGGCTCCACCCTGAAAACGGGCGATAATGTCGGCGTCCGCCGCCAGCAGGTCGACTATCTTGCCCTTTCCCTCGTCTCCCCACTGACAGCCGATTACGACTTTGTTCTTCCCCATAGTGTAATCCTCAAGATTTACGGCTTACCTGATAGCAGGTCGTGGATGGCCGCCAGCAGTTCTCTTTTCCCCTGTCCGGACAGCGACGAAAACGCAACCGCCGTCACTCCGAACTGAACCTCGACCTGGGCGACCTTGCGCTGCACTTTGTCGCGGTTGAGCTTGTCCGCCTTTGTCACCACCACGATGACGGGCAGTTCCCGCTTCTGAAGCCACGACATGAGTTGATAATCCTCTCTTGTCGGTTCCCGCCGGCAATCCAGCAGTAAAATCAGACCCGCCAGGGCGTCGCCCCCCAGCAGGTAATCCTCGATCAGTTTTCCCCAGCCGGCTTTGACTTGCCTGGGAACCTTGGCGTAGCCGTATCCGGGCAGATCGACAAAGTAGAAACCGTCGTTGACCAGGAAGAAGTTCAGCGACTGTGTCTTACCCGGTGTTGCGGAGACTTTCGCCAGTTTGCGCCGTCCGGCGAGCCGGTTGAGGAGAGTGGATTTACCGACGTTGGAACGCCCGGCAAATGCGATCTGGGGACGACGGTCTTGCGGAAGTTGCTTTAGTTCATAGAACGAACCGACGAACCGGCAATCAATCCTGCCCGGGGTCATTCTCCTGCGGTTCACGGCAGAGCGCTCCTTGATGCTTGCGTTAACAGCAGCATTCATCAACTGATCCCGATTCCCTGACCCCGGCGCACCTGATCTCCGGAACGAGTGAACGGCGAGCGACTCATGGCGAGTTTCAGTACCTCGGGAACGGTCTTCACGTAATGCAGATGCAGGCCGTCGAGAAGATCGGCCGGCAACTCCAGCGCTTCCTTGCGGTTCTTGGCCGGCAGGATTATCTCCGTGATGCCGAGCCGCTTGGCTGCCAGCAGCTTCTCATTGAGGCCGCCGACCGCAAGGACGTCACCGGTAAGGGTGATCTCGCCGGTCATAGCCGCGTCCGTCCTGATCGGAATGTCGACTAGGGTCGAAAGGATGGCGGTCAGAAGTGTGATTCCGGCCGAGGGGCCGTCCTTGGGCACCGACCCTTCCGGTATATGAACGTGCAGCTCAAGGCTGTCGAAGAAATCCTCCGCAAGGCCGAAATGTCGGGCGTGGTTGCGAATAAACGAGAGCGCGGCGGTGGCCGACTCCTGCATCACGTCTCCGAGCGACCCTGTCAGAGTCAGTTTGGCCTTACCTTTCATCGGCACGACTTCCACCGGTAGCACGTCCCCTCCAAGTTCCGTCCATGCCAGGCCGACCGCATAGCCGATTGTCGGGTGCTGCTTGATGTCGGTGCCGACATACCTGGGTGCGCCCAACATCCTGAGCACCCCGGCCTTTGTGTACAATAGTCGCCGAATGCGTTTACCCTCGGCCAGACTCACCGTCGTCTTGCGTAACATGCTGCTCATTTGCCGCTCCAGTTCGCGCACCCCGGCCTCACGGGTATAGTGCCGGATGATCTCCTGAACGGCCTCGTCTTTGAATCCAATGTCGTTTTTCTGGAGCCCCATTTCCTTCTTCAGCTTGGGGGTCAGGAAATCACGGGCGATAGCCGCCTTCTCGAAATCCAGGTAACCGGGCAAGCGGATGATCTCCATTCGATCCTTCAGCGCGGGAGGAACCGTCGCCGTCGTGTTGGCGGTCGTGATAAACAGCGTGTCCGAGAGATCGAACTCCACTTCGAGGTAGTTGTCGGTAAAGCTGTTGTTCTGTTCGGGGTCCAGTACTTCCAGGAGCGCCGCCGCCGGATCGCCGCGAAAGTCCTTGCCGATTTTATCTATTTCATCGAGCAGAAAAACCGGGTTGAAGGTTTGCGCTTTCTTAATGCACTGGATAATCCTGCCGGGCAGGGCTCCGATATAGGTACGCCGGTGCCCGCGGATTTCCGCCTCATCATGTATGCCGCCCAGTGACATGTGCGCGAACTTTCTTCCCAGAGCGCGCGCAATGGAACGCCCCACCGACGTCTTACCCACACCGGGCGGTCCCACCAGACAAAGGATCGGCCCCTTTACTTTGCCCGCCAGCCTAAGGACGGCTAAGTGCTCGAGTATCCGTTGTTTCGGTTTCTCCAGACCGTAGTGATCGCCGTCGAGAATCGCCCGGACCTCGTCAAAGGCCAGCCTATCCTCAGTGACCTTCTGCCACGGGAGTCCCAGCAGCCAGTCCAGGTACGATCGCACAACCCCTGACTCCGCCGAGTAGGGATGCATTTTGGCGAGTTTCTTTATTTCGTCCTCGGCCTTGGTCTTGACGTGGTCAGGGTAGGTCCCGCTCTCCAGGCGGGCGCGGAAGTCGTCGGTCTCGGTTCCGGCCTCATCGAACTGACCCAGTTCGTCCTTGATGGCTTTGAGTTGCTGCTGCAGGTAGAACTCCCGCTGACTGCGCGACATGGACTCCCGCACGGTGCCGTCGATTTCCTGCTCCAGTTTGAGGATCTCGATTTCTTCTCTAAGGACCCTGTCAAGGATCAGGAACCGTTCTCTGACCGAGAATGCCTCGAGCATCTCCTGTTTGGTCTCGATCTTGTGAAGGATGTGGGCCGCCACCGTTTCCGCCTGCTGGTGATGATCTTCAATGGACGCCAGGGAAACAAGGACCTCATCCGGCACGCGGCGGTTGAGTCGGACGTACTCGGCAAACCGCTCCGACACGGCGCGTGAGAGAGCCTCCGCGCGGCGGTCGTTGGCGTCCTCCTCCATGGGAGCCACCTCGATGCCGGCCGACAGGTAACGGCCGCGCCTGGAAAATGACTTGACCCGCGCCCTGATCAATCCCTCCACAAGCACCTTGAGCATTCCGTTCGGCATTTTCATTACCTGAAGGACGCGTGCCACCACACCGACGCCATACAGATCATCCGGCCCCGGCTTCTCAATGTCTGCCGCCCGCTGCGCTACGAGCAGCACCTGCTTGTCTTTGACCATAGCCTGATGGAGAGCGCTGATTGTAAACGGGCGCCCGATCAACAGAGGGTACATCATGTACGGAAAGATGACGATATCCCTGAGCGGGATGACAGGAAGAGTCGTCTTTACGTCTATCAGGTCGGAATCGCGCTTCAGCTTCATTCGTTCACCTCAGTCGTGGGGCTGCATCGACACCCAAACATATCAAGATACCCCAATTCCCCTTTCAGGCAAACAGCTTTTTCGCGATTGACCCGTGTTGTCATACCGAATCTGAGGAGGGTAGATACGGTCGGCGGCGGCCGTGAATCGCAGCAGGGTTATAAGAGCGACCGGACGAGACAGCCCGGCTGTAAAACGTTCACTTGCCGCCGGCCAGGATGCTCCAGACCAGCACAAGCAGAATCGCCAGAAGTGAGATCAGCAGGTACAGCCGCGGCGACCGGAATGTTGCCGTCCTGTCCGGTTGGTATGAACGCTTCTTGAAATAGTCAGCGATGGACTCAAGCGTCACCAGCAATTGATCGGTGTCGGCGCAGCGGTCCGCTTTTTTCTTGGCCAGGAGCATCTTCAATAACAGAATCATGTCTCTGGGTATGCCGTGAGCGGCAATGCGATCGTAATCCGGCTGTTCATAGAGTACCGCGTTCGCGGCGCCGTCATGGGTGGCGGCTTCAAACGGGGAGACTCCGCTCAACATGTAGCAGAACAGGGCGCCAATCGAGAACATATCCCCCACCCGGTGGGGACGCTGGTTTCGGATCTCCTCGGGCGCAACATAAGGAATCGTTTCCAGCGGGAAGGCTGACAGATCGTCCGTCCGGCTGCTGAGGCGGCGCGGCAGACCGAAATCTAAAAGCAGCACCTGTCCGTCCGTGCGTACCATTATGTTGGAGGGTTGGATATTCCCGTGTCGTATCCGATGGTGGTGGGCGTGGTCAAGCCCTCGGACGATCTGGATCGTAATCTCAAAACAACGCTCTGTCGGCAGCAATCCGGATGCTACCAGTTCTGCTATTGTATTCCCGGTAACGAATTCGGTCACGATAATAAGTCGGCCGCCATGCTCCACGAGGTCGATAGGGTGGCAGATATTCGGGTGGTCAAGTCTGGCAACCGCTTTCAGGGTTGCGGCCGCACGGATATCATAGACCGGATCGCGGGCCACCTCCGGGTGCGGTATCTTGAGGGCGACGACCCGCTGTTGGCCGGAATCGAACGCCTTATAGACTACGCCGGTTTTGCCTTCGCCTATGCGTTCGATAAGCTCGTATTGGCGGATTTTCCGCGGTTCTGACGGTTCCATACATATTCTATAACGGTATATTCGCCAGGAACTTGACCGGGGCGCTCGTTCCACCATAGCCGCTGCCGCCCGATCTCCTCTCGGAGGCCCCGCGCGCCGCAAGCAATGGTTTGACAATCGGCTCCCGGTAGCTTAGACTTGCAAAGAAGCCTTCGACTGGAGAGAATCGTATCGTGAGCGGAAATGACTCTGATATTCGGAAACCTGCCGTCGCCGGACTTTTCTATCCGGCGTCCGCCGGTGAACTGACCAAGACCATTGCCGAGCTGTATTCCGAAGTCGACAAAACCCCGATCGACGGGCATCCTCTTGCCCTGATCGTGCCACACGCCGGATACCCCTATTCCGGACGGGTGGCTGCTAAGGCATATAAACTCCTGGAGGGTCGTCAGTACGATACCGTTGTCATCCTGTCACCTTCGCACACCGTCTTCTTCAAAGGGTCGTCGGTATATGACGGTGACGGCTACCGGACGCCTCTTGGCGTTGTTGAGACCGACAGGGATATGTCGAGAGCGCTGGCATCCATTCATCCTTCGATTGATTTTTCCCGCCGGGGACATGCGACCGGCTCCACCCGTGGTGAACACGCGCTTGAGGTGCAGTTGCCGTTTCTCCAGGTGGTCCTGGGCGCTTTCAAGCTGGTGGCTGTGGTGATGGGAGACCAGGAGACGGACACGGTGCGCCCCCTGGCCGAGGCGCTTTCAGCGACGTTGAAAGGCACCAACACACTCATGGTCGCCTCCAGTGATCTGTCCCACTTCCACGCCGAAAAAGAAGCCCGTCGTCTTGACCAGGTGGTGCAGAAGGCGATCGAGCGGTTCGATTCCGACCGGCTGCTGCAGACGCTTGAATCCGGTAAGGGCGAGGCCTGCGGAGGCGGCCCGATAGCAACCGTGATGGCGGCGGCGCGCCGGCTGGGAGCGACCACCGTGCAATCTCTCGGTTACGCGACCTCCGGCGAATCAACCGGCGACTTCGAAAGCGTGGTCGGTTACCTGTCAGCGGTGATAGTCACGAGCGAGGAGCCTTCCGCGACAACGCCCGTGATCGGCTCCCCCCCGGCCCGGGAGAAGGCGGAAGGTTTCACCGAAGAAGACCGGGAAGCCCTTCACAAGATAGCCCGCGATGCCATCAGGGCTAAATTTGACGGCGTGGAATACGCACCGCCCCAACTTGAAAACCTGAAAGAGAAGCGCGGCGCGTTTGTTACGCTGAAATCCGGTGGCCAACTACGCGGTTGTATCGGCCAGGTCATGGCCCGTCAGCCGCTGTTCGAGACGGTAGCGGAAATGGCCGTGGCGGCGGCGTTTGAGGATCCGCGGTTCTCCGCCATATCCGAGGAGGACTTCGAGCGCATTGACATCGAACTCTCGATTCTCACGCCTCTGAAACGCGTCTATGATCTGGAGACCATCAAAGTCGGCCGCGACGGCCTGATGATAAAACTGGATATGCACTCCGGTCTGCTTCTGCCGCAGGTCGCCTCCGAGTATGGATGGAGCACAACCGTGTTCCTGCAGCAGACCTGCCTGAAGGCGGGACTCCCCAAGGACAGCTACAAAAACAGGCGGGCCGAGATATACCGCTTCTCCGCCGAAGTGTTCTAAGCGGATTCCATTTCATAGCATTTTTCCCCACGTTCCCACGCTCTGCTTTATCCCCACGCTCCGCTTCCTGGAGCGACTTCCAATTTAGATAATAGCGGGGACGTGGATTTGCTTCGTGGACCTATTGGCTTTGAAATCACCAAGTCGAAGGCTTAGAAATAGTGGTACCGTCAGGTAGTACAACGGGGTCCGGGAGTTGGGACTCTTTAATCTGACTAAGCCTCAGATGCTTGTGGTGCTTCTGCGATACGATCTCCCCCACATTACTCGGCAGGCTATAGCTTACATCAACAGGAGCATATACCTTGAGTCTAATCTTCGGAAAGTCCCCATCTATTTCCTTGAGCACGGGGACGAAGTCTGTGTCGTTCGAAATCAGAATTATCTTCTGTACATCTCCTTGGCAGGCTGTCTTATACATCTTGACGCCAATGGCCACGTCTACCTGCTTCTCTTCGTGAGTGAAAAACTGCTGCCGAGTAGCCTGGAATGTATCCTTAAAGAATGTCACTCGCCGCATTCCTTCAGGATCCCTGATTAGACCGATTTTCTCTTTGTCAGCAAACGTTCCCATATTGACACTTACACCGCTGGCCTCAAGAGCCTGAATATAGGCTGAATGCCTCAGCACCTTATTACTGTTCCAAAAAGCGAGTGCCGAGAAGTAGTTTACAGATACTATATTATCAACGGGAGCGAGTAATTGAGAAAGCCGCATATAATCAAGCCATAGGAGGCTGCGATCATTCTTATCAATGAAGTGGTAAACGTTGAATCCGTCGATGAATACCGCAGTATCTTTAGAGGTTTGACTAGTCACGGCACCTTCGGCTCTGCCAAAAAAAGTGCCCGCTTTTTAGGGCGGGCGCCCAAAGTCCGAAGACAATTGGGGATTATCTAATTATAATTATCGACTTTTATACAAGTTTGTCAAGGGAAAAATCAAGAAAACTGTTGATTCTCAAGGGCTTACGGCACACGGTTGCAATTATGTTGCAACGCCGTGCAACTATCCTATGTGAGTTCTATCATCCTCCAATATTCCCTATAACGAACTATGTCTAAACGCATTTAACATCAATTCCCACTCACATTTGTCATTTCGCGTGTTTGTCCATGGTAATTGTTACTGGTTCGGTTTAATCGTAATGCTTGGTTAGTTGGACATAGGTTGGAAGAAGGCCGCACGGCCCACACCTTGCCTATGGATCGGCTCGCCATTGAGTGTCACCCTTCTGCTGCACTCAGGTTGACAGAGGGGGTGTGATTGCACACCAAATCCGGATCTTGTCACACCCGCGCTCATGTACTAAATTGCACCCATGGAAAAAGGACAGCCGTCAGTTCTGGTAACCGGGGCCAATGGATTCATCGGCGCGCGACTGTGCCACCGGTTTATCATAGAAGGTTTCCGCGTGACGGCGGGGGTGCGCCGGAGTTCGGACCTCACGGCGCTGCGGCCGTTAAATGTCGAGTACTGTTACGGTGACGTCACTGAGCCGGAAACGCTCGACGACATGGTTGCCGGAGTCGACTACGTTATTCACAACGCCGGATTGGTCAAAGCCCGGCGCAAGGAGGCGTTCTTTCGCGTTAATCAGCAGGGGACCGAGTATCTCCTCCAGGCGATCCTCAAACGCAACCCCCAAGTCAAAAGAGTAGTCTGTGTGTCCTCGCAAGCCGCCGCCGGGCCATCCGCTGTCGGCCGAGCGGTCACCGAGGATGATCCGGCCCGGCCGATGACAACATATGGTCGGTCGAAATTGGCCGGGGAACAAGCAGCCCTCGCCTTTGCAGACCGATTGAAGGTGGCGATTGTGCGCCCTCCCGGTGTCTATGGGCCGGGCGACCGGGGACTGCTGGGCTTTTTCCGGGCCGTCAACAACGGGATCAAGCCGTACCTCGGTGACGTTGACCGGCGGCTGCAGTTGGTTCATGTCGACGACCTCTGTCGCGGCATAATGCTGGCGGCGACTTCGGCGCCGAAATCGGGGGAGGTTTATTTCATAGCCGAAAGCAGGTCGTATTCGATGACGGAATTGATCGGCATTCTGGAGACGGCCAGCGGAAAGAAAGCGCGGGCACTGAGGCTTCCGGCGTCGGTGTTCCGAGCCGTAGCCGCCGTATCAGAGTTGGCCGTGAAGGCGATTGGCGGTACGCCGATGCTCACCCGGGAGAAGGCGAACGAACTGTTAGCGTCGTGGGAGGTGTCGACGGCCAGGGCCTCTCGGGACCTGGGTTTCGAGTCGCACATCTCGTTCGAGCAGGGCGCAACTGAAACCTACGATTGGTATCGTAGAGCGGGGTGGCTAAAATGATCTCGATTGAACTGATTCTCTATTCGCTCGGCCTAGCCGGCTTGTATCTTGCGGTTGTGACCGCCCTGGTGGAACTCAGCGGAAGAGCTCTGAAGATCTCCCGTGGGCTGCCCCCCGGTCTGCTGGAGCCGACGGGGTTCGTCTGGCACCTGTTCAATTTCGCTATGGAGTTTCTGTTCTTTGTTGGTATCCCGACCTTCGCCTACAACTTCTTCCAGGTAATTCTGCCGCTTTCCGGGATTCGACCCGGCCTGGCCGCCGCCCTGGCGGCGTTCACTCTGGGCGCCGTGCCGGTCGTGATGGGACTGTCGGTGCGGATAAAGCTACCCATGCTTTATGTTCTGTATTTCCTCTTTGGCCTGCTTCTCAAACTAAGCGGCGCTCTGGTCATTATTGGATACCTGTACAGCCTGTAAGAGAGATGCGAGGGACACTGATGGTGGATTTGGGCAAGAGGTTTGCTGGGGCGCGGGCGCTGTTCCCGCACACGAGGAAAGTCGTCTACCTCAACACGGCTTCCTACGGGCCTTTTTCGACGCTTGTCAAGAAGGCGATCGACGACAATGTTTCCCTCCGCCTGCGAGCGGATAGCGATGACTCCCACGACGCCTTTGCCGCTGCTGACGAGTTGCGGTCTATCTATGCCGGGATGATCGGCGCCCGGAAGCGCGAGGTGGGGATCGGCCTGAACACGTCGTTTGGACTGAATATCGCCGCCTTTGGCCTGCCGCTGAAAAGGGGTGATGAAATCCTGATGTCAGACTTTGAGTTCCCGGCCGTCCCTTATGCCTGGCGGGCGGCCGCCGATGCCCGCGGGCTGAGGCTCAGATTCATCCGGACGAAACGAAAGCATGTCGCTCCCGATGACGTGCAGAAGGCCCTTTCAAAGCGGTCACGAGTGCTGTGTGTTTCCTGGGTGCAATTCTTCAACGGCTTCAAGAACGACCTGGCCGCCCTCGCCGAACTGTGTCACAGCAACCGAGTCTGGCTTGTCGTTGACGGCATTCAGGGCATGGGTGTCGAGCCGATAAACGTCCGAAAACTGGGCGTGGATGTCTTTGCCTCCGGGTGTCAGAAGTGGATGCTGTCACCGCAGGGAGGGGGCTTCTTCTATTTGTCCGACGCCGTTCGCAACAAGCTCGCTCATCCTTTTATGAGTTGGTTGGGGGTGGACTGGAAAATGAACTTCACGGACATGTTCAGGTTCGATCTGCCCTATTTCGATTCCGCCCGACGGTTTGAACTTGGCTACTACGCCGTTTTGAATCTGCTGGGCATGAAAGCCTCGGCGATTCTCATTAAGAATCTCGGCATCAGGAATATCCGAAGACACAACTACAATCTCATAGATCGGCTGGCGGATTACATACGCAGCGAGCCGTTTTTCACAATCACCTCGTCGATGGACAAGGCGCACCGGTCGTCGATCTTCACCTTCACCTGTCCCGGTTACAAGAAGCTGCACCGCGAGATTCTCAAGAGCAGGATCATCTTAGTGGAGCGCGAAGGTTCGATCCGGGTTTCCGTGCACCTGTTCAACAATGAACGCGACATCGACCGGCTGCTTGCCGTCCTTGACCGTTTTGCGAAAACCGGATTAAGGACCGCCGGGGCCTGACGCACCCCCGATGCATTCGGCCAACATGCGGGCAATCAATTCATGCCCGCTGGCGTTGAAATGGATGAAGTTCTGCGCGGCGTCATCAAAGAGGTGATCGTGGCGCTCGAATCGACGGGCGGCATCGACCAGGATTATGCTCTCTGAGGCGGCTAACTCCCGTGTGACGCGGTTGTATCTCTCGTGATATCCGATCGGCGCCGACCAGCGCCCGGCGCCGGGGTATACAGACAGCGAAGGCGCCGGAGAGGTCAAGAGCACGGGCATGATTCCGCGCGCCCTGCTGGTTCGGCAGATGCTCCGCAGGTTGTCCCGGAAATCCTCAAGGCCGACACGGTAGACCGGCGCCCGGCGGTCGAATAATGAATCGGGGTTCCTTTCTATGGTCGAGAGCCAGAGCCTCTTCAGCAGCCGGTAGGAGTCCAGGCGGGAAAGCAGATTCTGGCATTCGAGAATGATCCGGGGGGGGAACTCCTGGTCTTTGTCGGCAATCTCCGAGGCGGCCGCCCACTGGTCATTCCAGCCAAACATGATGACCACAATATCCGGCTCAAGCCCGGCCAATTCACTCTCGAAAAGGAGCCGCCCCTGAAAGGAGCTGTAGCCGGGGATGCCGGCGTTGACAACATCGTATTCGTCGCCCAGAAGATCCTGCAGTCTTCCGACGAACGTCTCCTCCCGGGGGAGTCCCCATCCAAAGGTGCAGGAATTGCCGAGGGCCAGGATTCGTCGACCCTTCTTGCGCGGGTCGATCTCCTCGCCCCGGAGACCCTGCGAGTTGATCCTGTACGTCCGGCCTTCGAAGTACTGCGATGTCACCGTTCGTCCGGGGCGCAACCGCCAGAACAACCGGTGATCCTTGTCGAACACTTCCGGATAGTCCAACGCCCTGTTCAGGGTGAAAAACCGGTTCCCGACATAGGTGTTGATCCCGGCGCCGCTGACCAGTAACTCAGCCGCCACAATGAACAGCAGCAGCGACCCAGCGGCAGCACCTAAACGGATTGCGAGTGAGTATCTTCCACGTGACATTGGCATGCCGCAGTCTGTCAGAAGAGCGAATAAATGAACGGCGCCAACGCGGAGGACTCCGTGAAGACAACAAAGAGAGAAAGTAGAAACAGGAATATGAAGATCGGCGCCAGCCACCACCTCTTGGATGTCTTCAGAAAGAAGATCAACTCAGAAAAGACCCGCAATCGCCTTCGCATACGGCCACGCTTTCCAGCTTTACTGTTTCTGCGATTCGACAAGCCGGGGGGGCTAATCGTATCCCCTTTCAAGGGAAAACCGATTCGACACCTCCTCCGGCACCCGGCGTCTATCCACTAAATAGTGGCCCATGAGCAAAAAGTCAATACCACTCGAACAGAAGGTGGCCATCGCGTCTTCGGGTCGGTTGACAATCGGATAGCCCCGCAGGTTGAGCGACGTGTTCAGCAGGACGGGTACGCCCGTGAGCCGGTTGAACTCCGCGATGAGATCGTAAAAGACAGGGTTGTCCGATCTGGCCACGGTTTGAATCCGCGCCGAACCATCGACATGGGTGACAGCCGGAATCAAACGTTGTTTGTCTTTCCTGACGGCGTAGTTGAACAGCATATATGGCGAGTTGCCCTCACAGTTGAAATACTCGGCCGCGTTCTCCTTCAGCACTGCCGGCGCAAACGGCCGGAATGGTTCGCGGAATTTCACGGTGCTGTTGATCTTCTCTTTCATCTGGGGGTCGCGCGGGTCGGCCACGATGGACCTGAAACCCAACGCCCGCGGGCCGAACTCCCCTCCCCCCTGGAACAGGGCCACTATCGCCCCCCCGGTGAGTTCGCGAGCCAGCCGCGCGAGTTGGATCTCGATATCATCGTGGGCGAACGGTATCCGGTAGCGCGTGAGGAAAACCTCGATCTGGTTGTCTGTATACTCCGGTCCGAGGCCGAAAAAGCGCTGGGGGCGTTTGTTATCACCGGTCAGCCGGTGGTACGCGTATAGCACCGCCCCAACGGCTCCCCCGGCGTCCCCTGAGGACGGCTGGACATAGATATCATCAAAAACTCCTTCTCTTAGCAGCAATCCGTTGGCCCTGCAATTTAAGGCCACCCCCCCGGACATGCACAGGCGGCTGAGTCCGGTGACTTCTCTAACGTGGTGGGCCATGCGCAGGACGATCTTCTCCGTTACCGCTTGGGTGGAGGCTGCGACATCCCGGTGAAAGGACAGTATCTCGCTCTTCGGCGACCGGCGCGGGATGCCCAACAGCGTTTCCAATTTGCGGCCGGTCATGGCTAATTTATGGTGGAAAGTGAAGAACTCCATATTGAGATGGATGGAGCCGTCTTCGTGTATATGAACCAGGTTCTTTTCCAACAGGTCGGCATACCTGGGTTCACCGTACGGAGCCAGACCCATCACCTTGTACTCGGCCGAGTTGACCCGGAAGCCTAAGTAGTACGTCATGGCCGAATAGAACAGCCCGACCGAATGGGGGTAGTGCATTTCCGCCAGTAGCCTGACCCGATTGTTGTCGCCGGTTCCGTATGATGCCGTAGCCCATTCCCCGACCCCGTCAACGGTGAGAATGGCCGCCTGGTCGAACGGCGAGCCGTAGAACGCCCCCGCGGCGTGTGACACGTGATGCGGCACGTACAGAATATCACCGTCGTAACCTAACTCTGTGCCGATCACATGATCGATCCACAGTTTGCGTCCCAGCCAGACCGACATGGCCTCAAGGAAAGCCCGGTAGGATCGCACCGGCGTCGCCAGGTACCCGGTCACGATACGGTCAAACTTGGTCAGCGGCTTGTCGTAGAAGACAATGTGGTCCAGTTCGTTGATCTTCAGCCCGCCGCGCTCAAGACAGAATTTGGCCGCCCGGCGGGGAAGCTCCTGATCGTGCTTAACGCGGCTGAAGCGCTCCTCGAGAGCCGCCGCCGTCAGGACGCCGTCCACAACCAGGGCTGCCGCGGCATCGTGATAGAAACATGACAAACCCAGCAGCTTCATGTCTGACTCTGCCGGCGCATGGAGTCAAGCTCCGGTTCGGCGACGCGGACTTGTTTCCAGTTGGTCGCTTGCTTCCGATGCCGGGGGCCAACCTGGAGGGGGTCCCATCCGAACAGACGCAGCAGGAATCCGAAGGGAGCGAAAAACACGAAATACAGTAGTGTCAACACCAGCGCCGTCTGGAATCGCGCTATTCTCAGGGCTGCTTTCTTCCAGGTGGCCCATGTTTTCCGGAGCAGTCTGCTCACTCGGTTCCTGCCATTCGGCCAAAAAGCAATTGCATAGCCGAGCTTGTTTCCTTATCTCAGTCGTGGAAATGATACGGAAAAAGCCCTCGGTTCAACAGGATTAATGCGTCGCAGTGGGACTGTGTCGGTTGCTTATCAAAAGATACTGATCAGCGGGGCCTCCGGCTCGCTCGGCAAGCAGTTGATCTATGAACTGGTTCGCCGGGGCGTGAGGCCGATTGCGCTCGTGCGGACGAGTTCCAACACGGAATACATCGATTCCCTGTCGCTGGAGAAACGCACCGCCGATCTGTGCCGGGACGGGCAATTGGAGAAACTGGTCGAGGGCGTCGACGCCGTCATTCATACGGCCGCCTGGGTCAATTTCCGCCGCGACCGCCGGGCTCAGTTTGCCGAGATAAACACGGCCGCGGCGATAGCACTTTTCAGGGCGGCGCAAGCAGCCGGGGTGAAACGGTTTGTGCACGTCTCTACGGTGGCGGCGCTTGGTGCCGGGCCTCGCGTGGCGGCCGACGACATCAGCCGGGGACGCAAGGCAATACTCCTGGACGAGACCTGGGGGTTCAACCTCACTCATCTGCGTATCCCTTACATTATGACCAAGTACGCAGCCGACGTTGAACTGGCGGAGCTTGCCGGTACGGGATCGACCGAGCTTGTCACGGTTTACCCTTCCATCATCGTGGCTCCATCGCGCACGGGCGATGACCGTGGCAAGGCCACCAGGACGTTCTCACGCCTGATAATGCCCGATCTCCTCAATCGGGTCAACTTAGTCGATATCCGCGACGTTGCCCCCGGTGTTATTGCCGCTCTTGACAAAGGCCGCCCGGGGGAGAAGTACCTTCTGACCGGCGACAACATAACCGTTCGCGACCTGATCCTGGCCGCGTCGTCAATCCTGGGCAAGTCCCCGCACCTGGTGCGGTTGCCACGGGTCGTGCTGAACTGCACCTCCCGGCTGACCGTGCTCTTCACCAGACTCCTCGGCAGGGAAAAGGTATCGTTCTACCCCGACCTGGTACGCCTGCTTGACTATGACTGGACTTATTCGTCTATGAAAGCCCGTAAGGAACTGGGCTACAATTACCGTTCGATCCACGTGACTCTCGATGAGCTTTTAAGCAACCGCTTTGTCGGCACCTGGCAGATGCCGGTCGGGCCATAAGGCTTGCCCCGTCGGTCAGTCGGCCACGCCTGGTTATGGGAGTTGTCTTTGGCCCGGGATGGCCGTATATTTGCAGATCAGTTGACTGGAATCTATCACCTTTTCAAACAAGGAGCCCGTTATGCGCAAGCTTGTACTGCTCGTCTGCATCGGGGCGTTGCCACTCTTTTTCGCTGTAACAGCTTCAGGCGGAATCATCCCCTCGTGGGAGGCGCCGTCCGGGAAGTTCGGGTTCTACCCGATCTCAAACGAATTGTCGGTCTATCAGAACCATGACGACGCCGGGAAGGATCGTGGCCGGACGCTGCAGATCGTCTCGATCAATTCGCTCAAGCTCTTCACCAGTTTCAGTTTCGAGTTCACAGCCGACTACAACTGGGATTTCTCTTACGTAGACCCTTCTAATCCGTCCCAAGGAAAGAACAACCACGACTATTACATCGAGTTGTCAATAGTGAAGCCGTTGACCGGCGTTGTCAGTGTTAACGTGCAGCGGATCATCGCTACTTTCGAGGCTGAGTCGATCAACCAGGTGGGGGTGCGGCTGTCGTTTTAGGTGAAGCCACAGGTCACGGCCAGAATACGGTGCAACTTTTCGCGGTCGCGGGCGTTATAAACAAAGACTGAAGTTGCCAAATCGAGCCGATACACTATATTGAGAATGACGCTCTTTGATAAACGAACTTTCGTGGCAGCCCGTGCCGCAGCGGACCGATATCGTTGCTGGGGGTGACCTGGTTTCGACGGGTTCAGCGGGGGGTTGTTTGCGTGCCGGGGTTGTCTGGGGCCCCGTTAACAAACCGGGCAAAACACTAATTGGCGAATTTAACTACGCCATGGCTGCCTAGTTTACTAGGACGTGCCCGTTGCTACCCGACTTTGCCTTCGAGGCGGGCTAGCAGCGTCGACTAAAGAAGGCTCGGCGGACGGACGCCTTTAATGTCCGCTTAAATGAAAAGGCTGGTCTCGGGCATGGCCTGTCTTTTGGCAGTGCTCGTGGCGAGAACTTATAAAGAGACTACGCACGTAGAGAACGGCTTGACGTTGAACTCGGACGGGGGTTCGATTCCCCCCACCTCCATTTAGATAACCCATTACATATCAATAAGTTACAGGCCGGACGGGGGTATTGTACCCCCCACCCCCGCCTTTGTAAGTCAATATCCCCCAATAACACGGAATAACGTAAGACTGTTTTGGACACAATTCGGTCACAGTCCATCAGACAAATCACGTCAGGTTCCTGGGAAACTGTTCTGATCGAATATCACAGATACTCAGGCTCAGACTCAGCGCGGATCAGGATCATGCCAAGGAGGATGAGCGATACCATAAAGATAGGGCGCCCATATTCCCCCAGCACTATGGTTACACCGAACACTCCACCGGCAATCGTCGTGTAAACATACGGCTTGAGTAGCCCTGATAAATTACTCTCCAGCTTGAGCAATCTGATGGCGTACACAATACTAATCAGACTTGACAATACATATATAATAGGGAAAGCAAATAGAACATTAAAATGAGGATTCAGAACCAGATCCAGGGCCCAAATTAGCGCGAAGACAGCGTAGCAGAAAATGAGAGCATTGATTAGTTTATCTGCATTGTGAAAGCTGTGTCGCTCATTTAGTAACCGCCGGAACATAAACAGGACGTAGATTCCCAGAAGCTTACTGACCACGTCAAACCCAATGAACAATTGAAGTATACCGTAGCCGGATGAAGTTAGGTGCTCGACAAAGAGATCAGCTCCGACTTTCGGCAGAATAATGACTGCCTGCAGAATTGAGAGCCAGCCAGCCAAGGTATACAAGCTGACACCAGTGCTAACCGCCTTTTTTGTATTCATGGTTCGCTCCTTTCCTGTGTTTCAGAGATCTGATCAGGCGCATACTCGAGAATGTCTCCCGGTTGACAGTCGAGCTCACGACAGATCGCATTCAGAGAGGAGAACCTCACACCTTTCAGCTTCCCTGTCTTAAATAGTGAAAGGGCTGTGAGTGAAATGCAAATGCGGGTCGAGAGTTCGGTCAAGGACATCTTTCTGCGAGCCAACATCACATCTAGGTTTACTTGAATGGCCATGATTCCAAGATACACGAAGTTTTTAATTAGTCAAGCGAATATTTTAAGTTATTCTTAAAATATTTTAATATTATCTTAAAATTATCGGGATGGAAGTACCGGCCTGGCGTGGAATAAGAACGTTGGATTCGAGTAAAAAAACGGTCACAATTTGGTCACAATAGGGTGTAAGTCCTTGTGCCGCAACATGAGTATGGGGTTCGATTCCCCCCACCTCCAATTGTTTAATTGTTTGTTAATAAAGGGGCTGTAACCCAGTGGAACCATATTCTCCTGCAGATTCTTCGAAAGTCACGGCCGAATTCCTCAGGACGAACCCGCGGACCTGCTGGTCTCACGTTGTAATTCTAGGAGCAGGCGCATCGATACAGGCTTTTCCGCAGGGAGACCTGAAAGGCAAATTGCTGCCTAGCATGCACAATCTTGTCAAGTTGGTTGGTCTTAGCGTAAGCTTCCCCAAATAGTAGACTGTTTCAAAGTAGAGCTTTTTGGCATATTG
>CBFDBU010000026.1:0-49815 GCA_965603125.1 uncultured bacterium | reverse complement strand
TGACCCAGGACAACCTCGGAAACGCTCTTAGGACTCTTGGCGAGGTTGAGGACAAGGCAGCCAACTGCCGGAAAGCGATTGAGGCCTATCTAGCTGCCCTTGAGATCTACACTCGTGATGGTTTCCCGATGGACTACGCCATGACCCAGGACAACCTCGGAAACGCTCTTAGGACTCTTGGCGAGGTTGAGGACAAAGCCGTCAACTGTCGCAAAGCGATTGACGCCTTTCAAGCGGCCCTTGAGGTCAGAACTCGTGATCGTTTCCCGATGCAGTATGCCACAACCCAGTACAACCTTGGTATTGCTTACGGAACTCTATCTGAGGTTGAGGACAAGGCAAGCAACTGTCGGAAAGCAACGGAGGCATACGACCAAGCGCTGGAAGTCTACCAGGAACAGGGATTGGAGCAGGACTGCCAACTCGTAGAGCGCAACCTGGCGTTACTTGCTGACGTCTGTAACGATTCAGGGTAGCCCGCAACAACGGTTAACAAAATGCCCGACTCTCACATAAAAGCAACACCGTGGTTGTGTCCGGTCCTCATAGCGGCTGTCTTGCTCTTGCTGGTGGCGTGCAGCGAGAACAACGGGCCGCTCAACACGGACCAGACCGATGACCAGCCCGAGCGAATAAGCGATCTCCGTCTCGATTCGACGGTTCACGGGAGCATCTACCTCTCGTGGACGGCCGTGGAAATCGACACCGAGCCGGGCGGCCCCGATCCCGCCTACGATGTCCGCTGGGCTGCCGATTCCACCGCACTGATCGAATGGACAAACGCCGCGATTGCCGCTTCTCCCCCGGACCCGGCGCCGGCGGGCAGCCATGAGCAGCTTGTCGTGCACGGGCTATATCCTGATACCGTCTACTTTTTCGGCGTGAAGATATATGGCGATCCGGCCGGGCCATCGCCGCTCTCCAACATTGTGAGCAGTCCTTCTTTCGATGATTTTATCGTGCTGTTCCCGGATACCTGCCTCGAAGCCGCCGTGCGCGAACATGCGAACGTGCCGGAAGGTGACATATACTACTCGGCCCTGCTTGGGCTAAGCAGCTTCCAGGCCGAGGCGCGAGACATCACCAGCCTTTCCGGCCTCGAGTATCTTCGCAATCTGGAGCACCTTCACCTCCAGCACAACCACATCAGATTTCTCTGGCCGCTGCAGCACATGACAAACCTGCGCTTCCTCTACCTGTGGTCCAACGTGATAACCGATATCGATCCCCTGTCGGGACTGACCGGCCTGCAGTCGCTTCATCTTGACATCAACCGCATCAGCGATATCGCGGCCCTGTCCGGTCTCACCGGCCTGCGTCAACTCGATCTTTCCGACAACCCGATCAGCGACCTGGGGCCGCTCTCCGGTCTGATTAATCTGGAGTCCCTGACGTTGGGCGATGAGGGAAGCATAGATGATATCACCCCCCTGGCGTCCCTAGGCAGCCTTCAGCATCTGTCCGTCAAGAGCGACCGGCTCCACGATCTGGGTCCCCTTTCGGGCCTCACCTCCCTGCGCCGACTGATTCTTACCGGCCCCGAAATGAACGACCTGGGGCCGCTCTCGACGTTGTCGAACCTGGAAATGCTCAGCCTGAACGGCAACGGGATCATTGACATCGAGCCTCTTTACGGGCTGACCAATCTGCAGGTGCTCGATCTGGGGAACAACGAGATCGGTAACATCGATTCGCTGTCGGGCATGACAGACCTGCAGGCGCTGCACCTGGAGAACAATTTTATCACCAACACGGACGTTCTGGCGATAATGACGGGCCTGAGCTACCTTCATCTTGGCGGCAACCGGTTGAGCAGTATCGATGTCCTGGCCCCTCTGACAGGGCTCCAGTACGTATATCTGAACGGCAACGAAATCAGCAATATCGACGCCCTGGCGAATCTGGTCGAACTGGACTATCTCGACCTGCAGGACAACCAAATCACGAGGATCTACCCCCTGGTCAAGAATAACGGCCTCGGCAGCGGGGACCAGGTCTATCTCTATGGCAACCCGCTTGGTGATATGGCGATCAGGAAAATTCTCCCTCTTCTCAGATCCCGGGGTGTGAGCGTCTACTTCTGAGCACTCCAGGGGCGGTACGGTTTTCCACCTGGCGACTTGACAATTCAGCAACACTTCTGATAATTCCCCCATGTGCCGAGCAGCTTAATGCCGGCGCCGAAACGCAAAAAGACAAAGAAGCACGGATACATAGCGACTGAAGGAGGAAAACCATGCCTGTCAAACGTCTGTTCAGCAAGTACGGTCTTGAGAATCATGGAATCACCAATGTTTCCAAGGTTCACTGGAACCACAATACGCCCATGCTCTACGAGGATATCATCCGCAGGAACGAGGGGCAACTGGCACATCTGGGACCGATAGTGGTGCGAACGGGACTGCACACCGGCCGGGCCGCCAAGGATAAGTTTATTGTCGAGGATCCGGAACACCGCGACAAGGTCTGGTGGGGGAAAGTCAACAAGCCGTTTTCCACAGATCGTTTCGACCTGATTTTTCGTCGTCTCCAGGCATACCTGCAGGGGAGGGAGTTGTACGTCCAGGATTGCTACGCCGGTCGTGATAAGCAGTATCGCCTGCCGGTGCGCGTCGTGACCGAGACCGCCTGGCACAGCCTGTTTGCCCGCACCATGCTCATCCAGGCGCGCTGGGACGAACTGGAAAACCACACACCGCAGTTCACCGTGCTCCATGTGCCCAATTTCCAGGCCATCCCGGAGATCGATGGCACCAACTCGGAGGCATTCATCCTGCTGAACCTGCAACAAATGCTGGTCCTGATCGGCGGCACCAGCTACGCGGGTGAAATAAAGAAATCGGTCTTCACGGTTCTGAACTACCTGCTTCCCCAGGAGAACGTTCTCTCCATGCACTGTAGCGCCAATGTCGGATCGAGCCGTGACACGGCACTCTTTTTCGGTCTCTCCGGCACCGGCAAGACGACGCTGTCCGCCGATCCTAACCGCCGCCTGATCGGAGATGATGAGCACGGCTGGAGTTCGACCGGGATTTTCAATTTCGAGGGCGGCTGCTACGCCAAGGTCATCAACCTCTCGCCGGAATCGGAACCGGAGATCTACGCCACCACTCGGCGCTTCGGCACAATCCTGGAGAACGTCGGCTTCGACGTTATCACCCGTCGGCTGGACCTCAATGACGCCTCCCTGACCGAAAACACCCGCGCCGCTTATCCGTTGGGACACATTCCGAACACGCTGGGGGAGAACATGGCCGGGCATCCCCACAACGTCATCATGCTCACCGCCGACGCCTTTGGCGTGGTGCCGCCCATCGCCAAGCTGACTCCCGAGCAGGCCATGTACCACTTCATCTCAGGCTACACGGCCAAGCTTGCTGGAACCGAGAAGGGCATCACCGAGCCGCAAGCCACGTTCTCCGCCTGTTTCGGCGCCCCGTTCATGGTCTTGCACCCCTCCCGCTACGCCGAACTGCTGGCTCAGAAAATAAAGGAGCACGATGTTTCCTGCTGGCTCATCAATACCGGCTGGAGCGGTGGGCCGTACGGTGTCGGCGAGCGGATGCCGATCAAATACACTCGCGCCCTGCTCAACGCCGCCCTTGACGGCAGCCTCAACCAGGCCGGTTACGAGGAAGACCCCATCTTTGGCGTCCAGGTGCCGACGTCCTGTCCGGGTGTCCCCGAGAACATCCTGAAACCCAGAAACACCTGGAGCGACAAAGCGGCCTATGACAGCAGCGCGGAACACTTAGCCCGGCTCTTCGTGGACAACTTCCGGCAGTTTGAGGATCAGGCTTCGCCGGAAGTCAAGGCTGCCGGCCCGGGGGGACGAGTCCGGACAGTATAGAAAGCAGATAGTCTTTGTGTAACATGACCGCCGTCCGCGTGGAGCGCTTGAGGTAGACAGCTGAACATATTCGGTCTTGGCGTGTTTAACAGGTTGTTGAAAAAGCATTTTGTTATACTTGAAAACCGGCGGATTCGTCATAAGCGTGGTGTCGGGCGTCCCTGCCCGACACCCGACGAGAGAGCCGTCAGGCAGAGACGCCTGACGGCACAATATCCGGTGGTGGTATGTCTAAGGTGCGTTGAGACGGCGGCATGATGGCAGGTAGTTTCTTTGTTACGATACTTGGAGGTAAGTGATGCGTATCTTCCTGGTTCTTCTCGCGGTTGTAGTGGTGGTCGTGTTGTGCCTGATCGGGCTGGATTGGTCGGAGAAATCAACTAAGAGCGACAGTCAGCCGCAAGCAACACAACAGCCCATGCACGACGACATGTCCGAGGTCACAGCGCCCCCGAAGATAATTCGCACCGCGACGCCGGAGTACCCGGAATCCGCGAGAAAGGCCGGGATCGAAAGCGACGTGTTGGTACGAGCCCGGGTTGACACTCTCGGAATGGTGACTGACGCGGAGATCGCCGAATCAAGCGGCCACAAGTCGCTGGATGACGCGGCCCTTGCGGCAACCAAAGACTGCCGCTACCGACCGGCGATGAATCAGGGAACGGCCTATGATGCCTGGGTGGTTCACACGGTGGAGTTCCGTCTCGACAATATCCCTAAACCACCCTCCGTCGACCAGGAAGCGAACTACGATACACCGCCGCAGATAGTCCGTCGCGTCGACCCTGTCTACCCCGCAGAGGCCAAAGCCGCAGGAAAAGAATACAGTGTCCTGTACAGTCTCCGGGTTACCGAGAAAGGCAGATTAGGCACAGTACGAATTCTGGAATCATCCGGAAACGAACAAGTCGACATAGCGGGGTTTGAAGCGATCCGCAAATATACGATCAAACCGGCCTTGAAAGACGGCAAACCGGTGACAGCCTGGATAAACGAACAGATTGAGTTCCGCCTCGATTAGACAGCCGGGAACGTCACCCTTCCGGGATGGTTTCCGAGAAAATGAAGATGGGCACCCACGTTCGGGGTTGTTGAAAAAGTGTAGGTCGTACTCGGAAGGCGACCGGTCTGTCATACCCGCGAAAGCGGGCATAACCACTCTGTCTGTCATACCCGCGAAAGGGCCTGTTGAAAAAGTCACAGCAGCCGGCCGCCGAAGCATTGATACTGGTGCTGCCGGGCGTCTCTGCCCGGCAGTAGCACGAATCCATAGAGGCGTCGGGCAGAGACACCCGACGCCACCGCTTGGAGTACGTTTTTCAACAAGCCCGTGTGCGGGAATGACATCCCCTTGATAACGAACGCCTCGCGTCGTGCCGTGAGGTCGGGCGGTGAGGTTGACAAGGGCGTGCGCGGAGTGTAGATTGGAGCCGGTTGGGCGATTAGAACCGCAACCCGCAATCTTTCAGGAGAGGCGTATCGATGCCGGACCAGCCCAAGACATGCCAGGTCAGGATACGGGGCAACAGACCATGTGGTCGGCCGCTTTATGACGGTGACAAGTGCATCTGCCACTCTGAGGACCTGGGCAAGGACACTAAGCTCTTCCAGCGGGAGGTTGACGAACAGCTCAACCGCGATGATCTCCACGACTTCACCCACTTCGTTTTTCCTGAGAACTACGATTTCAGCGGAATAGAGTTCAAGCAGGACACATATTTTTTCGAAGCGAAGTTTCTTGGTAACGTGATTTTTAGTAGCGCCACGTTCTCCGGCGAGGCGTATTTCAATTACGCCATGTTCTCCGGCGAGGCGTATTTCAATTACGCCACGTTCTCCGGTTACGCGGACTTCAATAGGGCCACGTTCTCCGTTTACGCGAACTTCATTCAAGCCACGTTCGCCGGCGAGGCGGACTTCATTATCGCCACGTTCTCCGGTGAGGCGAATTTCATGAGGTGCCATCTGACCAAAACCGCCCGTGTTGTGTTTAGCAAGGAGCTGAGGGGAAAGCCGATGTTTGGCAAGGTTGCCGATTTTGGGGAGCTGCAAATCGATGATGGAGCCCAGTTGATGTTTAACCATATCGGTCTTGAGAACTGCAGCTTTCTACGAACAGATGTCACCAAGCTCAAGTTCACCGCCGTCAAGTGGCCGCGACGCAGACTTTTCAGGTGGAGCCCGTGGTTCAGGCAGGCAGTCGCCGACGAACTCAGTCCCGATCAGAAGAACTGGGAACTGGTGGGAGACATCTACCGAGGCTTGCAGGACTACTACCACGAGCACAATCGCTACGCGGACGCGGGTGACTTCTATGCTGCCGAGCAGGATGTGAACCGGAAGACCAATCGCGGTCGGTTATATCTTGTTGCCAATTGGCTCTACAAATCTGTCTCGCTGTATGGGCAAAGCTACATGCTGCCGTTATTGTGGCTGGCATTCTTTCTGTTGCTCTTCCCGGCCATCTTTCTGTGGGGCGGGATTGGCGCGCCTGCCACTGCCCATGGTACTCAGAGCGTTGCGGGGCCCGTCTCATACACCTTCAGCCCGAATCCTGCCGACTGTTTCCTGTTTCAGTCGGTTAGTGGTGATTACTGGACCTGTTTTTTCAACAATGTGTCCTTTCTGACTTTCAACAGAGCCAAACTGTCGGCGCGGCTGCTGTACCCGTATCAGGATGCTCTTGCGGGTCTTGAAATAGTCATCATGGTCGCGCTGATCGCCTTTTTCCTGCTGGCTCTGCGCCGCCAGTTCAAGCGCAAGAGTTTCTGAAAGACGGAGCCTTCGCCCGGATATCCGTCTGTACCCCACACCCCGGAAATATAACCGCCACAAGCTCTTTCCGAGGTTTCGCTTGACACCGGTCTCCGGAGCGGTTATAATGATGGCAGAGTAAGACGTTCTGTACGTGAGCGCGAGATTACGCGTCTGGGGAGACCGCTGGGCAGGGTTCGCGCAATCGGCACAACTACAAAAACGAACTTAAAGCAAGATAGGTACTAAACCCCGCGAATTCGAACACGGGAGAAGCAAACATGAAGTGCATAATGCTCAAGGTCTCAATGATTGTACTGATGATCTTGATGTGCAGTGCGGTACACGGTCAGGGTACCGGCGCACTGTCTCTGGATGATGTAGACGGCCTGATCTATCCGGGTGATTCGCTGACGCCGAACCAGCAAATAACCTTTCACCTGCGTCTTGAGAATGACTACGGAATCCCGATCGACGGCGCCACCAACGGCTTCCGGGTTTTCTCTCCGAATGGAGCCGTGTGGGACGCTACCAGCGGGGCCCTGACGGGCGCCATCACGTATGCGATGTGTGAGATACGGTATGTCGCCTACACTGGCGCCGGCACAACCGGCTCGGGAGCCGACACGGTCGGTTTCGCTGTCAGCCGCACATACAACCCAGGCATCCCTGACGGCTTTGACGACATACCTTACACTATCACTATCGGGCCCATCGATGGCGCCTATGAAGGACTGCAAATATGTCTCGATTCAGCCTTCGTGCCACCGTCAGGAATCTGGATGTGGACTGGCACGGGTGTGGGGAACTTCTACCCATCCTGGGACGGCCCCCACTGCTATCCCGTCGGAGCCGCACCCTGCTGCCAACTCCGTGGTGACGTGGACGGCAGCGGTTACATTGACGTCTCCGACCTGGTTTACTTAGTAGACTACATCTTCTCCGGTGGGCCGGAGCCACCATGCTGGGACGAAGGTGACGTGGATGCCAGTGGTTTTTGGCCTTGGCCGATTGACATCGCCGACTTGGTCTATCTGGTAGCCTACATGTTTGCCCAGGGCCCGGAGCCGCCGCCTTGTGGCGGTGGCGATCCAGTACCCGTCTACCCGGGCGGCAGCATCTCGCTTCATGAGGTTGACGGTCTTTATAAGACTATCGATCAAGTGCCCCTGGGAGACACGGTCACTTTCCGCATGCGAGTAACGAACATGGATATCGGCGCCGGAATTAAAGGCATTATGAATGGCTTCCGCATCTATGGCGACAACCCGGGCGTCAACTGGACGATTACCGAGAGTGGCCCGGACCTGGGTGCGTCCGGACTGCAGTGGTTTGATGGTGCCTGGTCGATCAACGAATTCAGTGTCAACGGTTCCGGAGCGGACACTCTCGGCTTCGGAGGCTATGCAATGTCTGGCCAGGGCATTCCCGATGGTCTTGACTCGCTGCTCTTCTATATAGAGGTCTACGTACCCGACAACCCGGACAACCGGGACCAGTTCCTTTGCATCGATTCGTCGTTTTTCCCGCCGTCGGGAGTCTGGAAATGGGCCGCCGGATCCGGGAACGGTAACTACCACCCATCATGGTCGGGGCCGCACTGCTTCAAGATGGTGAAAGCGACAGACCTGAAGGCCGGTTTCAGCGCCACCCCCACCGCGGGAGTGGTTCCCCTGACGGTGCAGTTCACGGATGAGAGTTCCGGTGATCCCGACGACTGGTACTGGGATTTCGGCGACAGCGAGTACAGCGCCGCTCAGGACCCGCTGCACACTTATGATTATGCCGGGGTTTACGACGTGAAGCTGCGTGTTGAGGATGGTTCCGGCAATGTGGACAGTGTCGTCGCCATAGGGCACATCCAGGTGGGGACCAGTAGTTATGCCGATGTTGTCGCCCAGATTGCGATGGGTCCCGGTGGTTCCATTCCCGGTAATGACTTGTGGTACCGGTTTGCGTGGATCAACCTGGGGACGATTGAAGCCCAGTCCTGCGTGCTCAAGATGCTGCTTCCCGACGACATGGTTCTCGATGGTCTCAAAGATTCGCTGGGGCACGAGATGAGCCCTGGTGACTACAGTTGGATTGGAGACACTATCATCGTGCCGCTCCAAACGATTCAACCGTCTAATGTGTGGCGGCACGTGATACCATACGGTACCCTCTCGCCGTCAGCGGCGCCAGGGAGTAACCTTGTTACAGAAATGTGGCTCAGCGGTTCCACTCCCGACGTCAATACCGATAACAACTATGCCCTTCATTTGCTGCCGGTGAGTGATCCGGGCGGGAAGGCTCGATCCTACGACCGTAGTGTCACGTATTCAGGCGACAAGACGGCTCACCCGAACACCATCAATCGAGTGTACGCTACGAGCTCGGATGTGGGATATCTCTCGTATACAATCACGTTTGAGAACTCACCAGACGCCAATCTTGAAATCCCGTCTATCACGGTCACCGATTATCTCGATGATCATCTGAGCATGTCGCAACAAGCTCTCGACGTCTGGGAAGAAAACAGCACCTCAGTCTATACTTCCCATCCACAGGCGTGCCAGTACGCCGGTATTGATCTGCTTACTCGAATAATGACCTGGAACTGCATCAAGATAAACCTTCAACCCGGGGAAAAAGGCTGGTTCCAGTACAAGGTGGCTGTACCGGATGTTGCCGAGGGCACCTGGATTCTGAATAGGTCCTACATTGGTTTTGGATTCCACGATCCGATCGCAGCTCCCGAGGAAGGTCCCGTTATCAGGATTCTGGGCGAGTGCTGCATCCCGCCGATGCGCGGTGATATAAACTATGACAACCACCCGCTGATCGAGATAGATGATTTGGTTTATCTGGTAGACTTCATGTTCAACCAGGGACCGGAACCCGTCTGCTTTGAAGAGGGCGACGTCGACGGAAGCGGTGTTAAGCCTATTGATATAACCGACATGGTTTACCTGGTTGACTATATGTTCAACAGCGATCCCGCTCCGGTGTCGTGCCCTTAGGGGCCGTACACGTGGTTGACAAGGAACACCACCGGTAGTTCTGTATGGCGGAGAGAGCATCACCCTCTCCGCCTTTCTCTGTCGTTTGCGCATCGCCGCCACGCAATTCGCACATTGGGGGGAAAGAGATTTTAGCTTGCCAACCCCTATCACGGTCAATATATTCTCCGAAATTTCGCCGGTTGTGAAAATAGTAACTAACTTGGGTTCATTTCTGACAGGAGAAGCTGCCAATGGGTAGTGAGTACACTAATGTAGGGATCGGGTCGCTATCTGTGCTGATTGGACTGATCGGCCTGGGCTTCGCGCTCTTGCTGTTCTTCTGGATCAGGAGCAGGTCGGCCGGTACTGACCTGATGAGAGAAATATCCGGGGTGATCCATGACGGCGCCATGGTGTTTCTCAAGCGGGAGTATTCAATCCTGCTGATCTTCATCATTGTTGTATTCGCCCTGCTGGCGTGGAAGATTCAGCTTAACACGGCCCTGGCCTTCCTGGGCGGGGCAGCCTGCTCGATGCTGGCCGGGTTCATAGGGATGAAAGCCGCCACACGAGCCAACGTGCGCACCTGCGCTGCCGCCAAAGACACAGGTCAGTCGGCCGCGCTCTCGATTGCCTTTTCGGGGGGCGCCGTTATGGGGATGACGGTGGCCTCGCTCGGCCTGATCGGGGTTGGCGTTGTCTTCTACATCTTCGGCGGCGACCCGGCCACGTCGTCGACAGTCAGCGGGTTTGCCATGGGGGCTTCGTCGATTGCTCTCTTTGCCCGCGTGGGCGGCGGTATCTTCACCAAGTCGGCCGACGTCGGGGCTGACCTGGTGGGCAAGGTGGAGGCCGGTATCCCCGAAGATGACCCCCGTAACCCGGCCGTAATTGCCGACAACGTGGGTGATAACGTCGGCGACACGGCTGGAATGGGTGCCGACCTGTTCGAGTCCTATGTTGGCTCCGTGATTGCCACTATCGCCATCGGGGCAACATCGATCGGAATCGCGGAACACCTGCGCGCGGCTCACATGCAGCTCCCGCTGATGATCGTGGCTTTCGGCGCTTTAGCCTCGATATTGGGTGTGCTGTCGGTGAGGCTCTTCTCGTCCATGAACCCGGCGGCGGCTCTTCGCCTGGTAACCTATGTGGGGGCGGTGGTGATGCTCATCGGGGCGTGGATAATCATAGACAAACTGGGTCTTGATCAGAAGATATTCTGGGCCATATTGGGCGGCAACCTGGCCGGCATAGTTTTGGGGCTGCTGACAGAGTATTACACGGCTGCCGGGCCGATCAGGAAGATCGCTCACGCTTCCGAGACAGGGGCAGCCACCAATATCATACAAGGATTAGCGGTGGGGATGGAATCGGTGTTGCTGCCGATAATCGTGATCTGCGCCGCCATCTACACCGGTTACAGCTTCGCCGGTCTTTACGGCATCGGCATCGCAGGCGTAGGTATGCTGGCGACAATCGGCGTAACCATGTCCGTTGACGCCTACGGACCGATCGCCGACAACGCCGGCGGGATATCGGAAATGTCCGGCCTTGGCCCCGACGTACGCAAAATCACTGACCGGTTGGATTCTCTCGGCAACACTACCGCTGCCATCGGTAAAGGGTTTGCCATCGGATCGGCGGCCCTGACGGCTCTGGCCCTGTTCTCTGCGTACTGCTCGGCGGTGGGACTGGAAGGTATAAACGTTATGAAAGTCAAGGTGATTATCGGCGTCTTCATCGGCGGGGTGTTGCCGTTCTTTGTTGCCGCCCTGACCATGACCGCCGTCGGCAGGGCGGCCGCCAAGATGGTCGCCGAAGTCAGACGCCAGTTCCGCGAGATTAAGGGGCTCATGGAAGGTACCGCCAAGCCCGATACCAAGCGTTGTGTCGATATTGCAACCAAGGGAGCTCTGACCGAGATGGTCGCGCCGGGTTTGACCGCTATACTGGCACCAATTATCGTCGGTTACATCCTCGGCGCCGAGGCCCTGGGCGGGTTTCTGGTCGGCGCTACCGTGACGGGCGTGATGCTGGCCCTGATGATGGCCAACGCCGGAGGCGCCTGGGATAACGCCAAAAAGTACATTGAGGCCGGTAATCTGGGCGGTAAGGGTTCCGAACCGCACAAGGCGGCCGTGGTGGGCGACACTGTCGGCGATCCGTTCAAGGATACTTCCGGTCCGTCCATGAACATCCTCATCAAATTGATGGCGATTGTATCGCTGGTGGTTGGCGCCGTTCTGTTCAGGTAGCCGACGGCTTTTCTTCTGAAGTTTTGTGGCGGGGTACCGTTCTGATATCGGGGTGGTACCTCTTTTTCAATTGGCACATGAATATGGACGCGTCCGGTGAGTAGTGTAGTGTGGAAGTGATCATGAAACCTTTTGCGATGTGTATCGTAACATGAATCTGTGGAGATGACAGAGGCAAATAGATGAGACTACCGTGTTTTCCCGCCACCGGAGCCCCGGCGGCCCTTAGTAAGAAACAGATGAGGAAGCCTATCCTGACCGGAACCGGCTCGGGGGCAAGTTCGTTCTTACATGCAACGAATGAAGCGCCTTGCCGGTCTTATCGACGGAGCCGATGTCGGATTGGCGGGTCGCATGTCCGGCCATGGGAAATTGGACGATCTTAAGGAGACACTGGATGAAAACGATCCGGACCAGCTTTATCGCTTTAGCCCTGCTGATACTGCTCGGCGCGGTAAACGCGCGAGCGGAAGTACTGACACTGGATGATTGTATCGATCTGGCCCTGCAAAACCGGGCTTCTATCATCGCTGCTCGTGGTGCGGAGGACCTGGCCGGAGCCAACCGCCGCGCCGCTCTGGGAGCGTTTCTGCCCAGTGTGGATGCCTCCTATGGCTATTCCGAGAGCAAGTCCCGCAATGTGAAGTCCGAAACCCTGATGCCGACCGATGCCATGCTGTACGTTGACACCATTTCGTTCGTCGACGGCCGTACGCTGCAGCCGGTTGACTGGCCGTTTGTCAACGATTCCGTCATGACCTGGGGAATCTTCGAACGCGATTTGGACGATCAGGACCGGACCAGCAAATCGCTCTCGTTAGGGGCGGGGATGTCGGTTTTCAATCTCCCTAACTGGTTCATGTTTGCCGCTCGGGGCGCGGAGAAAACCAAGGCTCATCTCGATGTCATTGCTTCGGAGCAGGACCTGATCCTTGCCGTCAAGGTTTCATTCTATGCTTACCTGGCCGCCGTGGAGAACGTGGACGTTCAGCAAGAGGCAGTGAATCGAAGCCAGGAGCAGTTGAAACTCATCCAGTCCATGTTCGATCTTGGCTCAGCAGCCAAATCCGACGTCCTGAAGCAGAAAGTGCAGTACGGCAATGACCGGCTGGCACAACTGTCCGCCCAGAACGCTGTCAGTACAACCCGGGCTGAACTGGCTTATACTGTTGGAATCGATCCCAACCGCAAGGTAGAGTTTGCCACCGATTACACACCGCGTGAGTTTGAGGGAAGTCTCGATGAGGCTATCGAATTCGGTATGGGACATCATCCCGGGCTGCTGGCCAGGCAAAAGACGGCGGATGCCACGCGTCACTATCTGCGGGCCGCCAAAGCAGCTTACCTACCCACCATCGGCGCTTATGCCAATCTAAACTACTTCGACGGCACACGTGGAGACACGGTGACGTTCAATTCTACGTCGCGCTCCACGACCTACGGTTTCAGCATCAGTTTGAACATATTCGATGGCTTCCTCAGGGAACGAACTGTAAGCTCGGCCAAGGTATCGCGGAACAACGCCAGGGCGCAGGTGGCTGAGACTCGCAACTTTGTGGCCAAGGAAGTAAACAAGGCCTATCTGGATATAGACATCGCCAAAGAGCAATTGAACGTGGCGCGGGAGAACGTCGAGGCGGCGGACGAGGACTTGAAGATATCCCAGGAGAAATACAATCTGGGGGCAGCTACTATCCTGGATCTGCTCACGGCGCAGGAATCGTTGAAGGGCGCCCAGGTTTCGCATATCAGGGCCGGCTTCGACCTCAATCTCGCCGTCGCCCGGCTCGAAAGGGCTATGGGTAAGATCCTTTAGTGTGGATACAATTCAATGATTGGCACGTAAGAAGGTTGGTGAACATGAAGAAAAAGAAGAAGAAACTCCTGTTGATAATTGCCGGCGCGGTGGTGGTGGTCGTTCTGGTGGTTGCCAATCTGTCCATGAACGGCAACCAGGCCACTTCGGCACAGGCAAAGGCGGTAATGTGCAAGGATGTCACCGAGACAGTATCCGCCTCCGGCCGCATCCAACCGCAGACCAAGGTTGACATCACGTCTGAGATCAACGGCGAGATCGTCGGCCTCTATGTGAGCGAGGGCGACCGCGTGGAAGTCGGCCAACTGCTCGTGGTTCTGGATACGGTGCAGTTGCGCACTGCCGTTGATCAGGCCCGCTACGCCGTGGAGGAGATAGGCGCCCGTGTAAAGGGGGCGGAGTCGAACCTGGAGCAGGCCACCGAGGAATTCGAGCGTCAAAGCCGGCTGTTCGACCGCGACCTGACCTCGGACACCCAGTACAAGAACGCCAAGTATGCCTTTCAGACCGCCCGGGCCTCGCATGACGCCACGAAAGCTCAGGCCAGGCAACTCAAGTCCGCTTACGAAAAGCAACTCGACTACCTCCAGAAGGCCAAGATCGTTGCGCCTATGGACGGAGTCATCACTTTTCTCGACTGCGAGGTTGGTGAGATCGCCGCCGCACAGACCGGCTATACCCAGGGCAAGACTCTGATGACCATCTCCAACCTGTCGGTCTTCGAGGTGGAAGTCGAGGTGGATGAAACTGAGATTAACAAGATTGAACTCGGACAGGCATCCGATATAGAAGTCGACGCTTTCCCGGATACCAGTTTCGCCGGTGAGGTGGTCGAGATCGGCAACACCGCCATCGCCAGCGGGCTTGGTTCTCAGGATCAGTCGACCAACTTCAGAGTCAAGGTCGCCTTCACGGATCCGCGGGTGAAGCTTCGTCCGGGCATGTCGGCGACGGTTGACGTCACCAGCGCTACCCGCGATGACGTCCTGGTCATTCCTTACAGCGCCGTTGTCATGCGGGCGCTGAATCTGGACTCACTGGAGCGCGCCCGCGCTGAAGAGTTGGCGGCGGAGACCGGCTCCACCGGTGTGACCGAGGTTCACGCCGCCGAGGCCGTGGACAGCCTCCAGATCGAGGAATCTTCATCGGACGAGGATGAACGAAAAGACCTCAAGGGCGTCTTTGTCGTGAGAGACGGCAAGGCCCGGTTTATCCCGGTTGAGACCGGCATCGCCGACCAGAAAGACATTGAGATCACCTCCGGGCTCACGGAGCAGGATACCGTCATTACGGGACCGTACCGCGTGCTCAGGAATGTGAAGGATGGCGATGCTATCGACGCTGAGATTCGGGACGAGAAAGATGAAAACGGAAAGGCTTGAGCATGGCCCTGATTGAAACGCGTAACCTCTGGAAGACATACGTGATGGGTTCGGAGACAGTCAATGCCCTGAGAAACGTGTCCATCGAGATAGAGCAGGGGGAGTATGTGGCGATCATGGGTCCCTCCGGCTCGGGGAAATCAACGCTCATGAACCTGATCGGCTGTCTGGACACTCCCACCCAGGGGGAGTATTTCCTCAACGACAAGAACGTCAGCCAGATGAACGATGATGAACTGGCCAATATCCGCAATCGCGAAATCGGCTTTGTATTTCAGACTTTCAACCTCCTGCCCCGGGCGACGGCGCTGCACAACGTCGAGCTGCCACTCATCTACAACGGCTCATCGGCCGTCGAGCGGGAAGAGGGCGCCACGAAAGCCCTGGGAAAGGTTGAACTGGCGGATCGCATGACTCATAGGCCGAGTGAGTTGTCGGGCGGGCAACGGCAGCGGGTGGCGATCGCCCGCGCCCTGGTCAACGACCCCTCGCTGCTGCTGGCCGACGAGCCCACCGGGAACCTGGACAGCAAGACGTCGCTTGATATAATGAGACTTATGAGCAACCTCCACGCCCAGGGCAACACGATAATAGTCGTCACCCACGAGAAGGACATTGCACGGCAGGCAGGGCGCATCCTCTCCATTCTGGACGGTGAAATCGTCAGCGACGAGAAGATCGCGGAAAACAATAAGGTTGTTTCCTGACAGTGATTACAGTCTCGCTGATAAGAATAGCCTTGAGCGCCCTGTGGGCCAATCGGCTTCGATCGGGCCTCACCCTGCTGGGCGTGATAATCGGCGTTACGTCCGTTATGACCATCATCTCCGCGCTGGAAGGTATGATGGGCGCGATCGAGGAGGACCTTGCCGTTCTTGGGCCGACCACATTCATCGTACAGAGATTCGGCATGACCACCTCGGAAGCCGAATTCCTGGAGATGCTGAAGCGCAAACCGCTCAACCTCGATGCTGTAGACCTTCTTGAGAAGGGTTGCGATCTGTGTGAGGAAATATGCCCCCGCTCTGGCGCCCAGACCAGCATAAAACGTGGCCCTACTACCATGAGGCGGGTGTACGTCGGGGGATCGACAGCCAACATGCTCGACATCGTGGACATGGAAGTAGCCCAGGGGAGATTTCATTCCCACGAGGACGACACCTACCGCCGCCGCGTGGCCTTCATCGGCGATCTGGTCCGTGAGGAGTTGTTCGGCCCTACCGATCCGCTCGGGAAATCGATCCGTATCGGTGGGCAGAAGTATACCGTGTGCGGCGTCGCCAAGAAGCGGGGGTCGATGTTCGGGGAGAGCCAGGATGATTTCGTCTTTGTCCCGTTTTCTACGCACCTGAAGCAGTTCGGGCCGCCAGGCGATAGACTGCGATTCATGATCAAAGCCGTCTCCGTTGAGAGACTGGAGGATGCCCAGGACCAGGTTCGCATGGTGCTGCGATCAAGAAGGCACGTCCCCTTTGACAAGCCGGACGATTTCGCCATGATGACCGCCGACTCTATCCTTGATTTTCTGAATCAAATCACCCGCGCCTTCCGCCTGGCCCTGGTCGGGATTTCTTCGATTTCCCTGGTAGTGGGCGGGATTGTCGTGATGAACATCATGATGGTATCGGTAACGGAGCGCACCCGCGAAATCGGGATCAGAAAAGCAATCGGCGCCAGGCAGAAGCATATCATGTTGCAGTTCCTGTTCGAGGCTCTCTTTACCACGCTGTCCGGAGGCCTGGTCGGGATTGTGCTCGGCTTCGTGGTTGCTAAATCGCTGGTGGGAATGATCGATATGCAGATATCACCTTCAGCATTCGCTATTGTGTCGGGGCTGGCCATATCTATCGGCGTGGGCGTCATTTTCGGTCTCTATCCCGCCATGAAGGCCGCCCGATTGGATCCGATCAAAGCGTTGAGTTATGAGTAGATCACCATGCTGTTGACCTGGGTAGAGGTAAGAGATTCGATAACGATGGGCCTGAACTCCCTGCGGGCCAACAAACTGCGTTCGGCGTTGACTATTCTCGGGGTAATGATCGGTGTCGCCTCCGTGATGGGATTGGCGTCCATTATCGACGGGCTGAACGGCGCTGTTGATGAGGAGATCGACAGCATCGGGTCCAATATCATCGAAATGGATCGCTTTCCACCCGGCACCGACTATGATGAACTCACCGATGCTGAGCGAAACCGTCCCTACATGGGTGTCGGTGAAGCTGAGGCCATCAGAGACAACTGCCCGTCGGTGGACGGTGTTGCGCCTCAGAACCATCACTGGGCGCAGGGCGGGAATGTGGCCAAGTATAAGAACAGGAAACACACCAACCACCGTCTCCACGGCACCTGGCCGGCATACCTGAAAGTAAAAGACCAGAACCTCTCCGACGGCAGGTTCCACACGCCCTGGGATCTGCAAACCCGGGCTATGGTTTGTGTCATCGGCGCCGATATCGTCGACGGCCTTTTCGAGGGGGAAGAGCCGGTAGGCAGTATGATCAGAGTCAACGGGAATCTCTTCGAGGTAATCGGCGTCTTCGAGCGTAGAACAAGCAACTTCGACGCCACCACCGACAACAACCTGGTTTCTATCCCGCTGACGACATACGAGAAACTCCACCCCTGGGATGAGGCGCTGACACTGGTGGCGCGGGCGCAGAAATACGATATGATCGACCAGGCCAGGGAGGAGATAATCAACGCTCTCCGCGTGTACCGCAAGGTTCCGTTCAACAAGGAAAACAACTTCGCTCTTTCAACTCAGGAGACCTTCAAGGATCAGGTCGCGAACATTACCAAGTACTTGTACATGGCCATGATCGTTATTACTTCGGTAGGGCTGATGGTCGGGGGTATCGGCGTCATGAATATCATGCTTGTGTCCGTGACCGAGCGGACAAGAGAGATAGGCGTCCGCAAGGCTATAGGAGCTAAGCGATCCAACATCGTTGCCCAGTTTCTGACGGAAGCCATGACCCTCTCGGGCGCCGGAGGAGTGATCGGCGTTGCTTTCGGAGCGCTGGTCGGATTGCTGGTGAACAGCCTGTTAGGTTTCCCTCTTGCGATCTCACCCTTCTGGGCTGCACTGGGCTTCACCGTGTCGGTATCCGTGGGATTGGTATCGGGTGTGTACCCCGCGGTTAAGGCCTCCCGGCTGGATCCGATCGAAGCCCTGCGATACGAGTAGGTCTCCCGAACTCACCGGAGGCTTTTTATCTTGCCCCAAAGGCCAATGCACGGTTAGTTGGAATATGGGTAACCTGACCCGGTTTAGAAGGTTGGAACCATGACAATGAAATACATCGGCGCCACCCTGATCCTGTTATCGGCTGTTGTGTGCTGTTGGCTTCCCTGCCGGGCCGCCGGTGACTCCGCCGGCGGCAATAAGCCGGATCACGAATTGGGGCTGTTCCTGGACTTCGCCGCCTTCTACAATCCTGCTTCGGACAAGATCAGGCTCGAGGTCTACTACCAGCTGTACAGCCACGTGCTTCAGTTTGAGCCAAAGGGTGGCGGTTTCGTAGCCGCTTACGAGTGCGTGATTCGAGTGAAAGACAGAAGCGGGCTGCAGATCGACTCATACACACAGGATCGGGAGATCAGGGTCAACGACGAGCGGCGAACCACTTCACGGCTTGATTTTCGCACCAACCAGACGAGTTTCGAACTCGATCCCGGTAAATACGAAGTCGCTCTTACCCTGCGGGACATGAAATCGGCCAGGATGATTTCGCGCGAGGTCAAACTCAAGCTGAAGGATTTCGATGCCAAGAAACCACGTTTGTCCGACATCGAGTTTGTCATGGCCACCGGGCCGGTGGACCAGGAGCCGTCGGTATTTGACAAGGGCAGTCTTGCCGTCGTTCCCTCGGTCAGCAGGGAATTCGGTGGAGCCGGCGATGATCGTGTGGCTTACTACATAGAGATCTACCGCGGCCGCGATTCCATGAGTAGCGTTTTTGTAGAGACCACTATCAGAAGCGAACGCGGCAGTATGGCCTACCGGGACAGCCTGACCGCTGAGTTGGGCAATGCCGTAACAAGGCAATTCCGCGAAGTCTCGTTGTCCAACCTGAAGCCCGGAGACTACCACCTCGAGGTTATCCTGCGGGGCCGTCGGAACAAGAAGCTCGATCAGAAAGAGAAAGCCTTCAGGGTTGAATGGACGCAGGAAGCACTTCTCAGGAACGACTTCAAGGAGGTTCTCAACATTCTCAGCCTGATCGCCACTTCGGAAGAAATAGATGAACTGAAAAAGCACGAGAGTTACGATGATCGCGTACATGCGATCGAGGCTTTCTGGCTTTCACGCGACCCTACTCCGGGCACAGTCGAGAACGAGACACGAAGTGAGTTCTACCGGCGGGTAAGATACGCCAACAAGAACTTTGGATACTTCAGGCAACGTGGTTGGTACAGCGACCGGGGCAGGACATACATCCGCTATGGGGAACCGGACCAGATCGACGATTTCCCGATATCCCCGAATCGACGTCCGTATCAGATCTGGCATTACTATCAGGGTGGACGTTACCTGAAGTTCACGTTCATAGATGAAAACGAGGATGGTGATTACCGCTTGATGTATCCCTTTGACGGGATGGACCAGCGGCCCGACTTTTAGAAGGGATGGTGGAGCGTTTTGCAGGTTTCGTTTCGATTTGTTCTATTTTGGCTCGGCCTGGCGGTCGTATTCCCCTCGGCGGTGAGAGGGCTGGATACTCAGGAGCAGCTCGTGGTATACGCCGGGTATACCGTTTACAACAACCCTGAGTATGATTCGGTGGCGCTGGTGGAGTTTCCGTTTTCAATAAGACGGCATCAGCTTGAGTTTGTCCCCCGCGAAGGCGAGGACTCCACCTGTCTGTCTCGTGTCTTTGCCCAGGTCGACCTGATTGATGCGCAGGGCCGGCAGACGGATTCGGCAGGCACCTACTTCTCGGTCAGGGCCGCCGGCCCAGGAGAGGCTGCCCGCGAGGGTTTTCGCGTGTTCAACAACCTCTCGTTGTTTGCCGGACCGGGTGTCTATTCGGCCCGCGTGACGGTTATTGACGCCATCAGCAAGAGTAAGGGGGAGAGTTTCCTGAGCAGGGTTCTCGTGCTACCTCCGGAGCGCGCAGCACTCACCATAAGCGGCGTGAGGTTGGCTTACGACGTCGATTATGTAGGCGATCAGCCCGAGGGCGCCAACCGCCGACTGGTCAGAAACGGATATAGGATTATCCCCAACCCTCTCTCCGTGTACGGAACCGACGACTCGGTGGTATTTCTCTACAGCGAAGTCTACAACCTGGTTTTCTCCGGGGATCATCCGACGACCTACCGGCTTTCTTTGGCGGCCACCAGCGCGGACAGCGTCACGTATCATGATTTCGGTGGTCGGGTCGCTGAGAAGCCCGGTGCATCCGTGGCCGTGGCCGAATCGTTTGAGATCAAGGACTGGCCCACCGGACTGTATTTCGTTCGGTTGGCCGTAGTTGATCTGGAAACGGGAACTGCGGATACGTCCTATACTCCTTTTCGCATCCTGTCTCCGGCCGACGTGTTGGCTGCGGCGGCGCAAGCTGAGATATTCGACCCTTACGACACCCTGAGCCTGGAAATCAAGGAACAATTGGTCGCTTACCACCTGACACCGGTCCAGAAATCAACCCTGGATGACCTGACCAATCAAGGCAAGGAGAACTTTCTTGAGCAGTATTGGCGTGAGCATGATGAGTATCCGTCCACACCGGAGATTGAAAACCGTCGGGAGATTGTAGAGCGCTTCGAGTACGCCAATCAGTTCTTTTCAACCAACATAGACCGAGACAACGGCTGGTTGACCGACTGTGGCCGCATCTGGATGGTATACGGTCCCTATGACCAGATCAAGGATGTCCCCGCCCCCCGCCTGGTCAGCCCATACCAGGTTTGGTACTATCACGAAATCAAGGAAGGCAAGTTCTTCATTTTTGAGGATAGGCGGGGCGATCACGATTATCGGCTGGTTCACTCCAACGTCTATGGCGAGATCTACAGCAGGGAGTGGCAGCTTAAGATACGGGAAGGATATATCGACGTCGGCGGTTTCTGAGGAGGCCAAGAACAAGCAGAAAAGAACCGCCCGGGCGGGCGGTTCTCTGCCTTAGAGGGCATTTTCTTATTTTCTTCCGGCCTCAGAGGCGCCTTTGGCCTGAAGGTTACGCACGGTTCTTTTCACCGGCACCGTGAACCGAGTTGATTTCTCATCGTTCAGTTCGAGTGTAAACGACTTCTGGAAGGACTCGTCCAGGTAGTATTCCCTGATCTTGATTTCGCCCTCGGCTGTCTTGCCGGGCTTGATGGATTTCGGAAGCTTTACCTCGAGGTACCGACTGGCCAGATCGACGAGCTTGAGTTCCAGCTTCCGGTCGGACACATTGGTGATCTCAAACTTCTTCTTTTCCACCAGCTTCTCGGTAAACTGGGACAGGTCAAGTTTGTACGGGCTGATTATGATCGGATAAGTGGAGTCCGGACGTTCCACTCCGTGGGCGGAAATTTTCAGCCGACGTTTTGGTGGGCCCTCGTTGGTCTCTATCTGAGGCGACTTCGAGCTTCGTGTCTTCGACCGTCCCGTACTGTAGATTATCTCAAGGCGAGTGCTGTCACCGACAGCAAGCACTTTCTTTTCCAAAGGTGCCTTTGTGCATCCTCAGCCAGGGCTCACTTTGATAACCTTGAGCGTGTCGTCGCCGGTCGAGTACAGCCAGAATACATGGGACACTTTTGCATTCTGGGGCACGTAGCCGAAGTCGAAAAGAGAGTCGCTGATGGTCATGCGGGGGGCC
The DNA here is from genome assembly GCA_965603125.1 of uncultured bacterium. GTDB lineage: Bacteria > Zixibacteria > MSB-5A5 > GN15 > FEB-12 > JAJRTA01. The sequence goes on along the minus strand of CBFDBU010000026.1, from coordinate 27,959 downwards.
GCATCGACTCCTCCCGTCATCAGCAAGACCGTGGTGACTGCTGCAAGAATTCCTCGTATCACTCTCATTAGTATTTCAAATTCCCTTCTATAGAGCGATTAGTGGTTTGCTTCCCTACGTCGCCGATCCCGGCAGCGGTAGCTTAGTAGAACTTCCTCCTGATCGGTATCGTCATACGGCTTCTTTTCTCATCTGAGAATTCTACTGTGACCGACCGTTTGAACTCAGAATCGGCGAATTCCGGCCTGATCTTAATATACCCCGTCGTGGAGGATTCGGGAGCGAGGACGGTCGGGAAATCCAACTCGCACTCGTTGACAGGGTATGACACCACCCTGAGGTGCAGTTCCTCGTCCGAGTGATTGTGAAACGTGAGACCGACACTGTCGATGGAGTTCCCCGCTATATGGGCCAGTTCCGCCTTGTATGGTTTGATGGATACGGGTTTGGCTGCGTCGGGTGCGGAGATTACCATGCCCGTCAGCAGGAGATGAACCGGCTCGCTGCCACCCTCGAAGAAAACACCCGGGCCGCGGGCAATCCCACCTACGCGGCGGCCGACATCCCAGTAAAGCCCTACTTTCATGCTGTCACCCGGTGCCAGGTGTCGCTTTTCAAGCGGCATGGTGGCACAACTGCAACCGGTCTTGATGTCGCTGATCCTGACCGTATCGGTGCCGGTCGAGACAAACCAGAACTGAGGCACCAGGGTCGAGTTCTTGGCGACAGAACCGAAATCGAACTTCTTCGGTCTGATTTCCAGTCCCGGTTGCGCGAGTCCGCTCCCTGCGGTAGTCACGACCAGACAGGCTGACAGTACAAGGTTTTTCATCACAGGTTTATATTCCCTGCAGCCAATAGTGTTCCCAAAGCTTAACGAATGAATATATCAACTTACGGCCATTTAGTCAAGGGGGCAGACGGGTCACGTATCGCCCGCGTCGCGGCTTACACTACCTCCCTGTCCGTTTTTCCGAAATCGCCCGCCCCTAACCGTTGACCTGGTGAGACGACGCTACGGGTCAAAGATCTTGCCGGGGTTGAGGATATTGTCGGGATCGAACTGATTCTTGATACCGCGCATCAGCGCCACCGCCGGGCCGTGTTCCATCTCAAAGAGGTTCTTGTGTCCCAAGCCGATCCCGTGTTCACCTGAGATCGTCCCGCCGCGCTGGAGCGTCTTCTTTATTATCATGTCGTTGACCTCGTTTGCCCGCTGCCACTGGTCGGGGTCACTGCGGTCGGCCAGAATCAGGGCGTGCAGCAGCCCCAGGCCGACGTGCCCGAAAGTGTGAATCAGAAGCCCGTGCTCCCGGCCCAATTCATGGCAGTAGGCCACGATCTCCGGCAGGGTGGAAATGGGAAAGGCGACATCGTTGCGGATGATGGCATAGCCTGGTTTTCGGTGCTTGACGGCGTCGGTAGCAAAGTGTCGGATTTCCCAGGGGCGTTGTCCGTCGGCAAGGACGAGCTTCGAGCCGCCGAGATCGTTGCAGATGGATTCCGCCAGTTCGCTATTGGACTGAAGCACCGGCTGGGGACCGTGAAACTCGAGAAAGAGGCAGGGGGTTTCTTCCAGGCCATAATCCTTCAATCGGTTGAGCGCCTGAATCAGGGCGCGATCCAGAAACTCCACCGCCGCCAGGTCCAGACCATAACGGCACATCTCCGAAACGGCGCGGGCGGCGCTGATCTCGTCTTCGAACCGGTAAGCGGTTTGCAGCCTTCCCTCGGGCAGCCCGGCCAGCTTGAGAGTGACCGCTGAGATAACCGCCAGCGTCCCCTCGGAACCGGCCACCAGGTCGATCAGGTTATATCCCGAGGAGCGCTTGACCGACCGATTGCCGAGCGTGATCAACTCGCCGGTGCCGGTAATGATCTCAAGCGCCAGCACATACTCCCGCGTGGCTCCGTACTTGATGGAGTATATCCCGCTGGCGTTGGTGGAGACCATGCCACCCACCGTGGCGATGTCGCCGGAGCCGCCCGGGGAGGGTGGGAAAAACAGCCCTTCGTCTTTCAGCTTCAGGTTCAGGTGATCGTAGATTATGCCTGGCTCCACCCGCACCTGCAAGTCTTCCGGCCAGAAATCGAGAACACGCGTCATGCGGCTGAGATCAAGCACGATTCCATCGGCCAGCGGGATGGTCGAACCCTCAAGGGCACTGCCGGCGCCACGGGTCGTGAGGGGCGTTTTGCTTTCGCGACAAGCGACTACAATCCCGCTGATTTCCTGGGCGCTCATGGCCCAGACGACGGCTCGTGGGACGACGCCCTCAAGCGTCGATTCATCCTGCGAGACTACCGCTAACTGATCCGGATGAGTCGACACTCGCTCCGGCGATACAATCTGCGACAACCGCTCGACTATTCCCATAGCTTGCTCTCACTGTCTGCCGCCGGGTCGATACTCCCACAGGGCCAGGAAGAAAGGGTCCCAGGCAGGCAGTCGAACCGGCTTCTGCTTGAGTTTCTCCAGGTCTTCAGGCTCAATGAGTTTCTTGTCAATGATCGTCACCAGCACGTATTCGTCGAACCAGTCGTCGTACATGTACCAGAAGCCGTCGTCGCCTTTCTTTTCCCCCCAACTGTTTTCGACCAGCCACTTGACCGGTTGGCCGTCGGTGGCGGTGTCCATTCCCATGAAAGCCATAGCGTGGTTGGGGGAGATATCCCGGTAGGTGATCCGCTCGGCCTTGGTCAGGGCAAAATCGAGACCGAGAGCGCCGCTGTAATCATAGATGGACGTCATGAAGATACCCGAATCGCCGTAGTTCTGTTTGCCGACGTCACAGGCAAACCAGACCGCCTGGCTGTCCAGCAGGGCTTTGCGGCAGTAGTGCTTCAGTCGCGATACGGGCAGGTTGAGTATGGTCAGGTCGGAGCTCTCGAACATGTTACGGCTCAGTTCGATCTGGTACAGGGTGTCATAGCCTTTGGTCGGGTTGTTCACAAGGGCCACGTACTCCGGAAGGCCGTCACCGAAAAACTCCTCGTAGAAGGAGGCGGGCGTGTAGTCCTGAGCGTCGCCGGTCACGGTCGAGTCATCACTTTCAAACCTGAACGTGAACTCCTTCGGCGGCGGGCCATAAGCGTATACTAAGAGCGTATAGATTTCGCTCAGCATCTGTTCTTTTCGCTGGCGCAGGTCTTTCTCTTGCTTGCCGTCGACGTGCATCCGGCGCAACTCGGATGCGAAACCTCGAAGCTTGACGGTAACGAGTTTGTTTATCATCCCCGTGCTGTTGGATTGCTTCGTTTCCGGCATAGCTGAAATGGGTACCAGTCCGTATTTCTCCACCAGGCCGGTGACATAGTGCCACCAGCCACCGTCGCCGAAGGGGTACTCGATGACTATCTGCATGGTGCGATCGTCGATGGGGCGGTCCCGGAGAAGGATGATCTGCTCCAGGAAGTTGTTGGCCTTTTCGAGCTTGTCCCAAAAAGTAAGGTAGGGTTGCGACAGTTCAAACTCCTTGAGCTTGAGCTGTTCCATGACCTCTCGCGACAGGACATTTAGACCGGCAAACAGCCAACAGCGCCCCGAACTCTTCTGATTGGTGATGCCGCTTGTTTCAAGTTTGTGGTTGAACACCTTGTTGTGGGTGAGCAGCTTCCGCCGGTTAAGAGACAGCGATTTGATATCATTGTTTGTAACGGCATTGATCGTGGCCGTGGGAAACCCGTCTTCGGCAAATCCTTTCTCGTATTGCTCGAGTAGCAGCGAACCAACCGCCCCCTCCGGAAGGTCGGCCGCCGTCAGTGAGCAGCCTATGGTCAATGTCAGGATGCCGATCAGGCTGAGGGCGCCTTTCATAGTTGTCTCCTTCTACGTGTGACCGGCAAGATACCAACCGGCCGGTTGTATGCTTTGGCACACAATTTAATGAAAAAGGAGGGGGTTGGTAAGCGAATAGTGCTGTTGAGTTATGCGACATGTGAAGTTTCAACAGGGGATCATCCGGCGACTCGTTCCCGCCAGATACTCGGATCGGTTCGGTTCGAAGTGCCAAAAAAAAACTTTCCTGCCCTACCCCGCGGCCTATATTGCGCTGTGAGATCAGGCAAAACGGATGTTACTGAGGCAGCGATGGCTAGAGACAAGAAGAAAACGGACAAAGTCGAGCCGCGGGTATTGAAGGGTTTCCGCGACTACTTACCACGCGAGCAGATCGCCCGGGAGGCAATGCTCTCCAAAGTACGCGAGGTGTTCGAGCTGGCCGGTTTCCTGCCGTACCGGACAGCTGCGCTGGAACATGCCGAGGCGCTGCTGGGGCCGCAATACAGCCGGGATTCGCTTGCGGAACTGTTTGGTTTCACCGGGCCGGACGATGTAGACATGGCGCTGCGCTATGAGTTAACACTATCCCTGGCGCGGTACGTGGCCGGCAATCCCGATCTGCCGCTGCCGTTTCGATGTTACCAGTACGGCCCGGTCTGGCGCGTGGACAAACCGGGACCGGGGCGGTTTCGGGAGTTCATGCAGTGTGATATCGACATCGTCGGTGCCCAGAACCTTTTTGCCGACGCCGAGATTATTGCCGTCATGGTCAACATTTTTGAGCACCTGGGCATCCGGGATTTCAGGGTCCGTTACTCCAACCGCAAAATTCACAACGGGCTGGTTCAATATGCCGGTATATCTGAGGCGGTCGGCCCTGATGTCATGCGCGTGATCGACAAGCTCGAAAGGCAAGGTCGGGACGCGGTCATGCTCGAGTTGGGGCCGGGGCGAGTCGACAAATCGGGCGATGAAATCCCGGGGCTTGGCCTTGAGGACGGGCAGATTGTCCAAATTGGAAGCTTCCTTGATACAGTCGCTGAGGAAGGAGGCGACCCGCTGGAGAAGGCCGCGAGTCTGCTCGCCGGCGCCACGGTCGCCGAGGAAGGTATAGCGGAACTGCGCGAGATTCAGCGCCACCTGAAGGCAATGGAAGTCGACGAGACGAAGACCGGCGTGGACTTGACCGTAGTGCGTGGCTTGGCGTACTACACCGGGCCGGTGTTCGAAACCAGCCTGCTCAAGCTTCCGGATTTCGGGTCGGTGTTTTCAGGTGGGCGGTATGACAATCTTGTTGATCGCTTTCTGAGCCGTCCCATTCCGGCAGTTGGGGCTTCGATGGGAATCGACCGTCTGCTGGCGGCGTTGATCGAACTGAAAGCGCTGAAACTCTCGGAGGCGACATCGCAGGTACTCGTGACAGTGATGGACAGGCAGCGGCTTCCGGATTATCTTGCCATCCTCAGGAAACTACGCAGAGCGGGTATTCGCTCGGAGGTCTACTCGGGTGATACAAAGAATCTGACCAGGCAACTCAAGTATGCCGACAGGGTGGGCATCCCATTTGCGGTCATTGCCGGTTCCGATGAGTTTGACGCCGGGACAGTCACGGTCAAGAACCTGGCTGCCGGTCGCGAGAAGGCGGTCGCTACGGCCGATCGGGAACAATGGCTGAAAGCCGAAGAGATCCAGCAGACTATTCCCGTCGCGGTCCTCGTTGATTACCTGAACAAGCATCTCGGTAAGGATGGCTGAATCGCTGCGGCATACCCCGGCTTTAATGTTGACACTGCCCGTTCGTGCTCCTATGATGCCTCCGGTTCGCTGGATGTGTTGCCATTCAACTGACAGAGAGATTTACGGTTGGTGGTAGTTGGTAATGTCTGAAGATATCGTATACGCCGGGATTGATATCGGGGGGACGAACATCAAGTTCGGACTGGTCGATTCGAAGGGCAAGACCATCCACCGTGAACTGCGGCCGACCATGGCCGAGAAGGGCGCCACGCCCTTGATGCATTTGGTCACCAACATCAGTGAGCGGCTGCTCTGTTATGCCGCCGAGGAAGAGTATCCCGTGAGGTGGCTGGGGGTGGGAACGCCCGGGGCGGTCGATTTCCGAACGGGTAAGGTGATAGGCCCCAGCCCCAACATCAAGGGTTGGCATGGTATGGAGATCGGCCGCATACTCAGGGAGCGGCTCAACACGCCGGTCTATGTCGACAACGACGCCAACGTAGTGGCGCTGGCTGAGGCCCGGTTCGGAGCGGCGATCGGATCGGACTCGGTGGTCTGTGTTACCGTCGGCACCGGTGTCGGCGGGGGGATTATACTCGGCGGCAAGCTGTGGCGCGGTGCGGATTTCTGCGGGGCGGAACTGGGGCATGTGCCGATCAGTATGGACGGGCCCGTCTGTTCCTGCGGTCAGCAGGGGTGCATCGAAGCTTACTGTTCATCAAACGCCATCCTGGGGCGCACACGTGCTAGGCTGAAGAGGGAGATGACTCCGGCGTTCCAGAGTGTTCTCGAAGGAGACCTGGACAAACTGAGTGTAAAGAAGCTCTTTTCAGCGCACAAGAAGGGTGATCCGGTGGCCGCAGAGGTGCTGGACGAAACAGCCCGATACCTCGGCACCGGTCTGGCAGGAATTGTGAATCTTCTCAATCCCAGGAGCGTAGTAATAGGTGGCGGCGTTGCCGATGGCGGTGGCGGCTTTGTCGAGGCGGTGGCGGCGGCCATAAGGGAACGGGCGCTTGCCTCGGCGGTGGAGCATCTGAGCGTCGTCAGGGCCGCCCTGGGAAATGATGCCGGTTTCATTGGAGCCGGCCTCCTGGGTGAGATGAACGCCTGAGAACTCAGAGGAACTACAATGGATATTGAACAGAATCGCCGCCCCCTGGCTTTCAGGTTGGCCGGCTTGTATGGCTACATCTTTGCTCTCATGTTTCTGCTTTACGGCGCGGTCAACATTGTCCTTGGTTTCCTCGATCACAATTACACCGACATAGGCAAACCGATCGCGATCCTCGCTATGGGTCTGATCTTTCTGGCCCCGGTCATCGCCTACCACGAGTTGAAAACCTGGGGCTACTGGTGCCTGGTTGTTTTGAACGGTCTCGTTGTTGTTGCCGCTCTCGTCAACATCTCGCAGCACTACAACATAGTACCGCTGGTGCTATCAGGCGCTGCCCTGTACTTTCTGTTGTCCCCTGCAACGAAAGACCATTTGTTCAAGCAACGCTAATTTTCGATTGACACTGACCGAAAAGGTAATAAATTGGCGGGCCTGACTGCATTGGCGGTCTGTCGATTGAATGGCGCCCTAGCTCAGTTGGTAGAGCAACGGACTGAAAATCCGTGTGTCCGCAGTTCAATTCTGCGGGGCGCCACTTTTTTCTTGTCAGCTAACTCCCCGCGTAACATCAAGATAGCAAATAAGTTCGTGGTCGCATAAGCCAACCATCCTAATTGTTAATACTACAAGGGTGCCCCTTCCCGCAGGCAGGTAGTACAATCTCAGCACAGAATCTCATGTAACCAGCTCTTACCACTAAACTCAAAGAAGGATAACCCCACACTCCTTATGAATGACCTCGGCTACAAAATCGATGTCGCTATGGTTAATGACGTGGTCGCTTCCGAAATCTTTTTCGATGGCCTTTCGAACTTCTGGATGCACGTTTTCTGCTGGGCAATAACTCGACCCTGCAATACGAAGTATGGGTAGGTCAGAAATACTGTCTCCCAAAGCCACTATTCTCTCATAATTAAGCTGCTCCCCTTCATGCGGGTAGTATTTGAGAACATTATCAAGCCCCTCCTTCTTTGTAATCCCAACAGGCGTGATATCTACAGCTGAAGCTGTGGACGAAATTGTCACCAAGGATCTCATGTTTTTCTCTCCCAGTACCGAAGTAACTCGATCCCTTAGTTCGTCAACAGCCTCTGGCTCCACTGGATTGAGCGTTACCATGTATGCCTTTGGCTCGAACTCCCGATCATTAAAGTGATCCATCAAGAGAGCCCGAACAGACTGTACAAGTTCTCGCTGTTCCTCCGATAGAAGGCACGTAGTCTTTTTTGAGTTCACGTGGTAGAGCGCAGCACCGTTCTCAATCACAAAAGGCAAATCTATCGGGCTTTCGAACATGTTCAAGGTTTGTGCAAGAAACTCCACGTAGCCTTGAGAACGACCTGTAAAAACTATCAGCTGTGGATAAATCCGATTCTCCTTTACAAACTCACAGTATCCGCGGAGTCTTTGAAGCTTTCGCAGGTTTATCGCGGTGCGATTAGGAGGAGTAACACATCCCTCCAAATCCGTAGTAATGAATATCGGAAGCGAATTGATTGCCCGTACCGGTCTCACGGCACTTTGCATCACCCTATCCAGCGCCCTTGATGCCTTTAGTTTGCGCCATTTTTCTCGAAGGTGCAACAGGAGCTGGATGGGAGCATATCCCATTAGTGCAATCCCGATGCCTTCAATGGCTCTATCGACAACATCTGATAGAGTCACTAATTCGGAATGAGTGAAGAGGAACAAACTCAAACCGGTCAAGAAGATCGCAAAATCTTGTGTGAAGCTAGCATCGTCCCGCACTGTGTTAGTGTATTCTCCTTTGCACAATTCTCATCAGTATGTCTTCGCCGGTCCCACACCTCATCATGGAAGATGTTGTACATTATTACAAGCTGCCAGTGTTGAATCGTGAAGTCAACTTTGGGTAGTGGGTCAGTTTGGAACTTAGTAACAGTCGTTGAAGAAATCTGCGGAAAATTCGATGAATGAATCACAGGCGTTTTTCAGGTTCCAGCATTTATCAAAGAACGCAAGTTCTACTTGTTTCCCTTCGGCCTTAACATATTCGACTGCCGGGACAAGATCACTATCGGCCGAGACTACAATGGCTACATCGTAGGTGTTTTTGAAGCCATAGTTAACCATATCTACAGCCATTCTCACATCGACACCTTTTTGCCTACCATTAAACATTCGCCCCCTTCGAACTTCAAAGTAGCTTAACTTGTCCACGTGGGAAAGGAAGCTCTGTTGTTTTCTATATCTTTCGGGATCGGTCTTTTGGTCAAGGGGAGCGTCATAGTAATAAGCTCGCAAGAGCTTTCGCCCGCTCCCAACAAGTTTACGTGCGAGTTTTTCATAACTGAAATTAGGCTTTACGTTCTGATCGATAGCACTAAAAAAGAGATTAGCCCCGTCTATAAAAACCATGACCTTTTCCATGTTTATTCCCCAAAAAAATTAACCCGTCATTGCACGCAATGACGGGGTGTCTATTAGCCTACCATTGGCACGCAATGATAGGGGGTCTATCTTCTATTCTCATCGGTCTACCGAGCATTATTGTTACAGAAAATCTCCTTACCCAGTTCCCTTAATTCGATAAAAAGATATCCTTTTCGCTATACTGTGTCAAGAGATTTCTACCAAGGAACCGGTGGAGTTTTGCACAAAAACAAGTTATCCCTTCTCTTACAACAACTTAACGATATCCTCAATCTTCCAAAGGTGATCGGTGACTCCAGCCTCCATAGCGGGCGTGACGCGCAGGCTCTTGTGAATCCGAACAAAGTTGTAGTGCATGAAATGCAGGGCGACGGCGTGCTCAAGGTTTTCGACCTTTAAATCAGAACAGAATGCGATGTATGGGATGTTGCCGAATTCGTACTTTACTGAACCTCAGTGGCTTGCATTTTCAAGGAGGAAGCGTTGGAGACGACAAGGAGAGACTGTTTTAGAAAGATATTAGAAAACGTGGAAATGCTAACCCATTATGAGCTGGACAATCCGTTGATTATCAATTGCATCTTTGTGGTGGCGGGGTGGAAGGATTTGAACCGCTGACCTTCGGGTTATAAGCCTGCTTTGACGTCAAACCGCAGAAAGCACCAGACAATAGCCACAAGTAATAGCAAAAACTTGCTGGAAACTCAGTGTCTGGTGTTTCCTCTCTCTTCATGGTGTCTTGGCTTGTCATGTCAGAAAGCAGCGTCTGCGACCATGGACATGTACTTTCCCCCATTGTAAGTGACTGACCGAAGTTCACATCTCCCATGTTGACCCCGGAGGAGTCTCTCGACAGCCTCGTGATTGACATAGACATACTGCGGCCGGCAACTGTTCATGCCCTTGTAGGAGCTTTTGTGATGTTCCTCAGGTACAATATGCGATAAGACGAGAGCAGCGGAGAGGCTGGGCGGGGCTAAGAAACAAGCTTCTCCCGCTGCATAAGACGAAACATGGCAAAAAGAGTGCAGATTACCGAACCAACCAGCAGATAGATCCGGTTATACAGCGTTGTCTCCTGCTGCAAGATGTAATCAAACTGCCCGGTCTCGCTGAAGGGATTGTGGAAAAGATTCCAGCGACTGCCTTCCAGAGCTTCAGCACCGATAAACAGGATCAGAAAGAACGTCACGACTATAACAGCCGCACCGTTGCCGCTACGTGTTATAGCCGCCGACATGAATCCGAAACTGCCCAGGAATACTATCGGAAACATGAGGTGGAAGATCATCGACCACAGAGGGAAATCGGTCACTGAAATTCGGCAGAAAAGCCCCAGCGCCAGGAGCAGGACGGCCACCACGATATACTGTGTCACGTAGCGAGCCAACCAGACCTTGTATCTGTAGTCAGGCACCCCAAACAGCGTTTCGAGCATGCGTGCATCGGCATCGGCCTGAATGGCGTAAACCGACGGATAGAAGATCAACAGCACGCCGGGTGCAAGCAGAAACCCGTATACGGCGTTTGCACCGGGTGGTGCGGGTTCATTCAGGACGTAGATGATGACCACGGCAAGAAACAGCGCCAGCCCGGCCAGAAGGAAGTAAAGGAACTTGCCGGCAAAGACGTGGGTGGCGTTGTATCGGAAGAAAACCGACAAGCTCATCAGGAAGCTCACCAGTGGATTGTGTCCTCGCGCGGTCCGGCTCATTCTTCCGCCTCCCGGCCCAGCAGCCACAGGTACGAGTCTTCCAGAGTAGGCAGGACCTGCTGTGCGTCAGGCAGCGGCGCCTTGTCGGCCAGGACTCGCACCTTCACCCGGTCGCCGTCCGGACTGTGGTGTACAACTTTCATGTTGGTTCTGACATCATCCAGGTCCTCGGGTTTCACCATAATGAGCCAGACCTTTCCGGCGGCGAGTCCGGCCATCTCGGTCGGCGAACCCAGGAAAATCACTTTACCCTTGTTGAGTACAGCCAGCCTATTGCACGAACTGGATACATCTTCGATAACATGGGTAGAGAAGATGACAATGCGATTCTGAGCCAATTCCGACAGCCGGTTGCGAAAACGGATACGCTCGCGTGGATCCAATCCGGCTGTCGGTTCATCTACCACCAGAATCCGAGGCAGGCGAAGGAGTGTCTGCGCTATCCCGATTCGTTGTCGCATCCCGCCTGAGAAATTCTTGATCTTGACGTCACGGCTATCGTCCAGATGAACGGACGCGATAGCCTTCTCGACCGTTTTGCGGCGTTCTGCCGAGTTCCACAGTCCTTTCAACAGAGCCTGATAGTCCAGGAACTGATAGGCTGTCATGTTCCGGTACGTGCCGAATTCCTGCGGCAAATAGCCTATCAATGACTGGAGTTCTTCGCGTTTCTCGTCGACATCGATATCATTAATGCTCACCTTGCCTGTAGTCTGAGTCAGGATACCGCAGATAATACGCATGAGGGTTGTCTTACCCGCACCATTGGGTCCCACCAGCCCGAACATGCCGCTACCAATATCCAGTGAAACCTGATCAAGAGCCTTAAAGGGTCTCCGGCGTTTTCCGATGACCGGTATCATCTTGACAAACCGGTACCATGCCGAGCGGGTGCGACGGAAACGACCGGTCAAGCGAGCAACATCGATATTTCCATCGTAAAGCCGCCGTGATGACCATCTGATGAGTATGGCTACATACCAGAGCAACCCGACTATCACTGCCAGGGAAATCGAATCCCACTGCATCCATAGCCAAACCAGACATGCTGCAGGGCCCAACCAGAAAACAACTGATATGATGCGACGCTTCCAGCGTGATGCCGTTTGACCGGACATGAGGACCATGTCGAGCAGCTTTAGTGTGTAGAGATAAAACACGACAGAGAATACGAGAATCCAGAAACCACCTTCAAGGTACAGGTAATTGAAGTAGAATAAGTACCCATACAGGGGCAACTGCCAGGCGAGATTCGTTAGTCTGCCGGCAACAGTGCCTTCCCGATCGCGCTGTTCGAGCGGCCGCTGACGTTCCGGTTTGCGCCATTCTCGCGCAAACCTGGAGTGATTATCATACATTTTAATCAGATTTCTGATTCGTATCTGAATTGGCTGGTCTGGGGCGATCAGGTGAACCCGGGAACGCCTCAGTGAGGTCTTCACGAAGTATGTGACGGCCGGTATCAGGAGAATTAGCATAACGATATCGGCTACGCGCCACAGGGTTGAGTCGATGTTGTACCAGACAATCGTCGCCATTCCGGTAAAAGCTGCCAGCTGGAAAAACTTCGTCTTCCAATCCAGATTGCGCAGCCATCTGACAGTGTTCTCGAGACCGAATGATACCGTGGGTACGATCAGAAGGGTGAAGAGGGTTCCTGCCACCAGGCCGCCAATGACAGCGATGGCAAACGGCGCTCCGATACGCCCGACATACTCGGCTTTACCCATAGCCAACGGCAACATGGCCAGTGCTGTCGTTATGGCAGTGATCAGAATAGGTCGAACTCTGCCCTGACCGGCACAGAGGAGGGCACGGGAGGTGCGGAATCCGTTGCGCCGCAGATTCCGGGAGTAGTCAATCAGGATGATGCCGTTGTTGACCACCACGCCGAGTAGAATCATGAATCCGATGAGAGCGTTGGCGTTAAACAGCGAATTGCCGGTTACGATCAATCCCCAGAATGATCCGATCGTGGCCAACGGCAGAGTGAACATCATCGCCAACGGCGTGAGCAGGGATTCGAACACCGATGCCAGAATCATGTAGATGAGCAACACAGCAGCCCCGATGAGGAAGTAGAATTCCGAGTAATCCGTTTCGTCATGTTCTACTTCGATAGCTACTCCCGGCGGGGGTTCAATACTCTGTGCCACTTGTTCAACTGCCAGTCTCGCGGAGGTCAGCAGATCATTGGATTCGCCGACGTCCGATTGGAACTGAAGCGATACTTCGACCTGCTTCTCCTGATTCACTCGATTGATATTGGAGTAGCCGTCGCTGTAGATCAGCCTTCCCAGCTGCACCAGAGGAACCATACTGCCGGTATTGCTCGGGACGTTGATATCTCGTAAGTCGTCGGATGTCTTGTTTTCATCCTCATCGGATTTCAGGATAATGCCGATATCCTCTGCGCCACGCTTGAACGTCGCACTGACCCGCGTATTCTCCTGGAAAGCAGCGAGTTCATCCATGACGGACCGTGCGGAGACGTCAAAATGTGTCAGCGCCCCGTGATCGAGAAGAATATCCAGACCCGGCTGCCGCTGGGTCACTGAAACATGGGTATTGCTGACGACGTCCAGGTTTTCAAGATTGTACTGGATATCGTCGGCGATAGCACGCAGCAATTCCAGATTGCTGCCGCGCACAATGATACGCTCCCAGCCGGACCCGATCCCCAGGAGTCTTGCAAAGGCGTTCTCTCCGAATCCTCCGCCCATGCCGCTCCCACCCCGGAAGCGAGTGTTGGAAACCGGCTCCTCATAGGACAGATCGATGAGTGGATGCGATTCTTCCAGGCGTTCCAGAATGTCTGCTTTGATCTCCGGTATGTCCCGGCTGTCAAGATCGGCGTAATCCTCTTTCAGGCGGAAGGTGAAGATGATGTTGTCTTCCTGGATGTTGGCCACGCGCTCTTCGAGCTCAACGATATCCACCAGGCGAGAATCCATCTCAAGAACCTGGTCATCGGCCGACTCCAAAGTCGTACCCGACGGAGGAGTGGCATAGAGGCTGAAGCTCTCGAGCTCAACTTCCTCAGAGACATTGACGCTGACCGCGAGACACAAGACCACGCTCAGGAAAAACACCACCAGTCCAAGAACAACCGTGCGAGCCGGAAATCGGAGGCATGATTTGAGAAGCAGGGTGTATATCTGCAGCAGGCGATTGCGCTGTGATACCAGGTTGAATGTCGGCGTATTCTCGGCCCGGCGACGCCTCAGGTAGTAGTATGTAAACGAGGGAATGAGCAGGAAGGCGACGCCCAGGGATATGAGCAAGGTGGAGACAATCGCAACGCCGACATGTTTGCCGAGCGTTTGCACCAGAAAGTTGTCCGAGTATATGAACGGCACAAAGACACACGTTGTGGTCAACGTTGCCGCCATCACTGCTCGCCAGACTTCACCGGCACCCGTTACTACGGCCTCTCGCACCGGCGCTCCGGTCGATAATCGCCGATACGTGTTTTCCAGCACAACGATACTGTTGTCTACCAGCATACCGATCGCGATGGCGATGCCCACGAGTGTCAGGGTGTTGATACTTATGTCGAGGGCATACAGCACGTTCATCGAAATCAGCACGGTTATCGGGATCGTTGCCGCCACAATGAGTACCAGGGGCAGATGGCGCAGGAATATCCAGAGAATGACAACGGCAAGGAGACCGCCGATGAGGGCCAGTTTTTTGATCGTGTCGATGTTTTTGCGAATGCTCTCAGCGCTATCGTATTGTATCACCAGTGTAACACCGTCGCTGCGCAGCGCGGTGTTGAGTTCGTCAATCGTCTTCCGGGTTTCCGATGATAACTTCAGCAAATTGATCTGCTGGTCGCGCAGCAGGGACAAGGCCACAGCTTCCTGACCGTTGACTCGAGAGATCGACTCTTTGTCGGCGCCGCCTTCGACAACCGTGCCGACATGCTTGAGGAGAACGGGGCCGTCGGCCCTGACAATCACATCTTCAAGGGACGGCAGTTCACGATACTCATTGATGAGATTGACAAACAATTCCTGACGCCCATCGGATACCTTACCGAGATACTGTCGTTCACCGCCGCCGGCCGCGATGGCACTCATGACCTGAGAAGCTGTGATGCCGTGGGCAGCAAGCGCATCTTCGTGCAACTGAATCTCTATTGAGTGCTCACGCCCGCCGTAGACTTCGATGTTGGCAATACCGTCGACACTCTGTAATTCCTGAGTAATCTTGCGATCCACGACGGCGCGTATCTGATCCAGACTGCCCTCACCTCGTGCCTGAATCGTCATGAACTGGTTGGATAGTTGCTCGGTGTCGATCTTCCAGACAGCGGCGAAGAAACCGGAGCCAAGATCCGGTTCGGTGGCCGCGACACGTTCCTGTAGTTTCAGGTAGGCATACTTGAGGTCGGCGTCCTCTTCGTAGTATACGAGTATCGTGGCCCGACGGCGATTGATGTACGACTCGATTCGTTCGATGTCTTCCAAACCCGCAACGGCGCTTTCGAGGGGAATCACCGCCTGCTGCTCCACCAGGATGGGATCGGCGTCGCGAGTGGTTCCGACTTGTACGACAAGCATCGGGAGCTCTGTGAAGGGAATGAGTTCCACCGACAAGCGGGTATAGGACACCGCACCCAGCAGGCAGAGGCCAATCAGAACCATGGCCACGAGGACAGGACGCTTTATGATCAATCCCAGCACGGCGTCCGGATCAGTCTCCTTTGGTGCTCACGTTGATTCGACCTGCCATGACGCTATACACGGCGGGGATCACGACCAGTGTTAACAGTGTCGAAGTAACCAGGCCGCCGATAACCGTTACCGCCATCGGCGCGCGGAGCGATGCCCCTTCGCCAACACCGATCGTCAGCGGCAGAAGGGCAAGAATAGTGGTTGCACTGGTCATGAGGATAGGCCGGATGCGGGTTTGGCCCGCATTGATGATCGCCGCCAGAACCTCCTGTCCTGACCTTCGATTCTGATTGATGCGATCGACGAGGATTATCGAGTCATTGACGGCGATTCCGGCCAACAGGATGAGCCCAATCAACGACATAATGTTGAACTGCATGTCCAAAGCAAGCAACAACCATACCGAACCAACTGCCGCCAGAGGAATAGTAAGCAGTATGACAAACGGGTGCAGCAGTGATTCAAACTGTGCCGCCATGACCATGTACACGAGGATGATGGCCAGTAGTAATGCAAACGAAAGACTGCCAAAGGCCTCTTCGCGGAGTTTTTCCTCACCTGTAACCGTCATTGAGTACTCGGCGGGGAGATGTATGCCACTGATAACGGAGCGTACATCAGATGCTACCCGGTCAAAAGACTCCTCATCGGTCAGATGAGCGGTTATCGAAACGGTTCGTACCTGGTTATTCCTGACAATCTCCCTCGGCGCATAGCTGTACGATAGATGGGCGACTTCGCCCAGTCGCACGCGACGGCCGGCTCCGGTCTCCACAAGTGTCTGTTCCAGTTCCGTAAGACTGACCTGGGGTCGTCTTACCAGAATATCCGTGTACTGTCCGTCCTGCAGGATCTGGCCTGCTTCTCTGCCCGACAAGATGTCAGTCAGTTGGCTGCCGATCGATGCTGAACTCAGATTGTACTGTGAAGCCAGAGTGCGGTCGATTTCGATATTCAATTCCGGACGACCGGCTTCCAGAGATGACTCAAGGTTGGTGAGTCCGCGAAGTCCCGTCAATCGTGCCAGGAGTGTATCCGACAGGGAACCGAGCTGTTCGAGATCATCACCTTTGATTTCCACTACCAACGGGGGAGAATCGGTGCCCAGTGTGGCTTTCAATGCCGTCTGCTGCACGATCAGTTGGGGTTCAATATCGGGTATGCGACTGAGTTCGGTGTCCAGGGCTGCCAGGACCCGGTTGACTGTCACGTCTGTCTCGGGTGTCAGGACTATCTGAATCTGAGCGCTGTTCTCATCTGCTAAGGCGTCCCGCTCGTCGGAGGACGTTCCAGCCTGCCCGATCCGCGAATACAGATGCGAGAGAGCCTCACCGAACCTCTGATCGATGATAGCCTCGATGTTTCGTACTACTCCATCGGTGCGCTCAAGGCTGGTGCCTTCGGGCAGTGTGATATTCACGAGGATTTCGCCTTGATCCGAGGTCGGCATGAATTCACTGCCCACGAACGGCAGGACGGCGGCCGTACCGGCTACGAGCACCACACCGACAAGAACCACCGTTCCGCGCCGGGACAGGATGCGCCGCAGCAGGGCCGCGTACTTCGGAAAGGCCACAGCTTCCTTCGAAACTCCATACGAGCTCCTGCTTTTCAAGAGACGGGAACACAGCATCGGGATCACCGCCAGAGCCACAAACAGGGATGCCAAAAGCGAGTAGACCACCGTCCACGCCTGCTCTTTGAAAAGCTCTCCGGCTGCACCATGCAGGTAGACAATAGGCAGGAATACGACAATAGTGGTTAGGGTTGATGAAGTGATCGCGCCGCCGACTTCACCCGCACCTCGGATTGCAGCCTCGGCTACCTTCCGACCTTCTTCGAGGTGCCGGTAGATGTTCTCCACCACGACAATCGCATTGTCCACCAGCATGCCCGCACCTAATGCAAGTCCTCCCAGCGTCATGATATTCAAGGTAAGGCCGTTGAAGTACATCAGGTTGAAGGTGGCAACGATAGATACGGGGATGGCGATACTGATAACGGCCGTAACACCCGCCCGGCGCAAAAAGACATACAGGATGATTACGGCCAGTACGATGCCTATCAAGCCGGTGTGTTCGACTTCGGTGACAGCCGTGCGTATGAATTGAGACTGATCCTGCACGATCTCAATTTGATAACCGGGCAGCGACGCCCGGAGTTGCTCGAGCTGATCACGCGCGCGTGATGCGGCTTCAATCGTGCTGAACTTAGCCTCCTTGAATATCTCCAGCCCCAGGCATCGTCTGCCGTTGTGCCGGACAATGTTCTCAGCCTCACTGAGACCAAAGCCGATATCTGCCACGTCACGCAGATACACGGGCACTCGTTCACTGGCGGCAGTTGCGTCGGCCGGCGCCGACGGACTCTTGAAGGTCACAATCAGGTCGCCGATGTCATCGGCGCCGGTCAATTCTCCGATGCCCCGGATGATATAGCGACGCCCCATTTCCACGATTGACCCACCGGATATGTTGCGATTGGCGTTCAGAATGGTTCCGACCAGTTGATCTACAGTGAGGCCGAATGCCTCCAAACGGGAAGCGTCGGTACTAATCTCGATCTCTTTGCTCTGTGCCCCGACAACCTCAACTGCCGCAATACCGGGCAGGCGGATCAACTCATTCCGAATGTTATTCTCCGCCGTCTGTCGGAGCCGGTCGATATCCCTGATCTCGGTGTGTGATAGAACGGCAATAACCATCGCGGTAGCATTGGGGTCGTGTTGACTAACCGTTATTTCATCGACGTCCAGATTCTGAGAGAAGTCAGCGGTGATCTTCTGAAGATCCAGGAAGGCCTCGTCCATGTCGGAATCCCAACTGAACTCCACTGTCAGCAAAGCTCGACCGACTTTGGATATCGAAGTTATGTCTTCGACACCGCGACCGCGGGCCACCATGGCTTCGAGTTGCGACACGAACTGGTATTCCATCTCTTCAGGCGGTCGTTCACCCGCGCGAACCTCAACAAACAGCCGAGGGCTGTTCAAGTCCGGGAGCAGGTCGATGCCCAGCCGAGTGAAAGAGATGTAGCCCAATAGCAGGATGCCCAGCACGATCATCGCAATAGTGGTGGGGAAGCGGACCGAGAATTGTGCGATTCTATTCATATCCGGTCTTGCCCGTTCCGGCTAGTTGGTGGCCTTGACTTTGGAGCGATCCCGGAGAGTCTCGAAACCCTCAACGATCAAGCGCTCGTTTGGCTTGAGCCCGCTGAGAACCTCGACTTCGTCACGGTTCGACAGGCCGATTTCAAGGGTGCGCTCTATAGCGAGCCCTCCGTCGATCACGAACACGGTCTTGCCCCGCCGTGAATCCAGGATTACGTCCTTCGGGATCACTACCACCGAATCATGATGCTTGACGACTATCTCAACCTTCACAAACATCCCCGGCCTGAATAATAGACTGTCATTGTCAATCCTCACTGTAACGTCGAACATGCGACTGTCAGGATTCAGCGCGGGGGATGCCTGGGTGACCTCTCCCCAGAGAGTATCAGTATCCCCGGAGTAGGCTGTCACGCGGACGTCCTGTCCCTGTGCGACCCGACCCAGTTCGTTACTTGGCAGAGTAACCTCGGTATACAGACTCCGATAGTCCATGACTTCAGCCAGCATAGTCCCGGGTTCTATATATTGGCCGTTGCTGTGGAAGGGAAGAGCCGTGATCGTACCGTTGAATGTGGGCGCGATCTTCAGTTTAGCGAGTTGAATCCGGGCGTTCTCAAGACTGTATCGGGCGTCAATGTACGCGCGTTCGGCGTCAGTCAGTTCCCTGAGAGTAATCCCGCCCTTCTCGTAGATGCTCTTCTGCTTGTTGTATTCTCGTTCTGATATCTCGAAATTCAATCTTTTTGAATCGTACGCAGTCTGGTTAACGTATTCGGGATTCTCCAGCGAGATAATGATTTCAGCGGAGTCTACTTCATCTCCCATGGAAAACGGCCGTCCCGTCCGAGGATTCATCTCCAGGCGGTAGTACCCACCCTGTTCCGAGGTAAACGACACGTGACTCACTGCGTGAACCGTTCCGGTTGCCAGGGCGTACTCCTGAATGCTGCCCACTCGCACGGAGTCATATCGGACTGGAATTGAAGATTCCACATCCAGGTCGGGGCCTTCGTCGTCACATCCGACAGTGAACAGTATCGCTGCCGCCGGCATGAGCAAGCTCAGTGCGTATCTCACGCTCCACTCCTATCTTTTTGCCACCACGGGCGTGTTCTTTTCAAAGTCCCACAGCGCCCTGATTTTCAACTCCAGCAGAGCCAGCTTATAGTTGATCAGGGCTGCAATCTCGCTGAGCTGTTCGCGGGAAAGCTGGTTCTGGTAGAATTCGATGTCCTTCGATGACAGGTCGCCGTTGCGATATCTCTCCAGGTTGATCTCATACGTTAGCCTGGCGTTCTCCACATTCTTTTCCGCGATCTCTATCTGTATGCGCTGATTCTGAAGGTCACGGAAAGTTTGACGAATCTCAAACATGACTTGCTTGCGTTCTTCTTCGGCTGAGAGTCGCTCACTCTCTACGCGCGCCTGCGATGACGCCAGACGGTGTCTCCTTTCACCCCAGTCAAACAGCGGGACGTTGATTGTGAGCTCTACCGACTGACTGCGCTCCGTATTGTCGAATAACCCGGAGAACTCTTCGTTGGTAGCGGTCAGACCGTACGAGAGGCCTACGGACGCCTTGAATTCGTTCATGGCGCCCGTGCGAATCAGTTCGTTCAGGGCATTCTGGATGGAAATGTCCTTCTGACGCAGCTCCATGCGATGTTCCAGACCGTGGTTGATTGCCTCTACGAGGTTGACTTCGGTAAGTTGCTTTTTCACATCGGCAGCAGCTTCAATGTCTCTCTCCAGTGGCAGGCCCAACAAAATCTTGAAGTTGTCCAGCGAGTTCTGGTAGTCCATGCGGGAGTTCACAAGAGTAGCCTTGGCATTGGCTCTCGTCAGATCGGCCTGATAGAGCTCTTCGGGCGCCGATATGCCCGCATTGACCTTGCTCTCAATAATCTCGTAGCTTTCCTGTGTATTGGCGAATTCCTCTTCAGCAATCTGTACACTGCGCTGTTTGTAATACAGGCTGAGGAACTGGGTGGTCACCTGGTTTTCGACATGGAGCTTCTGAATAGCATAGTTCAGATGGGCGTTCTCAAGCGACAGCTCAAGCTCACGTAGAGAGAGCGTGGTACGGTTGTAAGTGAAGAGAGGCTGAGTAAACTGTACGGTCAACCTACTCTGGTAGTTCTCCCGCTCCTCGCTGCTTATGAACGAACTGGAAGACTTCCGCCAGTTCAATGTCTCGAATACCTGTAGCGTTCCGTCGGTCCATTTGATCGGCTGTACGATGGAGAAGCGGGCTGCCGATGAGGTGACCTTTTCCGTATTGTATCTGGCCGTCAGGCTGTTGAATACACGATCCCGCGAGTGGCTGTAGGGTGTCAGCGTAAGATTGAACTGACTCTTAAGCGATGCCTGCTCAGCCTTCAGGTTCCGTTCACTGACCTCAAGGATGTAGGTGACATCACGGATAGTCGGGGATTCGGCGAACGCTATCTGAAGCGCCCGGTCAAGCGTCAAGGTCTCCGTCGTGGCAGACAGGGGAGCGGCCATAAGTAGCGCCGCCAACAGCACCGCCATGACAGTGAATCTGGTGCGCCCTACGTCATTCGACCGGCAGCGCGTTGTCGCATGTCCTGAATTTCTCATACTTCGTCCGTATCATTCAGTTACTGTTTAACCCATTTCACCGCATCAGCGGTTATTAATGTTCCCTCGCCCTCATCGCTCAGTTCGATCCTGGCTTCGCCCGCTTTCAGACGGTACGATCCGATCATGTTCCAACCTTCTTCGGCCATGTCGAGGTCCAGGGCGAACTCGTCAATGCCATCGGCGTGATATATCTTGAACTCCTTTTCTCCTGACTCCAGATTCCCTCCTCCCCAGCGCTCGCGCCATCGTCCGGGCAGACTGAGATCACCGTACCAATAGTAGTAGATGTTGTAGTCTCCGGATTCTTCGAGATGAGTTGTCCATCGCACGACGCTCCTGCCGTCGCCGGGCTCCTTATGTTGTCCGGAGCGTGCGAATGTCCCGTAGAAATTCTGGTCCGTGGTGGGGAGCCAATTGGAAGGCGGGTCCCATGGCCGGATACCTTCATAGGTAGTATCACTGGATTCCGGGTCAAAGATCGACAGCAGAGCACGACGCAGCCAGAACTCTTTGCCCAAATTGAGAATGCTGAATCCCGCGTCCTCGTTATCAACCACGTACATGCCCGTCACCCGGGGGTTGGGGAGATCCGCCGGCCGCTCGGTTTCACATTCAACCGGGACCTCCCGTTTCTTCAGCTCCAGGTCTCTGAAACGGTATGTGAATACCGAGGGGATATTGCGCGATACAAACGTTTCAACTCCCATCTCTGCCGGAGGCTGGTCGAGAATCATGGCGATGTCTTTGGCTGTGTTGGCAGGCATCGGCAAGCTGTGGATCAGATCCGGTTCCGGGACATCGCGGGCCATCCTCCGGCGTCGCATGCCTCTTTCTCTCTGGCGGTACCTGAATTGCAGTTCGACAATTCCGTTGTCATCGGTCGGATTGCTGATAGTGAACTTGAGTTGTGTCTTCTTCCGATCTCCTTCAAATACCTCATAGCAGTGGACATTGCTTACAACATACCCCGGAAGGGAGGCCTTCTCGTACCAATCCTTCAATACCGCGTTGAAATCAACACCCGCGTGTTGGTTGATCATCTCCAGCAGTTCGGTGTCCTGGATCGGTTCATGCTGATGCTCCGCCAGCAGACTGTCCAGGCATTCGTTGAATACTTCCTTGCCGACCTCGGACTCTGCCAGAGCAAACAGGAACCTGCCTTTGGCCGCCAGGGCTGTGCCCGCACTTGTGGCATCGAGGTCTTCGCTGGCCACCAGATCAGCCAGCGACATCCGATTCAACGTTCGGTTGGCTTCCTCCACCGGAGTGATCCCACGGAAAAATCGAAAGCGCGTGAATTGAGGAGGTTCAATCCGGCTCTTGAGGTGCGACTCCAGGGCATGCCCCAGTACCGGCCACTGGGACGACGTTACTCGCGTCATGTAGGACACGCAGTTTGACGTGATCGTATAGTCAGACTCGAATGATTCGTCGGATCGCATGCCCCGCCGGAAGTCCTCCTGAAGTCCCAGCAGGGCAGTCTTGACAAAGGTCGTGAAATACCGCGATTGACTCTGAGTTACCGACTCCGCCTGATTCATGCGTTCCTGATTCTCATCAGAGATATCCCGGAGCCGGTGTAGATCAGCCGCACCACAAAACACTCCCATCTCCGGCAGGAATACGATTTCCGGTTGGACTACTTCGTGAGCAATGGTCCAGAGACGATGGTAGCTTGCAATCTGAACCGGAACCTCAACCAACTGCAAACGTCGGTGGGGGTATTGAATGCCGAGACGTGTTTCGTATTCGTTACGCATCTGGGTCAGCAGGAATGAAACGGTGTCTGACAGGGAATCAAAGAACGGGACGAAGTAGTCATGCCCCGGTCGAGTGAACAATGAATAGCTCGTGTTTTCGACCGTAATTTCCCGTTGTTCGTAGTTACCGATCGTGATCGAGATCTGAGGCAGCTTCTTCTCGGTGACGAAGCGATAGACCTGCCCCGTAACGTCCCTTTCCACACTGACCTGACCCTGAGAGATGGCGATCTGATCCTCCGGAACTCGAACCGTCAGCGTATAAGTGGCGTATTGCGGCCGCACGGCATGGGGGAAGGCAGCCCCTTGATGCGGGCCTGTCATAGGGTACCAACCACACTCCGGAGACAGGTGTACAAACGCATCGGAGACCACCGAAGCCCGTTTGCCTACCCGAAAGACCCAAAAGAGCACCGGCGTCTCTATCCGTTCGTCGCTGACATCAAGGAAACAGTAACGATCATCTATCGTGCCGTTGTAGGTGGCTGCGATCACGCACGTGTCATTGACATCGAGAGCATGAGGCAGGTGCACCCACACAGCGTTGTCTCGTTGCCGGAATTCGCAGACGGTACTATCCCGACTCACTTCGGTGACCGTAAGTCCGGGATTCAGCGTCAGCAGGATAGAGTCTGTGGCAGCGGTCGACTCGTTGACGATCTGAAGCCGGGCACTGTTCGAGATACGTGAACCATTGTAGCTCATGTCTATTTCATAGTGGAGGACGGCTGGACCTTCGATAGCAGCCAGCGGGCGGGTCGTCTCTCGAAGTTCTGATCGATATGAGCGGTTGTGGAGCTTCCCGTCGATATGGCTGTAAGCGGCATATGTTCCCACCCCAAGACTGACTATGGTGCCGATCACCGCCGTGATCCACACGGCGTGAGACTGGCGCAGGCGCCTGGTGGTCAGAACCGTCGCGGCAGCACAGGCCAGACCGGCCATGCAATACAGTCCGCGCACTCGAATCAGGTCGGGCCAATTGGACATCGCAGTGAAATCCGACCAGGTCATCGGCAGGTGGAAAGCGAAGACATCGAAAATGAAAAACCACTGCTCTCTGACCGGAATAAGGACCACCAGAGAATATCCCAGCATTAGAACGAATACGAGTGCCTGGCTTCGCAGCACGGTGATGAGGAGGAAAGACAATCCAATAATGAACATCACCGTCGGAAGGCTAATCAGGAGGGGGTACAGGAAATACGGACCCCAGGCAAAGGCGGTGGGAGAGAAAAACAGATCGATTATAAGTGCCATGGCCAAGACGAGTACGTTGAGCACGACGAACACGCCCCCGATCCCGGCCATCTTACCGATGACATAGTCAGCGTTGCTGAACGAACGCACGAAGATCACCTGGGTAGAGTCATGTTGCCGATCCCGTTTTATGAACTCTGTGGCCAGGAATATGGCGATGATGCCCTGAAGGACATTCAGCAGCTTGAGATTCATCAGTGGCAAAGCGCCGGCCAGCGCTCGAAACGTATGCGGAGCCTCAACGATGGACGTACCCAGGAATATGTCCAGCATGATGATTACCAGCAGCCCGAATGCAGAGAAAATCCTGAACGCCCATGAACGAAGCAGCAGTTTCGTTTCCACACGGGCGATGGTCCAAATGGCGTATAGATTGATCATGCAGACGTTACCAACTGTTAGTCGTGGCCTCCATATTCATATCGTACCCCAGCGACTGCACGAAGTGGATATAGGCATCCTCAAGGTTCGGTTCGAGCGGCTGTGAGTCCGGCCGGGGTGGTTTATCCGCAACTAATCTCAGTTCGTACCCGCCCTCTGCCGGGACCGCCGAAATCACCGGGTACCTGGTCTTAAATTTGTCCAACTCGATACTTTGAGTCGTTACCTGCCATACTTTACCCCGGGCCGGGTCGATAAGTTTCGACGGCGCCCCTTTGAAGACGATTTTCCCTGTGTGAAGAAGAGCCAGGTTTGAGCAGGTTGACGAAATATCCCCAACAATGTGGGTCGACAGGATTATGATCCTGTCCTGCTGCGATAGATCAGCCATCAGATTGCGGAACCGCAGACGTTCTTCCGGATCCAGACCTACCGTGGGTTCGTCGACAACCATGACTCTGGGGTCGCCTATCAATGTCTGAGCGATCCCAAGACGCCTCTTCATACCACCCGACAGCTTGGTGGCCTTTCGATCGCGAACCGCATAGAGACCGACTTCGTCGAGGAGATTGTCGATCCGATTCATCCTCTCCCGCCTGTTTCGAACGCCACTCAGAGCAGCAACATAGTCCAGGAACTCCCATGTCGCCAGTTTCGAAAAAGTCGTGAAATCCTGTGGGAGATAGCCGACCAATCGCCGAATTGCCCCGCGGTCTTTGCGTAAATCCAGGCCATCAATAGTCACATCGCCGGTAGTGGGCAACAGAAGCGTCACCAGAACCCGCATCAACGTGGTTTTGCCGGCCCCGTTAGGACCCAGCAGACCAAACATCCCACAACCGATGTCCAGATCGATGTCACGTAGCGCATATTTACTGCTGCCGTAACGTTTTGAGAGATTTCTAATAGTGATCTGCAAGTCTTGCCTTGTGCTGGTACTTCCGAAGAAGTTCAGGGGCGAGCAACGGGAGCAGGCATCGGGAAGTACTGCGGCACCCGCGGTACAGTGTAGTTGTCAGGAACAGCAAGTGGTCCGTCCTCGTGCAGAGCTTCCTAATTGCCTCGTAGTGTGCACCTTGACGATAGCGAAGAGAAGAAGTACCAGCCCTGCAGCAACTGCTGCCTCTCTGCCGAAAAGCCTGCGATAGAACAAACCCACGACGTCTACGAGGGCAAATAACCAAGCAAGGCTCTGGGCATACATGATAGCAGGACGGTTGGGCCAGAGGTCATAGTCCAGCAAATGGGTAAGTGCACTCAATGGGCGGAAAAACGAGATTTTAGCTTCTGGATCGGTCCACTATGGAACGTGGTCACCATCTCTCCGCTTCTGAGCACGGTTGGTGTTTCCTCACGTCGCTTGTTTATGTGTCGTCTCCTTCCCTAAAGCGGCATCACCCGCTGTCATCAGTACTATCAAGTGATCCGACTCCGCAGGTACGATCAGTCCTCTCTCCCTTCTTTCGGTTGATTGGACCGTCTCCCATCTCTGGAAGCGTGCCTGGAGCCTTTCGGATTATCGTCTCTTCGCAATGTCATCTAGGCCGTGGTCTCCGACCCCGGGGAAGTGAACGATCCCTGCCATAACGGTTCCGCTTATGTTGGCTTCCACCTAAGTCAACGGCGTCGCCCTTCCCGGTTTTCCGCAACTTTCGAGGCTCAATCCCTTCATCCTTACGGCTTACGCCTGACTGCTTGTGTTCATACGCTTAAAGTCGGGGATTACTCCCCTTCCTCCAATGACTCACTACCCGACGGCTGGCGACCTTACCGGGGCGGGATTCACACCCGCTCGAAGATACGACCTTGCCTGGCCGCACTGACCAGCCCGTGGCCATGAGTGGCTGATTTCCTTAACCATCGGCAAGGCCAACCGGACGTCACTGATTGGTTGAACTTTCTGCAGTCCTTAGGGTTATCTTATCACCCTTTCTAAGTTACCGGATCGTAAAAATGCCCAGGTAGAATTCATAGTACGGAGACTACAATGCGACGCATTTCGGCTGATAGAAGTATACTGTCAAATGATGGACACTTCAGGTCACGAGAGCGTTCCGTCAGTTGACACCGGGACGGGGAAAAGAAACTGGCCTGGGTCATCGAGATTTGGAATCCTGGATTCAACGAGCGCCCCCCTTCATACACCCACCTCGGCCAATGAAGGCGATGCATTGTAGCTACTACCCACGAACATTCTTCCCGGAGAGTACAGCTCTTACGGCGCCTCGACGGTCAGTGGGTTAGCGTTCCAAATTTCTCTGGCTAGTTTCCAGGAGCCATCCGACTGTCGTTGAAGAACATGCATACCCTTAAGCTGTGACGAGACTGCTTTGCCATCAGCCTTCGGCGTTACCGTCCAGTCGATAGTGAACCGGTGGAATGCCAGATCTCCACTCAAGATGAACTCCTCGTCTTCGTAATGGAGTACCTCGATCGCACATTGCTCGAGGAAATCTCGAAGCCACTGTCGAAGCTCGTCACCATGTTTCGTTGCCTCGTCGGGGGGCATGAACAGTGCATCATCAGAGAGGATACCAAGGCATGCGTCTGTGTCTCCATTGACGACCGCCGTCACTTCTTGCTCAACCACGCTCCGCACATATTCTAGGTCGGTATCCATTTTATGTAACATCCTCATCTATATAAATCATCACGAATTATCCAAGAATCTTTAAGAGACATATCTTGAAATTATGCGGCCAGGTTCCTTTCAACTCAACCTGCTCATTTGTCTGGTAGGCGTTTGTAAGAGGATCGCACATTCGCCTCAAAGCGAGCCATCCCACCACTCAACCATGCATCAAAGGGTTCAGGTAAAGACTGTTGCAGCGCCTCTTCGACCGTCCCGCCTTCTCAGACTATCTGAAAAACCAACTCCTCTAAAACAGTTATGTATCGCTTCTGCAAAGCAATGTCCGCTTTTGTCCCCAGCGGCCCCATGCTCTGGCACAAAGGTCTCAATATCAGACTGTTCCATTTCCTTAAGCTGAACCTTCCATGCCTTTTGGTCGCAGTATGCCATAAAGGGTTGACAATGGAAGACTACCAAATCTCCTTATCCTTTGCGCTTAATTTTAAAAGATAGGGAGATTACTGGTACTGTCAACAACTTTTTCCAACAATAATACCTACCGAATTGCCTCAAATGAAATGTTACCCAAGGGTGATGGATTTGATCTGAGAAATGATACGTTGCCTCATATTCAGTGTTACCGAAAGGAGACGAGAATATGGGCGGAAATTCAAAGCGAGAGTATTTGGCCGCAATAAGGGTGCGCTATCGTCAAGCGACCAAAAAGGAGAAGGCGGCCCGGCCCAAAACTCTACTTATGAATTGTCTACTTGACAGGGAAGCTTACGAGGACACAATCAAGGCAGATGTCATCGAATCTCAGCGGACAGGTGTGCTTTCGC
>CBFDBU010000025.1:0-50426 GCA_965603125.1 uncultured bacterium | reverse complement strand
ACGCACAAAAAACCGGGGACTGGATAACCAGTCCCCGGCAAAAGATCAAGCGATCAAAGATGCATCAGTCAACAACTTCGAAGACAGCCGACCAATACCAAATTGCCTTCCCGCTCTCACGAATCTGCACCTTATACGTGGCCGCAAGATCCAGATCCTCGTCGCCAGGCCAGACGAACTCACCAGTCGTAGCAGTGAGGTTGTCCGGATCAACATCAACCGCGCCGGGCACTGCCAGCCAGGGGGGGGCGCCGGTGGACGAATATTCAATCACGAGGTCGCCAAACGTGTAGTTGTGGTAAACCAGCGTCCAGAGTAGTGTGCAACCGGCGTCATCAGACCATGACGAGGTGCCGGCAACAACCGGATAAGTGAAGATGATACCGGCAACTGTCACCGTGTCGCTGGTGCCCGCGCTGGTGGGGGTAGCTGTCTTATAGACTCTCACCTGGCATTCGTCCGTGGGCGGGATCGTCGGGTGGTTGGGCACCGGCCAGAGGAAAGAACCATCGTTATCAGTAGCGCCTACGATGTTAGTCCAGCCCGTGCCGCCGTCCAGACTGTAATCGATGCCAACATCGAACGCCTGGTGATCGACGTCACCAATGGCCGTCCAAGTAATCTCGGTCCCCTCACCCGCCATCAGGTCGGTACCGGTTAAGTCACCGTAGCCGGTAGAATCGGGGGAGGTAACAACGTAGCCCTCGTATTCGAACTCTTCGGTAGTGGCGTAAACGGTGTCGCCGCCGTTGGCAAGGTCACCCCAGATACGGAACTGGGCCGAAAGGGTCGGCGCAACGGGGGCGTCAGTAGTCTGAATCACATCGCTCCAGACGGCTTCAACAGCGTCGGTGGCGAGGTTAGCCACAACCAGGGTGGAGTCCGTGAAGTTATTACCGGAGAAGTACAGGTCGGCCTGGCCGGGATCACCCACCGGGCCGATTGTGATGGGTGTGGATGTTCCAACAAGAATGTCGGCCGGCGTGGTAATGGTCCAACCGGAAACGGTGAACGCATTTTCGCTGGCGTACAGCGAATCGCCGTCGGCATCCAGCATGAGGATCTTGGCAGTGGCGCTCGGCGCCGTGCCCGGAATTGCCCAGTCTCCCCAACTGCCGTCGTTGGCAGTACCGGCGACCAGAAGCGTGGAATCATCCCAGTTAGCCCATTCGTTGTCATTGGCTGTCTCAAAGTACCAGATATCAACCAAAGCGGTCGCGTCACCAACCTTGTCCCACGTGATCTCGTAGTCTCCCTGGCCGCCGGGCGCCTCGTCACCAGCCGGATCGGGAGTCAACAGCTCAACATAGTCGTGGGTCAACTTGAACTCATAGGCTCCTTCACCATCACCAAGCTCCTCACGCGGCGCGTCTTCCGCGGCTGTCCAGCCGTCAAAGGTGCCGTCATCAAAGGCGCCTTCCAGATCGACGATGGCCAGGCGATACACGGCTACGTCAGCGCCGGTGCCCCACGGATAGTGATTGTACGCCGTCGTACACACTACCGTCGGATCGGCAATCAGCACCGTATCGTAGACGGCGTCGACAATCGGAGGCCCGGCGAGATAGCCGGCAATGTTGGTCCAGTCGTCAACCGACCAGACTATCAGGATGCTGTCGAGACCGCATGACTGGAAGCTGATCGGGATGAACGAGGAGTCGGTGCCGTTGCGGTCGTAGTAGGTGGAATCGCCTCCTTCTTGACCCTCCTCGATAGCGGTGCTGTCGGTAGCGCCGATATTCCACTTCAAACCGCCGTATACGAACTCGTCAGTTGTGAAGATGAATCCGCCCGCCGCCAATTCGAAGCCAAGCATGGCCGTCGGCGAGAAGATTGTGTCGTCAAGTGTCTTGGTATACGTGCCTGCGTCAAAGGCCGGACCTGGTGACGTAGTGTCATACCACGTAGCTCCACCGTCGAGTGAAATATAGAAGTCCAGGTTGCCGGAGAAGTAGGTTCCGCCAGCGACGTCATTGACAGTCCAGGTAACCGGGAACTCCTGAGCGCGGAAGTCGGAGGTGTTGTCTACGGGAGCCGTGAACTCGATATAGGGGAGAATTCTAAAGAAATACGTGGTGTCGTTGCCGGAGTTGTCAGTGACAGTATACCACATAGTATCGGCGACGGCCGCCTTATCCGCGGCGACGATCGCAACAGCGATTCCGTCTCTCATGTCATTGTCGAAGGTGAATGTGACATCGTCAGCGGTCAGCACATAAGCGGCGTCGCCGCCACCCTCGGTGAAGGAGAAGGCATAGCTGTCCAGGTACTCCACTTCACCGAAAGTAATCTCCACGTGAATTGTGTCGTCAACACCGGTGTTATCAGCAGACACGGTCTGCGTAACAGTCGGCTTGACCGGCACAGTCTGGTCGGCTATGGTGATCACGTCGGAGAACGGACCGTTGCCGACGGAGTTTACCGCACGCACCTCGTATGTGATGCTCGTGCTGTCGGTAAATGGCGTGGTCAGGGCGTCGGTCTTATACAAGTCAAAGTCGTCATCCTGAACGAAGGTAACGGTTCCGACCTGATACGTAAGGTGATCCTGGTGAGCAATCGGTCCCTCGATCAGCACAAAATCCGGTACTGTTGTGCCGTTCTTGGCGTAGATCTCGTATTCGTCCGCGTTGACAACTTTGTTCCATTTGAATTTGATACTGGTGGTGTTGTAATCAGCCACCCAGTCGACGTCGTTCATGCCGTTGGGACCGTAGTCGATGACAAAGCCCGTGACTTTCGCCGGCAGGGTGCCGGTGTTGACGGTAAGGAAGTCCAGGTCGGCGCCACTGGCCAGGCCCATCATCACAACCATCTCATCCGTCTCGACAAAGTCGCCCCGCAGATCGGAGTAGACCTTGAAAGTGAGGCGGTAGTTGGTGTTCGACGAAAGAGCGCTGACCGGGGTGATGGTCAACGTGGCGCCGCTGGCCGTAACGTTAACCTCCACCAGGTTGGCAGGATCACCGTACGGGTCTTCCAGCAGTTTCACGAACTCATCGGTGTTGTCGACGTCCGGCCATACCGGATCCATGTCAAAGGTAATGGCTATGGCGTTCGCCAGTGGGAAGTCGGTCAAATCCAGCGTTGAAGAGACATAGCGCATGCCGTCCTGAGAGGTCAGTTCGCGCTGCCAGCCGTCTACGGCATTGACCGGGTCCTGCAGCACCAGAGCGCCAACCGCAGAGTAACCGGCCAGTGTCAGCCGGTACTCAGAGTCTGTAAGCAGATCAAGATCCGGAGTGACGGTAAGCACCTGGTCGCCGGTACCCCAACTGAGGGTCCGGTCGACAGCAGCCCAGCCGCCGTCGTTGATCTCAAGATCAACGTCGATCGTCCCGGTGTTCATCGGCTCGGAGAACGTGACCGTCAGGGCGGTATCTACATAAAAGCCGTCGTTCTCAAAGTTGTAGCTGAGGACGACTGGGTTATCGGTGGTGTGAGCATTCCCCGTGGTCACCGCATAGACGTTCGGGAAGGTCGCATTGCCGCCATCAAGCGATATGTCGTTGATGGCGAAGCCGACGTAGGCCGTGTCGCCGATAGTGAACGGCATCAACACGAAGTCCACATTGTCGACCAGCGGCAGGCCGGCGAAGGTATAGCCACCCTCGGCGCCGGTGGTATCCCAGTACTTATTGGGATGCATATCGATGGCGTTATCATCGAAGTCGAGCTGGACAACTGCACCGTTGACCGGCGCCGCCATCCGTGGTCCATCGAGCGCCAGGTCGGGGCTCTCGCCTTTTTCCGGAGCCAGCGGCAGGGCCGTATAGATAGCGCCCGTCACGGTCGCCGACAATTGCGGGAGAGCGGCGTCGAGAGTCTCGGAAACCTCGATGAGACCGGTGCGGGTGTCACCCTGCTGCTGAAGTGCCTGCAACGTGGGGATCTGGTCGATGTCGGTTACGACTGCGTACCCGTCGATCCTAAAGGTGAACTCGTAGTCACCCGGAGGCAGATCGGTCGGTGTGCTGAAGTAGCCGTTGGCGTCGGTTGTATCGTACAGTGTAACGCCGTCGTTGATCCAGATTACCTCGACGCCCTCCATGAGAGCGCCGTTGGTGAGACTGGTGACAGTACCGTGGATGGTCCCGATGACCGCATCCACGGTTGGGTCTGGCTGGTCGCCTTCAATAATGGTCGAGTCGTCCCCGCAACCACTAATGAAGTACGCGGCCAGGATGCTGCTCAGCAAAAGCGCGAACAGCAACAGAAACTTTTTGTTTCCTCTCATTCTTCCTTACTCCTTTTAGAACCTCAAGTATATCTTATTTCGAGTGCAAAACAGTAGCGCCACAGATGAATCCTTGATCTGCATGCTCCACCCCCGCAGGGACAGGCGCTACCGGATGACGGAATAATATAGTATCCCGGCTTTCGCTCCAGAAAAACCTCCTTTGTTGTTTTTTCGTACAGTTCCATTTCTATTTGTTGTTCTCTTTTCCGAAACCTTTAAGAAATATTATCGGTTATTCGACCTAAATCATTAAACCTTAGCGCCTTCTAATCAACAACTTTTCCGAAATTTCTGCGCCAATCGGAGTCTAACTTAAATTGACCCCAAGACCGTGTCAAGGATAAAAAATGGCGCAAAGACCAGGTAATTTAGTGCTACAAACCTCCTCCCGGTTCCCTCCGGACGCTTGACAATTCAATGCGGACTACGGGCAAAAATTCCCTTTGCCAGGAACTTGAGCCTGGACTATAACAAGCTCTACTGTCAAAAGCAAGAAAAAGTTCCAATTTCTCACACCCCCGTGCACCCCTTCCGGTGGGTTCCGGCATCAGGCCTTAGCATTATCGGCCCGTTTACGCCGAAGCTTGAGGGTTTTCTGCCCTCGGCCGGCAACCCGCCCGGTTTTGCTCTCCGTCGGGTGGCCGTTTCAAACTTGTTTGGAACGGGAATTCAGCCCGGGAAGAGACACCCCCAAACAAGTTTGAGGTTGCCACCCAGCCGCGGGAATGACATGAAATGAAAAACAGTTGCTGTTTTGTATTCGATTCCCAGTTTTGGGGCAGCTTGTTAGTGGTTTTTGCTCTCCGTCGGGTGGCCGTTTCAAACTTGTTTGGAACGGGAACTCAGCCCGTGAAGAGACACCCCCAAACAAGTTTGAGGGTGCCACCCAGCCGCCCGATTTTGCGGTAGTGTATCTCTCCGGTTGACATGTATCAGGCGGGGGCCTATATTCCAGTGCCGGGCGACCGGGTGCACCACAGCTTGCTGTGGGATCAGCCCCGTAGGGTGGGTCTGTCCTCGGACCCGCCGTTGTCGGGTTCGAGTCGCGTAAACATGAGGATCATCGGTGCCTATGTACAGAGCTAAGGTCGCGGTACTGAAGACGGATTCCTCCCGTGTCGTGGAGGATTACCGCAAACTGCTCGAATTAATCGACTACAAGTCTAGCGTCGGGCCGGACAAGGACACTCTCATCAAGCTCAACCTGTCCTGGACCAAGTATTTCCCGGCCTGTTCCTCACAGCCGTGGCAGGTGGAAGGGCTGGTCAGAACCCTGATCGAGGACGGCTTCCCCAGGGAAAAACTGTTGCCGGTCGAGAACAAGACGGTCGTCACCGACCCGGTTAAGGGCGCCCGGAACAACCTCTGGATGCCGGTTTTGAATCGGTATGGTCTGTCGTTCACGCCGCTCACGGATGTTGAGTGGGTCGTTTACGATTTCAAGGAAAAGCTGCTCAAGCTCAACGACATCTTTCCCGAGGGGATCCAGATACCCCGGATGTACATCGGCAGGCAGATCATCCACCTGCCGACCGTCAAGACGCACGGGCATTCGATCACGACCGGGGCCGTCAAGAACTCGTTCGGCGGCCTGCTCAAGGAGGTCCGCCACTACGCCCACAAGTACATGCACGAGGTGCTGGTCGACCTGATGCTGATGCAGCGGGAACTGCACCCGGGGATGTTGGCGGTAATGGACGGCACCGTCTGCGGTGACGGCGCCGGGCCACGCACCATGACGCCCCACGCCAAGAACCTTATCCTGGCTTCGGGCGACCAGGTCGCGATTGACTCCGTGGCGGCAAGGCTCATGGGATTCGACCCGATGGACATCCCCTACCTGCGGATGTGCCACGAGCGCGGACTGGGGGTGGCAGAGCCCGGCGAGATCGAGATACTCGGCGAGGATATATCCGAGATCAACTTCCACTTCCATACCAAGAGATCAATTGTGATCTGGGGCGACCAGATGTTGCGTAAGGGGCCGCTTCGGTTCCTGGAGAAGATCGCGCTTCACTCGCCGCTGGTTGTCTGGGCGCCGATAGCAAGTAACATCTACCACGACTGGATCTGGTACCCGACCGTAGGCAGGGCGATCATCCGTAAGTTCTCCCGGACCGAATGGGGGCGACTGTTTGAGAAGTACAAGACATCTCGGCGGTCCGCGTCCCCTCCACCATAGATTATTGCCTGTGGCCGGGGGGACAATTCCGCTCAGTAACAGTATTAACCGTACCTTCGGGTTGTTCCACCCGGTATCGGGATCACCAAATGCTCATGTCCACATGTCTATCTCTATCGCGTTCCGTACGGCTCGCCGGGGCTACCCATGCCGGGTCCCAGTAACACGGCGTTGACGAACATCCTGCGCGTACCCCAGAAATAAGCTCGCGGGTAGGGATCGGTCGCAAACAGAATGATTTGTCCCTTTCCTCTTGGTTCGCGGGTGACGTAGGCCGTCCCTGCCCACCGCTCGCGTGCTTCCGGCCACAAGAGTCCCGACAACCGCAGCTTGTTCTTCTCCTGTGTGAACCGCGCCACCGTCTTCACGGGAGAGGTCGCCATCAAAGCGTGGCGGGTGTATACCATCACCGGGAGCTGCGTCCCGATGCCATAGGCTAACCACTCTTCGAGGTCAAGATCGGCCCGCATGATAACGCCCCTGGGGTGAAACCGCCGCCGCCACTCGTCCAGCTCTTCGGCCTTCTTCGCACCAACAGGCGGCGTGGTCTGATCGGCCTCGTCTTTCTCAGGCGGTGGTACTTTGTCCGGATGCCACAGGGCCATCGTGTCAATGTCCGGCGCCTCGGCGAGAAGTTCCCTTTGGAGTCCGGTGGCGTACTTGTCTTGCCTGTCCAGCACCTGGCACCTGAGTCGCGTCTGAGAGAGACCGGTGGCGGTATCGGCCGCCCACACAGCAGATCGCCCAATGCAGATCAGGGTGCCGCCGCCACGGATCCAGGTTTCGAGTTTGTCTCTGCCCTGCTTGCCCAGATTTTGCGTAAGACCATCGCCCCCGGCGGAGGGGACGACCAGCACGTTGTATGCGGACAGATCGGTCCGTAACAGTCGGGACAACTGCAGAAGGGAATGAGGCAGCCCGAGTTCCTTATCGAGCGCGAACCACAGCGACCCGAAGCTGGTGTAATCGATGCCGTCGCCGGCGACAACAGCCACGCGCGGCTGGCGCAAGAGGACATAGGATGGCGCGCCAAGATAGGCCCCGTCAGTTGTGCGGCCGGTGTTCACACCATAAATATCGATACCGACTTCCCCGGCCAGCGCGCCCAGGATATGCGGCAGGTTTTCCGGATTTCCGCGTCGACGAAGGAAAAGCGATCCGGCCTTGTATTCTCTGCGCTCGACCGTAAACGGCTTCTTGGCGCAGTAGATGATCAGTTCCTCGGCAAAAAGGCGCGTCAGCAACCGGTGGGTTCTCTCCCCCACCATGTCGATCACAAACCCAAACCGGGCATCAGGGCTGTGAAGGCTGCCGGTCGGCTCCGGCAGAGGGAGTTGCACCGTCTCCGAAGCGACTGACAGAGCCGAGGTTACCTGGTAGGCATCAATGTCGTACGCCAACGGCAGCGACCACGCGGAAACCTCGTACATCCGCGTTTCGCCTCGCTTCTCAAGCTCCCGCCGCTCTTCTTTGAGGAAGTCCAGATCAAGATGCGGGTCGAACTCGAGAACCGCCTTAGCCAGTCTGCCCATTGGCTGGGCGGTGCTGACCAGGTAAGTGCCGACGGGCAACAGGCGGGAGTGATGTTCCCGGCCATCGATTCCGACGGCCCCCCGCACCTTGCCGTCGTCGGTCGTGACGCGAACCTCGATGCCCTGCTCGAGCAACGAGGAAATGAATCGCTGCATTTTCAGATCATCGCCGTCGGGTCTGAAAATGAAAGTAAGGGGCTGTCTGCGGCCATCGTCGACAATCCCCTTCCTGGTCTGATAGTAGTCACGGAGGATTTCCCTGCGATTGCCGGCAAGAGTGGCCAGGTTCGCGATCGAAGACGTGAACTGATGGTTCACCGCCTCGTGGTAAGTCAGGAGGTAGCTGTCGCGTTGCCTGACGATGGATCCGTCGACTCCGGCCTGTTCGTAGAGCATGCTCACGGTGCCGGAAAACGTGGACCACGCCGAGCCGTAACCGGGATACCACTGGTCATGCCACTCCTGAACGTAGTACGGCCAGCCGCGCCGGTCAAAAGCCTCGGCCAGATCATCGCTGAAAACCTTCCACCATCGGCGAACGTTGACGGTAATGTTGTAGTTGATCGGCTCGCGGGGAGGATCGAAAAGGAAGGTGGCGTTGGACCCCATCTCGTGACCATCGACCACCAACTGCGGGTGGTATTTCAGCAGTGTCCTCAACCTGCCTATGGTCTCCGGCTGAGTGGCGAGAATCCAGTCTCGATTGAGATCGAAAAGATAGTGATTGGCGCGTCCCCAGGGCCACACGCCGCCGTGTTGCATGGCGTGCTGGTCATAGTTGGGCACGGCACTTCGGAAAGTCGCCAGCATGGACAGGGACCGCTCGCGGCCGTCCGGGTTCTGGACGGGATCAACGATGACAATCGTGTTTTCGAGGATCGTCATTGTGGCCGAATCCGTTCCGGCGGCAAGCTGGTAGACCAGTTGCACCGCGGCGTCAACCCCGGAAAGCTCGCCACCGTGAACGCCATAGCCCATCCAGGCAAAAGCCGGTAAGTTGTCGATGAGTGAGTCGGCCTCGAAGTCGTTTTCGCCCAGGCGGGAATCTGAAAGCAGATCCAGACGTCGGCAAAACGGTTCCAGGTCAGCGAGATTGGCGGGAGTCGAGATCAAGACGTTGTACAGGTCACGTCCTTCATGTGTCCGGCCGTAGACCTCCAGGAGCACACGGTCTGACTGCTCGGCCACAGCCTTCAGATAGGAAACCAACTCATGGTATCTGATCGGTCTGACACCAACAGGGCCGGACAGGATGTCGTCCGGTTTGGGAATGCGTTCGTCGTATATGCCGTTCGGGAAAAACGGCACCGTGTCAATTTCGACTTTCATGGAATAGGACGGGTTGGCGGCACAAACAGCGGAGGCGATCAGCACCACGAGAACCGACGCCAGGGCTACCACCCGCGGGGGCAGGATACATGTCAGGAACATCGCTTACTCCTTGAGCATATCTGTGGACATGAGTTGACGCGCAATATGCCCCGACTCCCGACCGATGTAAAGTGAAAATACGGTCCTGCAGTCGGCCGTAGCGATCGAGCCCGGCTGTCCGGAGACGTGTCGCTAACGTTCCGGTGCCGAGGGGGCGGCAGCCGACTCCGCTGAATGCAGGCGCAAATCGATGATGCGAATCAGCGTGACGAACACGGCGGCAATAAGTGGCCCGATCACCAGTCCCAAAAGGCCCAGCAGGACGATTCCGCCCATGATGCTGAAGAACAGCAACAGGGGGTGGATCTCGGTGCGGCCGGAAATCAGAAGCGGGCGGATGACATTGTCTATCTGGCTTATGACCACCGTGCCGATGGCGATAACAAGGATGCCCTTGATATATGAGCCGCCGACAAGAAGAATGATTCCCGCCGGAATGTATATGACAAAGGCGCCCAGGAAAGGAATGATCGACAGGAAGGCCATGATCGCACCCCAGAAAACCGGGGATGTGATCCCGAGAATGGCAAACAGGGTGCCTCCCAAGAGACCCTGAATCAGCGCGACGACTACACCTCCGTACATGGTGGCCTGGATGACGTCGTGGAGCTGACGAAAGGTCGCCTCCACCTGGTCGGAAGACAGCGGCACAAGCCGCTTGGCGCGGCTTATTATCCGCTCACCGTCCTTGAAGAAGTAGTACATCGTGAAAACCATCAGGCAGAAGTAGAAGACGGCCTTGGTGCCGTTGGCGATCAGCCAACTGGTCTGATTGAGGATTAGCCCCCCGACTTTATCAATAGCGTCCCTGGCGATTTCATCCAGGTTCATCTTGGAGAGATCGTAGTACGGCCTGAGTTTCTCTGTAGCCGTTTCCAGCCAGGGCAGATCAACAGACAGGATGTCATCCAGTTGACCAGTCTTGTACATCTCGTTCACCCTGGCCACGGCGTCAGCAGCCTCGTTGACAAGCGCCACAAAAAGATACGTGATGGGCCCGATGATGACCGCCAGAATGAGAATGGTGATCAGCAGCGAGGCCACGCCGCGCGATTTGATTTTTCCGAGCAGCCTCTCGTACAGTGGGAAGAAGATGATCACCAGAACCGCCGCCCAGGCAATGGGAACGAAAAAAGGCACGATCACCCGATAGAACAGATAGAAAAACACCCCCGTGATCAGGAGGAAAAGAGACGCGGAAAGGTGTTCTCGTTTCATATCTTTGTTCGTTCTTCGATCGGCGTTCGAAATAATCTACGCGAATCAAACAACCGGCGCAACATCAATTCCATGCCGCCGGAGTCTCATCACCTCGGGACCGACAATCTGCATGACAGACTGTCGGGTTAACGACAGCGCATGACCGTCATCTGTCGGCGGGGATTATCTGAGCAGCGTAGAAGGCCGCTGCAGGTAAGGATTCCATTTTGTTCAAACCTTCATCAGTGGTGACAGCAGTCGCAGTTGAGGGTGATGATACATTCGACAACGCCGGGTTACCGTTCGTCGGCGGGCCGACGGGATTCCGGGGTAGCGTATAATCGCTTGGCAATCACTGCCTTACGCGGGGCGCGTACCGCCTGCGGGGCTGTCCGATTCACGACGTCGGCGATCTTAAGACGACGCACAGGGAGTATCGACGATCGGGCTGTGACAAAACGGAACAACGATGAATGGAATGGCCGTTTCTGCCGTCGTACACGGCAATTCCCGGACACAGACGCTTAAGTATTCCCGGAAAGAGACGACTATAAGGCTATGATTAAACAGCGGGCGGTGATTGGCCATAGATCATTGTTCGCAATCGCTAACGACTCAAACAAGGAGTAGAGTATGGCTATGCGTAGAACCAGACGGACCACACGGCGCACGTCGGTCCCCCGTCGCACGAGGACCCGCCGGGTCGCACGGCCGTGGAGCCGCGAAGAAATGGCATTCATGCGCAAGTACTACCGCAACTACGAGACGGCCTGGATCGCCCGTCAGCTCGGTCGCACAGTGTACGCCGTCCGCTACAAGGCTGTCGACCTGAACATCAAGAAGGCCAGCCCTTCTATCTGGAGAGGGAATCGCGGCAGCAACAGCGCCTTCCACAGGCCCACCACCCGGAAGCCGGTCGTACGCAAGTCCGCCAAGCGTAGAACCACTCGTTCCCGCACCTGGCGTGCGACTTCCAAGCGCCAGACGGCTCGCAAGCCCATGCGGCGTCGCACTCGTCGTATTCGCTAAGATCGACGAACCAAATAGGATTTAAGTATATTCACTCAG
Source organism: uncultured bacterium (assembly GCA_965603125.1). Lineage (GTDB taxonomy): Bacteria > Zixibacteria > MSB-5A5 > GN15 > FEB-12 > JAJRTA01. Next base: position 38,773 of record CBFDBU010000025.1, on the reverse strand, counting down.
GCCCGCTCTCTTCCGAGAGCGGGTCTTTTCTGTGGTATGCCCGGCAAGGCCCACCTGCTTGAGGATGTGAGTCCTACAAGGGCGCGACACGGGCAATCGTTAGTGTTCTGACTTCATACCCGCAAACGGGGCCATGACGAATCCGTGGTATTGTGCCGTCAGGCGTCTCTGCCTGACGGCTCCCTCGTCACCTGTCGTAAGGTGTCGGGCAGGGACGCCCGACACCACGCTTATGAAGAATCCGCAGGATTCTGAGCAGGGCGAAATGCTTTTTCAACAAGCTGCTAAAAAGCGTGTCGGTAACCGAGAGACACCCTCACCTTGCCCGGTTCGTCGACATCGAAGCCTTCGGCTTGCAACTGGTCGAGATCCCAGCCTGTCGTGGCCAGATACATGATGTCAAAATCAAGACCGTTGGTTTTCGTCTCTCCCCACATCCATTGACCGCCAATCCCGAGGGACAGGCCGGTATAGTTCTCGCCTTCGTCGTCCTTAGTGATGCCGACATACTCCTTAACGATTATGGCGTTAACCCCGTAGTACGCAGCGATTCTCGGCCGGAATGTCCGGTTCAGTGGAGTCAGGAAGTACTTGAGACCGAGGTTGTATCCTGCACCGGCGAATACGGTAGTGCCCAGACCGGCCGTTACGTTGAGATTCCGAGCGATATTGACATCGACGTTGGCGCCGATGATGCCGTATTGAATGCCGAATCCGACACCAAAGGAATGTTTCCCATACATGTCCTCAGTCCCGAACTCACCCTCCGACCGGGCCGTGCAAACTACGAATAGAATCAGTACTCCAACCAGGGCGTAGCGTTTCATAGGTCACCTCCATTTAGGACGTTGTTTGATGTTGCGTTCGGGTCTCTTGATAAGGTCTCTCATTCCTGGCGGAATATGGCTACGATTGCCGGACCTGTCAACTGCGCAATCTCAGCACCGGCGTTTGGGAGGGCCACCACGCGTAACGAGAATCACCGTCCCCTCAAGCACGGGAAAAAAGAAGCCCCGCCTGTTTAGGATCAAGCACACGGGGAGGGCAGGCAGGGCCTAGGAGGGTCTTGTGTGAAATTTTTATCAAAGATAGTAGCTTTCGCAGTTTTGTCAATAGGTCATTTACGACGATTTGCTGCATTTTTTGCAGGTAACTGCCAAACTCCCGGCAATTCAATTGTCGGTGAGCAACTTGACACCTGCAGGTCCATCGGCGGATGTGGACAAACCTGTTGGCAAGTATAGACAGAAATCACACGGCGCGTGCTATTATATTGGTATTCAACAAGTTAGTCGCCGGCATGGTGTTTACACATTCGAAGGGCGGCCTTGGTGGAGTACACACGCGCAGCACGCTGCATGAGAAGTCCAGGAACAAAAACCCTTCCTTCAGTCCGCCGCCGACCTGCCGATTACACTTGCCGTGACCCCGCGTTCGGATATTATAGACGGTATGTTTTTCCCTGCTGACAGCGCCGGTTGGCCGTGGGTGGTGTTCTTTGTCCTGACCCTGGTCGTACTATGTGGGACGGCATTGCCTGCTGGCGGGGAGACTTCACCCCAGGCTCTTGTCGATCTGTTCACGCCGCCCGACGATCCCGAAGAGGCCGAGCGGGTCCGCATCTGGTTACCGGCGGAGCGGTCGAGCCGATGCCGCGTGACGATTGAGCTGGTCGACGACCGCGGCGGCGGGGTACGTCAACTGCTTGACCGGATCCTGCCTTCCGGCTACTACAACTTCTATTGGGACAAGAAGGACGATTCGGGGCGCTTTGTTGAACCCGGCACCTATCGATACCGCCTCAATGATTGCGGACGCCGCCGCTATGGCGCAGTCGAGGCCCGCTTCAAGAAGTGGGAGAAGCGAAGCCGCCTTTATCTTCTCGACGGGCCCCGGAGCGCCACGGTGGGTTTCGAACTGGACGAGGATTCCGCGCTGGTCTCGATCAACGTCTTCAACCGGCGGGGCAAACTGGTCGACACGCCGGTCGTCGACTCGCTGATGAACAAGGGTCGGTATGTGTATGAATGGGTGCCGCGCTCGGGGGGGTATCGCGGCCGGTATGTCCTCAAACTGACCGTTGGGGATTTCACTCACGCCCTTGACATATCCCTTCCCGGGAGGCAGTAGCCGCCCGCGCCTGAACTCCCACATGTCTTTCGAGCCGCTGCGGAAGATCACGAGTGAGGATTTCCGCCCACAGGTTGTTGTACAATTGAACACACGAGCGCCTTGACCGACGGCGGTTTTATCCGATAAAATGATTATGGTACTATGCCTTCGCCTCAGATGGCAGGCAGGTCAGGTCAATTCCGAGGTGTAGAAGATGCCCAATATCCTTGTGGTCGACGACAAAGACTCAATGCGCAACATGCTGACCGAGACGCTCCTCGAAGAAGGTTACCGCGTGGACGCCGCCGACAACGGGGAGAAAGCGCTCGATCTGGCCCGTAATAAATCCTATGACCTGGTCGTGACCGACCTGAAGATGCCTGATGTCGACGGCTTGCAGGTGCTGGACGGCGTAAAGGAAGTCGACGAGGATACATCGGTGATCGTCATGACCGCCTACGGGACTATCGAGGATGCCGTGGTGGCGATGAAAAAGGGCGCCTATGATTTTATCACCAAGCCGTTTGACACCGACCACCTCTGTGTGCTGGTCAACCGGGCGCTGGAGAACCGCCGCCTGATTGCCGAGAACAGCCTGCTCAGGGAGGAGTTGTTCGCGGTCGACGGGTTCCAGAATATTGTCGGTAAGAATCCCACAATGGTGGAGATCTGTAAGCTGATCCGGAAAGTGGCCGGCTCGGACGCGTCGGTGCTGCTTAATGGTGAGACCGGCACCGGCAAGGAACTGTTCGCCAAGTCGATTCACATGCTCTCGCCCCGCAAAGATCGACCCTTTATCGCCATCAACTGCGCTGCGATTCCGGGCGAGCTTCTGGAGAACGAATTGTTCGGGTCCGAGAAGGGCGCTTTCACGGGAGCCCATGCGCGCAAGATGGGCAAGTTCGAGATCGCCGACAGCGGCACCGTTTTCCTCGACGAGATCGGCGACATGGACATCGCCCTGCAGGCCAAACTCCTGCGCGTGCTGCAGCAGAAGAACTTCGAACGCCTCGGCGGCACCAAGACGGTGGATATTGACGTTCGGATTATCGCCGCCTCAAACATGGACCTCAACGAAATGATCCGGGGCAAGCGTTTCCGCGAAGACCTATACTACCGCCTCTCGGTTTTCCCCATAAACATCCCGCCCCTGCGCGAACGCCCGGAGGATATCCGCGACCTGGCCGATCATTTCATCGCCCGCTACACACGCGAGATGAAGAAGCCGCCCAAGACGCTCGCGCGCGAGGCCATCAGCCTTCTGGAAAAGTACCACTGGCCGGGCAACGTGCGCGAGCTGGAGAACACTGTCGAGAGGGCGGTGATTCTGGCCGAGGGCAAGAAGATCACGCCGGACCACCTGGCCATCCGCTTGAAACGCACTGACGAAATCCGGTTGCGCGAAGGCGCCGGCCTCAAGGAGATCGGCGCCCATGCCCAGATGCAGGCCGAGAAAAGCGCCATCATCCGCGTTCTCAAGGAAGTCCGCAACAACAAGCGCAAGTGTTCCCGGATCCTGAAGATCGATTACACCACCCTGTTCGACAAACTCAAGAAGTACAAGATCGATAAAGACCTGCGGGGGGAGGATTAGCAGCTTGTTGAAAAAGAGCGCTTAGGGTGTTATTTGTCTCTTCTGTTATCGTTTCACGTTCAACGGATCTGTTGCGAATGACCAGGAGCGGAGATCAACCGGTCCCTCACCGTTTCGGGTAACCCCGGTTGCATGCCCCCGGGCATACACCCCCCCCGGAATCATGGAACCGATGCCTCCACAAGGTTGCGCCTCTGCACCGGGTTGTAAACAGCCGCAGTGAACATTAACATCCAGGTCACTCGCCGGCGGCCTCGATGGCGAGTCTTACTGAGATTGCCAACCGTCTTGATTTAACCAAATATCTCCTCGACACGTTTTCTCACCCGTTGACTAACAGCATAGCCGGTATGTCGAAACGTCCTATCATCAATCGCGGTTCTTCGCTGTTTGTTGTTCTGCTCCACGTGAGGTGTCACCATCTGTACCCTGAGAGCATCAATAAAATCTCTGGTATCATACCCCGTGTCGGCTACTAATGTAATAAACCTCCTACCAGGCAAGGTAGGCGCCATCGAAGGCCAGCCCCTGCGGGTGATGCTGAGGCGCAGCAAACGACTGCCGCGTATCCCCCGGCAGCGACTCAGGCGGTTGACACTCGTTTTTTGACGTTGCATCGGGCCGGGTTGCATTCTATCTTGCGGTGGCCCAATGGCATAAGAGTAAGCAGACGTTCGCACTGAGGTAACCTGCTCATGACGGCAGAAGAGTCAGACAATGACCAGACCAGATCGTTCGTAGCCCTCACAGCCGGCGCTAATGTATCGCACTACCGGATCATCGAGAAAATCGGCGCCGGCGGCATGGGTGAAGTGTATCTGGCTGAGGATACGAAGCTAAAACGCAAAGTCGCTCTCAAGTTCCTACCGTTGCATCTGTGCCAGGACGATGATTGCCGCACACGGTTCAAGCGCGAGGCTCAGGCCGCGGCCAAGCTGAGCCATCCCAACATCGTTCATATCTATGAGGTGTCGGAGTACAAGGGTCGGCCCTTCTTCGCTATGGAGCATATCGAAGGGCAGTCGCTGCGTGAGTTATCGAAGGGGAAAGAGCTTGGCATTGACAGAATAATCGAATTGGCAATACAAGTCTGTGACGGTCTTGGTGCCGCACACGATAAGAAAGTTGTCCACCGAGATATAAAGCCTTCCAACATAGTCATTGATGCTTACGGGCGGCCGAAGATACTCGATTTCGGGTTAGCCGCGATCCAAGGTGGCGAGCATCTCACCAAGACCGGTTCGACGCTGGGAACTGTGCGGTATATGTCTCCTGAGCAGGTAGAAGGCAAAGCAGTAGACCACGGATCAGATTTGTTCTCTCTTGGCGTTGTGCTTTATGAATTGATTGCCAGCCGCACACCGTTTGAGAAAGAGAATGAAGCGGCAACCCTAAAGGCCATCACACAAGACAATCCTGAGCCATTAGCCCGATACAAGGCAGACATACCGGACGAACTCCAGCGCACAGTCTCCAAGCTGCTGGAGAAAGACCCGTCAATGCGGTATCAGAGTGCCTCTGGCGTGATTAGTGATCTCAAGCGACTTGTGATGCCTGCCCAGAGTTCAATCGTTGTGACACCCGCTAAGCGACCGAGGAGATGGCCCTTGTTGGCGGGTGTTGGTGTCGTTGTGGTAATGGGGGCTCTCGCATGGTATTCATTCCAGCCTGAGGAAGAGACTGACAAGAGCACGGGCAAGAAGATGCTGGCGGTGCTACCATTTGAGAATCTGGGCGCAGTAGAGGACGAGTACTTCGCCGACGGCATCACCGATGAAATTACTTCCCGGCTGGCTAAATTGTCGGAGCTTAGGGTCATCTCGCGTACCAGTGCCATACAATACAAGGATACCGACAAGGGCTTACCGCAAATTGCCGGGGAACTGGGCGTCGATTACATCTTGGAGGGGACGATTCGCTGGGACAAAGCGGCCGACATAAGTCGAGTACGTATCACCCCACAGTTGATCAGAGTGTCAGATAATACTCACCTGTGGACGGACCGGTATGATGCAGTTATTGATGATATCTTCGCAGTTCAAGCCAGTATTGCTGAGACAGTAGCAGAGGAGCTTGATATCACTCTACTCGAATCTGAGCGACAAGCTTTGAATGAGCAAATGACCAAGAATACTGAAGCTTATGACTTCTACCTAAAAGGTCACGAATACTTCAATAACCACAGCGCAAAGGATTACATAAATGCCGAAGAGATGTTACTCAAGGCGATTGACCTGGAGCCGGATTTTGCCTTAGCTTATGCATGGCTTTCTGTAGTCCATACCCAGATCTACGCCAATTATCTTGACAGAACTGACGAGCGATTGAAGGCAGTCAAAGAGGCTGTCGACCGCGCCCTTGAGATCGCACCGGATCTATCTGACGCGCAGGGCGCTTTGGCGTGGTACCATTTTAAGTGTTTGAAGGACTATGACCGAGCTCTCGAGGAATTCACTATCTTGCGTGAGAAACAACCGAGCGACGCCACTAATAGTTTATGTATTGCAAAAATAGAACTGAAACAGGGGAAATGGGAAAACGCCGTTGCCGATTTCCAAAGAGCAATCAGACTCAATCCTCGCTCTTCTACATTCTGCAATGAATATGGTTTCGCATTGAGATACCTTCGCCGTTATGACGAGGCTGAATCCCTTTTTAATCGCACGATTGAACTCAAGCCGGATATGCATTTCCCTTACCACAATAAATACCTGCTGTATCTACATTGTAAGGGCGATATCAATGCCGCTCGCGAGGTGCTGCAGGAAGCCTTGCAGAAAAACGATCGATGGTCTGATTTAACAGACTATGAAGCACTCCTGGACATTATGGCGGGTGACCCTGACCGGGCACTGACGCTGTTGAATGATGTCCGTGATATCAGTGAAATCACGGCATATGATAGCGCCTATTACTACAATCTCAAGGGTGATGTCTACCGCTATATGAATCAAGCAGAACTAAAGATATCCTCTTATGATTCCGCTCGTACGATCCTGGAAAGGATTGTATCGACCGAACCCAAAAACTCCTGGTATCACGCGGACATGGGTGTAACCTATGCCGGTCTTGGCCGCAAGCAAGAGGCTATTCGGGAGGGGCAACTCGCTGTTGAATTGCTGCCGGTATCCGAGGACGCCATAGATGGGACTAATCTGGTTAAAAATCTGGCTATCATATATGCTATTGTGGGCGAGTACGACCTCGCTATCGAGCTACTTGATTATCTACTATCAATACCTTCCGAGGTTTCAGTTCCCTGGTTGAGGATCTGGCCGGATTTTGCGCCAATGCGCGACCACCCCCGCTTCCAAGCGTTATTAGAAAAGTACGAGAACAAGCATGAGTAGCAACAACGACAACACCCACACCTATATTGCCCTGACCAAAGGCACGATGGTGTCGCACTATCGGATAGTCGAGAAGATCGGCGCCAGGAAGAACGTCCGGCAAGGAAGGTAAACAATCACTATCGCAAGGAGGTAGCTGTGGCGGATAAACGTAAAGGTTGTTTTGTCATTAGACTCATGAGGCGCCTTTCGTGCATTTGCCTGGCAATCGTGCTGGGAGGATTGGTCTCTGCGGGCGATGTTCGTGAACCGCAGACACCGGATAGCCCGGCGACAGAACAAACCACAAAGGCTGACTCATCCTTGTCCGTCAATTCGCAGGGCGCCGATACAGTGTCCGAGCACCCGTTCGATGACGGACCCTATGTGTTCTGGCAGACTGATTCCTCAGCCATTGTGTTCTATCTCTGCAAAGGAGCAGTGGAGCACCGGATTATTGCTGTCGTGGACACCCTCCGCTTCAATGGCTTCTGCCATGATTCCATCGCCGAGTATGTTATACCTGTAGCGCCTCCCGCCGTCGAACCGGACGCGTTTAACGATGTACCTCGGATCATGGCCCTCAGCGACATTCATGGAGAGTATGAGCACCTGCTGGATATCCTGAAAGGTAGTGGTGTGATAGACGATGGCGGCCATTGGTCGTGGGGCAGGGGGCATCTGGTCATCGTCGGCGACGTCTTTGACAGGGGTGATGCGGTAACGGAGTGCCTGTGGTTGATTCATCGTCTGGAGCGGGAAGCCCGGCGCAGCGGCGGCTGCGTACACTTCACACTGGGGAATCACGAGATAATGGTACTGACCGGTGACAACAGATACATCAATGAAAAATACCTGAAAGGGATTGCCCGGAAATCGAGGATAAAGCACGAAGACCTGTACGGCCCCGACATGGAACTCGGCCGATGGCTTCGCTCAAGACACACAGCCGTCAGGATAAACGATATCATATTCGTGCATGCGGGGATCGCCCCATGTTTGATTGATCGTTATCCGCGTCTGCCGGGCCTCAATGAGGCTGTTTATAAAAGCATTGACCTGCCCTCCACCGAGGCGGCCTTTGATGAGACGCTGAGGCTTCTCTACGGCAGCAAGGGTCCATTCTGGTACCGCGGCTACCATTACGAAATGGAGGGTCGCTATCCGATGGCCTCTCCTGCTGATATTGACAGCATCCTGAATCACTACGGCGCATCTGCTGTCGTCGTGGGCCACACCGAGGTTGACAGCATCGTGGCCCTCTTTGACAACCGCATCATGGCCATTGATGTCCGTGTTGAAGAGTTGGGAGCTTTGCAGGCTTTATTGTGGGAGGACGGCAGATTCTATCGGGTGGCGGTCACCGGCGAGCGACGCTTGATTGATTAACAGGCCGTTCGGTAGATCGTGCTTTCACCCTGAGCGAACCCTGGTCTGCAGTGGTCGTGTTGCAGCAGGGTGTGGTCAGGCAGTGCCGTTTATCACGTGTGCCAGAAACAACTTGCGGCAATGATAACGGCAGCTTAGTTTGTGTTGTTCGTTGCCAAAATCGTACACAACGAAAGAGAGTCCTGCAAGGAGGTTCATCATGACTCGAAGACGTCTCTTGCTGCCGGTAATGCTGCTGTGCCTGATTTTCACCAACGGTCTTTCCAGAGCCGATGAGGGCATGTGGCCGCTTTATGATCTTCACAAGCTTCCTTTCGACAGCCTGAAGGCCCAGGGTCTGACGCTGGAGCCGGATCAGATATACAATCCGCGCGGCGGTGGCATCTGCGACGCTGTAGTCAGGCTCGGCGCTACCGGCTCGTTTGTATCCCCGAAGGGTCTGATAATCACTAATCACCATGTCGCATACGGCGCCGTCCAGAAACAGAGCACGGTCGAGCAGAACCTGATCGCTGACGGGTTCTATGCCGCTGCCCGGGACGAAGAAATCCCGGCGGTCGGATACAATGCCTATGTTACCCTGGCGATGGATGACATGACCGAGCGAGTGCTGGCGACGCTGGATGAGTCCATGACGGCATTTGAACGCTACCAGGCGATCGACAAAATCACCAAGGAGATCATCAGGGAAGCCGAAGAAGGTCGGGACGTCAAATGCCGGCTGGCGAAGATGTTCGGCGGGAAACAGTATGTCCTGTACACGCAGTTCAAGATTCGGGACATCCGCATTGTGTATGTTCCACCGGCTTCAATCGGCGTGTATGGCGGCGATATCGATAACTGGATGTGGCCGCGCCACACGGGGGATTTCTCATTCCTGCGCGCCTACGTGGCCCCGGACGGCAGTTCCGCCGAGTACGCCGAGGAAAATGTGCCGTACCGGTCAAAGACGTTCCTGCCTGTTTCCTCGGCCGGTGTCACCAACGGCGATTTCGCCATGATAATCGGATTCCCCGGCCATACCAGCCGGTATGCCAGTTCGTACTATATCGATGATCTCGTCAACTATCACTATCCCACCAGGATCCGCATGTTCGAGGACGTACTTGAGTTGCTCCGGCAGGCCGGGGCGAGGGATTCATCCGTCGCCATACGGCTGGCGTCGATGGATGCCGGGATAAACAATGGTCTGAAAAACAGCTATGCAATGCTGGAAGGGTTTACAAAAACCGGCCTTCTGCAAAAGAAAATCGAGGACGAGAAGCTCCTGTCCGAATTCACAAATGCGGATGCCGGTCTGATGAAAGAGTACGCGGGTATCCTTCCCAGTCTGGACAGCCTCTATCGGGAGCAACGCCAGACGCGTGACATGGACCTCGTGCTCGGCTCGCTTGGCTGGGCCGACTACCTCAGCATGGCTAACGGTATCTACAAGTGGGCCGTGGAGCGGGAAAAGGACGACATGGAACGGGAGCGGGGGTATCAGGACCGCGACTCCATCTCAACCAGGGAATGGCTCGAGGACGCCCAGATCAACCTGGTGCCTTCGTTCGACAAGGACGTGCTGAAGTATTTTGTCAGAAGGGCCTTTGACCTTCAGCAGGGGCAGAAGATACGAGCTATTGAAAAGGTATTTGTCGGGAAGGAGGGCGCACAGAGAGAAGCCTACCTCGACGAATACGTCGACAACCTTTACGGCGGGACTGCCATCGGCGATCTTGACCGGCGGATGAAGATGTTCGGTATGAGTAAAGAGAAACTGGAGGAATTGGGAGACCCGTTCATCGATCTGGCTGTTGCGCTCAAGCCGGAACGCGATGAACTGATCAAGCGCCGCAAGAAGTTCTCCGGCGCATCCACCAAGCTGGAGCCCAGGCTGATTGCCGCCTATGCCGAGTGGAAAGGGGATGAGCTGTACCCGGACGCCAACGGCACCATGCGTTTCAATTATGGCTCGGTTAAGGGCTATTCGCCCCGGGATGCCGTGCGCTACAGCTACCTGACCAGCTTAAGTGGCGTGATGGAAAAGGAGACGGGCGAGGACCCGTTCATCGTTCCCGAGGAACTCAAGCGGGCGTATGCCGAGCAGGACTTCGGTCCTTATAGGGACCCCGCCATAGGCGACGTTCCGATCAATTTCCTGACCACTAACGACGCCACCGGCGGCAATTCCGGAAGCCCGGTAATAAACGGAAGGGGTGAGTTGATCGGTCTGGATTTTGACCGCAATTATGAGACGGTCGCCGCCGACTACCTGTACGATCCCCGACAGGCTCGCTCGATTGTGGTCGATATCAGGTATATGCTGTTTGTGATAGACAAGGTCTACCACCTGGAGGCGCTGCTGAACGAATTGACGATCCACTAAAAACCGAAATATCGTCATATTGAGGCCTGACTGATCCGAGACCGCGCCTGGCGCCAGCAGTACGGCCCACCTAAACGCCTATTGCAGTAAGACTTGGCCTCGCGCCCGCGACGCGGGATTCCTTGCGATATGGCGGAGCCGCGATCGGCGATACGCCGGCTAGTAAGGATTGAGATTTCTGCTGCCAGGGCGAGTTCAAACAGGCCTCGGTTCCCTCGTGCCCATTCCGGTGGTAACACCCCAAAAAAACCCGTAATTACCTGAGAAGAAAGCATTTTCAGCTTGACAGAGTTCCATGAAACGCTTACCTTACATTCAGAATAGAAGATACTGTACCCGACAGGTATATTACACACCAAACAACGGCATAGGCCACCGGGTACAGACGGATCGCCAGGCGGGGATTTTTGTTCCGACTGGGGAGATTTAGAGGCTGGCGATTCCTTGGGACGAATTAGGTAAGAGCGCATTTCGATTGCAGTCGGTTCTTTGTTGATTCCCCCAAGGACTTGCCGGGCAGACAGTACGATGCAATACACATGCATACGTCTTCCCCGTTTTGCAACGGGGTTGCCAACCAGGAAAAAGACTACCTACTTACATACCCGGGAGAGGGTCTCATGATATCAGGTAATTGCCTCAGAACGAAACGAAGCACATTGCGATTCATCACCCTGACAGCATTCTTTTTAACATTTTGCGGACTGGCGTTCAGCGCGCAATTGAACGCTGCCACGGTGTCTGCCACCATCTACACGAATGCCCCGGATTATGTCCCGGGCGACTCGGTTGTCATAGCCGGTTCTGGATTCTGGGCCGGTGAGACAATCACCGTACAGATAACCCCCACTGACGGCACACCCTCGGGTGGCGAAGCCTACGATCCCTGGGACGTTGCCGCCGACGGCAACGGTGATTTCGAGACCTACTGGATCGTTCCCGACGACGCTTTAGGTGAAGAGATGCTGGTTGAAGCTACCGGCCAGAGTTCCGGCCTCTATGCCACCACGACATTCACCGACTGTAACACTCGTTTGCAGATCATCTCGATTCCCACTTCTGTTCCGACCGGCCAGAACTTCCAGATCACGGCGCTGCTGGAGCAGCGGTGCGGTGGCGGTACCTTCGCCCCCCTGGAGGGAAGAACGGTTCTGTTCTTTCTTACCGAGCAGAACTGTGGCGTGGACATCGGCCAGGACCCTGATGAAACCGGTGTTACCAACGCCAGCGGCGAAGCAACCGTAACCCTGACCGCACCCGCGTATGATTTCGGTGTGCGGGCCAAATTCCTCGGTGAGGCCAAGCCGGACCCCTGCCCCGACCCCGGCAACAACGCCTGCAATCCCAATGATCCCGATCCGAAAAAACGGTGTGTAAAGATGTCCGCCAGCAATGCCTGCGAGCCGGTCGACAACGCTTGTCAGCAGCCGGCCGTGTTTGATCTGGTACTGACCAATGAGTATGACTGCCTCATTGGTACGGTGGTTTCCAGCGAGTGTTTTGTACCGACCGCAGCGGCAGTGGACTTCACGGTCATCATGGAAAACACGCCATGGGCCAACAACAACTGGTTAGGGTGGACACCGCCGGGGACGCGTTCCATCAACTTCGTGCTGGACGCTTCGGACGGCAGCGGAACGACCAACTCGGTTGCCATGGCGGGTAATTTTGGTCTTTTCCTTTTGAACGACGTCGACCTGGGTCAGGGGAGCACCAACGGTACCTATGATACCCCCGACGACGCTTGGTTGTTCTCCGAGCACGCGCTGTCGTTGCCTCATCCTCCCAACGGCGATTACCAGTGGTTTGTTGTCTATGACGTCAGCGGTCTGGGGTATCAGGACTATCGCTGGTATGACGGCAGCGGAGACCAGAACTCGTTTTCCGGCGACTATGACCTCCTGATATTCGTTGACGACGATCACACTTCCCCGAATTTCGACTACGACGATTTCATCGGCGGTATCAAGTACGCGGAGCCTTCGGACTGTGTACCTTCCTGCGAGTTGAGCATCACCTGTCCGGCCGACGTCACCGTCGAGTGCGATGAGTCCACGGATCCAACCAATACCGGCACGGCGACTTATACCGGCAATTGCCCACCCATCAACCTTACTTATTCTGACAATACAACACCGGGGTCCTGCGCCAACGAGTATACTATCACGCGTACATGGACGGCGACCGACGCGCAGAGCAACACCGCCCAATGTGTGCAGACAATAACGGTAGAGGACAACACGAATCCTCAGATCACCTGTCCGGCCGATGTTTCAGTACAGTGCCCAGCGGATGTTCCTGCTCCTGATGTGATGCAGGTTCAGGCAAATGACAATTGCGATCCTGATCCGACGGTTGTTCATGTGAGCGATGTTTCCGATGGTCAGACTTGTCCGGAAACGATCACTCGGACGTACCGTGCGACGGATGACTGCGGCAACTGGGCCGAGTGCACGCAAACTATAACTGTTGATGACACACAGGCCCCGACGTTCGTTCAGACCTGTCCTACCGATGTAACGGTTGAATGCGACAACATCCCGACAGCCCCGACGTTGACGGCTACCGACAACTGCGATCCTGCTCCGGTAGTAACATTTGGCGAGCAGACCACTGTTGGTTCATGTGATCAGGAGTACATACTGACTCGCGCCTGGACAGCGACGGACGACTGCGGTAACTCGACGGTTTGCACCCAGACGATCACGGTTGATGACACACAGGCCCCTCAGATCACTTGTCCGACCGATGTTTCGGTACAGTGCCCGACTGACGTTCCAGCACCTGATGTGATGCAGGTTCAGGCAGACGATAACTGTGATCCGAGCCCGGTGGTGGTGCACATTGGCGATGTATCCGATGGTCAGATTTGTCCGGAGACTATCACTCGCACCTATCGCGCGACGGATGACTGCGGTAACTGGGCCGAGTGCACGCAAACTATAACTGTTGATGACACACAGGCCCCGACGTTCGTTCAGACCTGTCCTACCGATGTAACGGTTGAATGCGACAACATCCCGACAGCCCCGACGTTGACGGCTACCGACAACTGCGATCCTGCTCCGGTAGTAACATTTGGCGAGCAGACCACTGTTGGTTCATGTGATCAGGAGTACATACTGACTCGCGCCTGGACAGCGACGGACGACTGCGGTAACTCGACGGTTTGCACCCAGACGATCACGGTTGATGACACACAGGCCCCTCAGATCACTTGTCCGACCGATGTTTCGGTACAGTGCCCGACTGACGTTCCAGCACCTGATGTGATGCAGGTTCAGGTAAATGACAATTGTGATCCTGATCCGACGGTTGTTCATATGGGTGACGTATCTGACAATCAGACCTGTCCGGAGACGATCACGCGTACCTACCGTGCGACCGATGATTGTGCCAACTGGGCCGAGTGCACCCAGACGATCACGGTTGATGACACGCAGCCTCCGACGTTTGATCAAACTTGTCCCACGGACATAACGGTTGAATGTGACAACATCCCGACAGCACCGACGTTGACCGCTACTGACAACTGCGATCCTGATCCGGTGGTGACATTTGACGAGCAGCAAGGATTGGGCATACTCACTCGCACATGGACTGCGACCGACGACTGCGATAACTCGACGGTTTGCACCCAGGTCATAAAGGTAGAGGACAACACAGATCCGCAGATTACCTGCCCGACCAATGTCTCGGTACAGTGCCCGGCGGATGTTCCTCCTCCCGACCCCTCCCAGGTCGTTGCCACTGATAACTGTGATCCTGCCCCGACGGTTGTTCATATGGGTGATGTATCGGACGGCCAGACCTGTCCGGAGACGATCACGCGAACCTACCGTGCGACGGACGACTGCGGCAACTGGGCCGAGTGCACCCAAACGATCACGGTTGATGACACGCAGGCACCGACGTTCGATCAGGCCTGTCCCGCCGATGTAACGGTTGAATGTGACAACATCCCGACACCACCGACCTTGACGGCTACTGACAATTGTGATCCGACTCCGGTGGTGACATTTGGCGAGCAGACCACTGCTGGTTCATGTGATCAGGAATATGTACTTACGCGCACGTGGACGGCGACTGATTACTGCAATAACTCGACGGTTTGCACCCAGGTCATTACGGTAGAGGACAACACAGATCCGCAGATCACCTGCCCGACCAATGTCTCGGTACAGTGCCCGGCGGATATTCCTCCGCCTGACCCCTCCCAGGTTGTAGCTATTGATAACTGTGATCCTGCCCCGACGGTTGTTCATATGGGTGACGTATCTGACAATCAGACTTGTCCGGAGACGATCACTCGCACCTATCGCGCAACGGATGACTGCGGCAACTGGGCCGAGTGCACTCAGACTATCACGGTTCATGATACGCAGGCCCCGACGTTCGATCAGGCTTGTCCCACGGACGTAACAGTCGAATGTGACGCCATCCCAACAGCCCCTACCTTGACCGCCTCTGACAACTGCGATCCTGCTCCGGTGGTGACATTTGACGAGCAGAGCACTCCTGGTTCATGCGATCAGGAGTACATACTGACTCGCACCTGGACAGCGACGGACGACTGCGGTAACTCGATGGTCTGCACCCAGGTCATAACAGTAGAGGACAACACCGCGCCGACGTTCGATCAGACCTGTCCCGCCGATGTAACGGTTGAATGCGACAACATCCCGACAGCCCCTACCTTGACCGCCTCTGACAACTGCGATCCTGCTCCGGTGGTGACATTTGACGAGCAGAGCACTCCTGGTTCATGCGATCAGGAGTACATACTGACTCGCACCTGGACAGCGACGGACGACTGCGGTAACTCGATGGTCTGCACCCAGGTCATAACAGTAGAGGACAACACCGCGCCGACGTTCGATCAGACCTGTCCCGCCGATGTAACGGTTGAATGCGACAACATCCCGACAGCCCCGACCTTGACGGCTACTGATAACTGCGATCCAGCTCCGGTGGTGACATTTGACGAGCAGCCAGGATCCGGCATACTGACTCGCACCTGGACAGCGACGGACGATTGCAACAACGCGGCGGTTTGCACCCAGGTCATAACCATTACTCCCAACAGTCCTCCGACGGCGATCTGTCCGGGTAATGAGAGGCGTTTGGTTTGTGATCTTTCGCCGATAACGATACCTGGTTTCAGTTGTGATGATCCCGATGGTAATTTGGCATCGTGTGTTGCGACCGGGGGGACGTTAAGCGGGGATGAGGTGACGTTTACGCCGGTTGAGGGTAACAATACGATTACGTTGACGGCGACGGATGATTGTGGTGAGACGGATGTTTGCCAGACAGTGATAACGGTTGATCTTAACAGTCCTCCGACGGCGACCTGTCCCGGTGACGTGGCTGTCTATGTAAGCGGATTTCCGGCCCAGGTATGTGTCGACGGGTTCTATTGCGATGATCCGGACGGCAATCTCTTATCCTGTACGGTTGATTTCGGCACCCTTACAGGCAACACCGTTTGTTTCACCGCTACCCAGGAAGATGTCTACACGATAACTCTGACGGCTACTGATGACTGCGGCACCACTCGTCTAAGCGCAACATGCGCCACCAAGGTTAGCGTGATGTTGATGCCTACTTCCTGTATGGCTGTAAAAATCGATAAAACCCACGACGCCCTGCAGGGCCATTATGAGCAGGTATCCATCACGATCGAAGACTCCCCTTATGAGATAGGCGGTTTCGATTTCCTGATCGCCTATGACGCCTCGGCGCTCACGCCGTCCAGGCCGGAACCCGGGCAGATGCTTGATGACTGCGACTGGGAGTACTTCACCTACCGCTATGGTGTCCACGGCAACTGTGGTGACGCCTGCCCGTCCGGACTGCTGCGGATATTCGCCTTGGCGGAGACCAACGATGGTCCCGGCAATCCAACCTGTTTCGGACCTCCCGATCCGGGTCTGTACGAACTAGCCAAGATAGAGTTCCTGGTCACCGACGACCGAACCTTCGAGTGCCAGTACGTGCCCATTCGCTTCTTCTGGGACGACTGCTCGGACAACTCGATCTCAAGCGTTGACGGGAAGACACTGTTTATCGACAAGGTGATCTACGATTACCAAAACAACGTGATCTGGGACGAAGAAGACGACGTGCTGTTCCCGGAGGTGGCGCGCATACCGTTCGTGGGAGCGCCCGACTACTGTCTGAACCCGAATCCCCTCAAACCCACAGCCGTGCGGTTTATCTGTTTCATTGAGGGAGGTATCGACATCATCTGCGCCGAAGATATCGATGATCGTGGCGACATCAACCTCAACGGTGTCGCCAACGAAATAGCCGACGCCGTTCTGTTCGGCAACTACTTCATCCATGGCGTGGAGGTGTTCGACGTCGGGCTGTTAGCGCCTGAGGGTCAGATAGCCGCAACCGACGTGAACTCCGATGGTATCACGCTCTCGGTGGCTGACCTGGTTTATCTGATCCGCATCGTTGTCGGTGACGCGTTGCCATATGCCAAAGTGGTTGCGCCTGTCAAGGCTCGCTACACTCACGCCGAGAACGGGCTGCTTTCAGTGCCCGGTGTTGAGGTAGGCGGCGCCTTCCTGCTGGTCGAGGGGGATGTGACACCGGTTCTGAGGGCCGACAACATGGACCTGAAATACCGGTTCGACGGCGTCAACACGCGGATCCTGGTGCACTCGCTTGAGGGTAACAGCTTCAAGGGCGACTTCCTTGAAATGGACGGTAAGGTCATTTCCATGGAGATGGCCACCCGCGACGGCAATCCGATCGACGCTCAGCTCAAGCCGAACGGCTTCGTTCTGCACCAGAACTATCCGAACCCGTTCAACCCAGCGACTACGTTCCGGTTTACCCTGCCGTCGGTGAGCGACTATACTCTGACGGTGTTCAACGTTACCGGCCAGACGGTGGCCCGGTTCTTCGGGTCAGAACCGGCCGGAGACGTCACCCTTGAATGGGACGCCGGTAATATGGCCAGCGGGGTCTATTTCTACAGGCTGCAAGTCGGCAGCTCTGTGGAAACCCGAAAGATGGTTCTATTGAAGTAACACCCCGACTACAGACAAACCTACATGGGGACAGCGCAAGAGGCGCTGTCCCTTTTTCGTAATCGCGCACAGGGTGTGCCGCCCAAAAAGGAAGGGCCGGCTCAAGCCGGCCCCAGGTCAGAGCTGTTTTAATCCGCTGACCCTGCCTTAGGTGGTCTGTTCCACCCTGTGACTGAACTGATACCCGTCAATCCCCATGCCAAGCGGCAAGCTGCGATGACCCAGTTGGTTACGGTTGCTGACGAGCCGGGGGCTGGGGGCTTGCACCCATACCTGTGGTGCCGGGCGAGAAGTTAATTGTTGATTCCACCGCCTGCCCGCCGGTAGCTTGCCGAAAAACAGCAATCAGGAAAGGGTGAAACGATGTCCGATTTTCAGTATATCCATGCCCGTCACATTCTCGACAGCAGGGGTACTCCGACAGTCGAGGTCGACGTCTGCCTGACCGACGGCTCTCTCGGACGGGCGGCGGTTCCCTCGGGAGCGTCCACCGGGGCGCACGAAGCGGTAGAGCTTCGCGATGGTGACAAGAACGTCTTCTTCGGCAAAGCGGTAACGAAAGCCGTTGCCAACGTCAACGAGAAGATCGGCCCGGCCCTAATCAAGGAAGATGTCGATCCTTTCGACCAGACAACGCTCGACAACTACCTGATCCGGCTTGACGGCACCGAGAACAAGGCTAAGATGGGCGCCAACGCTATCTTAGGCGTGTCGCTCGCTACCGCCAAGGCGGCCGCGGAGTCGCGGGGAAGGTTCCTGTACGAGTACATCGGGGGATGTAACTGCAAAATTCTCCCGGTCCCGATGATGAATATCCTCAACGGTGGCAAGCACGCCGACAACAACGTCGACCTGCAGGAATTCATGATCATGCCGGTCGGGGCGGGGAGTATTCACCGGGCGCTCCAGGTGGGGGCCGAGGTGTTCGGCCATCTCAAGAAGGTGCTGGCGGGCAAGGGCTTCAATACCTCCGTCGGTGATGAGGGCGGATTCGCGCCTGATCTGCAGTCCAATGAACAGGCGCTGGAAGTGATTATGGAGGCGATCGAGAAAGCGGGCTACAAAGCGGGTGAGGATATCATGCTTGCGCTCGACCCGGCCTCGACCGAGTTCTATGACGCCGAAAGCCGCACCTACAACCTCGCCGCCGAAGGCCGCAAGCTGAGCTCGGATGAAATGATCGACTTCTATGCCGGCCTGATCGAGAAGTACCCGATCATATCCATCGAGGACGGCCTGGCTGAGGACGACTGGGACGGCTGGCAGAAAATGACCGCCAAATTGGGCAAAATTATCCAGATTGTCGGCGATGACCTCTATGTTACCAATCCCAAGAGGCTGGCGCGCGGTATTGAGGAGCACTGTTCCAACTCGATCCTGATCAAGCTCAACCAAATCGGAACGCTGACGGAAACGCTGGACGCCATCGCTATGGCGCAGAAGGCGGGCTTTACGGCGGTAGTGTCGCACCGTTCCGGCGAGACCGAGGACGCGACGATCGCCGACGTTGTCGTGGCCACCGGTGCGGGTCAGATCAAAACCGGCTCGATGTGCCGCACCGACCGCATTGCCAAATACAACCAGCTGCTGCGGATAGCCGAGACAATCGGCGATCAGGCAGTCTATCCCGGCATGGACACGTTCTACAACCTCAGGAGTTGAGGGGAAGCTGCCGGTCTTCTGTACGGTCAGCAGGCGCGCGCAGAGGAGTATTCGTTGATAGCGCAGAGTCGTTTCGTATCCGAGATAGTCGGATCTGTCGGTGAGGCGGGCTACTCGGGCGGTACTGGTTGACTTCCGGAGGCGATTGCGCTATTATCCGGCTCGAAACAAGAACAGACACCAAAGAAAGGTCCTTCTGATATGCGCAAATTCAGTATGATTTTGGCCTCAGCCGTCGCGCTTCTGCTCTTTAGTTGTGCCGACAACGGCGATGACGGCAACTCGGTCGTCAACGGCGACGGCAGTCAGGATCCCGGCAACAGCATCACGCTGGATCATGTCGACGGTCTGGTGGGTGGGGATATTCCTCTTGGCCAAGTCGCTACCTTCCATATCCGTCTCGCCAACAGCACCGGGGTAGCAATCAAGGGCATTACCAACGGCATACGGGTTTTCTCCCCCAACGGCGCCCAGTGGACGGCGACCATTGGCGACAGCACCGGCGCCATCACGGCCCAGATGATGGAAACGCGGATGATCAGCCATTTCAGCGTCACTGGTTCGGGAGCCGACACGATAGGGTTCAGCGGCTTCGTGTTCCACACCGACGGCATTCCGGACGGTTTTGACGCGGTCTGCTATGAGATCACCATCGGCCCGGTCAATGCCGCAGCCGGCAGGTCGATCTGTCTGGACTCGTCTTTCTATGAACCCAGTGGTGTCTGGAAATGGGCCGGATCGGGGTTCGCGTTTTTCCCCGGCTGGGACGGCCCCCACTGCTACACGATTGGGGAGTAGCTGCCTCTCGGTGCCTTACAGTTTGCTGTGAGATCTTTCCATACCGCGTCTACGGCTCTCTATCCACCGAACCCACAGCAAAGCTGTGCGCCAATGGTCCAACCAGAAATGAAGCGCGACCACACGAGAAAACCCGTCCCAGACGGGACGGGTTCGTCGTTTAGGGAGAGAGACTGCGATTTGAAAAAGCTCACCATTAAACACGTTAAAGGGTTTTTACAGCCACTTGTCACATTTTGTATTCGCTGCCATTCCAGAGAATGGGTCACGGCGTCTACGCAGCGATCAAGAGACGACCTTCATGAGCTCGGTGTTAGAGGTTTTCAAATGACATCTCTCTCCTTGAGCTTTCCACAATCAATATCGTGGCAGTGCAAGTTTTTTGCAAGGTTTTTCTGCCGACGGTTGCCAGATCGGTCAGGATTTGATATGTTGCCCGCACACAACCTAGACGCCGCACGCAGGAGCAAAGCTTGATTAACTCTATAGGGCTGGATATCGTCGAAGTGGCCCGCATCGAACGGGACATCAAGCAGTACGGAGACCGATTCGTAAGCCGCATCCTGAGCAGGGCCGAGTTGGCCACCTTTGATAAGAGAGTGGACGACGCAATCTTTCTGGCCGGGCGGTTTGCCGCCAAGGAGGCCGTCATCAAGGCTCTCGATTGTTATCTTGAGGATAGACCGGCGTTCAATGTCATCGAGATTGTCAACGACGCCGGCGGCCGGCCCGAGTTGCGTCTGCCGCACGAGATCCAGAACCGGGTGGGCCGGGCTCGGTGTCTGCTTTCCATCACTCATGAGAAAAACTACGCGGCGGCAGTGGCCGTGTTCGTGGAGGAACAATGAACGAAGACGAACTGATCAGGATGTTCAAGGACGCTGACGCGCTGCTGACCGGTCACTTCAAGCTGACCTCCGGTCGCCATTCCGATGTCTATTACGAGAAATTCATGCTCCTGAGCCAGCCGGCCGCCTGCACCAGGGTCTGCGCCGAAATGGCGGATCGCATAGCAGGCAGCGGCGCGGTCACGGTGGTCGGTCCCACCACGGGTGGTATCATCATAGCGTACGACGTCGCCCGCTATCTCGGGATCGAGGCCATTTATGCGGAGCCCGGGGAAGAAGGTCGTGTTTTCAAGCGCGGCTTCTCACTCGAAAAGGGCCGGAAAGTGGCTATCGTGGACGATGTTCTCACTACCGGGCGCTCCATCCGCGAGGTGATCAGCCTGGTGAGTTCATACCAGGTCGAGATCGTGGCCATCTGTCTTATGCTGGATCGTTCCAACGGCGCGGTGACCTTTGATCATCCGTTCACGGCTCTGGCTGCCGTGGAAGCCCAAAGCTGGACACCTGATGACTGCCCGCTGTGCGCCGATGGCCTGCCTCTGACACAACGGGGAAGCCGCAAGGAGTAGCTGTTTCAGCCGGGCGGGGCTGTCTGACGGGGGCTCAGCAGGGCGTAGCGACGGAAGGGGAGTGCCGTTTCAGGCCGGGGACGGCATGGCTCGCTCAGCGATGCCCACCATCGGGAAATCGATTCTTATTGACGTTCCTTGGCCGGGGGCGGATTCAACTGTCAGTTTCCCGCCATGGTTGTCAATGATTCGCCGGCAAACCAGCAGACCGAATCCGTGACCGGTCTTCTTGGTTGTGAACTTCTCGTTGAACGCCTGGGTCAGCAACTCCGGGTTGATACCGGAGCCGGTGTCTCTGATAGTCAGACCAAACGCCCGGGCGGCTTCGTCGACCTCGACCCGCACGTGTATTTCCCTGGTCTCACTGTCGGCCGTAGCGTCGGCGGCATTGTTGAACAGGTTGTATAGCAACTGCTGCAGGTGAGTTGAGTCGGCCTCCATCGGTATCGAACAGGCAACCGGCTCTATACCGATCGTAACCCCGCTGTAGCGCTTCTGTGGTCTCAGGTAGTCGACGACTTCGGCCAGCAGCTTCTCGAAATAAACGATCTCTTTGCTTGACGAAATCGGCGTGAGATCCATCAGATTGCCGGTGAATCGCTTGATCTTGTCGATGTTGTCCGAAATACCGTGAACATACTTGTCCAACTGGTCGAACTGTTCCTTTTTCAGATTAAACTCCAGGAGCGACAGGTTTCCGGCCACCACGCCCAGGAAGTTGTTCAGTTCATGGCCAATCTCGGCCGACATCTTGCCCCGGGTGGCCATCTTCTCAAGCTGGATTGTCTCGTCCTGGAGCTCCCTGAGCCGGCTGTAGGCCTCCTGGGCCTCCTGGAGCAGTCGCAGGTTTTCCAGCGACAGCGCCAATTGGGATCCAGCAACGGAGAGGAACTTGAGATCGGTGTCCTTTACGGCGTCTGAGCCAGCATCGAAGCCAAGCGTCAGGATGGCATACAGGGTGTCGGCCCTCTTGACCGGTACTATCACCGCTCGTTCAACAGGCTCCAAACCCCTCGGCATGATATACTGTTCCAGTTGGTGATCAGGATCTATACTGTAAAAGGGGTGATCCTTGCTGTGCTCTACCTGAAGCGGTTTGATGAACTGTTGAAGGTCAAGCTTCTCGATACAGTCAGCCAGCGGCTGGTCGGGAAAGACGCTCTCCTCGGTCTGCTCTTCGACGACGTTTATCGAAGTGAAGCCTGTTCTGTCGGCATTCCAGTAGAGAATGGCGCCGCAACTGGCCCGGCAGTGCATGAGGGCGTATTTCAGCGACAGAGTGGCCAGCGACTTCTTATCACCGGCCTCGTAGAGCATCTGATTCAGATCGGATAGCCGGTCGAGTTCATGGCCGTGTTCCCCGGCGGCGGCGTCCCTGTGTATTCTCGCCGCGGCATTGGCGACAGCCTGCCGGAGCTCGCTAAGCTCAAACGGCTTCATGATGTACTCGAAGGCGCCCTGCTTGATGGCGTTCTTGGCCGAACTCAAATCGGCGTATCCGGTCATGAAAATGACCACCACGTCCGGATGGATTTCCCGGGCCCGCCGGACCATCTCGATCCCGTCCATGTGGGGCATTCTTATGTCGGCAACTATCAGGTCGACAGGCGCCGATTCGATGATCGCCAGCGCCTCACGGCCGTCTGACGCTGTCTCGATCTGGTAACCTTCGTCCTCCAGGGCATCGCGCACCAATGAGACTACGATATCCTCGTCGTCGGCGACGATGATGCGAATGGCCTTGTCTTCGAACCGGCTCATGTTGTTTTCGCGGTTGACAGAACCTGCTTGAGAGTTTCGAACACCCCGTCAAGATCAAACGGTTTGGTCAGGCAAGAACATGCGCCGGCGGCTTCTGCCATCCTGGCCAACTCGTCCGGAAGCGAATCGGTCATAATGAATCGCAGTTCGGGCTTGACGGTGGAGACCTCGGTAAAGACCTGGTAGCCGTTTTTCTTAGGCATATGGATATCGCAGAAGACCACGGCATAGTCGCCTGAAAGTGCCTTGTCGATACCGTCCTGACCGTCAACGGCTTCGTCGACACGGTGGCCCTGGTCCATCAGGTACTCGGACAGCAGGTCCCGGATAATCTTGGAATCGTCTACTATCAGTATGTTTGCCATAAGAAACTCCTCAACTTGCGATGCAGCCGGTAACCGTCTGCATCAGTTCTGATATGGAGAAAGGTTTGGACAGAAAAGCACAAGCTCCGCTGTTGACTGACTGGCTGACGGCATAAAGACTGGAATAACCGGAGATTATGACGACCCGGTAGTCAGGGTTCTGCTCCCGGGCATACTTAACCACTTCTTCTCCGGAGACCCGTGGCATTTTCAGATCGGTTATGACCAGATCGTACTTATCCTTGCCCAGCTTCTCAATAGCCTCATCACCGTCGCAGGCCACTGAGATATCATAGTCCTCGTTGAGGACTTCAGAGAGGAATTCCCTGATGATCTCCTCGTCGTCGACTATCAGGATAGACTTTCTGTCTGAGTTCGCCATTGCAGACACGGTCTGGATATCAGTTTGCTGTCAGCGTTTTTACTTCAGTATCGGAATCGCCAAGTGGTTTCTGAACCGGCATGATGATCGTGAGGACGGTGCCCTCGCCCATGACGGAGTCAACCTTGATCTCGGCCCCGTGCTCCCGGATTATCCCGTAACTCACGGATAACCCCAGGCCGGTTCCCTTGCCCACTTCCTTGGTAGTATAGAAAGGTTCGAATATCTTGGTGAGATTCTCAGGACTGATTCCGCACCCCTGGTCCTCGAACTTGATTTCGACGGTGCCTCCGAATTCCCCCAGGGCCGGGCTGAAACGGGTAGTGACGCTGATCGTCGACTCGGGCGCAGAGGCATGCATGGCATTGATTATCAGGTTGGTGAATACCTGCTGCAGTTGACCGGCGCTGCCTTTTACAAGCGGCAGGTGAGGATCGAGATCAACCTTCAGTTCGATCTGGCTCATGTGCAATTGATGCTCAACGAAGGTGATGGTGTCCTCGATAATGACGTTTATGTTGACATCGTCGAAGGCGGTGGTCCGCGAGGAGCGCGAGAAGCGGAGCAGGTTCTGCACGATGGCTTTGCACCGCCGCGACTGCGATTCGATGTCGGTCAGGTAGCGGATGTAGCTGTCCCACTGCCTGGCGTCGACCCCGTCGGCATCGGTTTTCTTCATCTTCTCCAACGCAAACTGGGCGTAGCCGAGAATGCCGCCCAGCGGATTGTTCAACTCGTGCGCTACACCCGCAGCCAACTGGCCGATTGCGCTCATTTTCTCCGACTGGATCAACTGAGACTGGGCCTGCTCGAGTTCTCTCGTTCGCAGAATGATCTTCTCTTCGAGGGTACGGTTGTATTCCTCGATCTCGTCCCGCGATTCTTTCAGTGACTCGATCATTCTGTTGAACGTCTGGCCCAGTTGCCCGATCTCGTCGTTCTGTCCCAGGTCCACCCGCTGGCCCAGATCGCCGCGACTCACCTGGTCTGTCACCTCGACAAGCATTTTCACCGGCTTGGTGATGAACTGCACGATGAACGCAAGGATCATAATCGTCAGAACCGTCACGACCACGGTGAGGACGATAGCTGCTGTTTGTGCTTCGGTGATCGCCTTATTCACGTTGTCAAGGCTGAGGATCAGCTTCACGGCACCGATCTCTTCCGTTTCAACGCCGTGAGACAGCGATTGGTCGATGCCGCCGGTTATTCCAAGGTTCTCCCGGTCGAGTTTCTCGATACGGAAAAGCACGGGGTGATTTAGTTCGATGAACTCCCTGCCGGAGCTGTCCCTGACATAGTAGAACTGCGAATGCAGCGGGTCATTCCTGTCAATCCATCCGGCAATAACAGTGCCGGTCTCAAGATTCCACTGGCCGATGCGAGCGAGAAGCTTCTGCTCCTTGTTGAAGATCATGGCTGCCTGGACGTCTTCGAACACGGCCAGTCTTTCCAGGAGTTCGTCCAGTTCATAAGCCGACTCGAACAACACACCGCTCTCGGCCTGCATGGCGAGAATGCAGATCATGGTCTCGCCCTTGGTCTCCAGTTCCCGGCGGAAGGCTTCCGACTGGCGCTGGATGAGGTAGCCGCTGATCACGACGATGCTTACCAGTAGTATGGCTGAGATCGGGAGCACAAACTTGGTACGCAGCTTCAGGTCCCTTATTCTCTTGCGGAGGTTCACCGGTACACCTCCTTGGCCACGGCCACCAGTTCCTCGGGAATGGTGATGTCGATATGAGCAGCGGTCTTTTCGTTGTAGTGGAACCAGATGACGTCGGCCGTGGTGATGGGAATGTCACGCGGTTTCTCACCGGAGATAATCCGGTTGACGGCCTCGCCCGCCTGGAAGCCAATCGCCTTGTAGTCAAAGTCCAGCGCAAAAAGGGCGCCCGACTCAACCACGTGGCGGGAGAAACCCATGAACGGTATTCCCTTGCGAAGGGTATTGAGCAGAATGTACCGGGTGGAGCGCGGGTCGAACAGGTTCGGGTCGGCAATACCCCAGATACCGTCGGCCGCAGTCGCCAGGGAGTCGAGGGCGTGAGGCAACTCCTTGAAGCTGTTCACGGCAATCGGCACCAGTCGGCATCCTGCCTGGTGGGCCACTAACTTCGCTTGGGGTATCAAGTCAGCTGTGTTCTTGCTGTAGAGAACACCGATTTTCCTGAGGTTCGGCACGATCTTCTTGAAATAGGTGAACTGGACGCGGATGGGGATATCAAGTGACGCTCCCGTCAGGTTGTTACCGGACCGGTTCATGGATGCGACAAATCCCGACAGCACGGGATACTTGACAGCCGAAAAAACAATGGGAATATCGGTGAAGCTGGTTCGGGCGAACTCGGTGGCCGAGCTCCCCACGGTCAGTATTACGGTCGGCTGCAATTTCTCCAGCGAGTCGACGATGCTTAGATTCCGACCGGCTTCGTCGGCAACCAGGAAACTATAGAAGGCTGCATCCGGCTGTTTTCGCTTGATTACCTTCTTAGCTCCCTGGAGGGTCCGTACCGTCGACTTCAGGCTATCGCGGGCAAGGATTGCAATCCGTACCGGCCGGTCAGCTTGTGCGGCACTGCCGATAAGCAATAGCGCGCACACGACCGCCGGTACGACGGCCTTCTTGACGTATTTGTTCATCCGAGCGAGCAGACCTGTTCCTTTCGTCGGTGCTGCTTTGCCCTGCCGGTCAGCCAGGATGCCGTTGACAGGGCATCATTGCCCACATAGTCCCCTCTATCGGAAAGGCACGTTGAAACTTGACTGCCGACGGTGGACCCGGCTTCAGACTTCATTTTCACATTAAGTATTCTGAGCACAGCCCGATAACAAAGTAAGAGTGCATGTGAATTCCAAAATCTGAATTGGATGAAGATATGAACCGACAACAAATACAAGAGGAGGAGTCGCCTTGCGTAAACAACCCTTGACGTTGTTCCTGCTCCCGCTAGTCTTCCTTCTTCTGCTAGTTGTACCGCAGTTGCAGGCAGGTGTGAGCGGCAAGATATCCGGGGAAGTATACGACACCCGGACAGGTGAACCGATTGTGGGGGCTACGGTCCAGATTAGGGGGACCAATCTGGCGACAAGCACGGACGAGGACGGGGAGTACTTCATCATCAACATTCCCGTCGGGAAACATGATGTCTCCGTCAACTCGATCGGTCATGAGACCATCACGACAAAAGGCGTGCGGGTGCTGGTGGACCTTACCACGCCGGTCGATTTCGACTTGGAGTCTGAGGTCATCGACATCGGCGAGGAGGTAGTCGTCTTTGCCTCCGATCCGATTATCCAGCGGGACCTTACGGAATCAAAGGTTATTTTCACCTCCGACCGCCTGCGGGATCTGCCCAACATCGTGACCGTCCAGTCGGTCCTGACCAATTACCCGGGAGTGGTGATTGGTCGGGATGAGCAACTGCACGTTCGCGGCGGACGGTCCGGCCAGGTGGCCTACTATTTCGACGGCTTCTCCGTGCAGGACCCATTCTACAACACCGCCGGGATCCACATAATGCCGTCGGCTCTGGAGGAGCTCACGCTTACCTCCGGCGGCTACACTGCCGAGTACGGGGAGGCGCTCTCCGGCGTCATCAGCGCCGTGACCCGGGAGGGAGGCTCTCGTTACCACGGTGGAATCAGGTTATATGAGGGCGTGACCCATCCCTACGACGTCCGCACCGGTGAGTGGGGTTCGCTTAAGCGGGTCGGAAACCGTTCGGTGGCCTTCAATTTCTCCGGTCCCGTGCCGGGCGCCGCCTCCCAGCGTCTTACCTTCTTCTCCGCCGGTGAGTACCTTACCGACGAGACTTCGCTGCCGACCAACGGGTCCGAGATCTACACCTGGACGGCCAAGCTCGCGGCACAGCCGACTCCGCGTATTACCATCAAGACCAACGCCAGTCTGTACCGGGCCGACGGAAGGCTGTATAGACACCGCGACGTCAACGACTTGTCGTATGACTTCAACCTTGATGGTTTGCCTGCTTTCGAGAAAGAGGCTTACCTGGTGGGTTTGACCGGTAGCTACAACTTCAACGAGCAAATGATAGTCACTGCCACCATCAACCGCTTCAAGACCTACACGAAGCAAGCCCCCGACCACCTCATGGATACCTACTGGTCTGACTGGCCGGGCTATTCCGAGGGCACTATTGACGATGACAACTACCTGAACTACCGGGACTTCGAGAATTCCCTGCATGTGATTGGATTCACTACCGGCAACGACTTCAACCCGACCTTCCGGAGAAGGGAAGCGAAGTACAATTCGGTTGACCTCAGCCTGCTGGCCCAGGTCAACAAGTTCCACCAGGTCAAAGGCGGAATCGAGATTCGCAGATACGACATCAACTGGGATTTCAAGCAGTTCTACAACGACTTCCCCTACGGCGAGAAGTACTCCAGCAAGCCGCTGCTGACTTCGGCCTACGTGCAGGACAAGATGGAGTACAGGGATTTCATCATGAATGCGGGACTGCGAATGGAGTACCGCAACGCCGATATCTCGTATAACACAACGCCCCAACTGATGGCCGCCACCTGGAAAGAAGCCGAGGCTAAGTGGAACTGGTCGCCGCGACTGGGAGTGTCGTTCCCGGTATCCGAGAAATCGGTCATGCACTTTAATTACGGTTTCTATTATCAGGAGCCCCGCTACACTTATCTTTACACCAACCTGCAGGGCGACATCTCCAGTGGCCTGCCGCTCCTGGGCAATCCGGATCTTGAACCCGAGCAGACCATCTCCTACGAACTGGGCGTGGATCATCTGATTGGCGAGGACCTGCGGGTGGATATCACCGCCTACTACAAGGATGTCGAGGATCTGGTGACGGTGTGTTCGCCGTTTGAAGTGGCCGGTAACCCGGTCACACAGTTCACCAACGGAGACTACGGCTCGGTCAAAGGGTTCGACGTGGCCCTGGAGAAACTGCGCCTCAAGGGCTTCCTGAGCGGGTCGATCTCATATGGATACATGATAGCCACCGGCAACGGCTCCGACGCCACCGACCCGTACTACACCTACCTGACGTCAAACGAGGACACACTGGCTCCGGTGGGCGAATTCCCTCTCAATTTCGACCAGCGCCATACGGTGACGGCTGTCCTGAACTATCGGGTCCCGCGCGACTGGCAAGGCAACCTGTTCGGACTTACCGTTCCCGGCGCCTGGGGTCTCGGTATGGTCGGCCATTACGGTTCCGGTCTGCCCTACACGCCGACCGATGCTTTCGGCAACCGTCTGGGCGAGAGGAACGAAGGGCGTCTGCCGGCCAGGTACACAGTGGATATGCGTTTCCACAAGGACTTCCATCTGGGCCTGAAGGACCGCATGTTCAGTTTCTTCGTTGAGGTCGACAACCTGTTCGATCGACACAATGTTATCAACGTCTATTCGCGCACCGGCCTGGCGGATAACGACGGGCAGCACACGGGAGCCGGACTGTCCCTCGACCAGGATGAACTCGAAAGCCTCGATCGACTGTACGACCATGATCCGCAAAACTATTCTCCCCCCCGCGCGGTACGGGTAGGGCTGGAGTTCAACTTCTAAGCCGGAGCTGTAAGTATGAAGACAAGAAACATATTGCTGTGGTTCGGCTGGCTGGCGCTGGCGCTGGGGGTTCAGGTCGCTTCCGTGGCGGCTAAAGCTCCTTCGCAGCCCCTTCCGCCTAAACCGACCGGTGACGGCGCTTCCCTCGGTCCGCACCCGGAGACGGTTGACCAGGTGACCCACAATGGGGGTAACATAGCCACCACCGTCGACAACTATGGCTTCATCGGCGGGTACACCTACTATGGTTATCCGTCCGGTGAGTGGCCTCGCAACTCGGGGCACAGCTATATCGGTGAGCTCAAGTACTGGATGGGCGCCGTGACGGCCTCGGGTGATACGTTGGTGGCCAACACCGCCGATGATTTCCAAGCGATGACCATGCCGATCAACGGAGAGGACGTCTACAGGATATACATCTCTACCGACACCACCCGCTATTACGATTACGACCCGACTGATACCGTAGGTCTTGGCATGGGCAGTCCCGCTTACGGCTGGCGTGTCTGGGACCCTACCGAGAGCGACTACGTTCACAACCAGACCTATGACCCGCTTTCAACCAGCTACTCGCCCGGCGGGCCGACCTCGCTCCAGGATTCCCACTACCGCTTCCGGGACGATGGCATGGGGACCTCCCTGCTGGGACTGGAGATGACCCATACCGTATTGCAGTGGAACTACTGCTATAATGAGGACTTTGTATTCGTGATCCTTGAGATCACCAACACGTCAACCGAGGACTACTCGGAGTTTGCCTTCGGCCTCTATGTCGATATCGATGTCGGCGGCCCCGATGGCACGGGAGAGAACGGGCGACTGGAGGACATGGTCGCTTCGGACTCCACCGAGAACTTAGCCTGGATATATGACGTCGTCGGTATCGACCCCGGCTGGGGCCCCACAGTCCGAACCGGCATCATGGGGACGAAATACCTGGAGACGCCGGATAATATCGGCATGACCGCATTCCGTTCCGGTGACTGGGCAGTGGTCATGGACATAGATGACGCCGGTATGTTCGAACTGATCAACAGCGACCAGTACGATGAGTCGCTGCCGCCCACCGATCAGTACTACATCCAGTGCAGTCGCGGTATCGACCTGACCGCCGGCAAGACTGTACGAGTTGTCTACGCGCTGGTTGCCGGCGCCGACGAAGAAGAGTTCCATGACAACGCCTCTCTGGCGCAGGAGCTTTACGACAACTACTTCGTGGGCCCGCAGCCGCCGACCACACCCACACTGCAGGTGCGCGCAGGCAACGAGAAAGTATACCTGCATTGGAACGATACCGCCGAGGTCACTGTCGATCCCCTCTCCGGGGAGGCCGACTTCGCCGGATACAAGCTCTATCGCAGCGACAATCAGGGGAGAACCTGGGGCGTCGTCAATTACCAGACGGGCAATAACTGCCTGACGATCGACTACACCCCGGTGGCCCTGTACACGGTCAGTTCTCCGGGAGACCCGATACAGCACTCATTCATTGATACCGGTCTGTACAACGGCATGGAGTACTGGTACTGCCTGGTCGCATTTGATAAGGGAGATGAGGCCACCGGTGTCGATGCCCTCCAGTCCGGTTTCGGAGTAGCGGACCAGGTCTCAAACGTCGTGTCCATAACGCCCGTGGCTGATCCGGCCGGCTTCTACGAGGCGGCCGGGACCGTGGAACATCTCTATACCGGGGATGAACAATCTTCCGAGGGCAGTGTTACACCCGTTGTTTTCGACCAGTCGGCCCTGACAGGCTCTGACTACCAGGTGGTCTTTGAGGATACTCCAGAGAAAACCTGCTGGCATCTGATTAATGTCACTTCCGGCGATACGGTGCTGGCCGAACAAACCCGGTCCGGCGGCGACCCGGATTTCTTTGAGGTCGCTGAGGGTCTAAGAGTAGTCGTGACCAACGCTGACCACGTCCCGCGGAGCAAGGGCCAGACGGCCTTTGCCGGAGCGGACACGACGTTGGTCGTGGCGGACTTCTACGGACCCGCTGTTCCGGCCTTCACCGGCAGCGAGGACGATATTTTCGGCGACGCTCATTTCCGTTCCACTTACGAATTCCGCTACACCGACGACTCTACCCGGGCCACCTGGGTGCTTGACGGCTTCTACGGCACCGACTACATCTACTGGGTGCCTTTCGAGCTGTGGAACATGACCACCAACGAGCAGGTGTCACTGGCCGTTTACGATTTCGACAACAATGACGTCTGGGATGACTACGACCTGTTGGCGGTCGTGAACTATCCGTATGATTCTCAGGCGTCGGTTACCGAGTTCGCCTTCCCCACATATTATAGCTGGATGTTCGGTTTCGATGAGGACTTTTACGATCCCGCAGCGGGCGACGTCTTCACTGTTGAGGGGGCTCCTCTCAACGGGCCGAATGACGTCTTCAGTTTCGGTGTTGACGGCATAGCCGCGGCGGCGGTCCAAAACGAGCTCGGTGACATCCGGGTGGTGCCCAATCCATACTTCGGGCACAATTCGGCAATGGTGGAGACCGCCGAGGGGGAATCGGTGATTTCCTTCAAGAAGATACCCGGCCAATGCACGATCAGAATTTACACTGTCTCGGGTGACCTGGTGCGGACTATCGAGCACGATTCCGGAACCGGAGAGGCCGAATGGAACCTGCTCTCGTCGAACGGATTGCAGGTGGCCTCGGGGATCTACCTGTACCACGTTGAATCGATGTACGGCGACCATATCGGCCGCTTTGCCATTATCAAATAGAGGAGGTGTGAAGTGAAGAAGATGATATGGCTCTTGCTGCTGCTGGCCCTGGCCGCGACCACCTCCGCCGAGTTCTCCAAGGTCGGTTCCAGCGGCGCCCAGTTCCTCGAGATTGGTGTCGGTTCAAGATACCAGGGGATGGGTGAGGCCTCAGTGGCCGTCGCAAACGACGTCTATTCCATGTACTGGAATCCGGCTGGTCTAGCCCATGTGGAGAATTGGGTCGTCGGTTTCACCAATGTCAACTGGATTCTCGACATCGACCTCAACTACTTCGGAATGGCTCGGTATTTCGAGGATGTTGGTGTCTTCGGCATGTCGGCCACGGTGCTTTCCATGGACGATCAGGAGATAACCACCTTCGAGGAGCAGGAAGGTACGGGTGATTTCTATTCGGCTACTTCCTATGCCCTAGGCGTCTCGTACGCCCGCCAGCTTACGAACAAACTGGCCTTCGGGGGAACGATCAAGTACATAAGTGAACGAATCCACAACGAGAACGCATCGAGCTTTGCCTTTGACTTCGGCACCCTCATGCATACCGGCTTCAACTCTCTGAGGCTGGGAATGAGTATCAGCAATCTCGGCCCGGAAATGGAGTTCTCCGGCTCTGATCTCGATATCAGGTACGACGAGCTCGAAGGTGAGGGTAGCAACTCCCCCATCAGCGCCAGCGTAAAAACCACTCCTTACGATATGCCTATGGCGTTCCGGGTCGGGTTGGCCTACGACTGGGAGCTGGGCTCCAACGCCGTCATGACCGTGGCCAGCGAGATCAAACACCCCAGTGACATGCATCAGCAGGGATCCCTGGGAACGGAACTGGGCTTTTCCGACAAGTTCTTCGTGCGGGCCGGCTACAAGTTCCGTTACGATGAGGAAGGGTTGACCTTAGGAGGCGGTCTGACCACCAACATCTCGAACACCTCCTCCCTGGTGATCGACTATGCCTGGCAGGATTTCGGGCGTCTGGAATCGACTCAGAGGTTTTCGGTTGGTTTTACGTTCTGACAGGCTGTTGAAGAAGCCTTTTGTCATGCTCGGAAGCTGGTGGATTCGTCATTAGCGGGGTGTCGGGCGTCCCTGCCCGACACCTGACGACAGGTGATGAGGGAGCTGTCAGGCAGAGACGCCTGACGGCACGATACAATACCGCGCCTACGGTCCTCGATTCACCGTACCCACCATTTGGAGTCTGTCTCAAAACACCTTTAGTTGATCTAGGGGGCTGTTGAAAAAACCCGAATATAAGTTGTTCTCCCACTCTCCCTGCACGATAGTTGTGGTATCAACCGGAGGTCTGTAGTGCAGGGAAAGAAACACTATCAGGATCGGCTATTCTCGACGGTGAACCTGGCAGCGATGATCCCGAAGAATCATGTGCTGGTTCGGAAGTTCCGGACCATTCATCTCTGACTCGCATACGGGATCGTCTCGGTGTCGAGATCTACAAGGCGGTTTTCAAACGTATCATATCGGACCTTCGCCGGAAGGGATTCATCAAGGGCAAAAGAGTAGTCGCTGACGCGAGTATCGTAGCCGCCGATGCTTGTATGGATAGTCTCGTTCTCATCCTTGACTGCCATGTTACTACCGGCGCCACACATGAGTGCACCGTTCTTACTGATCGCCTGGATTGCCTGCATGACGAACTGAACCTGCCGATTGGGGAAGTCATTGCGGACAAGGGGTATGATCGAGGGCCAACGTACCGTTATCTCAAGGAGAGAGGAATCCGGGCCTACATTCCGTTGCATGATGATAACCTTGGTGAGGGACGGATCAGCCGAGGTGAGTTCAGGTACGATCGACGGAACGATCGCTTTGTTTGTCCGAACGGCAAGTTTCTTTATCCTTATGAGAAGTGCGCACGTGGCTTGAAACGTTATCGTGTTGTGGGAGGTCACTGCAAGAGCTGCCCACTCAAGGCCGCCTGTCTTCCCCCGTCCCATAAGAGCCGAGCGAGATTTGTATACCGCAGTCAGTATCAAGACGAGATTGACAGTATCAAACGACGTCAAGGGACGGCGCATTTCAAGAAGAAGCTGGCCGAGCGTCGATGGAAGATAGAAGGGTTGTTTGGCGAGGCGAAAGAGAACCATTGCCTGCGTCGCGCCAGATACAGGAGCTTGGGCAAGGTTCAGATTCAGCTATACATGACCGCGATTGTCCAGAATCTCAAGCGGCTGGTCAGCCGTTTGTTGCACTTCTTGCGCCGTATACTCCATCGCCAGTCCCGATTTGGCCGCCAGGGGTCCCTCTCAGCGCGCGGGGTCCAAGAAGGAGAGCTTTTCGTAGTTGAATTACAGATGTGCGCCTGATCACGATTGTCGGCGAAAATGACGAGGTTTTTCAACAGCCCCTCTTGGCTGGTACAAATTAAACATAGACACCGGTAGGTCCATCACCTTGCTTGAAAATGCAACGAAACAATGAACTGTAAAGGATGTCCTGATACAACCTGTAAACTATGTCTTGACACAGAACACTCCCGGTCTTCCCCTACTTTGGTTATAGCAGTTCGATGGAATAAATGAAAGAGACTGCAATGGACAAGTCAATCGCAAGACAGATAGCTGAGTTCGCGCTCAAGCTGAAGTAGTCGTAGGTCGAAATCCCTCTACGAGAATGAAAAGCAATGATTCGACGGAATAGAAGAAAGAGCCTGCAATGGACAAATCAATCGCAAGACAGATAGCTGAGTTCGCGCTCAAGCTGAAGTTCGAAGACCTTCCCGACAAAGTCGTCGGCGAAGTCAAGCGCTATCTCTATGACTCCGTCGGCTGCGCTTACGGAGGTTATCACACAAGAGACGTCAACATCCTCCGCGACATTTACACCGGCATGGGCGGCAAAGAAGAGGCCACGCTGATAGGCTTTGGTGACAAAATGCCGGCCGTCAATGCCACGCTGGTCAACTCGCTCATGGTCCGCGCCCTCGATTTCAACGATATCTACTGGAAAGAAGACCCGTCGCATCCGTCGGACCTGATCCCGGCGGCGCTATCGGTTGGGGAGCTTGTGGGCGCCTCCATGCGCGAGGTGATTGTCGCTATTGTCCTGGCCTACGAGTTCGAGCAGCGGCTGTGCGAGTTTGCCGTCCCCGGTGTCCGCGAACGCAAGTGGCACCACGCCACCCTGACGCAGTTTGTATCACCCATCGTGGCCGGGAAACTGCTGGGCCTTTCGGTCGACCAGATGGTCAACGCCATCGGCATCAACGGCTCGCACAACCACACTATCGGCTGCCCCACCGCCGGGAAACTGACCATGATGAAAAACACCGTCGACCCGATGGCCGTTCAGAGTGGCGTCTTTGCCGCACTGATGGCGCAGAAGGGTTACTCCGGCACCGAGGCTGTGTTTGAAGGCAAGGAAGGCTTCATGGACGTGTTCGGGCCTGGCTGGAACCACGACAAGCTGCTTGGTGGGTGGGGGGAGTCATACAAGATTCTCGAGTGCAGTATGAAGGCTTTCCCCACCGAGGCGCTGACGCACACGCATCTTTCGGCCACGCTGAAAGTCGTCAAGGGAAACAACATCCCCCACGACAAGATCGAGAGCGTGACCGTCACGACTATCGCCCGCGCCTGCGATATTCTCTTTGACCCGCACAAGTACCGCCCGGAGTCGCGCGAGACGGCCGACCATTCGCTGCCGTACTGTGTTGCTGCCGCGCTGGTCGATCACGAAGTCACCACCAACTCGTTCTCCGATGAAAAGCTCAAAGACAAGCGCATCTGGTCGGTGATCGACAAGATCAAGGGCGAAGCGTCCCGGGAGTTCGAGGCGATGTTCCCCGCCAGGCAGCCCTCGAAGGTCGTCGTCAGAACCACCGACGGCAAAGAGTACTCCGAGTATCTTGAATATCCCAAAGGCGACCCGCGCGAGCCGATGACGATGGAGGACCTTAAGGCCAAGTTCAACGCCCTCTCCGACGGTCTGCTGTCGCCCGCACGGCAGACCGAACTCCGCGATACGATCTTCGCTTGTGAGAGTATGAGCGCCCGGGATTTCATGAGGAAGATGGTGGTGTAGAAATATCTCACGGCGGTCGTGAAACAATGAGCCTCGCGGCCCGTAGCAGTATAAATGGTGAAATATCTAACCCAACATACCAAGAGGAGCTGTGAAAGAATGATGAGCCTCAAAACGCTTACTGCTGGAACCCTGTGTCTCCTGGCCGGCTGGCTGATCCTGGCCTCGTGCGGTACACAGGTTTCCATGCAAGAGCCGGAGTTGATCCCACGAGAGGTGGTGTTCGGCAATCCGGAGAAGGTCAGTCCCCGGCTGTCCCCCGACGGAACGATGATGTCCTATCGCGCCCCGGTCGACGGCGTCATGAACGTCTGGGTCGGTACTATCGGTAAGGATGACGCCAGTCCCGTTACCGAAGACACCCTGCGCGGAATCAGAAGATACTTCTGGGCCGCCGACAGCAGGCATATCATGTACCTTCAGGACGAAGGCGGCGACGAGAACTGGCGGCTGTATTCGGTCGATATCGAGAGCCTCGAGTTCAGTTGTCTGACGCCGTTCGAGGCGGTGCAGGTGCAGATCGTTGACCGCAACAAGCATTTCCCCAACGAATTGCTGATCGCGATGAACAAGGACAATCCGCGCGTGCATGATGTCTACCATCTTGAGGTCGGCACCGGCAAGCTTACGAAGGTCGCCGAAAACCCGGGTAACTATCTCGGCTGGGTGAGCGACGCCGAATTCAAAATCCGCGGCTGCCTGGCCGCCACTGAAGACGGCGGTTACGATTTTATGATCCGCGACACCGAAGAAGACGAGTTCGAGAAGCTAATCGCCTGGGGCCCCGATGACGCCCTGGTGAGTGGCCCGATCGGTTTCACCAAGGACGGTGAGTCGGTCTATCTTATCGATTCGCGCGACGTCAACGCCGGGCGCCTGGTGAAAATGAGTATTGCTGGCCGGAAAACCGAAGTGCTGGCCGAGGACCCCAAGTATGATGTCAGCAATGTGATTCAAAACCCGGATACGTACGAAATCGAGGCGGTCGCCTTCCTTAAGGAGCGGCAGGAAGTGGTCATACTGGATGAGGCTGTCCGCGCCGACTACGAGGCGATCAGAAAGCTGCATCATGGCGATGTTTTCATTTCCAGCCGCGATGACGCCGACGACACCTGGCTGATCGGATTCGACGCCGATGACGGGCCGATCCCATACTACTCGTATGATAGGAACACCAGAAAAGCGACCTTCCTATTCGTACATTGTTCTGCTCTGAACGACTACACTCTGGCCCCTATGGAACCGATTTCATTCGAGTCACGAGATGGGTTGACGATTCACGGCTACATCACCTTTCCCCCCGGCAAGAGAAGAGAGAACCTGCCGATGGTGCTCAACGTGCACGGCGGCCCCTGGTATCGCGACGCCTGGGGATACAACGGCGAGGCTCAGTGGCTGGCCAACCGCGGCTATGCCTGTATGCAGGTTAATTTCCGAGGTTCCACCGGCTACGGCAAAGTCTTCGTCAACGCCGGTGACAGGGAGTGGGCCGGCGCCATGCACAATGATCTCGTGGACGGCGTCAACTGGGCGATCCAGCGGGGTTACGCCGACCCCGACAAGACTGCCATATACGGATGGTCATTCGGTGGCTACGCGGCGCTGGTCGGCGCTACCTTTACGCCGGACCTGTTCGCCTGCGCCATTGACGGTTGTGGCCCCAGCAACATTGTGACACTGATGCAGTCGATCCCTCCGTACTGGTCAGCTATGCTGAACATGTTCTATGCCCGCATGGGCAACCCTGAAACCGATGAAGAGTTCCTCAATTCCCGGTCGCCGCTATTCAAGGTTGACCAGATCAAGATCCCGGTGATGGTTGTCCAGGGCGCCAACGATCCCCGGGTCAAGCAGGTCGAGGCGGATCAGATCGTGGAAGCCATGAAAGGGAAGGGGATTGACTACGAGTACATGCTGTTTCCCGACGAAGGACACGGCCTTGCGCGGCCGGAGAATCGCCTGAAGTTCTACGCCGCGGCCGAGAAATTCCTGTCGAAGCACCTGGGCGGGCGTTTCGAGGAAGAAGCGGCATCGGTGCCGTAATCCTCGCCGACAGATCACACGAACATGCCCGCTGGGTCATCAGATCCAGCGGGCATCTCTTTGTCGATTCATCCTGCTCACAGTCCTGAGTCGAATCGGCTTTAGTTCCCGCAAGAGTGGTGGGGGGGGGGGGGGGGGGCGCCCCCCCGGCGGGCGGGGGG